>JANNEQ010000105.1:0-71971 GCA_031378885.1 Flavobacteriales bacterium
ATAATATAGTCCAACCTGCCTGCCGGCAAAGGCAGGTTTCGGCTACGCCTCATAGTACTATTTATTTTTAGTGGCGGCATAACCAATTCACAAAATAATTTACCCTTTGGGTTAAATTATATTTGGAATTGGTATTATATGCACTTTTTTATTTGCGTTTAGCGGATGTTCCATGCACTCAAATCACGCGATAGAAGCGGATTTAAATGGATAGAATTAAAAGTGGGTCAACTGCCCAAGTCGCAAAATCATGCTCATAATGAATCATTCTCAGGCAATTTTGTCATGATTCATTCTTCTTCGTCTTTCAATCGCATATTTGACACTGAAGTAAACAATTAGTCCTGTGAATGAACTAACAATGGTAGAACCTATAAGCAACACATAACCAATCTGCGGTAAACTTTTATACCAGTTATTGTAGTCAAATTGAAAATTAGTTTCTATAAAAAAGCTTCCAACCTTGTAACTTAACATCAATAGAAAAGGGCTTGTTAAAGGATTGGATATAAAAGCACCTGATATTGCTGCCACCAAATTGAAGCGAATTAATTTGTATAACAGCAATGATAAAATAGTACTCAATCCAAACGTTGGAAAGACTCCCCAAAAAGCGCCAATAGCAGCTCCCAATGAAATTTCGTGAGCACTGCCTCTCGCATAATATATTTTTAAAAAATTAATCTTAACTTTTCTAAAAATATTGATGAAGAAGTTCTTCTTTCCTGATTTCATTTCGAGTATATCAAAACAGGTACTTTAGTGGTATAGGTGAGTTCTGCTGATTTGCTGGGTAGAAAAATACTTTCAAAAAAACTTTTTTCCCTTTTGGTAAACAGAATTAAAAGTTCCGGTTTGGCTTTGGTGATATATTCTGAAATGCTTTCTACAAGTGATAATTCAGGTTTATTTTCGATTATGTTTAGCTTAATGTCTTTGTATCCTGCACTTTCAAATAACGCTTTATTGCGTTGGATTTTATTTTTATAACTAACAAGAGTTGAATAATGCAATACATCCAAACTACATTTTACCGTGGCCGAAAATTTGGAAACCTTATCCATTTCTTTCTTCACGTTTTCAAAATCAGACAAGTAAGTTGCTTTTTTTATAGGTTTTGAACGATAATGGCTTGGAATTACCAAAACGGGTATTTTTGAATGGTTGACCACATAAGATGTATGCGTGCCCAATATTTTTCTTAATATGCCGGCACCTTGAGTTGCAATACAGATGAAGTTCATTTTGTTTTTTTCAGCATACTTAACAAGGTCTTTCTCGGTGGAGAAAGCAGAATCGATAACAAACTTAATATTGGTAAACCCGTTTTTATCTTGCCCAATAATGGAGTACACAAACTTTTTGAGTTCGTCAGTAATTCTTGCTGTTTGCTCTTGCTTATATTTTTTGTAAAAAGTATCACTCCAACTTGTGGGTTTCAGAAAAAGAACGGAGTGGTAGAACGTGGCCTCTATTTGATTGGATTGCTTAGCCAGTGTTTGAGCAAACCTGATTGCTCCTTTGGAATTGGCTGAAAAGTCAGTTGTTATAAGGAGTTTCATATTGTTTAAACTTTTTGATTAGAATCTTTATAGTACTTACAAAGTTAGTTGATTTCATTATTTGCTCACCATTTTGTTTTCGATAGGATAATTTTACCGTTGTATCAGCAAGTCCTTGTGAGGCATCATTTGTTAGCAGCTCCTGTTGCCCTTTTATGAGAAAATGGAGATACGGGCACCGTATTTGGAATACTCCTCAGCGCATCTGAGTGAGGAATCGCGTGAAGTCAAAAGAGCAGCGAGCGCAGCAATGCTTCCACCAACTTGTCAATGGCATAAGCAGCACAGTACAATAAGAAATCTCTTTACAATTCTCGAAATATTCTTCATTTGCAGTTTTTTCATGACGATGGTCAATTCAATCAAGGGAATAGGAAGTAGCAGAAAACCCGAAGGAGATTGCGCATTGAGTATTACTTCAGATCTTAGAAAAGGCTGTGAACAAAGGGAATTGCAGAACTAAAACAGTTTGTCCTTTTGAAAAATCCTTCACTTTCTATAAGGTTGACGCCAAAGTTATTCAATCGCCATGACATGAATTTCTTATATGCAGGCAGTAGTACTTTGTCGTTCCCGTCACTGTTTACGAAGAAGCAGACCGTTTGTCCGAACAAAATTGTACACCAGTTTATTTCTTTACCCATCTGATAATTATCGGTAAATTATTTTTTTTAATTTGATAATAGGAATTGTTCTCAGTCCCGAATCCTTGATTGAATTTTTTTATTGACTCAACAGAAGACCCAACGAAATCTAATACTGTCAAGTCATTACTATGCTCTTTAATTATTTCATTTATTAGTAGGTGATTTGCACAATGTTTTCTTCCATCGTCATTTGTTGCATTAAACAGGAAATAAATCCGATCATTTGTTTTAATAAAAAAAGCCGAACTAATGATTTTCTGATTTGTATCATATGCTCCCCATAAATTTCCGAATCCCATTCGCATTGATACGTCTATTATTTTTTTCATTTGTGGCAAATGCTTCTGGTAAATGGGTTTTACTTTTTTTACCTTACTTTCATGAAATACTTGAATTACCTTATCAACTGATATGTTCTTCTCAATGCGAACACCGGTTCTCATTGCTTTTCTAATGCATGTTTTCAGTCTGCCTGAATAATTTGAATATAATTTCTCATGCTCTAAATTAAGGTTTAATGTTTGACTTATTCGTACAGTCTTCGAAAATTTATTTTCAATGCAGTTATTCAGATTATTGATATTTATTTCTACATAACTAAAATTATTAAATATATAATCAAAGATTTGTATTTCGTCATATTGGGAAACGGATTTAGTGGAGAAAAATCCCAATTGCTGATTAAAGCATGGCTGAAAAAGATACTTGATTCCTATTTTATTTCTTGTACATAGAGGAAAAACTAATTCATAATCTCCTTTTACCAAGGCTTCCCATTTTGGAGAAACTATATCAAGAAACCATGAATAAGCGTATACTATCTGATTTCCAGAATTTCTTATACAATTATCCCATTTGTATTTATCAATTTTTGAATGCTCTAAATGCAGTATTGTCATTTTCTAATAATAAATATCAATATGAGATAACTCTTTTATTTTTGAAAATGCCGGATTAAGAGTGTCTTGGACGAGGAAATTTTTATAATAATCACTATCTGCTATTCTTAATTTTTTCGCAATTTCTTTTGCAGAAGAATTATTCTTAGAGAACTTATTGAAGATTGCATATTTTGTCTGTTTGTTACCATCTTTTGTCTTGCACGGAGTTCCCCTGTGAATTAAGGAATAGTCAAAAACCAATAAGTCTCCCGTTTGTGATGGGACATTTTCTTTATGGAAAGCATTCAACATTTTTTTAAGTTTGAAATAGAGAATGTTTTGCGAATTTTTTTTCAAGTGAGAGCCTGGACATACTGTCATTCCACCGCCTGTTTCAGAATTATTATCTTGAAAATAAATACACGTTTGAATGACGGACAAATCCTTATTAACAGAAAAATCTCTTCCAAGCTCATTGATGTCGTCCCTATGCCAATCAAAATACCGATTGCGATGAACTGCGCATTCCGGAATCAATATACAGTCAGTTCCGAGCAAATCTTTTGCAACTTGAATATGTTTTTCTGAAAAGATGATGTCAATAATTTCAGGATAGAAATTATAAATGTCTGTCATGATTGTGTCTGTGTAATAGGGCGAGGTGTTCCATGTCCCGGTTTGTTTTGCGTCATCAAATATTTTCCTTAATTGAAAAATATCTGATTGGCTGAAAACGTCCTTTACTAATAGGTAGCCGTTTTTTTTGAAAAATGAAATGTCATTGTTGGATAGAAGCTGTCTGCCTGCCATAAGGGTTTGAAAAAAATTTAGTTGTCAAAACGCCTTAACGTATCTGTCCGCACAATATTGTCCACTGTGTACTATCGTTTTTCAGTATTACTGCCAACGTCAGACTCCGCTTTTGGCGGTATGGGTGGTGAAAAACTCGCCGACCCATCGTTATTATTCATTCGATAAAATACTCAAAACCACTTGACACCAAACGACGAATATCAAAATATTTAACCATGAATCGGATACATGGAAATGTTTGTCATTCTCAAATTTGACTCACCTTTCGGGAGTTTGACGCCAAAGTTATTCAATACCCTTCACATGAGTTTCTCCCTTTCAGGCCGCAACCGAAGGGTCGTTCAACAGAGGTTTAAATCGAAGTGGAACTAGGTTTAAGCCTAGTATATTATCTGTAACCCTTCTTCCCGGTCCGTTAGTGTCGCAATGTCATAATTTGAGAAATGGAAATCCCAAAAGTCCCTGTCCTATTGTCAATATAATAAAGACTAAATACGCGAATGAAAAACTTTTAACCAGAAATGTTGATGTAGAATTATCAAAGTATTTGGTGATAGCAATTGCAAACAATGGAATAATCTGCAAGCTATGTATACCAAAAAAATGAGCTACCCGTAAATCGCCGAAATGTGTACTCCAATTTATAAACCACAGACCTTTTCCACCGTCTATTGCACCGACTGTATGCCCTTGTAAACTGCTGATATAGCCGCCAAATAAACTGAACACTACAAAGAAAACTAAACCAATTTCCATACTCAAATAAATTGCAGGGTTTAACTCATGGTTCTTCTGTCTTATAAAAAGGTAGGTTATGTATGCTGTCCAAAGTGTTATTGTTAGAATGAAAATACCCATTAAGGCAAATAATATTATGCCAAATGTATCAGACTTATTAAAGTGAGATAATTCGCCTCTAAATGCTTGAAATGTGATGGCTATTTGCTCAAAACTCATACATATAATCGCAACCCGGGAATAAATTTTTACTTTACGATGGTCGGCAAAATGATTTAAAATCAATGCCATTGTCCAACTGTATATCCAAATGCTCAGCGCAAACTTTATAGGTTTAATCATTGAGTTTATTCCTAAGACTACTGCATCGCTGAAAAAACTGTAAATTAAAAGTATAATGAAAATAAGTAAATGAACAAAGCCAAGCCAAAATAAGGCTTTATTTTTCAGTAAATTTTGTTTCATTGGTTTAGAATTTTATACCTGCCATAATGCCGAAGTTTGAACTTCTGAAATTTTTGTCACCTATTCCTGTTACTTCTCCTGTTCGGCTGTTCGTTTCATATTCTACGCCAATAGTTAACATGGTTATGCCTTTGCCTATTGGGAAATCATATCCTGTGCCAACAACAAATCCGCTGCCAATGGCGAACTGATGGTCAAAATTTTTGGTTATAGTATTTCTATACTTTTGTGTAAATTGACTTACAAAAAAGTAATCGCATTGGAGATAAATTCCTTTTTTGGCATCTCTGTCAAATGGAAAGTACTTTGTAGTAATTGCAGCACCCCAATAGTTAAAAAACATTTCTTGCTGATTGTCGCCTTTTGCAGGTGCTGCGCCCAATGATTTATATTTAATACCAAAATTCAGGTAATTTATTTTTTTGAATTTATGGTATGCCGAAAGTGATGCAAGTCCGCCACCGGAACTGGAAAAGTTGCCGGCGTCGTATTTTTCTTTTAGGCCTTTGCCAAATATGTTTACTCCATATCCTCCCCGAAATTCAGCAACCGTAAAAGATACGTTTTCTTTTTTTGTTTGGGCAAGCATTATTGTATGTGCAAACAATAGTAGAATAGTTGAAAGTGTGTTTTTCATATTTTTTATTTTCCGCCAAATGTGTAACCAATGGCGATGTTAAAAATAATTGGACTATTGGCAATACCAATATTGGGTGCTTCAAGCGTTTCTGTTTTATTGGTATTTTTATTTGTGTATGAAAACGCATCGTTACTTAAAGTTGTACCCACATTTTGCCAATACCTTATACTTGTGCTTGTAGTAATGCCTTGTAATAATTTAATGTCACTTTTTTTAAAGGGCATATATCGGTAGTAAACTCCAATACCTAACGTAAACGTTTTGAAATCCTTTATTTTCGTATTCTCGTTTTGTGTTTCACCTTCGTAGTAAACTTCCCAACTGTGAAGTTTGGGTTCAAAACGAATATCAAAGAATGAAGAAAATCTATAACCAATACCAAAGCCTGTTGAAGAAGGTAAATGCAAAGCAACTTTCTGATTTTTAAAATCTCCAACTGTAGGTGGATCAAGCGAAACGCCGTGTGAATAATCAAATATTATTCGTTTGGTCGTGTAATTGATTTCCACATTAAAACCTTTTAATGCGGTGGGTTGCAATGTGCCAAACAACAAACTGAATTTATTGCTATACAAAAATTCCTTTTTATCATTTGACTGTGCAAGGGAATTCGAAATGCTTATTATAGTCAGTGCTACTATTATGATTAAATTTTTCATATTTACTTTTTTTGAAGATTAGAAATTTAGACCTAAAATTAAACTACCCTGAATAAAAGTATCCGGCTTTCCACCACGTGGGCCAATATTTACGGTGTTTTCGCCTTTTGCATTGCCAATAACACCAAATTGAGGAATTACGTAAAGGCTACTTTTGGTTTTATTGGTAAGGTTAAATTTGTAGCCCAGGTTTGATTCCCAAAAGATGGTTGACGTTTCGTAATCCTTTCCGTCAATGAGATTTTTTGTACCCCAGGCGTAGCCAATATTAGCTTTGCCTTCAAGATGTAATCCTTTCCAGAAGTATTGGCGGTAACCTATGATCAACATATACTCATTGATTTTTTCCACCACATCGTGTTTTACATTTGGTCTGATGTACATACCAATTAGTAAACCGCCTTTCATCTTGCTTTCCGCTGACGTTATTGTACGAGTGGCTGTTAGCCTGATAATGCCTACTTCGGGCAAAAAAGGTTGGATAAGTTCGGTTTCAATCCCCCATTTTTTAGGACTATCTGAATTTGTCTGAGAAAGTGCTTGACTACCATATAGTAGAAGCAATGCCGGGAAAATTTGAATTAATTTTATCATTAGTGCAATGTTTGAATGATTTAACATTGCAAAGAATGGGAGGGGAGAAGCAGTAAAACGTTGAGTTGAATCAATAAATTTATCTTGATGTCAAAATTCTCTTTCTAATGCGACTAAGCGTTTCTGGTTTGATACCAAGGTAAGAAGCAATATAGTGCTGTGGTATCTGTTGAACAAGCTCTGGTCTTGTTTTCAGTAAGTTTAAGTACCTGATTTCTGGTTCTTCGTTGGTCTTCATTTGGTTGAGTTGTGAGACCGATAGATAAGCACGTTCGGCAAAAATTCTGCCTACTCTGTCAAATATTGGCATTACATCATACAATTGATACAGGTCTTCCTTTTTGACTTGAACAACCTCGCTATTTTCGAGTGCCTGGATATTTTCAATGGTTGGTTGGCCTGTCAAGAAACTTGCATAATCTGTGTACCAACTATCTCCAAAAAAGAATTGTATAGTATTCTCCACTCCTTCAATATTATAAAACAACCGCATACAGCCATAATTCACAAAAGTAATTTTATTGCAAATTTGCCCTTCCTGAAGTACAAAATCTTTCTTTTTGAATTTATTTACTTCCAGAATTTGTAAAAATGCTTTTTCTTCGGCGGTGTTTAACGAGACCAATGATTTGATATTTTGAATAATCTGTGTCGTCATTTATTTTGTCTCTAAATTTGATTTGGCAAAAGTAGTTCTTTTTTTCTTCGAAATTCCGATGGTTTTTATGGGCTGAAGGATGTTGTCTTGGCATGTCGATAAGGTTTTAGCGGCTTGCCGAAGGCTGGATTTTACGAGCAATTACCCATTAAGACAAAACCAGTATTTATTTGGAGCTGAAAAGCATCCGCTACCACGAACGCTACGCTTCTGGCAAGGTGCTACTACCGATAGATTTTTTATGTTTTGTCAATTAACTCTGCATTTAATGTGTTCTTAAAAAAAAATAGAGTGTTGTAGAGTTTTCAAATTTTGGTTTTACAACAACATCAATTTTTATTAGCTTATTAAATTCACTTTCAATTTTCTCTTTTCTCTTTGTCCTTAAAGTCAGGATATTTGTTTCGTTGATTTTGAATGAAGTTTACATTCGCTATAAGTCAAAACCATCATGTCTTGTCTCAGGGAAGTATGCGAAATCGAAGTCCACAATTTTATCGCAGAAATGAGCAACTAAATCTTTCGTTTGGTAGTATATTCCTTTGGATTTAATTGTCATATTGAGAAAATGTAGTAAAAGTTTTACCGTCATAACGGCTTAATCCAAACCACTTTGTTCCAAACCAGAAATTGCCGTTTTTGTCTTTCAGAATATTCATCACGGCATTATTTACAAGTCCATCATTTTCTGTAAAGTTTTTAAATGTTTTACCATCATAATACCAAACTCCAATATCAGTAGTTGTAATCCAAAAATTATTCTTGTCATCTTGCAGGATTGCTGTTGCCCCTTCGCAGTCAAACCCTTCATTTCTTCCGATGCTTGTAAATGTTATTCCATTGTAAGAGCAAATGCCGTGGTTTCTTGTCGCAAACCAAATATTTCCTAAATGGTCTTCTGTCATTGAAAAAATCATATCGTCTGTGATATGGTCCTGAGATAAAGAATAATTAGTGCCTGTAATAATTTCGACAGAACTCAGTGGATTGTTGAGGTTTCTTTGGTCCTGGTTAGCTTTATAATAGTCAGCAGATGGAAGAAAGTTTTTAAATTCTTTTCCATTATATCTCCACACACCACCACCATTCCAGGAGCTAAACCATAAGTTTCCATTTTTATCTTGCAGAATATCAAGGATGAGTTGGTTTGTATTTCCAAAGTTAAAAATGTGGTCGTTGTTATTCAGGAAATTGTCAAGTGTTGTGCCATTGAAGCGATAAATTCCATTTCCCATAGTACCGAACCATAGGTTTCCATCTTTGTCTTCTAACATACAGGTAATGCTCAATGTGTCGGGCACAGGATATTTTGTAAATTTATTACCGTCATAACTGCATATTCCATTTTTTGTCCCAAGTAGAATATTTCCTGCCCTGTCTTGAATAATTGCACCTACATCGTTGTTGCACAAACCATCTTTGGTAGTGAAGTTGGTAAATGATTTTCTGTCGTAGCGATACGCACCTTCTCCACTAATGCTAAACCATAAGTTGCCGTCTTTGTCAAGAATCTGGCAACCTACATTCTCGCACTTTGTTCCCTGAGTCCGAACAATTTTTGGATGTTGTTCAGTTTTATTGGATGAATTTGTATTGTTTTTCTGGTTCGTTGAAGTCTGTCCGTTACAAAATGTAAAGAATATAGATAGGAATAGTAAAAAAGAGATTAGATTTTTAAGTTTATACGTTATCATTTGTCTGAATATTTTGTCATGGTATTAGGGTCTGGAACATGCAGGTGGCCGTTAATTGTTGCCGCTAATGTCAGACATTCGCTTTTGGCAGAACAGGTAGTGAAAAAACTCCCAACGCTCCTTTTTTAAATTCATCCGCTAAAAATACATAATACCTCTTGACTAGCCATGCTCTCTTGTAAAATATTTTCGCATGGAAAGAATTCAAGTGAGATGCTGTTTGCCCTTCTCAAATATGCCTAACTCACTTGTCTGATTGGGTAAAAAAATATTTAGTCAATTTTTTTTGGTCAGGTAAAGAAAAGTAATTTATATTTGCACCATGAAAATTTCAATTAATAAATTTTGTTTTAGCACTTTTTTTTGTTGTCTGCTGGATAACAAGCGAATTGCCATTGTCTATTAATTAAAAAATAAAAAGACTTTAAAGCCGCTTGTTTCCAGGAATAAGCGGCTTTTTTTATGCCTGTTCGGTACGCACAATGGATGTGTGTTGGTCTGCAAAACCAATGTAGTCAGTTCGATTCTGACACCGAACTCTTTTGGAAGTGTAGCAAAGATGGTCAATGCACCGGACTGAAAATCCGGCCATGTAGGTTCGAGTCCTACCGCTTCCACCTTTTTTGTCTTGATGATTTTTTAGTCGTCAGGAGAATATTATATGCAAAATGAATGTAGGGAATTATTCATCCTTCAAATTGCCTCCCCGACTGTCGGCTTATGGCCTTGCGATCCTGCAGATATATAGACCTTGGGCCCACGGTTGGGGGCCATTCAATGTTCGACTTCAGAGTCGGGAATTAATGGAATAGTAAATACAAAACCAGAATAGTTACAGTGAAAATATTCTGAAGTCTATGAGTTTTTCTTTTTTTGAGCGCTTTCTCTTACTATGGTCATGAGCGATTGAAGGTTCAATGAATACACAAATCAATAATAAAGTTGAAAGAACTATTTGAAAGATTTTTTTTATGGTTAGGTGTATTCAAAGCTTACTGCTAAACCCCTCGGTGGAGAAGCAAGCTGCGGTTTATTTCACCAGAATCTTTTTAGATACAGTTTGTTTAGCGCCAACTAGATTTACCGTGTAAAGACCAGGCGACAAGGTGGAAATATCCACATTCATCCTGCTGACTGAGGCGTTGATTTTCTCATAAACCAGTTCACCCATTGAAGTGAAGATTTGCACCTGAACTGGTCCGTTAGATGTACATTCCAGATTCAATACATCTGAAACTGGATTGGGATACAACATGAAATTCAATGCTTCTTGCGACTCAATAACGGCGACAGCATAACGAGTTGTAGCGAACAAATAATTGTCGCATGCGATTTCAGAAACGTTATCTGGCACAAAGCCGGTTACATACGTGTTCGTGTAGGTATCGAAAGCAATCATTTCAAGCATATTGCTATCTGTGATGCCTACCAATAGAAAGGTACCTGAGTTTTGATCGAAAAGAGAAGACCCACCTACGAAGTAGGCAAACTCGCTTAACTGCGCGAGTGTATTGACATCGCCGGTTGTAATGTCGATTTCAACAATGTTTCTTCCGGTGTAATTTGCATTTTGGTCATAAGTATCATTCGCCGCGAATAATTTCTCATTGACATTGTCAAAATTAAGGCTGGTAATGTTGCCGTTGGGATTGGGTATATTGAGTATGGTTCTGGTGTATGAAAAGGAGCCATCTCTGACCGGTATGGCATAGAGCGCCAAAGCAGGATCATTCGTATAACCGACATAATAGAGAATGCCGTTGTTGGAATCAAAACCGATGGCATCGGCAATAATGCCAATAACCCCTGTCTCATATATCGTTCCGATCAGGCTGTCCTGGTCCGATTCAATGTCGTATTCGTAAATACTTATGTATTCCTCGGATTCCATGATTAGGTTATACATTTTGCCGGTGCTCATATCGAATTCCGAAATGTTCGTATACAAGGAACCTGAGTTCAGATTGCTTTCGCTATTTTCGGAATTGTAGGAATACAACCCTGTGGTTTGGCCTGAAATGCCAGCGATGTAGTAGATGCTGTTGAAATGATCAAACGCCGATGAGGAGAATAAATAGGCATCCAAAGTAGTTGGCGTGGCTATAACCGTTGAAGAATCAAATGCCGCCCACTGAAGCAAGTCAATATTGCCTGTTTCGGTGTTGTTAGATACGCCGATAAGATTAATTTGTGCCTGAGTGCCTGCGTTCAGGGTTAAACCGAAGAAAAGGGTGTAAAGTAACTTTCTCATAACCATTTATCTAGAGGCGGAACAATCGGAAATGGAGTTTGTTCATTCCCTTGTTTTTGCGTATTGCAATTTACTCCGTTAAACTGCAATTAGCCTGCTTTTTTTGAGCTGATCAAATTTTTGGGGAGGTTTTAGCAGCACTACAGTTGATGTGAAGCACAATGCCGATACCTATCCGGATTATTTGACCATAGAACCGCCAAATTCTTGCAGATTCTGTTATAGACATGTGCTTCTCTTTCTGTCGTCATTTTTAGTCCTCCGCTACTCTTTTAATAAATTCAGTCCGCTCGTCATTATAGTCGTTCCAACCAGTCCATATTTGTTTTAGAGTTAAATGAATTCCGTCAAAGGAAACTACTTGATAAACCCAAACTCGCGGTGGACATTTTTCATTAAGTCGAACGATGTCTTGAGTGTAAAATGTTGCATTATCAAGCCAACGAATTTTTAAAGTGTCGGGATGTCCGCAGTATATTTTATTTGTCCAGGTAACACTTGTTCGGCTAATAAAATTAAACCCCGCACATTTTGCATCTTTCATTACAAAGCTTCCTGAAATTTTTGTGGCAAAGTTTTCTGCAATGTTGTTAATGTTAGAAGTTATCATCAAACTGTCGAGTTGGTCTTGTGCGATTGTTGTCACAAACCTGGGATTAGTTTTTCGTAAACTGTCCATTCGATTACTGTCCGCAGCAACTCCGTCAGCAAACTGTTTCATGTCGTGAAACAACCAACCTGATATAAAAGTCAGCAGTCCCGTTGTGAGTATTGATAAAATAATTTTCCAGTTCATTTTTCTAAGCCTTGTGTCGTGTTGGTCAGCATTGCAAATAGCGGCAGACAACCGCTTTTGGCGGGACAGGTTGTGAAAAAAATCCCAAGCTTATCGCTACTATTCATCCAATAAAAATACTCGAAACCTTTTGACTTTAAGCACAGAAAATCAAACTATTTCTCTATTAGACGAATTCAAGGAATAGCGCGAGACTAAATTGAGTTTTCCTGTTTAGAGGATTTGATCGGCAAGGATATGTCCTTATCAAAGGCAACTCACTTTTTGTGAGATTGGCACCAAAGTTATTCAATAGGCATAACATGAAATTCTCACTTCGAGGCCCCCTACTAGAATCAGCAGGGGTTCAGCCTCCGATAGCCATTTGGATAAATCAGAGCAGAACTTCGTTTATCTTATTTATTAGAAGTAATGGTTCGTCCTTTATCCTTTGATGCTTGCTAAATTCTTTTTAATTTTCATCATCAGTTTGTCAGGCGTTACTCTGGGCAGATTGCTCAAAAACCAATTCATAAAACCAACAATTTTTTTTCCTTTGCCATTCAGGAACAATTCAACCCCTGCTTTGGCTACAACATCGGCCGGCATTGGTTTATTTGCACTCATTGCATTTGTTTTGCGCATTTCTTTTGTGTGAAAAGGTGTTTCTACTGTTCCAGGACAAAGTGCGGTAATTGTGACACCTGTTCCCTGCAATTCGGCAGCAACGGTTTCTGTAAATGCCAATACAAAACATTTGGTAGCAGAATACACTGAATAGTAAGGAAACGGCAGAAATGAAAGTAATGAAGCCACATTCATGATTCGCCCTTTTCCTGCTTTTACCATATCAGCGCCGAATAATTTTGTTAGCCCAACCAACACAGTAATATTAACCGCAATCATTTCTTCATCTTTTTTCAAAGGCATTTCTACAAAGTTTCCATAGTCGCCAAAACCTGCATTGTTTATCAGACCTGTAACTAAATAGTTTTTTTCTTTTACCAGTTTATACAAGTCGCTTGCTGAATTGGGTTCTGATAAATCAAAAAGCAAATATTCTACTTCAATAGTAAATTGTTTTTTTAATTCTTGTTTAAGTTGCAGCAATTTATCTTCACTTCGTGCAACCAAAAGTAAATAGAATTTTTTTTCGGCAAGTTGTTTGGCCATTTCGCGGCCAATTCCCGAACTAGCTCCTGTAATTAATATATATTCTTTCATATTATTTTTGATTGTTTTCTGCTCTTGCTTTTATTACTTCAAGCCAATGTTCGTGAAGGTTTAGTAATTTATTGGGTTTAAATATTTTTTGTAAAAATGTTAAGAAACCATTTTGTGCTTCCGGTGTTATTAGCCTGCAACCATTGGCCGTTGGAACAATTACCCAGGCGTGATAGGCTGTTAAATTTCCTCTTCTTACTTCCCAGGCCATTCTTTCATTGGGTACAAATTCTTTCATTACTGGTGTAAGATGTAAGCCCATTGTGTGCAGTTTAAAAGCCAATCCATTTCTTAAAGTGGTTGTATTGGTGTCCAGATATTCTACCGGACTTTCTACTCCTTTGTAAAAGGTGTGCCATTTTTTGGCATCAATTAAAATATTCCAAACCACTTCGGGTTTAGCGTTTATTTCAATTTCGTTGTAAACATACCATTTGGCTTTTGCAGGATTGAATTCTTCGGGCCATACGACAAGATTTGCAGTTGGGTCGTACTTTTTGGTCTTAATGGATTTTACAGAATTGTCTTGTGCTGAAATGGTTGAGGTGAAAGTAAACATCAGCAGAAGTGATGTGAGAATTATCCTTGTCATTACAATTATATTTAAAATTATAACGCAAAGCTCAGTCAGTTGGCAAGTGCCAAACGATAACAAATGTTTATGGTTTTTCTATTTCAGTTTTTTTTAGCCGGCTTAAATGTATTGGTGTAATACCTAAATAGGAAGCAATCATATGTTGCGGAACTCTGCTGTGTATGTTTTGGAAAACATCTGTGATATTGTCGTAGCGTTCTTTCGGCGTTCTGATATACAAATTTTTAATGCGGTCGTCTTGGTAAATAAAATAGTACTCTGCAATAAGTCGCCCCATTTTTTGTCCCTCTTTTAAGTTTTTATATCCCCATTCAATGGCTGAACGTGGCAAGACAACTACTTGAGTTTCTTCCAAAGTCTGCAAACTATAAATCGAGGGTTGTTTTTGAATAAAGTTGGAGTAGTCTGCAATAAATTGGTTCTCTAACGCAAAATGTATGGTATGGTCATTTCCTTCGTTGTCGGTAATTAAAACTCTGATAATTCCTTTATCAATAAAAAATATTTCGTTTGGAATGGAATCGGGTCGGCTTATAGTCTCTTGTCGCTTAAAAGTTTTGGTAATAGCACCGCTCAGGAAGTTGTTTAGCTCATCTTCCGAAACATTGATCATTTGTCGCATTACCTGTTTAAGTTGCTCCATTTATTTTTGTCAAATTGTTTGTACTGTTGCAGGCGGTCGTACCATTACCGCTAACATCAGACTCCCGCTTTTGGCGGGACAGGTTGTGAAAAAACGCCCCAATCCATTGTTAATATGGATCCGATAAAAGTACTCAAAACCTCTTGACTTCAAGACCCAGAAATGAAAATATTTCTCCATGAATCAAATAGATAGAGTAGAGGGAGACCAAATTGAATTTTCCAGTCTGGATGATTTGATCGGCAAGGATATGTCCTTCTCACATGCGCCTCACTTTCTGTGGGGTTGAAGCCAAAGTTACTCTATCCCCAGAACATGAGATTCTTTTTTTGAGGCCCCTTACTGGAATCAGCAGGGGTTCAATCCTTACTGATTCTAGTAGGGACTTAAATCGAAGAGGAACTTCGTTTAAGCCTCGTATGTTGTAGGCAGAGCTTTTATCGTACAAGTCTGTTGTCGGGTTTGCACTTTCCCTGTGCGGTGGCTTTGTGGCTCTTTTGGATTTTTTAGCGTTAGTTGGTGCGTTTGAAGAAATATAAATGTGCCAGCGAAAGCATTGGTCTATTTTGTCTGTTTAGGTTTGGTAAAGTCAAGGTATGAAACCCAGGTCAGTTGCAAATAATATTGATGAAACCAATTGTTTCCGCCTGTGTTCCAGGTTATGTAAAGCGGTCCGGTTTCTACTTTATTTTTGTCGTTGAGTTTAACACCAATTGCTGCATAAGCCCAATTCTCTCCAAAAACCGCACCTGCATTTTTGAAGGTATTAAAAAATGCTTCTTCGTAAGCTGTGAAGTATAAATTATTCTTCTTGCTTTTAATCGGAACATCAAGTCCAATAAGGTAACGCAGACGATGTGTGTAAGGTGTTTCTCCAGTCGTTCTGTTGTGTACAAAACGGTTGTCAAAACGCAAACGATGTTTTAGATTTACGGTCTTAGCCGAATGTCTGTAAGTGGCCTGAACATACAAACGATTTTCGTTTGAGTAACTGTCATTGGTTACATTCTCTCTTTGGTAAACATAACTTCCGGTAAAAGATAAATGCTTGTTTACATTGAACGTCAAAGCCTGCTCAGAATAGAACAATAAAAAATTTGCGTCTTTTGAAACGTCGGGCTTGTTGAAATTGACAAGCGGAAATGCACCGAAATAATAAAAGCTATAATCTAAATGTTTTGTAATCGTTCCTGAATGGTCAATCGTCGGAAAAAGTCCAGCTACATAAGTTGACTGTGCTTTTAAGTTTTTAAAAGCAATGAATGTTATTGCAGCAAAAAATAAAATTCTTCTCATTTTCTTAATATCCTTTTCTTAACATTTCTGCATAAGCATTTGGTAGAATGCTCTCTTCAATTGCCTTTGCTGCTTTTTCTACATCATAAGCAACACGAATAAATTCAACTTTTATACTGTCTTTGTCAAACTTGCTACTGTTGTCGTTTATGGTAATCATAACATAGCAGCCTCTTGGGTCTCCGTCTTTTGGGTTACCAATTGAACCTAAATTTATGGCGTGGCGAAATGCTTTTTGTCCGTCTTTGTCGTATTCAAAAATACGGTGATATGGTTTGTGGGTATGCCCAAAAAACATTAGGTCGGCATTTGAATTTTCAAGTATTCGAAGCATACTTTTTTCGTCACGGTCTTCAAATAAATATTCGTTTATTTTTCTAGGACTTCCGTGAACCATCAATAAGAATAAATGGTCGTTGTTGAGTTGATATTCTACTTGTATATGTGCAGGAAGTGTCCGTAAATACTGGCGTTCATTGGGTTTTACTAGCTGATTTGTCAATGCGATAGATTGAACGCCCATTCCTTTTTCTTCGTCAGTTTTGTAAGCACAACCGCAGTCGTCCGAAGTTCTGCCAACGCCAAAATCATAGTTTCCTGCAATGGTGGGAATGCCTCTTTTTCTAATTTCGTTAATTACTTCATTAGGCCATGTGTTGTAGCCTACCAAGTCGCCTAAACAATAAACCGCATCGGGTTTTATAGTTTCAAGGTCTTTAAAAAATGCTTCCAATGCTGGAAGATTTGAATGTATGTCGCTGAATAATACAATTTTCATTTTTGTACTTTGTCTTTTTGATTTAAAAATTTCCAAGTTGGAATAGCTAATGCTGATCCTAAAATTGTTGCTGAAATGTAAACCCACAAATGTTCGGTGTGTCCGCTTACAATTGCTGGTGCTATTGAACGTGCAGGGTTCATACTTGCTCCACAAATCGGACCAGCAAACATTGCTTCCAATAATACTGTCGAACCAATGGCGAGCCCAGCAAACATTCCTTGCTCTTGGCTACCTGTTGCTACATTTATGATTACAAGCATTAGAAAAAATGTAAGAATAAATTCCAAAATAAATGATTGTAACGCTGTACCTGATGGAAGTGTAGCTCCTAAAAATTCATTTGTTGGGAACAAATATTTAAGAACAAAACTTGCTAAAAAAGCACCAACTAATTGACTAATGATATATGGTGAAACTTGTTTTATTTCAAACTTTTTAGCCAATGTAAAAGCAATGGTAACGGCAGGGTTTAAATGTGCTCCCGAAATATTTCCTAAAGCGTAAATCATTGCCATTACTATAAGTCCAAACGTAATAGCAACGCCAAGATGGGTAATTGCTCCATTAGTTTGTTGGTTAATAATGATTGCACCAGTTCCGCAAAACACCATTGCAAAAGTTCCTAATATTTCAGCTATATACCTTTTCATAAAACTAGATTAACAACAGCCACCGCCTGGTTTACAAGAATTTTTATTTTTAACTTCTGCTAAATTTAGTTTCTGTTTTTCTTGAGGAATTCCGCAAGAATCAGAAGCCAGACAAGCTGTTTGTTTTGAAACAAGCACAAAGTTTTTTCCATTGAAATCTAAATCAAACTTGCCGATTGTTTCAGCTTGATACTCAACTTCAATATCTAAATCTTCCATTCCTAATTTTTCTTCGGAAAGTTTAATGATGTTAAGCAACCTGGTTGGTTTTAAACGGTGTTCAAAGTCGTTTGCATCCCACAATTGAAAGTTTGCAACTTTTTCAATTCTGATTGTCCCGCCACAGTCAATAAAGTGTTTAGTAACTGCGCCAACTTCGGTAACGTGAAAATGTTCTGGAACAGAGGTTCCGTTTTGAAGTTCAAAATTCACTGCTTCTGCGGTGCTTAAATGTTTTTTTATTTCTGATAATTTCATATTGCTTTTTATTTATTTGGTTAACAACAACCTTTTTTCTTCTTTTCTAATTTGGTTGAAATGTTTGCGAAATAGTTTTGCAGTTTGTCAAGGGCTTTTTCGTCTATGCAGTAACATATGGTATTGCCTTCAATGTCACCTTTGATAAGTCCAGCGTTCTTAAGTTCTTTCAAATGTTGCGAAACTGTTGGCTGTGCCAATGGCAATTCGTTAACAATGTCGCCACAAATACAAGCGTCCACTTTTAGCAAATAGTCAATAATGGCAACCCTTGCAGGATGTCCCAACGCTTTGGCAAGAGTTGCAATAGCGTTTTGTTTGTCTGTAAAATGTTCTGTCTTGGTAGCACCCATAACTCAATATTGATATTGCAATATTACGATATAGACTTTGAATCGAGCAAATAAATTTTCAGAATAATTTCTGTCGTCCGAATTGTCTGGTGGTTGGGCTTTGGGTACGGTTGGGTATAATTAAATGTGCTGCAGTTTGGGTCGGCTTTTGGCAGGCATTACAGTTCCTTTAATTTTGCGAAGCGGTGGCATTTTGTCTGTTATTTTACTGTTCATTTGGTGTCGGTTGTGTCGTTCGCTATGCATACACCTAACGTTAGATACACGCTTTTGGCGGGACATGTTGTGAAAAAACGCCCCAATCCATTGTTAATATTTATCCGATAAAAGTACTCAAAACCTCTTGACTTCAAGACCCAAAAATGAAAATTTTTCTCCATGAATCGAATACATGGAATAGCGTGGAACCAATTTCTTAAAACCACTGTTATGCGGTGCCATTATTTTATTTTCAGGTTATATCCAAGTGTCACATAATATGGAATTAAAACATTTGCAGATGAAGTAATTGTTTTAAAATAGCCAATTCTAAAAATCAGATCGCTTTCTTGGAATGAATACCCTGTCTGAACGCCAAAATTCAGTATACCTGCTGATAAGGGCTTATACCATCCGTCTTGCACGTCTGAGTAGATATTTTGTTTGTATGTTTTCGAATGCTTGAAATGTGTTGATAGTCCTAACTCCAAACCTATTTCTGTTGCCACAAACCACCTTGATTTGTATATTCCGTTTGTTGTTTTAAAGTCTAGACCAACCTGATTTAAAGTAACCAATTCATTCGCATACCGCTTGTAGATTGTGTTTAGTGCGAATATGGAATGGAAATTATTCTTGTTATATAGCTGTCCGCCTAGTCCCAAATTAGATTTAAAATCATCCACTACATTTTTGCCAAATGGCATAGACAAACCAGTTTGAATGAAAACTGGCATTTTTACAGGAAGTTTATAATTGTAATTTACTCCCGCGATTGCAGAATATTCCCACCCTAAAGTTGCACCGGCAATATGCTTCGATGAATCGGTAATACTACCCCAATTGTAGGTTTGCCCTGTTGCAAAATGAAACGAAAGAACAACGCATAATAAACTTAGGTATATTTTATGTTTCATTCTATTTTAGTGTGTTTAGATAAGGTAAAACTACTGGCAAGACATTATTCCATTTGAAATAAATCATTTCGTGTCCGGTGTCATTGATTTGAGCAACTTCATAATTAGGGAAATAAGAAGCTTCCTTTAAGGCGAAGGACTCACCATAAGATTTGTTGTTCTCTCCATATATAAAAAGAACCTTTGTGGCATAAGTATCCAAATTGGTAGTAAAGTCGAAGCCTTCGTTTTCTGAAATGTCTATCATTGCGTTGAGTGAAACTGCGCCGTTTCTCCAGAATGGAGAAGGGCCTTCTATTCCTTCATTGTTTCCTTTCGCATAAGAAAAGGGCGACTGAAGTCCAATCCTATAGTCAAGTGTAATGTGGTCGTTTCTTGATAAAAATTGTTGTGTGTATAATACATCATTGGTCGCTTCTGAAAATGGTTCTAATTTTCGGCTAGTTTCTCCATATTCATCCAGTAGATCTTTGTTTAGTCCACCGGGTTCAGCAAAAATTGCTCCTGCTATACGGTTGGGATATTCGTTTATATAGGCTGCTGTTAACATTGCTCCCCAGGAATGTCCAAAGAGAAATATTTTTTGATTTGTCGAAGTCCGATAGTGTTCAATAACTGCCGATAAATCGTCCAGATAGGTTTGAATAGTAAATACTTCTTTGTTATGTCTTTGTGATAAACCAGTTCCACGCTGGTCATAAACAACAACAAAATAGCCTTCATCAGCAAGTCCCTTAACATTTATTCCGTTCCTGTAATCAGCACCCGGACCACCGTGTAAAAACACAACCATTGCACTGTCGCTGTTTCCGAATGTTTCCGAATGTAACAGTGTCCCGTTTACATTAATGTGAGGCAATGTCGCGTCTTCATCAACTGTCTTCGGTACAAGATTACCTGGTTCATTATAGTCCTTTGTACATCCGGTCAGTAAAATGATAGTTGTAATACAGTAAATTATTTTTTTCATATTTCTGTTTCAAATTGTCTTTTCATGTCTTATTGTCTATGGTTACGCATATCGGCAGGCTCCTGCTTTTGGCGGGACAGGTTGTGAAAAAACTTCCCGCCCCATTATTAATGTTTATGTGATACAAATACCCAATGCCTCTTGACTTCAAGATCCAAAAATTACGGCTAACCATAGAATAGCCAATACAGACTTCAATTTTCGCTTCATTTTCTTGAATTTGGTACTGTGACAATTCAAAGGATTCATACCCCTATCTGCGGGTCTGTTTTTTGTGATTTGTTTATTTGTCAATGTTGGTCAGGTAGTCTGTTTACATGAGGCATAAGGCCAGACTCCCTTTTTCGGCGGGACAGGTTGTGAAAAAACTCCCCAATCCGTCGTTAACTTTTATGCGATAAGATACTCAATACCTCTTGACTTCAAGACGCAAAAATCGAAATACTATATGTGTAGCGAATATAACTGAGGTTACACCTATTCATAGAGCCGCAAGCGCAAACGTAGTTCGGGATTTCCCATAGTCCCATGATGACCACCACGATCGCACTGCCAAGATTGGTCAAATGCAGCTATGAGTCCATGCTTGATTATTACTTAATGGTATGCCCTGAACAAACGGTTATGTGCGCATTTTTTACACAGTGAACCGCTTTATACGAAGTCCGTATGGGAGTTTATCCCGCATAAAAGCGTAAGTGGTGTGAAAGTCTTTCCCTGTCTTTTGCTACAGGCAGTGTGGGCTAAGCGAGTAGCCGTTCGCTTTTATTTTTTCGTCCATTCGTCTATTTCGTTGAATATTTTAGGCTTTAAGTCCAATGTATTCATTTTCCCATTTTCTGTAATTTCGTCTTGTAAAAAGTGGTTTGCGTTTGGGTATACTTTATATGTCAAATTTGTTTTTTTCTGTCGCATAAATTCTATTTCCACATAATCGGTATTCATAATAAACGAACCCCATAAATCCTTACCACCTGCAATTACCATTACTGGGATTTTTAGTTTTAGCATATTCTCTAATGGTGTTTCATCACTAAAACTTGCCCAACGATAATATGTTTCTTCATTCCAGTTTTTCGTTTTACTGTTTGGGTCGGCAAATATCTTCTTGTAGTCAGCAAACAAACTGTCAATGTTTTTCTGTGTCTGTTCAAAAGTTTGTTCTCCTTTGAACGATGCCAACCTTTCTTGTAAAACAAAATCGTATAAATGATTTAATGAATTTGAGTTTAACAAAACTACATGAGTTACTTTTTTATTTAAAACCGCAACTTTTGGTGCAACTTGTCCACCTTGAGAATGTCCAATGACCAATATCCTGGATTTGTCGACTGGAAGTAGTTTTATGGCTTGGTCAATTATTAAGGAAGCCGCTTTTGCTCTCCACTCCAAAGAATATCTATTTCTAAATTCGTCATTTAATGGATAGGATGTTTGGAAAGTAACAGTGTCTTTTTGAACGGTATCAAATAAGGGTATTCCAGGTTTGGAAACTGAGATTACGTGGTATTTGTCTTTATATTTTTCAATCTCCGAAAAGCCTTTCCATGCATAAGTTTTCAAGTCTGTTTGATAGCAAAAGGTTGGTTCATTTCCCGAACCGTGAATGAAAATCATTAAGGGCTTTTTCTTATCAATAGTAGATTTGAAAGTACAAAATTCGACTTTGCCCAATTCTTTACTGTCTATGGTGAAAGTTATAAATTGTTCTTTAAATTCGGCTTGTCCGAAAGTTAGTTTGGAAAGAAAAAGTAAAATTATTACTGCTATTTTTTTCATATACGGTCTTTTTTAAGTGACGGCCAACGGCAGACTTCCGCTTTTGGCGGGACAGGTTGTGAAAGAACTCTCGGCCCACCTTTCGAAATTCATCCGATAAAATTACTTTAAATCACTTGACTTCAGATGCCGGATTTGCAAATATTTACTGATGCAAGGAATACAAGTAATAGCGCGGGACCAAATTGAGTTTTCCTGTCTGAACGATTTGACCGGCAAGGATATGTCCTTCTCAAAGGGCCTCATTTTCTATGAGGTAGGCGCCAAAGTTATTCAATTGCCTTAACATGAAATTCTTCCTTCGAGGCCCACTAGTATAATCAGTAGGGATTTAAATTGAAGTGGAACTTAGTTTAAGCCTCGTATGTTAGCAAACGTTTTTTATTTTCGCCAGTCTTTATAATCGATGTTTGTTAGAATGTCACCCTTGAATGAAAACATTGTCGTTCTTTTTACTAAATACTCTTTTGCATTCTTCTTGTCTTTTGTATAATCCCAACAATTTTCTGTCCAAGTGGTTGTAACCTTTAATATGCTGTCTGTTGAGAATATTGTCTGGTGCAAACCCTTTATTTCCGCGTCACAATTGAAAGCGTTTCGGGTATATGTTTTAAGAAAGAGATTGGAAATAGATTCGCATATTTTCTCTTTATTCTTAATAGTCTTTCCGTAAAAAAGATCAAAAAAGTTGGTCGAACTCTTTGCGTAGTCTTGTGGTAAAAGAAGCCTGATATCATTGCTATCTATTGTTGAAACCGCGGCAACAGTTTGGATGCTTCCGTTGTTGTATTCCCAATGAGAACCATTTTGGATAATTACGAAATATAAATCTGTTTTAGGAAGCACTTCGTTAAAGTTGCTATCTACTATCGGTGTTACTGTTTTAACATTAATGTATTCAAAATCGATTGTTGTCGTGTCTGAGAGAAGTCGTTGAAAAGTCTGTTTTATTTTGCCTGTTGGGAATTTGTCAATGAACGTCCAGGAGACCAAAAAAAGTCCAGAAATTACTGTCAATATTTGAAATTGTCTATTCATTTAAAATGTTTGCTAACGGATAGGGCTTGGCGAAGTTTTGGAATTGGAAAATCGCCTGCCTGGAACCGCTGCTGATTGAAAAACTGGTGATAAAGATAACAACAAAAATCTAAATTGAAAAATTTTTGCCCGAGCCCAAGCCAAATAACGAACTAATGCTCATTGATATTACTTCTGCCCAAATTTTGCCAAACCCCCTGTTATGCTCTGCCTTGCTGATCGTCCGAAGCACCACTGTTTGAAGACCGCACACACTTTGGCCGAAGCGATTTATATTAGAAGCGATGTTAGTTTTTTTTGACATTAGTTAAATAAATAGTTCAGAATTTTATTTGCCTCAATTGTCTTTCGTTCTGAGCACTGCTCAATTGACCATTCAGAATAATTTTTCACTTGATTGTGAACAATTGCATAATAACTTTCGGGATATCGTTTAATCTTATAACCATACTCTCTATTATTGATAGATTTGTTAATTGTTGATTCTAAAACCATCAAGTTCCCAATTGAGTTTATGTCATCTCCCCACTGATTCCAAACATCTTCTCTTTTATTACCATCAATGTCGTGGTATGATTGAATATGTTCAATGTCAATTGGCGACTGGAATAAGTTGCTACATATTTTTATGTCAGTAGAAGTGAAATTTTCTTCTAACAAAGCTGATAATCTACAAATGATATTTTTCAATTTCGCATTGTAGGTAATGTCACCATTCAAAATATCTTCAATGTCATACCAACCTTTGTGGTCTTCTACTTTTCCTATTTTAGAATTAATTAATTGCAACAATTCAGAAGATGATTTATTCATCATTGCATCTATTACTTCATACATGAAAGTGTAATAAATTTCGCTTTTGATTTTTTGGAAACGAATACTATAAATGATAAATAGTTTACTCAATTGCTTTTTGAATACAAATAGTTTTGAAGTAAAATCTTCTTCTGAATTAAACTTGTAGGTAAAAAGATACGCTAAAATGTGATAACGGCTAAATCTTGACCACCATATAAAATGCCATGAACAAGCATCTTCTGCTGTTGGAACATTCTTGTAAATCAAATGCCATTGAAACCGTGATTGAATTATTTGTTCCAATTCATTTAAAGAAAGAGTAAGACCTTTTTCTTTTATGCTCTTAAAATTATCCCACCGATTTGTATTTGAGATTGTATCAAATAACTCCTCAAAGAATCTGTTTGTTTCGTAGAAATAAAGTGTCTTTGGTAAATCATACTTTGCAACAAGGATGTATTTATACATTTCTAAAATTCCAAAAATATCCGTAACCCAACCAAACTCTTTGTTCTTCGTGTCAATCTTTTCGTAAAGTCCGCTGATCTGTTCAAAGAATTTTGTTTTAGTTTCTTCAGTTGCGTTCTTGTTTTGGTCGCATACATATTCATACATTCTTAGCTTGAAAATATCTCCTCCATTTAAGTCAAGTCCTGTGGTATTTATTGCGTTGAAGATTTGTAATGTTTTGGATAGTGAAGCATGAGTTTCAATTACCACAAAATAAATCTTACTTAAAATGTAGTTCGTGAAATCATCAGCATTGAACTGCTCCTCTGTTTCATTCTCTGAAAGCTTTTGTCCTTCTGAAATTAATTCCGTGAGAATATTTTTTATATAGATTGCGTTATTTACATAAGTGTTCCGATTTGAATTGTATTCTTCAAATGAGTTGAAAGATAATAACTGGTTGAAATCTTTTTGCTGTGTTCCGTTGTTGACTTTTGTTTCTAACCAGTCAAAGTGAATTGATTCTAATTCTTTGCAATTCTGGAACTCCATTTTTAAAACTTTAAGGAGAATTAAAAAAGTTGTTAGGCGTTGTTGTCCATCAATAACTTGCTGCTCTTTTTTTACTAAATCTTTCTCGGCTAATTGCATTGTTCCAATGAACATTGGCTCTTTAATAATGTTTCCGTCACTGCCCCAATAACCTAAAAAAATGTCGGATAAAAGTTTCCTTAGCTGTTCGTCAGTCCATGAATAAGGTCGTTGATAAATCGGAATGATGTATCTGAGATTGTCGGCAAAAACCGTTTCTCCATTTTTCTGTGAGTTGTATTTTAAAGTGCAAGTTTTAGCACTGATTGAAAATGATTTGTCTATTTCCATTGTTTCTAATTTTTATTGTTAAAGCTTAATGTCTGTTGATTCAAAGCTCTAAAAGTTCAAGGTTGCTGTGTCGCCATAAGGTTGCGCATAACTCATTAATACACTCACGTTTTACTATCACACCCCAAATATACTGCTCCGCGGCTTTCGTAGTAAATCCCAACTGGCGTTCAATTATATTGAATTGATAATAAGGCCTTGAAGAGGGTTTTAAAATCCTTAATCAGTCGTTTTTTACTCCAACAATACAAAATGCGAAGTGCGTGTTTTGTATTGTTGGCTAAGCTCGCCGAACTAAACCTGCGAGGGTCATTCAATCGAATCCAATCGACTTTTTATACCAATGTTCATTACAATTTAGTCCATGCCGGAGATGAAATCATACAGTGGTAAATACCGGGAGAGTAGCTGTTTAGTACAATCAAGCGCAGCGAAGATTGGACTAAAACAGCTACCAAATCGGTATTATATTCTTCAAACTCTTTTCGCTTACATGGGTATTTCAAAAAAAAAACGCCACAATCTCTTGCGGCGCCTTTCATTATAAAAAAAAAACAATTTACATCTTCACAATCTTAAACACCGTTCTCCTGTTCAACGCATGTTGCTCTTCCGTACAGGTGGATTCTTTTTTGCCTTCACAACCACAATCATTGATCAATTCGGATTCGCCATAACCCACACCTTTGATTCTGTTGGCAGGAATTCCTTTGCCGATAATGTATTGAGAGCTGGATTTGGCGCGTTTGTCGCTGAGTTGTTTGTTGTACTCTTTGCTCGACCTGCAATCGGTATGCGATCCCAATTCGATTTCTACTGTGGGATATTCGTTCAATACTTCCAGTACTTTGTTCAATTCGATTTCCGCATCTGGGCGAATATCTGCTTTGTTTTTGTCGAAGTAAATGGGTTTGATGCCGAGCATTTCTCCAAGGTCGCCACCTACAGTCAATTGACCCAGCGGAATGGTAATCATTTTCTCTGGAGTGGTTACACATTGGTTGAGATCAACATAGCGTGAAATGTAACCAATACTTCTGATTTTGATTTGGTATCCTGCCGCATCACCCGTGATCAGTTTACCAGCATTTTCTGTAAATATTCCTTTTGCATCTGTATTGTATTCGCCAACGGGAGTGCCTTTGCTGTCGAGTATAGAAACAATGGCGCCCTGTATAGGTGCTCCGGTAATTTTGTCTGTTACAAGACCCATTACTTTTTTAACGGCAGCTGCAGGGCCTGTTTTGAGATCGACGTCTTTTGTAAAAACGTAATTCTTACCTTCAAGATCTGCCGTTTTAATGTCTGCTTTTGCGGAAGGCAATCCTTCTTTGTCTACGGCCAAAGTATAGGATGAAGCTTTTTTCACCAGCACTGCATACGAACCATCTTCGCCTGCCGTAACCTTCGAAATGGCTTTGCCATCTGGGCCTTGTAAGGTGAGGGTAGCGCCTGGAATTACTTCATCGGTGCTTGAATTCTTTACCACACCTTTGAGCAAAAATGGCGCTTCAAGCGGACCCAGAACTTTCACTGAGTAAATATCATCAGAGCCTTTTCCTTCTTCGCGATTGGAAGAAACAAAACCGCTGCTCATGTCCTGGCCAAGACTGAATCCAAAATCATCGGAAGAGGTATTAAGTCCCGGACCTGGATTAAAAGGTGCTTCAAATCCGCCTTCTTTCACTGGTTTGGCAATCATAATATCCAAAGCGCCAAATCCCTGATGGCCGTTTGACGCAAAGCTCAACGATCCATCAGGTAAGATAACCGGAAACATTTCATTGCCTGCAGTATTGATGAGCAGCCCCAGGTTTTTGGGTTCTCCGTATGAGCCATCTGAGCTGACGTTTACCTGCCAGATGTCTGTTCCTCCCATACCTCCGGGCATATCGCTTACAAAGTAAAGTGTAGTGCCATCAGCGGATAGGGCAGGGTGTCCGGTGCTGTATATGTCGCTGTTAAATGGCAATGATTCGCTCACCACCCATTCGCCGGCCGTATAAACAGATTTGTAAATTTTCAGACGATTGATGCCTTTTGAATCTGCTCCTTTTTTGTTTTTGAAAAAATTGTTCCGGGTAAAATACATGGTGTTGCCATCTTGCGAAAAACAAACCGGACCTTCGTGGTATTGGCTGTTGATGCTTTTGCCCAATGGCTCGGAGTTGGTTATTACTCCGCTGTTGGCAATGCCTAAGTAGATATTGAGAAAGGGCTGGTTGTTCCATTTGTGCATTCTCACAATACCAGTTTGCTTTTTCGGCACCGAAACATAAGCGACATCTGCACCGCGAAATGCCACACTAAAGTCGGAGTAAGCAGTATTGATATCCAGGTTGGCCAATTCGAAATTCGACTTGGATTTTCTGATATAAGTAAATAACTCCTTTTGCTCGAGGTACTTTTTTGATCTTGAATCATCTGGAAACACTTTTGTAAATGCCTCCATTACCTGCTCTGCCTTTGGCCAGTTGCTGGCTGCCTTGAGGCATTGTACATAGCTGTGAATGTCTTCTTTGGTGGCAGTACCCTGATCGTACAACATCGCAAACCAGGGCTCGGCATTCATGAGCTCACCTTGTCTGTAGTAAGAATTGGAAAGGTGCCTGATGACAGTTTCCTGCGAATCGCCTTTGGCAATTACAGCATTATAGGCTTCGCTGGAAGCTTCGAAAGCGTAATTGTCGTAGAGTCGGTCGGCCTTTGTGGCGCCTTCTTGCGCAGACACATTTTGTGCTGCCGCCAATATGCTAAATATAAATAGTATTTTCTTCATAGGGTGGGTCGGATTAAAAGAATCTGGGAGTGATGAGTTTGTCTTTCTTGAATACAAAGTCGTACATCAACAGCAGCTCAAGCGAACCATCGTTTACTTTACGCAAACTGCTTGTGGTGAAATCCCAGGAAATTCCGGCGTGGAATTGCGAGTTGATATTCATACCGGCAAGAAGGCTGAAGGAGTCCTTTACTCTTCTTGAGAAACCAAAATTGAATTTGTCGTAAACAATTGCTTCCATGGTAAGATCGACAGACATGGGGGCATTGGGCACAAATTTGATTTGGGTAGATGGCTTAAGTTTCACCATCTCATTCAATGGAATCAAGCCGCCACCAATAAAGAAGTAATGCCTTTTTTCTTTGATAAAGGGTGTAGTACTTCCGGAAACAGTCAGCTCATTTTCCAGTATTCGCGGGGCACTTACTCCGGCATACCATTGTTCGTGGTTGACATAAATTCCAAATCCTACATTGGGAGCCACACTGTTTTTAGCAGGATTGCCCACCAGATCGGGATCGTTTGGATCGAATGTATTCAGACCAGCTATTCTCGGTTGAAATAATTTTACACCGGCCTTGATACCGAAAGCAATTTTTATTTTATCCGTAATGGGCATTCTGTATGCGAAATCGCCATACAGCATGGTTTGCGACATCGGACCAATCTTATCTGCCACAGCCGAAAAGCCAACGTTCAATCTTTCGTTGTTCAACGGTGTATGGATATAAAAGGTCTGCGATTTCGGAGCGCCGTCGAGTCCGATCCACTGGCTGCGGTGAAGCAGTCCTGCGGTCAGCGCATCACGACTTCCGGCATAAGCAGGATTGTTGTACACACTGTTGTACATGTAATGTGTAAACTGTGGATCCTGTTGCGACCAAAGTAAGTTGGTGAGCAACAATCCTACTAAAGTGATATATATATTCTTTTTCATTTTCTTTGTTTTAGATAGGGTGGATTATTTTACACTGCTTTTTACGAAAATGAATCCTGTTTTAGTTTGGACTTCACCGTTCACTTTGTATTCGAGTACATAGAAGTAAGTTCCTTCGGGCACCAGACCAGATTGGCCTGTTCCGTAGTTGTTACCATCCCAATAGTTGTCGGTGTTGTTGTAATTGACCGTCTCATAAACCACAACGCCCCATCTGTTGAATACCATCAGGTTGTTTTCACGGTACAGTTCGATGTTTTTGATTTCGAAGAAATCGTTGATTCCATCGTCGTTCGGTGTAATGGCCTGCGGAATTTCAACTTCGGTTTCACAATTGTTGATGAAAGGATCGCAGAAGTTGAGTGGATCGCTGAATTCTTCCGGTACCAGTGGTGTTATCGGATCGTTCACACCTAGCAATTCTTCACCATCTGTAAGACCATCATCGTCAGTGTCGTTGTCTGTTGGACTGGTACCTGCGGTGGCTTCCTGATCGTTGTTGAGTCCGTCATTGTCGCAATCGTTGGTTCCAAGTGAAAGCGGATTTGGCTCACAAGCATTCAACGGATCGGATGTTCCGGTTACTTCATCACCATCATTTACACCGTCATCATCTGAGTCGGCATCTGTTGGATCTGTTCCAAGAGTTGTTTCTTCATCCAATGTGAGTCCGTCTGCATCGCAATCATTTGTACCAAGTGCAAGAGGGTTTGGATCGCAAGGATCAAGAGGATCTGTGGCGTTGGTATTTTCATCGCCGTCTTCCACTCCGTCGTTGTCTGTATCGGCATCGGCCGGATCAGTGCCGATGATGGTTTCTTCGGCAGAAGTTAATCCGTCGTTGTCGCAATCGCTGGTTGGATTTCCACCTGCATTTGGATCGCATGGATCGAGCGGATCATTAAATGCAGCTACCTCATCGCCATCGTTGATGCCATCACCGTCGGTATCCGGATTGGTGTTGTCGGTTCCTGCGAGTATTTCAGCAGCATTGTTCAAACCATCGTCGTCGCAATCGTTTGTAGCAAGTGCGTTGATATCAGGATCGCATGAGTCAAGTGGATCTGTGCCATTGGTATTTTCATCGCCATCGTTGATGCCATCGCCGTCCGTATCAGGGTTGGCAGGATCAGTTCCGAGCGCGCTTTCTCCAAGGTTGTCGAGTCCATCGTTATCGCAATCCACGGGCAGAAGAATTCCAACCAAAGGATCGCATATATCAATAGGACTCGAACCTGAAATGATTTCATCACCATCATTGAATCCATCACCATCTGTATCCGGATTGGTGTTGTCTGTTCCGAATAATGTTTCTTCCTGATTGGTCAGGCCATCATTGTCGCAATCATTCGAATCAAGTGCATCGATATTCGGATCGCATGGATCGAGAGGATCGCTTATTCCAACTGCCACGGATGAAGTAGAAGAGTCATCAACTCCCAATACTTCTTCACCGTCGTTGAGTCCGTCGTTGTCAGAATCGCTGTCGGCGCCATCTGTGCCTGCGGCAGTTTCCTGGTCGTTGGTCAATCCGTCGTTGTCACAATCGGCACTTCCATCGTCAGAGAAATTCGGATCGCAAGGATTGAGTGGATCAGATCCTCCGGTAACTTCATCGCCGTCATTGATGGTATCATCGTCAGAATCTGCATCGGCAGGATCTGTAAAGATCAGTGCTTCTTCACCAGCATTCAAACCATCACCATCACAATCGGATGTGGCCAATGCATCGGCATTCGGATCGCAAGGATCGAGTGGGTTAGTGGCAGCGGTTACTTCATCACCGTCTTCAATGGCGTCGTCGTCGGTGTCTGCATCATTTGGATCAGTTCCAAGTGTAGCTTCTTCATCATTGGTTAATCCATCTCCGTCACAATCTGAAGTGCCTGTAGCAATCGGATCGCAAGGATTGAGTGGATCACTGCCGTTGGTTACTTCATCACCGTCAGTAATGGTGTCATCGTCTGTATCTGCATCAGCAGGATCAGTTCCGATCAATAATTCATCACCGGCAGTTAATCCATCGCTGTCGCAATCTGTGGTGGCAAGAGCTCCTGCATTTGGATCGCAAGGATCGAGTGGATCAGTTGAAGCAGTTACTTCGTCGCCGTCTTCGATAGCATCGTCATCGCTGTCGGCATCATTTGGATCTGTGCCCAATGTTGTTTCTTCATCATTGGTAAGTCCGTCACCATCACAATCGGCAGTGCCAATGGCAATCGGATCACAAGGATTGAGTGGATCGCTGCCGTTGGTTACTTCATCACCGTCAGTAATGGTGTCATCGTCAGTATCTGCATCTGCAGGATCAGTACCGATCAATAATTCATCACCGGCAGTTAATCCATCGTTGTCACAATCGCTGGTAGCAAGTGCGCCTGCATTTGGATCGCATGGATCGAGTGGGTCACTGGAAGCGGTTACTTCGTCGCCGTCTTCGATTGTATCGTCATCACTGTCCGTATCATTCGGATCAGTTCCAAGAGCAACTTCTTCGTCGTTGGTAAGTCCGTCACCATCGCAATCGGCAGTGCCAATGGCATTCGGATCACAAGGATTGAGTGGATCGCTGCCGTTGGTTACTTCATCACCATCGGTAATGGTGTCATCGTCAGTGTCATCATCAGCAGGATCAGTTCCGATTAATAATTCATCACCAGCAGTTAATCCGTCGTTGTCGCAATCGCTGGTCGCAAGTGCTCCTGCATTTGGATCGCATGGATCGAGCGGATCAGTTGAATCTGTAACTTCATCACCGTCTTCGATTGTATCGTCGTCGCTGTCTGCATCATCAGGATCTGTTCCAAGTGCGGCTTCTTCATCATTGGTAAGACCATCACCATCGCAATCTGCAGTTCCTGTAGAAATAGGATCGCATGGGTTCAATGGATCTGTGCCGTTGGTTACTTCATTGCCGTCGCTAAATCCATCGTCGTCGGTATCTGAATCTGCGGGATCAGTTCCGATTAACAATTCTTCTCCGGCAGTTAATCCATCGCTGTCGCAATCTGTGGTGGCAAGTGCTCCCGCATTTGGATCGCAAGGATCGAGCGGATCGGTTGAAGCAGTTACTTCATCGCCATCTTCGATTGTATCGTTATCGCTGTCGGCATCATTTGGATCTGTTCCGAGGGCATCTTCGTCATCGTTGCTCAGACCATCGCCATCACAATCTGATGCACCGGTGGCTATCGGATCGCAAGGGTTCAATGGATCTGTGCCGTTCGTTACTTCATCACCATCATTGAAACCATCATCGTCTGTATCTGCATCAGCAGGATCAGTTCCGATCAATAATTCTTCACTGGCAATTAATCCATCGCTGTCGCAATCTGTGGTTGAAATTGCTCCTGCATTTGGATCGCAAGGATTGAGCGGATCAGTTGAAGCTGTTACTTCATCGCCGTCTTCGATTGTATCGTCATCGCTGTCGGCATCATTTGGATCTGTTCCGAGGGCATCTTCTTCGTCGTTGCTCAGACCATCGCCATCACAATCTGATGCTCCGGTGGCTATCGGATCGCAAGGGTTCAATGGATCAGTTCCATTGTTTACTTCATCACCATCATTGAAACCATCATCGTCTGTATCTGCATCAGCAGGATCAGTTCCGATCAATAATTCATCACCGGCAGTTAATCCATCGCTGTCGCAATCTGTAGTTGAAATTGCTCCTGCATTTGGATCGCAAGGATTGAGCGGATCAGTTGAAGCGGTTACTTCATCACCATCGTTGATGGCATCACCATCTGTATCTGGATTATTCGGATCTGTACCAATGGCTATTTCTTCGTCGGATGTTAATCCATCATTATCGCAATCGAATATTCCGACAGCGGATGGATCGCAAGGATTGAGCGGATCAGTTCCGTTGGCCACTTCATCGCCATCATTGATTCCATCATCGTCAGAATCTGCGTCCGCAGGATCTGTAGAGGCAGTGGCTTCTTCGTTGGCGGTCAATCCATCGTTGTCGCAATCACTTGTGGCTACTGCTGCGGCATTAGGGTCGCATGGATCGAGTGGGTCAGTGCCATTGTTTACTTCATCGCCGTCATTAATGATATCGCCATCGGAGTCAGGATTGGTTGGATCTGTTCCCAAAAGGATTTCATCACCAGCGTTCAATCCGTCGTTATCACAATCGCTTGTTGCAAGGGCTCCGGCATTCGGATCGCAAGGATCAAGTGGATCGGTTGCATTGTCTATTTCGTCACCGTCATTGATGCCATCATCATCAGAATCGGGATCAGTTGGATCTGTAGAAGCGAGTGTTTCTTCGTCAACGTTAAGGCCATCGTTATCGCAATCATTTGTATTTAATGCAATAGGATTCGGATCGCAAGGGTCGAGTGGATCAGTAGATGCTGTTACTTCATCGCCATCTTCGATGGCATCGCCATCTGTATCGGGATTGGTTGGATCTGTTCCCAAAATATCTTCCTGTCCTGCAGTTAATCCGTCGTTGTCACAATCAGTGGCTGCAAGTGCACCGCCATTTGGATCGCAAGGATCGAGTGGATCACTGCCGTCAATTAATTCCTGACCGTCGTCAATGCCATCGTCGTCAGTATCGGCATCACCGGGATCAGTTCCCAATACCAATTCGTTGGCTGCAGTAAGACCATCGTTGTCACAATCTGTAGTTGCAACTGCTCCGGCATTTGGATCGCAAGGATCGAGCGGATCTGTTGCAGCAGTAACTTCATCGCCATCTTCAATACCATCATCGTCGCTGTCTGCGTCGAATGGATTTGTGCCGAGTGCAACTTCGTCGTCGTTGTTTAATCCGTCATTGTCGCAATCGGTAATACCAATGGCATTTGGATCGCATGCGTTCAATGGATCTGTTCCATTGGTTACTTCGGTTCCGTCGTTGATTCCGTCGCCATCTGTATCAGGGTTAGCAGGATCAGTTCCGGCCAAAGCTTCACCACCTGCATTGAGACCATCGCTATCGCAATCTGAGGTGGCCAATGCACCGGCATTCGGATCGCAAGGATCCAGAGGATCAGTAGCAGCAGTTACTTCGTCACCATCTTCGATAGTATCGTCATCGCTGTCGGCATCATTTGGATTTGTACCGAGAGTAATTTCCTGGTTGTTGGTGAGTCCGTCTCCATCGCAATCGAATACTCCAATTGCGGTTGGATCGCATGGGTCAAGCGGATCAGTTGCGTTGGTTACTTCAGTTCCGTCATTGATACCATCGTCGTCTGTATCTGCATCGCCAGGATTTGTTCCGGCTGTTGCTTCGCCCGCTGCATTCAGTCCGTCACTGTCACAATCTGATGTAGCTACTGCACCTTCATTCGGATCGCAGGGATCGAGTGGGTTAGTGAGTGCGGTTACTTCGTCGCCATCATCTATCAGGTCATTGTCGCTGTCTGCATCATTTGGATCTGTGCCGAGAATTACTTCCTGGGCATTGGTCAGTCCATCACCATCACAATCGAAAATTCCAACAGCAGTTGGATCGCAAGGATCGAGCGGATCGGTTCCGTTAGTTACTTCAGTTCCATCGTTGATTCCATCATCATCCGTATCAGGATCGGCAGGATCGGTTGAAGCGAGTAATTCACCTGTTGTATTCAGTCCGTCGTTGTCACAATCGCTTGTGGCCAATGCTCCTGCATTCGGATCGCAGGCATCGAGCGGATCGGTTGAGGCAGTTACTTCATCGCCGTCTTCGATTCCATCGTTGTCAGTGTCCGGATCATTGGGATCAGTGCCAAGGGTATTTTCCTGGTTGTTGGAAAGCCCGTCGCCATCACAATCAAAAGTGCCTACAGCAGTTGGATCACAAGGGTCGAGAGGATCTGTTCCGTTAACTACTTCTGCGCCGTCGTTGATTCCATCGTCGTCTGTATCTGCATCGGCAGGATTTGTTAAAGCAATTGTTTCCTGTAAAGAAGTTAGTCCGTCGAAATCACAATCATTGGCAGCTACTGCTCCGGCATTCGGATCACAAGAGTCGAGCGGATCTGTGAAGTTATCCACTTCATCACCATCATTCAATCCATCACCGTCAGTATCAGGATTGTTGGCGTCAGTGCCATTGATAATTTCTTCAAGTGAAGTAAGACCGTCATTGTCGCAGTCGTTTGTTGGCAGAGCATTAGCAGGATCGCAAGGGTCGTTCGGATCGGTTCCGTTGGCTACTTCGATTCCGTCGTCGAGTGTATCATCGTCAGAGTCGGCATCAGCAGGGTCTGTAAATGCGGCTGCTTCCTGAAGTGAAGTCAACCCATCACCGTCACAATCATTTGTTGGCAAAGCAGAGGCTTGTGGATCGCAAGAGTCCAGCGGATCATTGAGGTTGGTTACTTCCAGACCATCATCGTATCCATCTCCGTCGGTGTCGGGGTTATCCGGATCAGTGCCGTTGGCATTTTCTTCTGCAGTGGTCAATCCATCGCTATCGCAATCATTGGTTAGAACTGCATTGGCCGGGTCGCAAGGATCGAGTGGATCAGTTCCATTGGCCACTTCATTGCCGTCGTTGATGCCATCGCTATCAGTGTCAGGATTTCCGGCATCTGTTCCGGCTGTAGTTTCTTGTGTTGAATTGAGTCCGTCATTGTCGCAATCGTTGGTTGCCACAGCGGCAGGATTTGGATCACAATTGTCGAGTGGGTTTGAACCCAGAACAATTTCGATTCCGTCTAAAATAAAATCATCATCAGAGTCGCTGTCGGCAGGATCAGTATTTTGTAAAGCTTCATCGGCCGAATTGAGTCCATCGTTGTCGCAATCCAAAAGTGCAACAGCACCTGCATCGGGATCGCATGGATCGGCAGGATCGGAACCATTTACATCTTCAGTGGCGTTGTCAATTCCATCGCCATCACAATCTAATGATGGATTAGAGAAACAATCACCAACAACAATTGTAACAAGAGCGTTGTCACAATCGCCATCCGAATCACAGATATGGTAGTTTATTGTGGCCGAGCCTGTAAATCCATTATCAGGAGTAAAGTCAATGGTGTCATCAGAAGGATCGTTTGGAAGTGCTCCAGCGGTTACTGTAGCGGTACCATTGGTTGTTGCTGTAATAGAAATATTACCAGCAGACGGACCATCAATACCAAAATCATCGTTGGTCAATACATCTAAGTTGATGTCTGTATTTTGTGGAGTAGTATAATTGTCGTCATCTGCAATTGGAAGACCACAATCAGAGTTTGCCACTGCATTAGGATTCGGATCGCATGGATCATTTGGATCACTGACACCAGTTGCCACAGTAGCAGAAGCGATGTTGTCAATTCCGGTTACTTCTTCACCGTCGAGCAATCCGTCACCATCACTGTCCGCATTGGTTGGATCGGTAGATGCAAAAGTTTCCTGAAGATTTGTGAGTCCGTCGTTGTCGCAATCGTTCGACAAAAGCGAAGCCGGATTTGGATCGCATGGATCCAGTGGATTCGAAGCCGAACCTATTTCATCACCATCATTAAATCCATCTCCATCTGAATCCGGATTGGCAGGATCGGTTCCATAGAAAGTTTCATCATCGGAGGTCAATCCATCGTTGTCACAATCGCTGGTGCCAATAGCAGTTCCATTTGGGTCGCAAGGATCGAGCGGATCAGTAAGTCCGAAAACTTCATCGCCATCATTGATGCCGTCACCATCTGTATCAGGGTTGGCAGGATCGGTGGAAGAAGCATTTTCCTGTGTAGAGTTTAATCCGTCGTTGTCACAATCCTCTGTTGCAACTGCACCTGCATCCGGATCGCATGAGTCGAGAGGATCAGTTCCATTGTTGAATTCTGTTCCATCGTCTAATCCATCTCCGTCTGTGTCCGGATTTGCCGGATCAGTTCCAATGCCATTTTCTAATGTAGAGTTCAAACCATCTAAATCACAATCGTTTGTTGCAATGGCACCGGCATCCGGATCGCAAGGATCATTCGGATCGCTTGCTCCAATTACTTCATCGCCATCATTTATTCCATCATCATCAGAGTCAGCATCGGCAGGATCGGTATTGAAAAATGCTTCCTGTTGAGAAGTCAAACCATCGTTGTCGCAATCATCAGTGAGAATGGCGGCTGGATCGGGATCGCAAGAGTCCAGTGGAGAACTTCCATTGTTTACTTCGAATCCGTCTGTCAAACCATCATCATCTGTATCAGGGTTGTTTGGATCAGTGCCGGCCAAAAATTCGTCTGCTGCACTTAGTCCGTCAGAGTCGCAGTCGCCATCGGGTACTGCATTGGGATCTGGATCGCAGGGATTATTCGGATCGCTTCCACCAGTTACTTCGTCACCATCATTCAATCCGTCATCATCGCTATCAGGATCGGTCGGGTCTGTATTAAAGATTACTTCTTGAGTTGAATTCAATCCATCGTTGTCACAATCATTGGTTGCAATGGCAATTGGATCCGGATCGCATGAGTCGAGTGGATCGAAGCCATTGTTAAATTCTAATCCGTCATCAACACCATCGCCGTCAGTGTCCGGATTGGCAGGATCTGTTCCAGCAAGGTTTTCTTCAAAAGAGGTTAATCCATCGCCATCGCAATCTTCAGTAAGAAGACCACCTGCGTTTGGATCACAAGGATCGTTTGGGTCTGAGTTAGCGGCAACTTCATCTCCATCATTTAACCCGTCATCATCAGAATCGGGATCATTCGCATTGGTACCTGCTGCAATTTCTCCTGTTGCATCGAGACCGTCGTTGTCGCAATCCTGTGTAGCAATTGCTGTGGCACTTGGATCGCAGGGATCGAGCGGATCTGTGAAATTGACAAATTCATTTCCATCATTGAAGCCATCACCATCAGTATCGGGATTGCTTGGATCTGTATTGAGAATGGCTTCTTGTGTAGCACTAAGTCCATCGCCATCACAATCCGCATTCGGTATTGCATTGGCATCCGGATCGCATGGATTGGTGGGATCTGATCCGCCTGTTACTTCATCTCCATCATTGATGCTGTCACCATCTGTATCAGGATTGCCGGCATCGGTTCCGGCAAGAAGTTCCTGCACAGAATTTAATCCGTCGTTGTCGCAATCATCTGTGGCAACAGCACCGGCATCGGGATCGCATGAGTTCAATGGATCGAATCCATTGGTGAATTCAAATCCATCGAGGGATCCGTCACCATCGGTGTCTGGATTGGATGGATCTGTACCAAGGTTGTTTTCTTCAGTAGCTGTTAGTCCATCGTTGTCGCAATCATTGGAAGGAATTGCAGTTGGATCGGGATCGCAAGAGTCGGTTGGATCAGATCCACCACCTACTTCAAGTCCATCCGCGAATCCATCGTTGTCAGAATCTTCGTCGGCAGGATCAGTGCCGGCTGCGGTTTCCTGAAGTGAAGTTAATCCGTCGGCATCACAGTCATTAGTGGGCACAGCGCCAGCATTAGGATCGCATGAATCGAGCGGATCAGTAGCGTTGGCAACTTCGTTTCCATCATTGAATCCATCACCATCCGTATCCGGATTGGTTGGATTGGTACCGAGCACGTTTTCCTGTGCTGATGTCAATCCATCGTTGTCGCAATCGTTTGTAGGAAGTGAATTTGGATTAGGATCACATATATCGAGTGGATCAGTTCCATTGGTAACTTCAAGTCCATCGGTCAAACCATCACCATCTGTATCAGGATTGGCCGGGTCAGTGCTTAAATTATCTTCGGCAATATTATCAAGTCCGTCGTTGTCGCAATCAACAGGCAATAGAACGCCTAGATTTGGATCGCAGGGATCAAGCGGGTCAGAACCACCTGTTACCTCAGCGCCATCAAAAAGACCATCGTCGTCGCTGTCAGAGTCTGTGTTGCTTGTACCTGCGAGTGTTTCACCTGCATTATCAAGTCCGTCGAGATCGCAATCGTTGGTAGAAAGGGCATTGATATTCGGATCGCAAGGATCAAGTGGATCACTGCCGTTGGTTATTTCATCATCGTCCTGAATGCCATCGCCATCTGTATCGATGGATGGCGTTACAGTAATAACCAGTAAAGCTGTATCGCACAACGCGGAGTTGTCGCATACAATGTACACCAGTGTATCATTTCCAACAAAGGAATCTTCGGGATCGTAAACATAACTTCCATCATTGTTAAATGTAACGATGGCGTTGTTGTTGTTTTCGATTAGAGTGAAAGTAAGCGGATCGTTTTCCGGATCAGAGTCGTTACCGGCTACGCTTCCACTTGTGGTCGTGAAGTTGCCCGATGAGTTGGCATCGTCTACTGCCACCGGTGCATCATTTACTGAATTAACAGTAATGGTAAGGGTGGCCTGATCACATAAACTGAAAGGATCACAAACCTCGTAAGTGATTGTTTCAGTTCCGCTGAATTCTGCATCACCGGTATAATCAAAAGTACCGTTGCTGTTGAAATTCAACGTGCCGTTCAGCGCACCGGTAATGATTGAATAAGTAATTACATCACCATCTCCGTCAAAGTCATTGTCGGCTACTGTTCCGTTTAACAATGTTTCTTCATCCACTACATACGTATTGTCGTCGGCGATGGGAGGAAAGTTGAGATCATTTACAGTGATCGTAACCATTGCTGTATCGCAGGCAGGGAATGGATCGCAAATAGAATAGAAGAAAGTATCTGTGCCGGAGAAGTAATCGTTGGGCGTATAGGTAAAGGCGCCGGTGGATGGATTTAAAATAACGCTTCCATTGGCGGGAGGATTGGATATTCCGAAACTGAATGTGTTGCTATCGGGGTCGGTATCCGGTCCATTTCCATTGTCAGAGAATAAATCCCCACTTACTGATTGGTTTTCATCGGTTATAAACTCATCGTCCTGAGCAACAGGAGGAAGATTTGCTTCACGCCAATCTCTTTCGAAGGTAGATATTACATCGAGGTTGGGAAATGAAAGAGGTGTTTGTCCATTTGAACTGTTAAAGCTGGAGTTGAATGTGTCGTAAGCATTGTCAAGTCCGTCGCCATCCTGATCGAGTGCGGTTGGAATAGTATTGGGCGATCCATTGTTGTCGGTATCCCAGGCTTCAGTAGAATCTGCGCCTCCGTCATTGTCAGAATCGAGGTCGATATAATCAGGATTGTCTGTGCCATCTGTATTGACAGGAGTTAATCCGGCAGCGCCAAATCCTGCAATAGCATCGAAGGTATTGCTTACTCCATCACCGTCAGAATCTGTAGCAGAAGATGCAGCATAAGCAGCAGAAGTCTGGGCCTCATTAACGTCAGTTATTCCGTCGTTGTCTGAGTCTATGTCGAGGAAGTCAGGGCCGTCAGTTGCGTCTGAGTTGCGCAGTGGACTTGCAGTGCTGAGGAATAAGTTGGTCACGCTATCATCCAGTCCATCATTATTGGCATCTGTGATAGCTCCAGATCCAATCTTGCCATCGTTATTGGGGTCATTTCCACCTGTTTCTCTGATATCTGTTATGCCATCACCATCGCTATCGAGGTCAAGCTGGTTGATCAATCCATCGTTATCAAAATCAGCCACACAAGCTCCAGGTGCAGTAAAGATTACATCATCGAGGGCGAAGTATTCGCGAAGGTTACAACCACCGGCGCTCGCCCCATTCACAAATTCAATTTTTATACTGATGTATTTGAGTGAAGAGAGTACGTTTATCAGGTTTGCCTGATTTCCTGACCATGAAGCATCCACCATGTTGATGGTGGTAGTATTCCAGATTCCATTCTGAAAATTGGTCAGGTTGATGGGTGCAGTGGCCGATACGCTGGTGCCACTGGTACCGTATAAAAATATTCTGGCTACCGGATTGACTTCCCATCCCGGATTTCCTCCGTTGGCGTTGATTCTGTAATTGTATTGTGAGAATGAAACGGCTCCATTTAGAAACGAACTAAAGTCAAGTCCGGTAAAGTTTGGTGAGCGCACGTACATAGAACCTGCACTGGCATCCATATCCACCATATATGGCGATTGGCTTGGGCTTGAGCCCGCAATACTGGTATTGGCAGGGCCGTCAATATCTATTAAGCAGGGATAGCTTATTGTCGTTCCATTGCTGCTATGCGGCATTGGGTTAGCAATAACGGCAGAATTTGAATTGGCGTTGATGGTGTACCAGCCTTCTGATGATAAGTTGAAGTTGAATTGTGCGTTGCACCTGCTTTCCACATTGTCAGGAATTCCGTCGTTGTCGTCATCCAGATCAACTAAATTCGGAATAAGGTCGCCATCGGCGTCCGGACACGATCCTGAAGACCAGCAATTGGGGTCAAGGCAGTCAATCAGCCCGTCATTGTCGTCGTCGATAAAGTTGTTGCAGATTTCCTGTGCATTGCTTTGAACACAAGAGAACACGAAAACAAACGTCAGAAGCAGAGTTCTGACTAGCTTTTTATAAAACATAGGGTGGTTTTAAGTATGTTGTTAAAGTTTAACTTGAACTCCAATTGCCTGATAAACGAGCACTTAGGTGCAAATCAAACCTTACCGTTAAAGTGGCCGAAGATGGTTAAAAAACTGGGACAAATGAGACTTTTGTTTATAACCGCAAGTCTTATTGTGAATAAAGGCCAATATTGATGCATTTGTAATTGCTTGAAAAACAGAAGTATCGGGCAAATACGAAGCGTTGTAAAAAATTATCGGGGGAGAATTTATTACATGATTTTGCTTTCGAATGAGTTAGCCGTGATGGGTAAAGAAGAATTAGATATTATTGACCGGGCTGCGGCTTTTTAATTTCTCATTCGCTTTTTTCTCAGAGGGTTGAAACCCTTGGTGTTCGAAACCTTTGAAATGGGCCGATAAATCAGAGTTAATGGCTTTACTACATCTGAAACAATGAGATAGTAAGGTTGGCTGACAACGCGAAAAAATGGTTACATTTTTACCCTTACCAGATCTCTCACAGCATTTGGTTTTGTTGCCATTGACAAGTTGGTGAAAGCATTGTTGTGCCTGCTACCCTCTTTGGACTTCACGAGATTCCTCACTCCGCTCAGTATCGTATGCCATTGACAAGTTGGTGAAAGCATTGTTGTGCCTGCTACTCTCTTTGGACTTCACGAGATTCCTCACTCCGCTCCGCTGCGTGTCGGAATGACAGGGATCAAGGCTTGTTTAGCTTTGACCTCCGGTGGAGGTCATAAAATGCGCAAACTCGAGTTATACCCTCAAACTCATTCACCGATTTGAATAATGATGTTCAAAGCGATGTCATTATTTATGGTTTGGTTTTACTAGTGGGACTCGATATGACAAAACTTTGCAGGGGTCAGTGAAGCACACTTACAGATTGGCTCTGCGATTGGGTTCAAATCGAATTAAGACGTTTGACAATCGAAAGCGCTCTGCAAGAGTGCTTCGGTAAATTCCATGTGCGGCTGTCATCTCGAAATGCAGCGGAGCGAAATGAGAGATCCGGTGATGTACGAAGTGGCGCGTTTTTAAATTCGGATATAACTTCTATCTTGTTCAACCCTTTCAGGGTTGGTAATCATTGACTTGACTTCATTTAACCCCATAGCCGCGAGCCTATGGCCTTTCGATCCTTCTGATCTCCACTGGGGGCTACTCAATGTTTGATCCTTTCAGGATCATGATTCAATCAATTTATAATTTTAGTCGGACAACAATGATTAAAAAAAACAAAGACTAATTTTCAGAAACACATATTTCTATTTCCTCAATTAATTCAAGTTCTTTGAGTACTTCCGATGAAATGCCCACCTTATTAAAAGCATTGGATGGCATACGCAATTCGCCTTCTTCCGTGATCACATTCATGCGCACCTGAGTTTTGCCGGCGCCGTTCTGCAAGCTGGTGGCAATTTTTTCTACCAATCCATCACTTAGCCTTGACAGGGGAATATTGATGTCCAGAAATTTTCCGAGCTTGTCCCGAATTTCGAATAATGGTTCGATTCGGGTAATTCTAAACTCAAGCCCGTTCGTATCCTGACCAAATCTGCGGGGTTGAATTTTTCCGACAATAAAAAGTTTGTTACCCGGAAAAAACAGGTGTTTGTATTTTAAATAATCTTCTCCAAAAAGAATGAATTCAAATTGGGCCTCGTAATCTTCTAATTTAAAAGTGCCAAAGGGTTTGTTGCTGCTTTTGGCAATTTTTTCCTGCACATCCACTAAAGTTCCGGCGAGTTTTAAATCTTTATTCTTATTGGCTTCCATATCCTGCAGCAAGGTCAATCCTCCTCTGGTGCAAAATGAATTGATCTCAAGCGAAAAATCATCCAGCGGATGTCCGCTGATGTACATTCCCACTACTTCTTTTTCTTTCGACAATTGTGTCATGGTGTCCCAGGGCTCAACCTGTGGTGCCAATGGCTCTGTGATTTCTGCATCAATAGAGTCGCCAAAGAGGGAGACCTGCGTCGAATTTTTATTGTCTCTGAAACTGGTTGAATATCGAACCAATGTTTCAATGAAAGTATCATTCTTTCCATCGGGAGCAAAAAATGCTGAACGCATGAACTTGTATTCGTCAAAGGTTCCGGCCAATGCAAGATTTTCCAATGTCTTTTTGTTGGATGCTTTGGAATCAACCCTTCGGAGGAAGTCATAAATGGATGAGAAGCGCCCATTCTTTTGTTCGCTGATAATACTGTCTACAGCGCTTTCTCCAACTCCTTTTACAGCAGCTAGCCCAAAGCGGATCTCACCTTTTTCATTCACACTGAAAAGTGATTTGGATTCGTTCACATCGGGACCAAGAACAGGAATGTTTTGTTTCTTACATTCCTGCATAAAGAAACTTACGGTCTTGATGTCGCCCATATTGTTGCTCAATACTGCTGCCATATATTCGGCAGGATAATGTGCTTTTAGGTAGGCAGTCTGGTATGCAATCCACGCATAACAGGTTGAGTGCGATTTGTTGAATGCATAACTGGCAAAGGCTTCCCAGTCGGTCCATATTTTCTCCAGTTTTTCTGCCGGATGATTTTTGACCGTGGCGCCGTCCATAAATTTGCCCTTCATTTTATCCAGGACATCTTTTTGTTTTTTACCCATTGCCTTACGCAGCACGTCGGCCTCACCTTTGGTAAAGCCTGCCAGTTTCTGCGAAAGCAACATCACCTGCTCCTGATATACTGTAATTCCATAAGTATCTTTCAGGTATTCTTCCATTTCGGGCAAATCGTAAACAATAGGCTCAAGCCCATTTTTCCTTTTTACAAAAGAAGGAATGTATTCCAGCGGGCCCGGACGATACAGGGCGTTCATCGCGATGAGGTCTTCAAATACTGTTGGCTTCAGATCGCGCAGGTATTTTTGCATTCCATCACTTTCGTATTGGAATATTCCTACTGTATGGCCTCGTTGAAATAATTTGTAAGTGGGTTCGTCCTCCAGCGGAATGGTTTCAATATCTATATCAATATTGTGTCTTTCTTTGATAATTCGCAGGGTGTGTTTGATGAGGGTCAGCGTCTTTAAACCCAGAAAGTCCATCTTGAGAAGACCAGCACTTTCTACCACGCTGTTGTCGAATTGTGTGCACCACATCGCACTGTCTTTGGCAGTGGATACCGGAACATAATTCGTAATTTCATCGGGAGTGATAATCACACCGCAGGCGTGAATGCCGGTATTTCTTACTGAACCTTCGAGTATGGAAGCCATTTTAAGCACTTTGGCTTCTGCATTATCAGAGCGCGATATTTCGCGCATCTTCTTCGCATTCTGCAAGTCATCGCCATTCAATTCTTCGCCGAGTTTTTTATCTTCCCAATTCAGAATATCGCGCAGGTCCTGGTTGTCGGGCATTAATTTGGCCAAACGATCCGTATCGGGCAATGGAAGTTCAAATACACGTCCGGCATCTCTGATGGCAGATTTGCCGCCCATTGTCCCGTATGTAATGATCTGAGCCACCATGTTGGCGCCATATTTATCTCTTACATAATCAATTACTTTATCGCGACCTTCGTCGTCGAAGTCGATATCGATATCGGGCATGCTCACCCTCTCCGGATTCAGAAATCTCTCAAAAAGGAGTTGGTACTTGATGGGGTCAATATTCGTTATTTTCGTACAATAGGCCACTGCACTTCCCGCGGCTGATCCCCTTCCGGGGCCAACACTCACTCCCAATCTCCTTGCTTCATTACAGAAATCCTGTACAATCAAAAAGTAACCCGGATATCCGGTGTTGGCAATGGTGGCCAACTCAAAGTCGAGACGGTCCTTTATGTCGTCTGTAATTTCTCCGTAGCGATATTTGGCGCCTTCAAAGGCGAGGTGTTTGAGAAAAGCATTTTCTCCTCTTTTGCCACCGTCAACTAAATCTTCCGAATGTAAGAATTCTTCGGGAATGTCGAATTTCGGAAGCAGAATATCGCGTGATAATTTATATTGCTCGCATTTCTCTGCAATTTCTATGGTGGTGGAAATAGCCAAAGGAAGATCGCTGAACAATTGGGACATTTCCTCAGGACTTTTCAGATAATACTGATCGTTCGGAAGTCCATAACGAAATTCGCGACCTCTTTTGCCAATGAATTTTTTTGGTTTCGAAACATATTCACCTTCGCGCACACAGATCAATGCGTCCTGCGCATCAGCATCTTCGCGTTTTGTATAGTAAGTGCCGTTCGCAGCGAAATATTTGGTATTGTATTTTTCACAAAACCGAAGTATTACCCTGTTCGCATGGTCTTCTTCTTCGAGCCCATGTCTATTGAGTTCTGCATAAAAATCATCGCCAAATTGTTCCTTCCACCACACAAAGGCTTCATCGGCTTTTTCTTCACCCTCATTGAGGATTTTCCATGAAATTTCTCCCCAGATTCCACCGGAAGTAGCAATGATATTGTCTTTGTACTTCACCAGTTCTTCGCGGTCAATTCTTGGTACATAATAGAATCCCTGGGTATGGGCTATTGAACTCAGCTTACAAAGATTTTCATAGCCGTCTTTGTTTTTGGCCAGAAGCACCATCTGGTAACCATTGTCTTGCACTGTCTTGTCTCTTAAGTTGCGACATACATTCATTTCGCAACCCACAATGGGCTTCACTTCATTTTTAATGGCCGATGTTACAAATTGAAACGCCGCCATCATATTGCCATGGTCTGTAATGGCTATGCCAGGCATATTCCATTCTTTGGCTTTTTTGATCAGGCTGCTGATCTCAGAAGTACTTTGCAGAATAGAATATTGCGAGTGTACATGCAAATGCACAAAGGACAAATTTTCTTTTTCGACTTCAGGTTTTTCTTCCTCGTCAGTTTCATCAAGAAAATCGGTGTTTGGAATTTCTTCTTTTGTATGTGAAGGGTTGAAATTGCTGTCATGTAAAATGGGTTCCTGGTACACAATCGACTCTGGCGATTTTACTTCGGGAACAACGATGACTTTTCTTTTGAGTAATTCAAAAAATGCCTTGGCCGTGGCATTCACATCAAATGCAGCGTCATGCGCATCAGCAAATGATTCATTGAATAGTTTGACATAAAGTTCGGTAAGCGTGGGCCACTTAAATTTACCACCTTTTCCACCTGGAATAGCACAATAGTCGGTGGTGAGTTCTTTCGTATCGAGGACCTTTTTATTTTCAAGAAAATTGGTGAGACCACAGCGAAGCAATTCACAACCGGTCACATTGATATCAAATTCGATATTATGACCGCAGAGGTAAGTGGATTGTTCCACATCAACCAAAAATTTGGACAGCACCTCATTCAGGTCATGTCCTTCTCTGTTGGCTCTTTCTGTGGAAATTCCGTGAACTTTTTTGGCGTTGTAGGGAATAGAAAATCCAGTCGGTTTGATGATATAGCTCTGGTTGGAAATCAGCGCACCATTGTCGTCGTGTAATTGCCAGGCCAATTGAACAACGCGCGGCCAGTTGTCGAAGTCGCTGAGACTTGCTTTGTAATCTCTGGGCAGGCCGGTGGTTTCGGTATCAAATATGATGAACATACAGGGTAATCTAATCGTTAGACGCCGGTTGCGAACGAGCTTATGGCGTGAGCCTTCAAAAGTAAAACATCGAAGGCGTTTGGGTCAATAGTATTATTGAATTGTGGATAATTAGACCATCTTTAGACAGATGATTAATGTTGAATTGTTACTTGTGCTCATGGTTTAAAAAATAGACTCTTGAATTAGCTTTGATAAAAATTCGGAAATATGAAAAAAATTGTACTCCTTCTTTCGCACTTTGGTTTTACTCAGTTATTAATCGCTCAAAGTACTTATGCGCCATTGGTTTTGGATAATATTCAGTCGGTGGTTACGGCAACTGGCGACATTGGATTTGTGCCTGATTCGAGTATTCATTTGTTTGAAGCGCCTTTGGGTAGTGGCCTAAATACTTTATATGCCGGTAATTTTTGGATGGGTGGAATGAGGACGGATCAACAATTGGGACTTGCGGCCGAGACATACCAGGCTGGCGGTATGGATTGGTTTCCGGGCCCTTTAACTGTGGACGGCAATGCTGAAATTACGCCAGAACAACAGGCGTACTACAACCAGGTTTGGGTGGCCAATTTAGCGGATGTTCAGACCCATCAGGCCTATTTTCAAAGTTTGGAAGATGGAACAGAAAACCTTGTTTTCCCAATGGGATATGCTATTCCTTTATGGTTTTATGATTGGCCAGCTCACGGAAATACAAGCCTTGATCAAAGTTATTATCTGGCACCCTTTACTGATTATGACAACGATGGTACATATAATCCTGATGCTGGAGATACGCCGCTCTTTTGTGGAGATAAATGTGTATTTTTTATCTTTAACGACAAAGGTGGCTTCCACACAGAATCGGGCGGGAATCAGATGGGAATTGAAGTGCATGGAATGCTGTACGGATTTGATCAAACTACTGCGCCGGCATTGGAGAATACTATGTTTCTCCGATATAAAATAATCAACAGAGGAACAAGTACTTTCACTGATACTTACCTGGGGCTTTGGGCTGATTTTGATATTGGTTACTCGATTCAGGATTACGTAGGAACGAATGTACTGAGAAGTGCCATTTATGCTTACACCGAAAATGAATTTGATTCACTGGGCTATGGCGATGATCTTGCTGCACAAGGCCTTATGATTCTGGCTGGACCCAATGCTGATTCGGACTTGAATGACAATGCACTTCCGGACAATATATTTTCGACAGAAACAAATTCTTACGGAGGACTTGGTCTGGGTTATGGCGATGGATTAGTGGATAATGAAAGATTGGGATTGACAAATTCTTTGACCTACATTTCTGGCACTAATCCCATAAATGGTGCCCCATCATCGCCGTTACATTATTACAATTTTATGCGTTCGATTTTTAAAAATGGCGCACATCAGGTCTTGCAAGATGGAAATGATGACATACAAGCTGATTATATTTATCCAGACGACTCAGATCCATTGTTCACAGGAACAAATGGTATTGAATATGAAGCATACAGTGAACTAAACGCAGGCGGCCAACCTGGCGATCGTCGAATACTCGGCTCCTGCGGCCCATTCACAATGCTACCAGGTGAAATCAATTACCTCGATGCAGCCTTCGTTTTCGCAAGAGACAGTCAGGACAGCGATCCTTTGCTGGAATCTCTTGATACAAGAATGAAAGAAATAAAATTGTTCTACAATGAGTTCCTTGTAAACTGTAGTGAAGAATCTATCGCTATTCCATTAGGACAAGTAGAAACAAGTCAACCAGAAATTACCATTTACCCCAATCCCTGTGAAGGTACTTTCTATGTAACGGCTCAAGGCGGTGAGACCCTGATGCTTTTCGATATTTCCGGAAACATGGTACAAAGCACATTATTACAAAAAGGAATGAATAATATCCGCACCTCTCTCTCCTGCGGAGTGTATATGGTAAAGATTGCAGGAAAATCTACCATGAAAACAGGCAAGTTAATGATCCGCTAGATCCAATCTTATTTTGAGCCACCGGGCGTATCCCACCAGTTATTGGTCTTCGCCGGAAGGGTGAACTGAATTGAAGCATTGAACATCCAAACGTTCGATGCTTCATTTTTTATGTCGGTTAAGTTGGTACCAATTACGGCCGAAGCAAAATCTTCTAATTCAGCATAGGGAAAAAATGTGGCAGAAAGTCTGGGCGTCAGAATTACTCTTCCTATATGAATTGCATGGTAACCCACACCAAGACTTGAGTTGAAAGCAAATGTAACCGGCCTGTAAACCTCATCTTCGCTGATTTCGAAAGGCACTTTGTTGTCCACAACTGAGGGAATAAAAGAAACGAATCGGGGTGTGAGTGTTATAAAAAAACGCGGACCCAAAACTCCAGAGCGATAAACTCCTTTGATCAAAGCTCTTGGGCTGAGTCGGAATTCCAATTGCACATCGGGCATTTGAAATCCCGCGCGGATAAGATTGCCCTCGTTGGAAGCGGAAGTCATACATCGGCTATAGCCAATGGCGGGTTGAACGTGTATTCCACGGGCTCTGTATAAAGGAAAGTTCCAAGCAAAACGCAGGCTGTACACATTTTGCAAAGGCACCAGTTTTTCACTTTGCCACGGTCTTGAGAAATTATAAGTCTGGAAAATTTTATCCCATTCCGGAGACAACAAATACGAATATCCAGGAGTAAAGCTTGGTTGTGCTGCAGAAAAAAGCGCTTTCATGCTTAGCCAGATAACCAATGTGAAGGGGATGAAGTTTTTCATTTTGACAGCTCCAATATTTCGTTAACTGCCCTCAATCCTGTTTCCACTGCTCCATGCACTGTGGAAGCGTGTCCCTGTGTGTGCGTGGCCTCGCCGGCAAAAAAAACTTTGTTGTTGAGTGGTCTGGCAATGATTTTTCGCGCATCTCCGGCGTCGGGTTTTGCGTAAGAATAAGCACCCTGAATGAAAGGCTCATTACCCCAGTTTTGTATGACATGATCCATATAATACGCAGAAGAACCCTCAAACATATCTTCAAGGTCTGACAATATAGAGTCTATCATTTCCTCACCCTGGGCGCTGAGTATTTCTGCTTTTTCGCCCATTACAAATGCCGTTAGAATGTAGGAAGATGAACTGCGACCACCGCCCGAAGTGACCCAATATTCAGGTACAAATCCATCACTCAGAATACTTCCTGTATCGGCAGGCCAGAAGGGTGTATCAAACTTTAGAATAACTTTGATTCCTGCATCCATACCAATTTTTCCGAAAGCAGAAATCCTTTCAGATTCGAGTGCAGGAACAAAGGTGATGCTATTTGATTTTAGAATATTAAGTGGTACGGTTACAATTACCTTATCGGCTTCAATAATTGTATCATTCAGGGTCGTGACAAGAACTTTGTCTCCATTGTAGTCTATTAAGGTCACTTGTGTATTGAGCTGAATCTTGTCCAGCGTCGAGCTGAACTTTTCTTCAATAACCGACAAGAAGTCCCTGTTCTTCAACATTAAATTCTCATCGCCAGAAGTCCACAGGTTTTCCCCATCACGCAACCCATACATACCAATTCTTGAAAGTGAAGTGCCGTTTTCATTGCCCACCCAGGCATTGAAGATATGCAAAACACTTTCATTGAGTCCTTCCAGGTTGGCCCATGTCTCAGCGGAAATATCAAATCCGATGTAATCTCCTATCCGGTTAAACAACTCCTGTAATTGCACAAAAAAAGTATTTTGGACGGTCAGTTCTTCGGTTTGAATTACTCCATTGAGCCTATAAAGGTTATTGGTTTCGGCTACAAATTCATGCTCAACAGATGTGACCAGGTCATGCCATGCCGAGTGTTGTCCATGAATTTCTTCTGCACCGAGTTCGATACTAAAATCGGCAAATCCATTCAGGGGTTTTATTCTTCCTCCGAATCTGTCTGAAGCTTCCAGAATAACTACTTCGGCGCCTCTTTCTGCCAAAAGATGTGCAGCATAAATCCCTGAAATTCCGGCGCCTACAATCACTATTTTTTGGTCAATTCTTCCGGGCAGATCGGCAGCATTTTTCTTGCAGGATTCCAGAAAGCCAGGCAGAAGGGCCAGCGCAGGAAGGCTGAGAGCGGATTGCCTGAGAAATTTTCTTCTGTCCATATCAATCGTTTGAAAGATTCATTTTTTTGAATTTTTCTTTAAAAGTCCAGCCAATGGTGGTAGCCCTGAATTTAGCATCGCTGGCTTTTTCACCTTCAAAAAGACGATCCACAGTTTGGTGGAAGAGCAACAACCATCTGTCGAAATGTTCATCCTTCAGATGCATGTGTACGTGTTTGTCAAAAACATTGGTGGTATAGCCAGGCTCATTCAATAATACAAAGCTCCAGAAATGAATCATTTTTGGTTTGTGGTGTTCAAAATCTAAGTCGGCAAAGAAAGGTTTGAGTATTTCATCCTGCAAAACCGAGGCGTAAAATTCATCCACCAATAGAATAATGTCTTCGCGGGTACTTATTTCTTTTTTGTTCATTGTTACACTTTATTCCATTTCCATTTGCCATTCCAGAGGAAGGCAAGTGATAAAATTCCGATAAATACAAAGTACACATAATCTGCTGTCCAGACCCAATGTATGGGCCAGTTCCAGTGGTACACCATCAGATAGGCAGATCCGATGTACACCACTGTGGTGAGTATTTCAACGATAAAACCGGCCATTGTATTGCCACTTCCTTCAACCATTGCCAGCATAATACTGGTAAACGCAAAGACCATCATGGCCGGCAATACCACCAACATTATTTTAATCGTTTGTGCTATGGTTTCCTGATCCTGAGTAAAAAGGCCGGCAATTTTTTCGGGATACAACCACAATCCATGACTCAGCACTGCGATACCCAGCAAGTTCATCAGCATAATTTTTATTGAAGTGCGGATGAGGTCAGATTGCCTGCCTTCGGCGATGAGTCCGGAAACGTAGGTCTTGGCAGCAGTAGAAAATCCACCGACACTTACATAAGCGAGCATGTACATGTTGCGCACAATGAAGGAGGATTGTAATTCTCTTTCACCGATATGCTCTACAAATTTGTAAAAAATAGCCCAAATTCCAAGACTCAGAATAAGTTGCATAGAAATAGGGCCGCCCAGATGAATCAAACTCTTTGAGTATTTAATAGGAAAGGAGAAGAGTTTTTGGCCTACGAAATATTTTTTTGCCTCTCTGTTATTGATTGTGTAAAAAAGAATAAAGATGAAGGCAGCGGCCTCAGCACAGATAGTAGCTAGAGCCGCACCTGAAACGCCCATTTGTGGCATTCCGAAATGTCCGAATACAAGAAGATAGTCAAGAATAATTGTAAAAGTTGCCGTTATCAGGGTTGAAAAAATCAACACTTTGGTTTGAGCAATACCAGACCAGAATGAATTGAGCATAAGTGAGAGAGTATAGAAGAAGAAACCGAGCGATCTGTATCCGATAAAGTCCTTCATATAAGTTCTTACCTCATCAGATTGTATAAACCGATCGAGCAATGGAGGAATCAGGAAATAGATAACCGCAAATTGAATACAAGAAATAATCAATGCCATCCAGAATGCATTGGATAAGGTGGAGGCCACTTCCTCATTTTTTCCTTCGCCCTTTCTTCTGGCGATAAGGATTTGTGAGGCATTGCTCAAACCTACGCCCAGCATGGCGAGTGTAATATAAATAAGTCCCACAAAACTCACGGCGCTCATGGCATTTCCGTTGATTTGTGCCACAAAAAAATTGTCTATGAGGGCAACAATAAATTGTACAAAAACACCCAAACTAATTGGAATGCCTACTTTAAGAATGTCGGAATAGTTGATTTTTAAGGGATCAACATTATTCGTTTTGGGTATGTTTGAAATTTCAGTCATATTGGTGATTCACTACTTTATTTCGCCTGTTTCAAACATTTCTATTATGTGTTCACTCCAGTAAATTGTTTTTTGGGCCCATTGTAATTTAAGAGCCAGTTTTTCTTCATCAGACAGTCCCCATGGAATATTTTCGCTTCTCAATCTTGCGGTCAGATTCTGCATAATCACTGCAGCAGCAACTGAAACATTGAGACTTTCGGTGAACCCGAACATGGGAATGTGCAATTTATGGTCACAAAGATCCAGTGCTTCTTTAGAGGCTCCTGTAAGTTCAGTTCCCATAACGATGGCTGTTTTTTTTGAAAGATCCACCTTATTCAGCGGAATGGCCTCATGGTGCAGTGCCGTTGTCAGGATCTGGTAGCCTTCTTTTCGGAGATGTTCAAGGCATTGCCTGGAATTGTTGGAGGTACTGTTGTATCGATGCACAGTGAGCCAATCGTTTGATCCACGAGCAATCCGCCGATGATGACTGAAGGAGTGGTTGTTTTCTACCACATGCAAATCCTGAACTCCCCAGCTTTCGGCACTGCGAAGAATTGCGCTTACATTTTGTGCCTGAAAAATATCTTCAAGCACCACCGTAATGTGTCTTGTTCTTTGCGCCACAACTGTATCGAACAATTGCCTTTTCCTCTCAGTAAGGTGTTCGGCCAATATATCGTAAAGTCTTTGTGACATTTTGTAAAATGAAATTGCTAAGCTACTTGAATTGAAGGCTGTTTGTAATGCCTGTCAAATGGGTAAAAAAAAAGAGGCTGACTTTTCAGGCAGCCTCTCAGTAAGGTTAGATCGATTTCGTTCGATTATTTCACTTTGGTAGAAAGTTCTGCACCAGCTTTGAAACGTACAACGTTCTTAGCTTTGATTTGGATTTCTTTACCAGTTTGTGGGTTACGTCCTTTGCGTGCTGCACGCTTAGAAACGCTGAAAGAACCGAAACCTACCAGAGCAACGCGGTCACCTTTTTTAAGTGCCTTTGTTGTAGTTTCGATGAAACCATCCAAAGCTTTCTTAGCATCTGCCTTTGAAAGCTTTGCGCTTGAAGCAATCGCTTCAATCAATTCTGCTTTGTTCATTTAAATTGTTTTTTTTGGGTTAATAATTAAGCTTTTGCTTATGTGAGGCCAAATGTAGAGAGGGCAGTACTCTGAAAGCAAGGCCCAGAGCGGAAAACTAGTCGTTTTGTTGAAAAAAACGCAGTGTTGTTAATAAAGGCGGGGTTTTTAAGTGCTGTAGACCCCGTCAAATGGCATTTTGAAGTAATCTAATCCTTTAAAGTGCACGTTCACCCGCGCATTTAGTACTTGATTTAGGTTAATATCGGTTGGTTTTCTTCTAAAAAGGCACTTTGTTGAAATCAAATTAGCGTACACCATATTCATAAGAAAACCCTTGAACTGGCGTACTTTTGAGGAATCAGGCACTGTAGTAATGATAGTAATTGAAATCAAATTCAGATTCATTTTAAGAAGATTGTTTAATAGTGAAATGTGTATTATTGCGAAAAATTATATTATGATGAAGAAAATTCTACTCGCTCTTTTTGTTTTTATGGCACTTCAATCCTCTGCCATTGTTTGGGAAGTTGAGGTATCTGGCGGCCCGGGTTTGGGTACACCTACCTATTCGCCACAGAATCTTAGCATCAATTTAAACGATGAAGTTCATTGGACCTGGACTTCCGGTATGCACAACTGCACCACTACCAGTGGTCCGGTAAGTTTTGCAAGTGGAACACATTCTGCGCCTTTCGATTGGACTTTTGCGTTCACCACAGCAGGGGTTTATGCGTATGAATGCACCGTGGGCTCTCACGCTCTGACTCAATTTGGTGTCATAACAGTATCTACTACCATTGGAATGAAAGAGATTAAGGCCAATGTGACTCCTGATTTTACCATCATGCCGAATCCGGCTTCTGACCTTTTGATTATAGAAAAGAAGGCGAGCTTTGAAGCCGACATGATTATCTATGATCTAACTGGTAAAGTGGTTCTATCTGAACAAGGTGTTGCCGACATGCGTCGCAATTTCAATATCAGCAGTCTCTCCAGAGGTATCTACTTCGTTGAGCTCAACAACAACGGACAGATTATCAGAAAGAAGCTGGTTGTAAACAGAAATTAATTCAAAATTGAATTTAATATTTTAAAGCCCCCGCGATGCGGGGGCTTTTCTTTTTTATGATGTGTCTTATGCTGCCTTCTTCTTCGTTCCTAATGTGTTTAATTTTTTTTTTACACATAATACCAATTCCAAATATAATTTAACCCAAAGGGTAAATTATTTTGTGAATTGGTTATGCCGTTACTAAAAATAAATAGTACTATGAGGCGCAGCCGAAATTGGACTATATTATTTTTGTAGACGGTATAAGACACTAAGGACGTAAGACACGAAGAACACATGACTGATTTTTCTTACTTTCTTACTTTTCTTCGTTCCTTATTTGTTTAATTTTTTTTTTTACACATAAGACACTAAGGACGTAAGACACGAAGAATACATGACTAATTTTTCTTGCTATCTTACTTTTCTTCGTTTCTTATGTGTTTAATTTTTTTTTACACTTGAGACACTAAGAACGTAAGACAAGAAGAATTCAAGAGTAATTTTCTTACTTTTCTTCGTTTCTTATGTGTTTATTTTTTTACACATAAGACACTAAGGACGTAAGACACGAAGAATTCAGTAGTGATTTTTTCTTACTTTCTTACTTTCCTTCGTTTCTTATGTGTTTAATTTTTTTTTTTTACACATAAGACATTAAGGACGTAAGCCACGAAGAATACATGAATGATTTTTCTTACTTTCTTACTTTCTTACTTTTCTTATGTGTTTAATTTTTCACCACATAATGTATCCATCTTGTCGGGAAATACTGCATGATTCAGCGCTTATGAAAAAAGCGAGGCCAATCCTCTTTCCAGATCACCAATGAGCAATTCAGGGGCCTCGAAGCCGATATAGATCCGTACCAGATTTTTTGGGTAGATCGAATTTTTAAATATTACTGAGGGTAGAATCAGACTTTCGTATCCACCCCAGCTTACGGCCATTTGGAAAACCTTCAGCGATTCGCAAAAGCGAATAATGGACTCCTCTTTATCCTCTTTTAATAATATCGAAAAGAGCGGACTTGCTATGGTAAATTGACTTTGGGCCAACTCATATTGCGGATGGGTTTCGTCAAATGGCCAGATTACTTTTTCTACCAGCGGATGTGATTTGAGAAAATCTACTACCCTGTAGGTGGTCTCAACTGATCGGTTCAATCGAAGTGGCAATGTGCGCAAACTTCTTATTAGTTGCCAGGCCTGATCGGATGAAAGCACGGCCCCAAAAGTCATGTATTCGTGTTCAAATATCTTACGGATTTCATCTTCGCTTCCGCAGACTACACCAGCCACCACATCGCTGTGTCCGCTGATGAATTTGGTAGCCGAATGGCAGATCAGATCAACACCAAATTCAGTTGGTTTTCTGCACAAGGGCGATCCAAAACTATGGTCGCAGATTACTTTCAGGTTATTTTGTTTGGCCCAGATAGTAATGGCCTGAACATCCTGAAGTTCGAAATTTACGCTGGTCGGACTTTCAAGATAGACCAGTACAGTATGGTTTTGTTTGGCAGCCCACAATGTTACCATGTCTTTGCCATCCACAAAGGTGGTTTCTACGCCAAATCGTTTGAGTATTTTGCTAAAAAGTTTGTGTGTCCAACTGTAGGCATGTTGCACGCATATGACGTGATCTCCTGCCTTGAGCTGAGCCATTACCGCCGCAGCAATAGCTCCGGATCCGCTTGAAAAGAACAGCGCATCTTCGGTGCCTTGCAGTGCAGCAACTTTTTTCTCCAGTAACCTCACTGTTGGATTATTCCCTCTGGAATAAACGGAATGATCCTTTTCATTTGAAAAATACAATCGAGCTTCATCGATGGTAGGAAAAACGAAGTTACTGCTTTTCACTACAGACGGTGAAATGGCCCTTTGACCTTTTTCTTCTTCGCCATACTCGAAAAGAATCCTGGAAAGTTCGATATCTGAAATCATCGCCATTGTGAAAATTATTTACCGGGCGAATTAGATCTTGTCACCGATTTATTGATAAAGTAGAATACAACTCCAACTGGTATTACTACCAATCCAGCATAATATTCAATTTTATCGGCCACTGCATTTTGAACAATGAACCAGCCGACGATTGCAATAAATATGATAGGAAGAACTGGATAGAAAGGAGTTTTAAATCCAGGTTCTTCAGCATGTTCCGGTTTGGGAAAATCCAAAGGGCTTTCTATAGAAGGTGCTTTCTGCTTAACCATCTGTCTGATTCTGAAAATACCAATACAGGTAACCAACAGGAAGAGCCATTCTACAAAGGTCACGTACTCAATGATACTGCTGAATTTGCCCCAGAGCATCACCAGCAAAATGGCCCAGACAGATTGCAGCACTATGGCGTTCACAGGAACCTGAAATTTGGGATGTACTTTGGCGAAAACACTAAAGAACAATCCATCTTTCGACATTTGATTGAAAATCCGCGGAGTGGATAGGACGTAAAGTCCGGCGCATGCAAATGTGGATATGGCAATCAACCCGGCGATAATTTTACCAAAGCCCGGCATTATTGCTGCCATAGTATCTGCAGCCACCACTTCAGAATTCATAATCGTATCGTGATCCAGCACTTTGAAATAGCCCATATTACAGAGCAGGTAGGTAAGTGTCACCACTGTTGTTCCAAGAATCATGGCCAGTGGAATATTTCTTTTTGGGTTAATGGCATCGCCAGAAACGAAGCTGGCATAATGCCATCCTGTGTACGACCAAAGCACCCCCACAAATGCACCAGCCAGATTGTTCTGGGCAGGAGAAGATTGAACAACGGTGTGGATAGTTTCGCCGAATAAGGTATTCTTTCCCAGAATGAGCGCGGCAAACAACAACAGATAGATACCGATAATCTTCAGCACTGTACCAATATTGGCAAACCACTCGCTGCTCTTGATGCCAAAAGTGTTGAAGAGAGTGAGCACCACAATACTGAACATGGCCAGAAATTTTTCACTGTCTTTGGGCAAGGGCGAGCCCATCACATAATTTAGATTTTCGGCAAATACGGTGCACAGAGCCGCAATGGTTCCGCTGGATATGACTGTAAGCAGACACCATCCATAAAGAAAACCGGGTAACGGACCGAAAGCTTTGTTGAGGTATGTATACACACCACCTGCATTGGAGTAGCGCGATCCAAATTCAGCAAATACCAACGCTCCCAGCAGCGATACTATTCCACCTACAACCCAAAGGATAAGTATGGTGTTATTGTCGTCCACTTTAGCGGCAATAGAAGAAGGAGTTTTAAAAATACCGGAGCCAATAGTAGCTCCAATGGCAATCATGGTTAGTGCGAATAGCGAAAGACCTTTGCGGGTTTGGTTCATGGGAATAGGTTGGACGTCAAATGTAGAGAATGACGACCTTGGCCCGTCTTTAGTTTTCGCGCCTTTTCAACGGTCTTTTTGACAAATTATGAAGAAAGAATATTCCCGATTGAGTTGAAATCAGAAGATCTTTTTCATCAGAAGCCGTTTGGTTACGGGCAATAAGGTCTCCATGATGGGAAAGGAGAGCCTGCTCAAACACAGATAAGTGGCAGGCTGGGGCAAAGACTGATATTGTTTGATAAGGTTCAGTTTAACCTGTTCGGCTGTATTGGTTACGGACCTTTTTTCCTGAAACAAATAGTTGAGCGAAAGCGAGTGAAGGTGGTCAGTATCAGTGGCTATTACCGAATGTTCGAACTGATAGATGCGCATCCATTGGTCGTGGTCGGAGCAAAGTAATACATAGCCCGCCTGGTTGTAAACGGGCACAATACCCACCGGCGAAATTTCGATATGATGCTCTACAAACTCATAAATTTCCTTTCCTTCCTCGATAATTCCTTTTATGGAAGGAATGGCGAATTCGGCAATCTCAGTGATGGTGCTGATATGTTCATCGGGAAAAACAGTGGATTCGTAGGTTAGTTTTAATTGCTGCGGATCAAGTCCTTTGAATTCTTTTGGGAATTTGCCCTGAATTTCGTTGAGGTTGTTTTGGAGTTGACGGAGGCTTTGGTAATGTTGCACCAATTCAGAAAGCGGAGGATAGAGTTTGGTCTCGCCAAACTGGTCGCGGCAATGCTTGAGATAGGCCAGAAGCAGGTACTTCTTGTATTCGAAATCCAGTGTTCCTTCTGTGACCCAATTTTGATTCAAATTATCCATATTCAAAAGTATTTGGATTTAACCCAGACACATTTTACGCCAGAAATGCGAAAATGTTGTATGGGCAGTTCTCGTGTTTTTCAAAGCTAACACATTGCCTTCAAAGTTTCGGTAATTTATCTGAGAATTGATCAACAACTTAATTATTATTGTTGGTTCAAAACAATTCCAGTTAATCTTTATGTCACCGAAGTCAATCATCCGTCTCACCAATATAATTGGAGTGATCTCCATTATTCTGCTTCTTTATTGGGTTTTTGCCTATATGATAAATGAAGTATTTGAAATGAGAATATTCCGCGAAAATATTTCTCAAACATTTGCCCTAAGCGTTTTGGGAATTTTAGCGCTTATGGGCGGTGCATTAATCATCAACGTAATGTTTAACCTAACCAGAATTGCCCAGAAACTCAATAATGACGAGCAGAAAGAAACACTCAACAGTTCGAAGAAGTACTTAGTTATGCTGATATTGGGTTTTCCAATCATAGCAGGGCTCATGGTATTGGGCAATCATTTGAGTAATAAAAAAAAGGAAAAATACATGTTGCATTCGGCTGAAAATATCTTGAATAATAATCTTGATGTGATGCCGTACATTTCAAATTACTCTTACAATTTGAATTGGCTCAGATTTGCCAATGAATTTTGCACTTATCAGGCCGATCATACTTCTCATTTTCATAGGCTGGATATCATTACAAGTGATACATTATTCGGTAAATCGGTGTTGATGAGTAACTACTATCGAATAAGACCTGATACTATTCTTCCTGTAAAGAAAAGCTATACAGCCCAATTTGACAATGAAATTGAGAATTACCTGCATGACGCGCTGAAAGGCCGAACCAAAGAATTTCGTTTCGATTCGCACGATGGTAGTTTTATCTTGTACTATCCTCTCACCGTGGGTGAACACACAGTTGTTTTTTTGTTTAGTGATTATATGTCGTATGGAAAGTTTGGTAGGTAATTTTGTGCTTTAGCATGAGTATGAACTGACATTTGCCTCGTTTTATTTCGAATAAAATTGAATAAAATTGAATAAATTATTATCTAAAGTAATTTTATTTTTGAGCCGAAAATGATGAGTATTTACTTTATCATCAATAAGTTTTATCCTATAATTCCATTCGATATGCCCTATTTCGACGATGATGGAAATGAGTTATTTCCAGATCTCTATCCAAAACCAAAGCTTTGCTTAAAATGTCATTGGGATTTACACCCCGGTGAGGAAATTTTGTGCAACCTGACCCGGATGGATCAATTGGACGGGGTCGAGTTCAAATGCGCAAGTTTTGAACCCAGAAAAGGCCAAAATGGTCTTTGGAAACTCAATTAGCGTGTTCCGGAATTTAATGAAGATAAGCCTGAGAGGGCTTTTATCTGGCATTTTCAAATGCTTTTCAATTCGTGCTACTGACTTTTATTAACACTAATTTGCCCGTAATCCCTCCAAATATACCTCTCCAAAGCCCCAGTCGGGTTATTTTTGTGCCCGAATATGAAGTTTGGAAGAAGAATCAGACACGTTGCGGGCCGTCGGATGTTGCGCAATGAAATAGAACCGGTGCGTTTGCGCCGTGGTTCTAATTTTCAGGCTGCCAAGACAATAGGTATTATCTACCGCGATTTAGACCTGTCTCAATATCAGAACATACAGGAATATGCGCAGTCGCTCAAAAAGAACTTTAAAGCTGAGCGAATTGTCCTGCTTGGCTTTGTGGACGAAAAGGCCAAGAAAATCCCGGACTGGCAGAAGCAGATCGAAAATTCTGGCTTTTTCAGTTGGGAAGACCTCAACTGGCACTTGCGCCCCATAAAAAATGTAGATAAATTCATCCAGCAGGATTTCGATATTCTCATCGACCTGAGTGGAGGAGAAGAGCTTCCACTTAATTTTGTGCTCAAAGAAAGTAAGGCTGGAATGAAAGTAGGACTGAAAGGCAGCCGGGCCGGACGCTATTGCGATTTTACCATTGATATGGGAAATCAATTCGGACTTGATAAATTTGTAGAACAACTCAACTTATACCTGAGTAATCCAAAAATAAAATGAACCCACTCAAAGGACTCGGAGTTGCAATGGTAACTCCTTTCAAAAAGGATCTTACCGTCGATATTCCGGCGCTTAAAAAACTTACAGACCATCTGGTAGATGGCGCAGTAGATTATCTGGTGGTGATGGGCACTACCGGCGAAACCTCTACCCTCGACAAGGAAGATAAAAAACTCATTCTCGAAACAGTTATCGCGACTGCAGCAGGTCGCAAGCCCGTTGTACTCGGACTCGGAGGAAATAACACTATGGATTTATGCAGCCAGCTCGACAGGATGGACACTGCCGGTCTCAGCGCCATACTTTCTGTAGCCCCATATTATTCCAAGCCTACGCAGAATGGACTTTTCGAACATTACAAAGCCCTGAGCGAACACAGCAAATTGCCCATTATTCTTTACAATGTGCCCGCACGCACTGCCAGTAATATCCTTCCTGACACTGTGCTCAGAATTGCTTTTGATTGTAGAAATGTAATCGGTATTAAAGAAGCCAGTGGAAACCTTGAGCAGATTATGACCATCATCAAGGACAAACCAAAAGACTTTCTGGTGATTTCCGGCGATGATGCTATTACGTTGCCACTTATTGCAGCCGGAGCAGATGGCGTAATTTCTGTGGTGGGCAATGCTTTCCCCAAAGAATTCAGCGACATGGTGCACCATGCCATGAAAAACGAATTCACAGAAGCCCGCGCCATCCATTACAGACTTCTTGAATTGATTCAATTGCTCTTCATGGAAGGAAATCCTGCCGGTATCAAAGAAGTGCTTTCACATCTGGATATTTGCGACAATTATCTCAGACTGCCATTGGTTCCGGTTTCGCAAATGATTTCGGAAAGAATGAGAAGATTGATGATCGACGAAGATTTTATCAAATAGTATTTGAAAAAGAAATATTCATAAAAGGCCACTCATGTGGCTTTTTTAATTTAAAAAATGATGAGCGAATCTGCATACGAACCTCTGAAAAATATGTACAGCCCTGAAAAACTGGCTGAGATTGCAAAGTGGATAAAAGCTTCCTGGAGGTTGTTCGATGAAAAGGAATTTCTTCGGCATTTTAAGACAAAGGAGTGGGAGAATGCAGCGCTCAAGGCCCGTGTTAGGCTGATTACAGAAGCATTGCACAATGGGCTTCCAAAAGATTATGGCAAAGCCATTGAGATTTTAAAGCCAGCCAGCTTGAATTTGAAATGGGGGTATTTTGGAATTTTCTTTCCTGATTATGTTGAATGTTATGGTCAGGAACATTGGGACATTTCCATGAAAGCCCTTGAGGTTTTTACACAAACCAGCAGCGGTGAATTTGCCATCCGGCCTTTTATTGTTCAGAATCCGGTCAAGGCATTTGTACAATTCGAAAAATGGAGTAAGAGCAAGAATATGCATCACCGCCGATTGAGCAGCGAAGGCTGCAGGCCGCGATTGCCGTGGGGACTGCAACTTAAATTGCTCATAAAAGATCCCACGCCCATTTTCCGAATACTCGAAAACCTCAAAGAGGATCAAGAGCTTTATGTGAGAAAAAGTGTGGCCAACAACCTCAATGACATTTCTAAAGATCATCCTCAATTGGTATTGGGCCTTGCCAAAAAATGGAAAGGATTGGGTGAGAATACAGATTGGATCATTCAGCATGCCATGCGCACTTTGCTGAAGAAAGGCAATAAGGACGCATTGAAAATTTTCGGTCACCACAACGCCGATCTGATAGAAATATCCGGATTGAAATTGAACAAAACGAAATACAACATCGGCGAATCGGCCACCTTTACATTTGAACTTCAAAACGCCGACAAAAAACCACGCGAAGTAAGACTTGAGTACCAGATCCACTTTGCAAAGCAGGCTGGTAAGACTTCTGCTAAGGTTTTCCAATTCAAAAAAACGAAGTTGGCGAAAGGAGTACATTCATTTTCGAAGAAACATTCTTTCAAAGATCTTTCTACCAGAAAGCATTACGTGGGTAAACATGTGTTGTGTATTTTGGTTAATGGAGAGGAGAAAGGGCGTAGTACATTCTATTTGGTCGAATAGCCGCGGATTAAATAATATTAGCACGTTCATCACAACAAGGTAACTCTATTTAATTGACGAATATGATCCATCTCATCAGAACCGATTCCGGCAACACAGACTTCCAGGCCCTGGTTCGCCTTCTGGATGCAGACCTGCGCATTCGCGATGGAGAAGAACATGCATTCTTTGCCCAATTCAACAAAATAGATAAGATCAGGTATGTAGTAATGGCATTCGAAGACAAAGTTGCGGTAGGTTGTGGTGCCATCAAAGAATATTCGCCCGACGAAATGGAGGTGAAAAGAATGTTTGTATCAGAAGAAAGAAGAGGGCAGGGCATTGCCTCCAAAGTACTGGAGGAATTGGAAAAATGGGCACGGGAACTTCACTTCAACAAGTGCATATTAGAAACCGGTGTAAAACAACAGGAAGCCATTGGTTTGTACGAAAAAAGTGGTTATCAGAGAATACCTAATTACGGGCAGTATAAGGATGTGGCGAGTAGTGTTTGTTTTGAGAAGAGGATTTGATTGGTTTTATGAAAAAAAAGCTGTCAAAGTTTCTTGGGGTCTCCACTTTGGAAAATAAATGATACAATTTTCAATTGTCGGTGCACCGATCTGGCACAACAAGCAAATTCAAAAATCGACCTGAATCATTTGGCCAGATGTGTCCGCAGTTCGGCCTTTTGTTCTTTCGTTGAAGTCTATCTTTGTGGGACTAATTCGAAGTACTTAAAGGAATGGCCAGTGCCAAAAGCAAAAAAAAAAAGACCTTAGCACCTTCAATCTTAGATATTCAACAATGAAAAAATCCGACATCCAAAAAATGCCCGAATATTTTGACAGGTACATCCACAAAACAGATGACGTTACTTACATGGAAGCATTGGAAATTAGTTTGTCAGAATTAGAAAACCTGCCCGTTACGAAATGGGAAGCGTTGGGAGATCGCACTTATGCAGAAGGAAAATGGACTGCAAAAGACATTCTCCAGCACCTCATCGACACAGAAAGAGTATTCAGTTATCGCATGACAGCTTTCGCCAGAGAAGACGGGCAGAATATGCTCAGTTACGACGAGGACTTCTATGCTCGTAATGCCAATGCCAGCAGACGAACGATCAAAGATTTGCTTGATGAATTAATTCTTGTCCGCGAGAGTTTTATTGCCCAATATCAATCCTATTCACCGGAGATGCTTTTAAAGGTGGGAAAAGGATACAATGGCGCCGCGTATTCTGTACTCTCAATGGCCTTTATGATCGCAGGTCATCAGCGCTGGCATTTTGGGATTATGGACGAAAGATATTTTACCCTGTTGTAAAGTTTTAATGGAGTAACTTCAGTCCGCAGCTTCTTGCATAATAGTATCTCCCAATCAATGGAATGGTTTGTTACCATCACAATACCTCCTGCGAGGTCGAGGCAAAGTCATGAACAGAATTGACGCAGTTGCATTCATTCTAAAGGCCCATTGTTGTAAAAAGAACCTGGTTTTCATTGGCCCATGTCAACCACGCCGTAAAACGGATTTCAGGCCTCAAAAAAAAATCGTCTTCCAAAAATCCAGACGCAGGTTTTCTTCGTAAGTATCTGGTGTGTCTTGTGTATTTTACAAGACACGATAGGCTATTTCTGTGAATTTTAGTTAGTTTTCGCTCTAAGTTGTTGGTTGTCAAAATCATGTTTTGAAGCCAAAATTGCAACACTTTTGTGATAAACCCGAGGTTTTCAGATATAGCTTGCGCCAATAGATGAAAGAACAATTTTACAAAACAATTAATATTACATGAAGTCCAATAATTAAAGCCGGGGCTCTCCGGCGCAGGTTTTAGCGAAGCGTTAACCTATTCCTTACACTTGAGCTGCTTTGCCCTCTGGCGCAGGATTAGCGAAGCCCTATCTGCGTGGCCCCCCGGGCTGCCTTGCACTAGAGCTGGTTTGCAACCATCAAAAACCGCCCTCTGGCGCAGGTTTTAGCGAAGCGGTAACCTGTGACTTGCACTTGAGCTGGTTTGCAACCAGCAAAAACAATACTCTACATGAACCAATGACCAAAAAGAATTACACAACAACCCAAGATATTAATACACCCCAACTTACAATGTTTAAATTTTACTTATTCGCTTTTTTTGCTTTGAATTTATGTCTGATCGACTCCATTCAAGCCCAAAACAACACCATCACCTTAAATGAAATTTCGGTAGATGACAAGGTTGAAATCAAGAACAATGGAACAATGACGATTAACATCTCGACGTTCTATCTCTGTGATTTCCCTGCCTATGCGCAATTGTCGAGCCTTACCGTCGAGAGCGGTAGTTTGACTTTGACACCAGGAAGTCTGGTAGTAGTTTCCGGATGGACAATCGCCGGTAACGACGGAGAACTTGGCTTGTATACTACACCCAGTTACACCAGTTCATCAGCCATGATGGATTATGTGGAATGGGGAAGTACCGGCCACACAAGATCATCTGTTGCCCAAGCCGCAGGTATCTGGACAGCCGGCGATTTTGTCCCTGCATTTATGGCGGGGCAGTCCATTTCATACGCTGGTTCAGGCAATACCTCAGCGTCATGGACTTCCGGTGCACAAACTCTGGGATCTGAGAATGGCGGAGGTTGCATAGCCGACGGTGGCACACTAACCTCAGAGTCATTTACATTCTGTGTAGGTGATGATTCAGATGACATGATCATGGAAGGTGCAATTGCCCTTTCGGGAAATGTAGGAACCAACAGCGCATGGGTTTTAACAACTGAAGATGGAATTATCCTTGACATTCCTGCTTCGTATGCCGATATAAATTTCGACGATGCAGGAGCCGGAATATGTTTGATCTGGCATTTGAGCTACGAAGATGATTTGACTGGTGCAGAAATAGGACTAAACGCAGCAGATCTGCAAGGTTGTTTCTCATTGTCCAATTCAATTGAAGTTGTGCGCAATCAACCCGAAGGTGGAGTGCTTATTGGCGGGCCGTTTACGTTTTGTGCCGGTGATGGATCCGATGACATGATTATGGATGGCGACATCATTGCCCTGGGAAACAGCGCTACAAATAGCGCCTGGGTATTAACTGATGAATCAGGAAATATTCTTGATTTGCCAGCTACCTATTCAGAAATTAATTTCGATCTTACAGGAGGAGGCACATTTTTTATCTGGTATTTAAGTTACGAAGATGGCCTCGTTGGTGCTGAAATTGGAATGAATGCCTTCGACCTCTCTGGTTGTTTTGCATTGTCCGACGCAATCGAAATTTTCAGCACTCAACCAGAAGGAGGCGTGTTAGAAGGCGGACCCTTTGTGTTCTGTGTTGGTGATGCCAATGATGATATGATTATGGCAGGTGATATTACCCTTTCTGGAAATGAAGGCCAGAACAGCCAATGGGTTATTACTGATGAAGAAGGTAACATATTGGATTTACCTCTTACTTATGCTGATGTAAATTTCAATGAAGCCTTTGCCGGCAATTATTTTATCTGGCACCTGAGTTACGAAGATGGCTTAACAGGCGCTGAAATTGGATTGAACGGAGCAGATCTTTCTGGTTGCTTTTCACTTTCCAATTCAATCGAAGTCGTTCGCAACTTTCCTCTGGGAGGCATGATCGAAGGCGGACCTTTTACTTTTTGCGCAGGCGACGGATCGGACGACATGATTATGGAAGGTGAGATCACACTCACTGGAAATAACGGATCAAATGGTACCTGGGTATTGACCGATATGGATGGAATTATTATCGATATAACAGCTACTTATTCAGAAATTAATTTCGATGGTTTAGGAGCCGGTACATCTTTTATCTGGTATTTGAGTTACGAAGATGGATTGATGGGTGCTGAAGTTGGCATGAGTGCATTCGACCTTGCAGGCTGTTTCTCATTGTCCAATCCTATTGAGATTTTCCGCAATCAGCCGGAAGGTGGCACATTGGAAGGTGGACCATTCGTATTCTGCATAGGCGATGGTAGTGATGATTTAATTACTGAAGGTGATATTACCCTGTCAGGAAATCAAGGCCCGAACAGCCAATGGGTTATTACTGACGCTGAGGGAAATATTGTGGACTTACCGGCTTCTTATGCAGATTTTAACTTCAATGAAGGCGCAATGGGCAATTATTTTGTCTGGAATTTAACTTATGAAGATGGCTTGACCGGAGCAGAGGTTGGAATGAACGCAGCAGACCTCATGGGTTGTTTCTCTTTGTCCAACTCTATCGAAGTCGTTCGCAATATGCCAATGGGTGGATTGCTGGAAGGTGGTCCATTTACATTTTGTGTGGGCGACGGCAATGACGATATGATCGCCGAAGGATCTATTACGCTTACCGGAAACAACGGAAGCAATAGCCAATGGGTAGTGACAGATGTTGATGGAATAATACTCGACTTGCCTTCAGCTTATTCGGAAATCAACTTCGATGAAGCCGAAGCCGGAACTTGCCTGATTTGGCATTTGAGTTATGAGGATGGTCTGATCGGAGCAGAAACAGGACTGAGTGCTTTAGATTTACAAGGTTGTTTCTCTCTTTCAAATTCCATCGAGGTCATTCGCAATAGCTCTGAGCCAGGTTCGCTTGAAGGCGGCATTCTGGAAGGTGGTCCTTTTGTTTTCTGTGTAGGAGATGATGTAGACGATATGATTATGGAAGGTGCAATTACGCTTAGCGGCAATGTAGGCACCAACAGCGCCTGGGTTTTGACAACCGAAGACGGCGTGATACTCGACATTCCAACCTCATATGCAGACATCAATTTCGATGATGCCGGAGCCGGCATCTGCCTGATCTGGCATATCAGTTATGAGGATGGATTAATTGGTGCTGAACCAGGATTAAATGCCTCTGATCTTGTAGGTTGTTTCTCTTTGTCTAACTCCATTGAAGTAGTTCGCAACCAGCCAATGGGAGGAGTACTGGAAGGTGGCCCATTTACTTTCTGTGTGGGCGATGGATCTGACGATATGATTATGGAAGGTGAAATCACACTCAGTGAAAACAGTGGATCAAATGGAGCATGGGTATTAACCGATATAGAAGGAACTATAATTGATATTCCTTCAGGCTATTCGGAAATTAACTTTGATGGTTTCGCAACAGGTACTTCATTCATTTGGTATTTAAGTTACGAAGATGGTTTGATCGGGGCAGAAATTGGCATGAATGCCTTCGACCTTTCCGGTTGTTTCTCCTTGTCCAATCCAATCGAGATCTTCCACAATCAGCCAATTGGCGGCGTATTGGAAGGTGGTCCATTCGAATTCTGTGTGGGTGATGGAGCAGATGACATGATTATGGAAGGCGACATCACACTTACCGGAAATGAAGGCACCAACACTCAGTGGGTAGTTACAGATGCCGATGGAAATATACTTGACTTACCGTCGTCTTATGCTGATGTAAATTTCGATGAATCCGTAGCAGGTAATTATTTTATCTGGAATCTTAGTTATGAAGATGGATTGATCGGTGCTGAAATTGGAATGAATGCGGCAGATCTTTCTGGTTGTTTTTCACTTTCCAATTCTATTGAAGTCATTCGCAATTTGCCGATGGGTGGAACAATAGAAGGCGGTCCATTTACTTTTTGTGTTGGAAATGGAGAAGCTGATAATATTCAGGATGGTGATATCACCCTAACTGACAACAGCGATTCGGATAATACCTGGTTGATTACTGATGCGGATGGAATTATCGTAGGAATTACAGCCAATTATTTCGATTACGATTTTGACGATTCGGCCTCAGGAGAATACCAGATATGGAATCTCAGCTTTTACGGCGATCTTACAGGAGTAGAAATAGGAATGAACGCTGCCGATCTCAGTGGCTGCATTTCATTGTCCAATCCGATAATGATTACTACAACTCAGGTCAATGGAGGAACAATATCAGGCGGACCATTCGAATTTTGCGTATCCGATGATGTGGCCGACATGATTGCTGCAGGCGCTATAACATTAGCAGGTAACACCGGATCCAACAACATATGGGTAATTACAGAAACTGACGGAACCATTATTGCTTTGCCATCCAACTACGCTACATTCGACTTTACTGGAAGTGGCGCCGGAACATGTCTGATCTGGCACCTGACTTACGAAGACGGACTGAATGGCGCAACGGTTGGTTTGAACGCTTCAGGTCTTGAGGGCTGTTTCGAACTTTCCAATTCAATTACTATTACCAAAGTAACTTCCGGGCCGCTTTGTGTTATTTCTGTTGAAGAAGTTGAAGCCTCAACAATCAACGTTCAGCTCTATCCGAATCCAACTTCCGGTGAAGTAAATTTACAGGTGGCATTTGGACAGGTAGAATCGAAAGTCACTGTTCAGATCATGTCATCTACCGGGCAACTTCTGAATGAAATGAACTACGACAACCGTTCTGAATTGAATGCAAAAATTGATGTTACGGCATATTCTTCAGGATTGTATTTTATGGTGGTTAAAACAACAGATCGAATTGAGAACATTCGATTTACGAAAGAATAGAATTTTCAATTATCAAGTTAAAAGGCCGTTCCATTTTTGGAACGGCTTTTTTTGTGATCCAATACATCCGAACAGACGCGATTTATCGCGTCTGTACCCACCCCCAATATTACCGCCCCATTTATTATAAACAACCTGCACTGCATTCAGTCTAATGCAAACGACGCCCCCCATTAAAAATACTCAACCACGAAATTTAACAAGCTGCAATTCATAAATAATTTCCATCGTAGATGTTTATACTACATATATTTGAAAAAAATCAATTAATCAGAGCGCAACGAAAGCGGCTTTTTTGTTTAGAAAATACAATCAACACTTTCAATTGAGTCATTGAAAATAAAAAACCGAGGCACTGCTTGCCAACATTGCGATGTATAGAAAAGTTGCCGGAAATAAGCTGGATTTGAAGTTACAGTATTACTTCTTTTTTACTGCAATTATAATTTACTCCATTGCGGCATTTTTTAGTGTAGGTTATTTTCACGAAGATGAGCACTATCAAATCATAGAATTTGCGGGAATACTGAATGGCAAGAATGGACCTGATGATTTGACCTGGGAATACAAAGAGAAAATCAGGTCAGCTATTCAGCCCGCATTGGCATATTGGATATTTGAAGGATGTGATGTTTTAAGGATCAGCAATCCATACACGAAGGCGTTTATTCTGCGATTGATGACTGGATTATTTGCACTTTGTGCAATATTTTACTTCTCTGAATCATGTAGAAAAATTGTACCCAAAGAGTATTGGAAACATTTTTTGGTGTTAACCTATTTTTTGTGGTTTCTGCCATTTTTGAACGTGCGGTTTTCGTCGGAGACGTACTCAGGTATTTTTTTGTTATTAGCCGTGAGTTTTGTCATTAGAGAATACAATAAGCATGCAAGCTACCTGATAATAGGAGGTTTGCTGGGATTGAGTTTTTTATTCAGATTTCAAATAGCCTTTGCAGTGCTCGGACTAATTCTTTGGCTTTTGATAGTAAGGAAGGAAAGGATAGCTAAAATAGCCCTGCTTACAGTGGCTTTTTTCTTTGTGTTTATAATTGGAATTGCCATAGATTCCTGGTTTTATGGCGAATTGACCATCACATTAAAAAACTATTTTGTAACCAATTTAATCGAGGGAAAGGCTGCCAGTTACGGCACATCGCCTTGGTATTACTATTTTTTTCTGGTTTTTCGCTATTCGTTTTTTCCTCTTGGTACTGTAATTCTCATGTCATTCTTAGTTGTGGTGATGAAAAGATTCAAGAGCTTGGTTGTATGGATTGTATTGCCATTTTTTTTAGGTCATTCACTAATTTCTCATAAGGAGTTTCGATTTCTTTTTCCACTGGTTAATTTCGTTCCGATATTGATTATTATGTCATTCGACGCTGTTTCAATCCCTAAGTGGAATAGCCTGTCCCGAAATTTAATCAGAACATTTATCATTCTTGTGTTTTCCATCAACGTACTGTGTTTAGTAATTGTATGTATTAAGCCCGCCGGAATTGGCCCGACTAAAATTACCGAAAGAATAAGTCAAATTAATAATAAGGTAAGATTAGAAATAGTGTATGCGCCAAATTGCAATCCATACTCACCCTGGGGATTAACAACGAATTTCTATAATGAAAAGAATGCTACTTATTTCGAGTTGAGTTCATATCGGTCGGGTGAAAATAAATTGCCCTTAACGGATACAAGAACTGTTTTGGTTTTTTCGCAAGCCGATATAAACAATGAGCAGGTTCTTAGGATTATAAGAGATTCGGGTATGAAAGAATTATGTCGGAGTTTCCCGGATTTTGTGGTGTATTTTCTGAAAATTTATGGTTACGGTGTCAATAATGCACTAATTGTATATAGCAATTAAGAGTAAGTCAATAAGCCATTTTGTCGGGTGTTGATGACTATTGTATAGCTGGTATGGAGTGATATAAATTTCTAAAAGTGCTCCGATAAATTCATGTCGGAGGTCTCAGGAAGTGCCAAATTGGATTTTGAATAAGATAAAATGAACGACTTTCATTAAAGTACCAATTTCAGTCTGCGATATTGCCTCAGGCGCATATTATACCAATTCCAAATATAATTTAACCCAAAGGGTAAATTATTTTGTGAATTGGTTATGCCGTTACTAAAAATAAATAGAACTATGAGGCGCAGCCGAAACCTGCCTTTGCCGGCAGGCAGGTTGGACTATATTATTTTTGT
>JANNEQ010000106.1:0-3788 GCA_031378885.1 Flavobacteriales bacterium
ATTTTTCTTTTGTTTCGATCTGTTGATGTAAAATAACAGACTGAATGAATTTCTCGACGACATAATTGACATAATCTTAAATGCGCCCTCCAATGATTTTACAAAACTACTTTTCCCAAGTCATATTCAAAAGCGCATTAGAAAGTCTTAGTGCGACTTACTGAATTTGGTCAAAATTGAACCCCAAAAAAAGGGGTCACGATTTTACACCGCATCAAAGTCCTATTCTGACGTAAACTGTCGTATCGGAATGGGTGAGAACAATGTTAAAGTCGCCTATTGTCGCTGAAAGTCGTACTGATGTCATATCAAGTTCGAGACTTTCAGAGTCGGGAATTATTCTTCGAAAAAATTAATACCCCCGGCCTGGTCCTATGGACTTTCGATCCTTCGGATCTTGACCGGGGGCTATTCAATGTTCGACTCCTCCGGAGTCAGCAGAATTCATGGTTTCGCAATCCTCTAGCTTTATTTATAAAATCAACAAAAAAATTAGTCGGACAATAATGATAAAGAATAATTAATGGAATAAAATTCATCCTCATTTGATAGAGTCTCCGGGAAAAGAAGTTGCACTTTAGCGGGCGGACAATTCAACCACAGTGTTAATAGTGTCCGGTGCAGAGTTCGTGAATTGCGAATTCTTATTCTGGTTTATTTTATACCAGAAGTCTGTTGATTCTCCAGGACATCTGTTAAATATTTGATCTCTGCTTCAATCGCCACAATGGATGAAGTAAGTTTAACTACTCTATAAACAGCGTCCTTACGCAGTACTTTGTTTTCAATGGTGTTGCGATAAATTATAAAAGCGTTGTTGAGTTTTCTGCTACCCGAATCTTTCAGCCATGCCATCTGCAACTGGAGTTTGTCATTTTCTGTTCCCTGCACAGCGAGTTCCCGATTCATTTTTTCGAGCTCCAATTTAAGCGGTACCAGCTCATCATTTAGTGATTTCAGTCTTTGTACAAGTAGCTGTTGTTTCCAATTTTCCAATACAAAGAAAGAAGATTGTGACTTGTTGTTTGAGCAATAAGCCACCAATGCGCTCAATTCTTTCATCTGTTTTCTGGAAATATCTATGGTACTCCTTACACCATTTTCAATTTTGTTGTAGTTCGTTCTGGTCAAACCCAGTGCTTCTGCCATCACTCCCTGTGGCCAGCCCAATGCTTTTCTTATTTCCTTTAAATCCATAAGGTCAAAAGTTTGTTTTTGTATCGCTGTTCATTCATTGAAATTCAGTACTCACTTGTTGGGTAAATTCCTTCCCAAAATCAAGCACCGGTTCCAAAAGGATCATTGAAAATCTGAAAATCTACCCAACTATTTCCGGCTGAATACAATTCTAATCCACAGAATATCAATGTGTTTTCCTGCAAACTTCGGTTTAAAAGTAATCAATTTGTCACACCATGTCCAAAAATTTCAACTATGTGTGACAAAATTTGTCACACCATGTGCTGATTTTTCAACTTGGTGTGACAAAAATTGTCACACCATCTTCAAAAAAACGAACATGGTGTGACAAAAAACGCTGAAAACCCTATCACAATTGACATTCCCTAAAATAAACCGGTTTTCAATGACTTAATTACCACAAAGAGAGATTGGAATTGATTGTGCAAATTCTCTTCAGGCAAGAAACATTGAGAAGCATATCAAAGCGATGAAGAGTAATACTTACATTAAGAATTTGAGGTTGTACCCCGAAATGATTCAGAAACTCAAAACGAAATTTAAAGACTGCTAATCATGGTCCCGATAGCTATCGGGAATGGTTCGATACCGATAGCTATCGGTAAGGCTGAGGAGCGAAAGCTCCTTATGGTGGAAATGAAAGACGATCGTTATAGTCGTCTTTTTTTATGATGATTTTTTTCCTGAGCAAATAAGTATTAGATAAAAGACCAGCCTTGGATAATACACCCAATTTTGATTAAATTTGGGATGTGAAAAATGACGAAGAAATATTTAAGTCTCTTATTACTGGCGGCCTCATAGGAGGGGCGCTGGGAGCTTTAATTTCCAAGAAGGATAGCGGCGCCATACTTGGGGCAATTGCCGGCGCAGCCTTATTAGCCACGTACAAAGCGAATGTGAAAGCTCTGGAATTGCATATTCCTATGTACTTTGAAGAGAATGGCAGTCTTTACCGGATACAACCTGATGGAGTTAAAGAGTTCATTAGAAAAATAGACAAGCCCACTGTAACACAAGACGAATTTAAGCTAAAATAAATGGCTACTAAGCGAATGAGGGTATTTGCAGGGGCCAGTGGATTGGGTAAAAGTACCCCGTAATACTCGGTCGTTTATTTAACCATCCGGTTCTAACAAAACTAGATTTTCTTCCGATAAATTGCCTTCCTTGAATTCTTAAAATTCCCAAAAAGTCCATTCCCGAATTACTTTCCAATATTCCTAACTTTGGTTCCGCAAATAAACCACAATTGCGAAAAAAACCATGGCAATAGACACTGATGATTTAACGGACAAAACGTACCAGGCCATCATAATTGAAGCAGAGCGTTTTGACCATAATTTAACCTTGCAATTTGGCTTACTGTCTTATGAATGCAGTGATGAGGTTGATTTTATACAAAAATCAAAACTATTGATAAAACAAATGCTAAAATTGAACGCGGCGTCTATTGACGACATGTTTTTCGGAGAGCCTCCTGCAAAAAAAGAATTTCACTTTGCACTAAATAAAATTTTAGAAAACATCGAATCACTCGAAAATGGCAACTAAAAAAAAGTGGGTTTTAACAGCTTCGAAAAAAACAATAACGGAGGCTGAAAAAATAAGATTGTCCAATCTGTTTGAGCCTTTAATAAATGAGTTCAGAAAGAAATATATTGAGACAAAACCCGATACAGAACTAAATTACATTGTAAATTTTCATTCTAAATTCTACCGTGGATTTTTTTATCTGTTCGCAGAGTATAAATCCGAATATGACAACCGAATTTCCGATGGATTTGAAAGGAAATTCGCGCGATTAGAATTTATTGATACGAATAAATATAACCTCGCCTATTTCAGGCATACGGGACAATGGTGGACAGTTCAGGAAAACGTCACCGCAGAGCATTGTTTGGGCTACATAACTGATAATGTCAAGTTATTTATCTAGTTAAAAAAAATGGACTTCTTGAAATTATTGTAATTGACGATCTCTTTCGTTCATACAAATCATACCGCTCACAAAAATAATATAGTCCAACCTGCCTGCCGGCAAAGGCAGGTTTCGGCTACGCCTCATAGTACTATTTATTTTTAGTGGCGGCATAACCAATTCACAAAATAATTTACCCTTTGGGTTAAATTATATTTGTAATTGGTATTAGATGTCCGCTATTCATCTTCTTGCTTTTGACGTAAACAATAGAACCAAATGTTAAGCCTAAGTCCAAAGGACTTATTGTTAGTAGCCCGGCCTATCCTAACTATACAGTTGGGGTTGGAACCCATAAGTGTTCGAAACCTCTTCAAACCCACTGCAGTGTCGGAAGGATTTAACAACGCGATACTTTGATCATCACCAGATCTCTCATTCCGCTTCGCTGCATTGCTATTGACAAGTTGGTGGAAGCCTTAATATTCCTGGCGTTTCATTTTACAATAAATTGCGCCTTACACTTAAAAAATAGATTTTTCAATCGGCCTAAATAAATGTTGCGTACCTACGGCACTCTGATCATTATCGCTTTTTTTCACCGGACTAAAGTCCGGCGCTACAATATTGGCCGTGCCTCTGGCACTATGAAGGATATTTATCGTTT
>JANNEQ010000111.1:0-24803 GCA_031378885.1 Flavobacteriales bacterium
ATGGCGAAGACGCATTTCTGGCCAAATACACCATTGCCAACCCAACACCCGACATCTTTGTAGAACAAGGCTGGCAAACCACCCAGGTCTCAGAAGCCGGAGTGGAAGACGCCATTTATATTCGCCTTTCACATATCCCGACTGCGGCAGTTCAGGTTACTGTTACACCCGATGCGCAGCTCGATCTGGGCAATGGCGCCGGCAATTCCATCACACTCACCTTTGGTGCCGATTCCACGGCCATTCAGCAGCAAACCATCAACGTTGCCGCCTGGAACGACACGGCCGTAGAGGGCCCTCACACAGGCCAGATTAGCTTTTCTGTCAACAGCAACGACGCTGCCTTTGATGTATTGACAGAAGACGCCATCATGGCCACCATCACCGACAATGATGTTATCAGTATAGAAGAAAGTGCAGCATTGAAATTCTCAGTTTCCCCCAATCCGGTAAAAGACGAATTAAACATCAGCTACAATCAATTTCAGCACAACACGAACTTAAGTATTTACGATGAAGTTGGTCAATTGGTGCTTATCACAAAAGCGAATGGAACACAGCAGAAGATCAACACATCGAACCTTTCATCAGGTCGATATTCTTTGGTGTTGACGGAAGGTGATTCTCGCAACGTAATGTCATTTGTGAAGGAGTAACCCTCGCGCTCTCGCGCAGGTTTTTTCGCCAAATGTTTCGTTTAAATTGTGCATTGCTTGACCAGCCTGCTCCTACGGAGTGCGTACACCTTGCAGTGGTTTGTAACCACCCTCCTGAACTTAGCGCATCAGTGCCTTCTCCACTCGCGCTGGTTTTTTCGCCATCTATTGTTATAGAGCTGTGCATTGCTTAACCAGCCTGCTCCTACGGAGTGCGTAAGTCTTCCCGTGGTTTGTAACCACCCTCCTGACCTTACCGCAAGAGCCAATCGAAAAGATTTCAGACTCCCGATTTAAAGACATAAGTGAGTCTAAAAGAATTTAATTTTTTCGGTTGTTTTTCCGAAAATTATTCTTATCATTAATAAAAAAAAGTAGAGTTATGAAAGGAAATGATTTTATTACGGTTTCAATCCGTGGAAGAATTGCTTTATTTATTTACACGTTGGAGCAGGCCGTGTTGTATGAATAACTTGATCAGAACAAGTGGCAAATAGTTGTTAATAGGCTTTGGCATGGTCTGGAAAACGCACTTACCGGTGGTTTTGAGGATGTACTAATTGACATTTCTCATACTTATATTCGAGAGAGCGTTGATTACGATGATTATATAGGAGCTGATGTTAATTTGTTCCCCACTCCCGATCCTCTTTCTGAAGAAGAATTCATGGATTTAAAACTGATTTATGCCGAAGAAAATATTTGCACTTATATTTTGGACATGATTAAGTTTAATTGCGGTCAAGGATATTATTTTGCGGTGGATGACGTCATTACCGCAGAACAAATCGATGAATGCATTGCCTACATTGAGGTAAGAGGTCTTTCATTACCTCCATTGGAAAAATTCAAAATGGCAGTTCGTGGAGATTTTGCAGAATGGGGAAGCAATATTAGTAGGGCTATGTTTTTTGATAAGGAGTAGTATTACATACTCGCACGCACTCAAGCGTTTAGCGAACCGTGTCCTCACCGCACGGTGAAGGAGCGTAACAGCGTGGCCCTCACTCGTGCTGGTTTAGCGAAAAGTAACAGCGTGGCCCTTCGGGCTGCGTATTGCTTGTGGTGGTTTGCAACCACCCTCCAAACTCCTGAAGTAAAAACCCCAAATCCGAATATCACCCGAAAAAACCCATCACCGTCCCCTTTCAAACCGCTCCATCAATACATCTTTCTTCTGTGGCGAAACCATTACTTCCATACCATCTGACATCGTCAATTGTCCGCCCTTGCCACGGGTGTATTTTACCACATGTTCCAGGTTGACAACAAAAGACTTGTGAACCCGCAGAAATCCTGATTCTTCCAGCAATTCCTCGTAGAATTTCAGGTTGCGACAAATCATCATTTTCGGACGTTGGTTGAAATAAAAATGAGTGAAGTTGTCATTCGCTTCGCAGGCAATAATGTTTTCCAACTTTACCACTTCAAAACCATCGAGTAGGGGAAGTACAATTTTTTTCTGTTGTGCGCCTGCGGCGTGTATATTTTCCAGAATTACCCTTGTGTGAAAAGCAGGTTCCGATTTCGATATTTTATTTTCAATTTTTGAAACTGCCGCAATCAATTCGTCGATGCTTACGGGTTTCAATAAATAGTAAGCCGCGCTATAGTTCAATGCCTGAATGGCGTAATGGTCAAACGCTGTTACAAATATGGTCTCGAAATTTACTTCGCCCAATTGTTCGAGCAGATCAAATCCATTTCCTTTGGGCATTTCTACATCCAGAAAAAGAAGATCGGGTTTGTGCTGGCGAATAAGGGGCAGAGCCGTTTGCACATTCTCTGCTTCCGCCAGCAATTCAACCTGTGGACAATACTTTTGCAAATATCCACGCAATACATTTCTACTGGATTGTTCATCATCTACTATGATACATCTCAAATTGGGCATAGTCAGTTTTTTTTACGAATAAGTGGTTTCAGGAATTTTATGCTGTGGAATAGAGATCACCACGGTTGTACCTGGATTTTCCTGGCGATCGAAAGTGGGGCCAACCACCAGCTCAATTCCAATCTGATAAATCTCATTGAGCAATTGAATCCTGTTCGAGGTATTTTTCATTCCCAGCGAAACCTGTTTTTTCTGATTCTGTGTTTTTAAGGACTTCGATTGTGCAATGCCAATACCATCATCCACAATAATCACTACCAGTTGATCACCCTTTCTGGTAAATTGAATGCTCAACTTACCAGGAGATTGTCTGTAACGCAACCCATGCCAAATGGCATTTTCAAGATAGGGTTGGATGATCATCGGTGGAATCACAAATTCAGCATTCAACAATGCATCATCCACATTAAAGTCATATTGAAATTGGTCTTTAAAACGACCATGCTCCAGTTTCAGATAAAGTTGTAGCATCTCGATTTCTTCATTCAATGGAATGAACGAGTGTTTTGAATCGTCCATCACCTGGCGCATCAATTTCGAAAAGGAGGAAAGATATCGGTTTGCCTCGCGTTCATCGTTATTGGATATATATTCATTGACCGAATTGAGTGCATTAAAAATAAAATGAGGATTCATTTGTCCGCTCAGCGATTGAAGCGTCAGCAATTTATCGGCCTTCGTTTTTGCCTTGTTGTTTCTGATCATCATAAAACCGGCGCCAATCAGGAAGATAAGAAAGGCACCCAATACTCCGATAATTAAATTTCGCGTAAAAAGTTGTCCTTCTTTCAGCTCCCGGTCTTGTTGTAATATCTCAATGGATTTATCCGAAAGCGATCTTTCCAGTTCCAGCATTTCTATGCGCTGTTGATTTTTTCCCAGACCACTACTCAGTTGTATGGCGTCGTTTAACTCATTCGTCCGGATAATCTGAATGGAATCTTGTAGTTTTTCATATTGCTGATAATAGTTCAGCGCTTTTTGCAAATCATTTTTTTTCAGATAAACCTTGGCCAGACTTTTCAAAGCATCAGCTCCAACCTGCAATTGAGCGCTGCGATAAGGAATTGGCTCAATGCCATTTCCCTGTTGTAGTGAATTTGCATCTACAAGGGCACCATCGAGACTCTTCTGGTAATATCCTTCTGCCTGATCAATATTTTCTGATTTGAAATAAGCATTTCCGATGGCCAGATTATCGTTGGAAATGGCTTGTTGGTTGTTGCTTTTTTGGTTGAGTGCGATATTCGAATTGCGCGACTTTACTTCCTGGTTTAAATCTCCCTGCAATTGATAGTTGAAAGCAAGATCATTGTTCGTGGCAATAGAGAGTTCATTGAATCCGCGCTCATCAGCGATTTTTTTTGCTTCCGATAGAACTTCATTCGACTTGTTTGTATTACCCTGTAGCCTGTAGATTTGACCGAGCGCCATCAACGTCATGGCATAATCCTTCTGACTGTTGGGCTCATTTTCGCGCTCAAGTTGTTTGTTCAACAGCGACAATGCTTCATCATATTTTCCAAGCCTGCCCAATATACGCGCTTCAATTCTCACGTGTTCACGCCACTCAGTGGTGGATGCGTAAGCTTGGTAATTTTTTTTGTTGTTATCAATATAATCCTTCGCCTGCGAAAATTGATTGAGTTGTTCATAAGCTATTGCAAGTTGTCGGTTGGCGCGAAAGACCAAAGCATTATCGCCGGAATCTTCTGACTTATTGTAACTCGAATAATCATTTCTTTGGTTGCTCTGTAAACACCTCTTGTAGTTTTCAATGGCCAGACCCGGTTGATTGAGTTGCATTTGTATATCACCCAACATCAGATAGGCATTTGAAGCTTGTGCATTGTTGTTTTGCAAAAGGCAAAGTTCTATCGCCCTGTGTACGGCCGATATCGCTTTCAGCGGCTGGGATGCTTTCAGTACATTGGCCGACTCCAGATAGATAGCAATGGAGTCAGTATTATTTTCATAGCCCGGTCTTCTGTTTTTAGAATATTCGTTTCTGTTTTGAGAAAATACAAGCAAGGGTAAATGAAGCACCCAGATAAGGTGGCAGATTTTTTTCCATTTGAAAGATTTGTAATACATGAATGAATCTTTACGGTGTACAAACTTACGTTGAATTGTAGAAAATCCAGTTGCTCAATTTTGCCAAAAGGCTCTGAAACAGTGCTGTTTGAGAAAATGGCAACCCCTTTCACCCGCCATGGGATGCCATTCACCAAGTCAACAGTCAGCTTCACGGAGTGCCAATATTTTGTGAAAATGATCGAAATACTTTTACCGTGGATTAAGAGCAAATATCCGGTTTACAAACAAAATTTTAAGTCAGATGAAATACAACATCATACAATCTTTAAAAGAACTCACCACAGGCTGGTTGATTCTTTTCATTCTTTTTAATTCATCCTGTACAGGTAGTGGTGTGACCAATTCCAGATCAGTTGCTTTCAACAGCAGAGCCATTGCGGAGCCGGTTCCTCCCGATCCTGATAATGAGCGCTGGATTAAGATTGCATTGTTGCTCGATACCAGCAACAGTATGGACGGCCTTATCGATCAGGCCAAATCGCAGTTGTGGAAATTTGTCAATGCGCTCTCCGGCACCTCAGCGGATGGCGTTCGCCCCAATCTTCACATTGCCTTATATGAATATGGCAACGACGGACTTTCATCCCGCGAAGGATTTGTACGTCAGGTTTTGCCCTTTACCTCCGACCTTGATCTTGTTTCTGAAAAATTGTTTTCACTCACAACCAATGGTGGCAATGAGTATTGCGGAAAGGTGATTGCGAGTTCTTTGGAAGAATTAATATGGAGCGGTGACAACAAAGATCTGCAAGTGATTTTTATTGCAGGCAATGAGGCTTTTACCCAAGGTCCTGTGAGTTTTCAATCAGCAGGTGCCAATGCCAAAGAAAAATCTGTGGTGATCAATACCATTTTCTGTGGCTCTTTCGATGAGGGCGTTTCGACAAAATGGAAAGATGGCGCGACACTCACAGGAGGAAGTTATATGAGCATTGAACAGGACAGGAAAACTGTGTATGTCGATACACCATTTGATGTAACCATTGATAGTTTGAACAATGAATTAAATGCCACGTATATTTATTATGGTGCGGATGGGAATTCCAAACTCATGAATCAATCCATGCAGGACGCCAATGCGGAATTATACGGAAGGGCCAATAAGATAGAACGTTCAATTTCCAAAGCCAATGGATTTTATGCCAACGAGTCATGGGATCTGGTAGATGCTTACAATAAAAAGAACATCGACTTCAATAAATTGAAAGAGTCTGAGTGGCCGGAAATTTTGCGCGAAAAACCAATGCAGGAGCGCATTGCTTATATCGAAACGATGAATAAAAAACGAATTCAGGTCAATGCTCAAATCAATGAATGCAATATAAAACGGCAAGACTTTATTCTTAAAAGTTCGGGCACAGCCTCAACAGACGAATCTCTCGACGGTCTGATGATGCGAGCCATCCGCGAACAAGCAGGTAAGAAGGGCTTTCAATTTATTTAGTCCGGTAAACTATTATGAAACCATTAATTGCTTTTCTTTTTCCTGCTTTTCTTTTCTGGAATGACAACAACATTCATTCTTTTATAAGTATTACACAGAGCCAGGCAAAGATGTTGAATGAGTGTGGGGGGTTAGAGTCTACGGAGAAGATTTATTTGGTCAATGTATTGGCGGAGTACGACACGCTAATTGCAATTTTTGATGGCCTTTTTATAACTTACTCTGAAATCGATAGCGCGCATTACGATAGTCTTTCCGGGGGAATTACAATGCAAGATTCGGTCTTGGCATTTTATAGCGGCCAATGGATAACGCGCGAAACAAAAAAGTGGGGAGTAATAGATCACGATGGAAATATTGTTGTTCCTTTTATATGTGATGGAATCAAGGCAATTTCAGAAGACAAAGGGGTGATGTCTGTTTTTTCATTCAGCTATTCACTCAATACTGGAGAGCCAAGATATCAATATTCGGGCAGATACTATTTTTTCACTAAAGAAGGATTGCTTAATCAGTCGGAAAGGAAGTTTAGTTTTATGGTAGAAAGTATTGCTGACTGGCACAATGCGGAATTTGTTATTCCTGTTGGTCCCGAATTTTATCTGCCCGATGAGTTTAGAAAGACAAGGTGGTAGCAAATCCACATATTACATCAGCAGGAAGTTTTTGGGCATCATGTGCTGCGCAGAAGCATTTATATGATATTCATTTTTTGGCTGATTAGATAATTTTAATACAAAACAAGTCAAAATAAAAGAGGTGTCCACGATGACACACCAGGTTAAAAATATCCGATAATATAAGTATTCAATCATGAAAAAAATCACCACAGTTTTTCTGCTTCTTTGCTTCTCCATTATTGCAGTTGCACAAGAAGTTAGCCGCCAATCAAAAGTTACCGATGTAGTGGTCTACCGCAGCATGGGCCGCGAAACGCGCAAGACAGAAGCGCGTGTCCCAAAAGGCGCCACCGATATTGTACTCTCGGGTGTTACAACACAAATGATTGACGGGAGTCTTCAGGTAGCGGTGAAAGGCGAAGCTACATTGCTATCCGCGACGGTAAGAATCAATTATTTTGTAGAAACCGAACAAGAGCCCAAAGATCCTAAGCTGGACAAATTACGCGATTCCATCCAGAACCTTGATGCTCAAATGCGATGGATCACAGAAGAACAAATCATTCACCAAAGCGAATTGAACATGGTGATAGAATTATTGAAACCCGCCAATCCCAAAGAAGGATACAAGCCCGCCGACCTGAATGCTATGATGGATATTTATCACGTTCGTGTTACAGATTTAAAAAAGAAAATATATGACCTTACATTGCGACAAGAAAGTTGTGAGAACCGAAAAAATAAATTTCAGGGCCAGCTCAATGAAACGGGTCAAAAGAAACGCCCCGATCCGGTAAAAGAAATAGTGCTCAGTTTTAACTCGGAAGTAGATTCGGAAATAGAATTGCGTTGCGCCTATTTGGTTCAGGGAGCAGGATGGACACCTATGTACGACCTTTATGTGGAGAATACATCCAAACCAGTCGATCTAACCTACAAAGCCAAAGTATTTCAGCAGACCGGAATGGAGTGGAAGGATGTAAAGCTGACTATTTCAACATCCAATCCAAGCCTCAACAACAACCGCCCATTGATGAGCCCTAAATACGTTGATTATGTGAATTACGCATTTGCTCCTGGCGCAAGTGATGGCGCGGCAACCAATATGATGCAGGCCATGCGCGTGGACAATCTGGCTTATGTAAGCAGTGATCAGCAACCGGTTATTCCTCCTGTAGCAGTAAATGAAATGGAAAAGGACATTCAATTGAACTTCGAACTTGCACAAAGGCAGAGCATACCATCGGACGGAAAGGAGCACATCTGTAAATTGGATCAATTCTCCATTCCTGCCACCTACAAATACCATGTAGTTCCGAAGCTCGATCCCGGCGCATTTCTCCTCGCTCGCATCACCGACTTTGGTCAGTACAATTTACTCACCGGAAATGCCAATGTTTTCTTCGGAGAAAACTATGTCGGTGAAGTTCTCATCAATCCTTTCACCATATCGGATACAATGTTGGTCTCATTGGGTCGAGACGAACGCATCACTGTAAAGCGAACCAGGCTCCAAAATAAGTATTCGAAAAAACTTCTGAGTGGAGTGCAAAAGGACACATACGAATGGGAAATTTCTGTGCGCAACAACAAGTCTGTACCCATCGAAATAGAAGTCCTCGATCAGGTTCCCCTCACGCGCCGCGACGAAATAAAGGTGAAGATGATAGAAAATTGCAAGGCCGAATACAATGAAGCGTACGGCAAAATATTATGGAACCTGACCGTTGCCCCAAACAACACCAAAAGTGTAAGGTTGCATTATACAGTCGAATACCCCGAAGGCAAACAGGTGGCCGAACAATAGTAGATGCGCGATGCATCGCGTATCAACCCTCGATGCATCGCGTATCAACCCTCGACGCATCGCGTATCCACCCACGATGCATCGAAGATGCATAATGCATTTACCTACCACGTCATATATCCGATGCATCGCGTATCCACCATTTTCTCCCAATCGATCACGCCATTTTTTGTCCAGGATGAATTGCACATTTGCCAACGATAACGAATTTCCGATAAGTTATTAATCAGTCACGCAAAGCCAGTACAATTTCCTGATAAAAGCAGGACAAAAAAACATTACTTTAGCCCTCCAAATTCTAAAATCAAAGCCAATGAGAAAGTGTACCCACACTATGATGTTTGTTATGCTTATATTCGTTTTTGGCTGTGAAGAAAAAAAGGGACCTGTTTACAAACCGGAAGATATGAGCGAAATTGACCTCAATCCAGCAATAGCTGAAATTCTCACCAATCATGGTGTTCAGTTGGAAATCAAGGGAGATGAAATCCATGCGAGTATGTCTGAACTTTTGATTATCAGTGCGGTTATTCGGACACAGAAATTACAGGAGGGTATGTGGAAATCCCGAATGGATATGTGGATCAAAACCGAAAGTGGTGAAGAAATTCGTGAGGCCTTTTCCGATTTCGGCCCAGATCTCAATGGCTGTATCGACAAAAATATTCAGAATTTTTGCGGCTCTACACTATACCCTTTACTCCGGGCATTTGGAAGTCAGGATGAAGATGTATTGGCAAGTACTGAGGTACGGGAGATAGTAAGTGGGCGAACGAGATATGAAATATTTGAAGGAAACATTGGGACTAAGGTGATCCCCGAAGTTTCTGGCGGCCTCGAGATTAGCAAGGCTATGGAGGATGTGATAACGAGGTTCAATGAAAAAATCGAAAAGGGAATTCAAAGTGGGTATTTGGGAAAACATATGCACTGGTTCAGGGCATATTGTTGTCAAATGAAAGACGAAATTGTAATCTCGGAATTCTTAATGGACAATGAGCCGCTTACAGGATACGAGAGTTTGTTTAAGGATCTGCCTCTCCTGGCGAATGTCACTATGGCTTCGTACAGAAGGTTTTATGTGGTAAGAGAGAAGGTTGACAAAGTTGAATCATCTCAAAAAGAAGAGGAACAGAAGCAAGCCGGATTCTTTTCCAGACTATTCGGAAAACGAAAAGAACCACAAGCAATGGGTAATGAAAGTTTTGAATTTCGGGTGGCACAGGCTATTGAAATAATAGGTTCGAAAGGTTATGAGAAGTCAGATGATGAGGTATTTAATATACTTTTGAAGGCCGGAAACAACAAAGAGGACGCCATAGATTTAGTTCAGTTTTTGCCTGTAGCATGCACAACTGCGTTGCATCCAGACTTTCTCTGGCCAGATAGATACGCATTGGTTCTTGATGATGATGAACCTGTATTTTACGAATATGCCGCGAATGAAAAGTATCAGATTATGCTTAAAGTAGCTGGTGACTATTACCAAAATGTCAACAGAAACCTTCCCCTAATAGTGGCGTCCAGAGCTGCGCAATTCGCCACCCTTCAACGGTTAGTACGCGATGGAATTGACCACCAGAATTTGGCAAATATGGTGTCCTTTATAATGCGGCCGAAATACTTGTAGATACGCGATGCATCGCGTATCCACCCAACCATGCATCGCGTATCCACCAACGCATCGCGTATCCACCCAACCGCGCATCACGTATCCACCCAACCACCCAACCACACATCGCCTATCCACCCAACCACGCATCGCGTATCCACCCAACCGCGCATCGCGTATCCACCCAACCATGCATCGCGTATCCACCCAACAATACATCGCATATCCACCCACCCAACCCCCATTTCCGACCATTAATAATTTTTAGCGAATCAATACCCCCAAGACCAGTATCTTGGCCCGACAAATCCAAAAATCAAAACCATGAGAAAATTCACAGGCAGCATTTTGTTTGCTGCGCTTATTTTCGCAACCGCCTGCAACGACCAAAAGTCGCAGGTCAATAACCAACCCGTACCTAGAGAATTGCCCCCGGCACCTATGGCTAAAAAAATCCCACACGAACTCGTTGAGCACGGTGATACCCGTATCGACAACTATTACTGGATGAGACTTTCAGACGAGCAAAAGAATGCTCCCGAAGCCTCCAGAGACCAGCAAACCAAAGACGTACTCGACTTCCTGAACGCTGAAAATGCCTACACAAAGACCGTTTTGGGTCATACAGACGCCTTCCAGACCAAACTCTTCGAAGAAATGAAGGGCCGTGTCAAGGAAACCGACCAAAGTGTGCCGGTGAAAGACAATGGATACTGGTATTACACACGTTTTGAGGCTGGAAAAGACTATGCTTTCTATTGCCGCAAACAGGAATCCATGGAAACAGGCACCGAGCAGATTCTCATCGATGGTCCTGCAATGGCCAATGGAAAAGACTATTGGGCACTGGGTGGATATGACGTCAGCGACGACAACAAACTCATGTGCTATGGAACCGATGAGGTGAGCAGAAGAATTTACACCGTTAAATTCAGGAACATAGAAACAGGCGCTGACCTCAGCGACGTGCTTGAAGGCACTACCGGTGGAGCAACATGGGCCTCTGACAACAAGACTGTATTTTACACCAAAAAGGACCCAACTACATTAAGAGAGTTTCAGATATGGCGACACGTTTTGGGTACACCCCAAAGTGCCGATGTAAAAGTGTTTGAAGAAACCGACAAAGAATTTTCGTGCTTTGTTTACAAAACCAAGAGCAAAAAATTCCTGGTGATTGGCAGCAACCAAACCCTGAGCAATGAGTACCAGGTTTTGGAAGCCGACAATCCATCCGGTAAGTTCCGCATGATTCAACCGCGTGAGAGAAATCTGGAGTATGGAATCGATCATTACGGTGATAAATTTTATATCAGCACCAACCTCGATGCGAAAAATTTCCGTTTGATGGAATGTCCTCTCGACAAAACCACCAAAGAAAACTGGAAAGAAGTTATTCCGCACCGCGCCGATGTATTGTTGGAAGGAATCGAAATTTTCAAAGATTATCTTGTGGTAGACGAGCGCAAGGGTGGCTTAACCCAATTGCGCATCATCAAGTGGTCCGACAAATCTGAGTATTACATGGAGTTTCAGGATCCGGCATATTTTGCAGGAGTAGGAGCCAATCCGGATTTCAATACAGAAGTATTGCGCTACAGCTACAGTTCGTTGACCACGCCCGGCAGTACTTATGATTACAATATGGTAACCAAAGACCGCAAGTTGCTCAAGCAGCAGGAGATCGTGGGTGGTCACAAACCTGAAGAGTATGCCAGCGAACGCATCATGGTAAAAGCCACGGATGGCGCTATGGTTCCTGTTTCTATTGTATATAAAAAAGGAACCAAATTAGATGGATCAGCGCCATTGCTTTTGTACGCTTATGGCAGTTATGGTGCATCAATGGATGCTAATTTCTCTTCCAATCGTTTGTCATTGTTGAATCGTGGATTTGTATATGCACTTGCCCACATCCGCGGTGGTCAGGAAATGGGCCGCGAATGGTATGAGAATGGAAAATTATTGAAGAAGAAAAACACCTTCACTGATTTTATTGATTGCGCAGATTATCTGGTAGCAAAGAATTACACTTCAAAAGAAAAATTATTTGCCATGGGCGGCAGCGCCGGTGGATTGTTGATGGGTGCCATTACCAACTTGCGTCCCGATTTGTGGAGAGGCATAGTAAGTGCAGTTCCGTTTGTTGATGTTGTAACGACAATGTTGGACGAAACCATTCCACTCACTACATTCGAATTCGATGAGTGGGGCAATCCAAAACAAAAGGAGTATTACGATTACATGAAATCCTACTCGCCTTACGACAATATCGAAGCAAAGAATTACCCCAACATTCTTGTCACTTCAGGCTATTGGGACAGCCAGGTTCAATATTGGGAACCGGCAAAATACGTGGCCAAACTCCGCGAAATGAAGACCGACAAAAACATGCTGCTCTTCTGGTGCAACATGGAAGCCGGCCACGGTGGCAAATCAGGCCGTTTCGAAGCAATGAAAGAAATTGCACTGGAGTATGCATTTATGTGTGATCTGGTGGGGATAAAGGAATAAAATTATTTAAATAATTTGAAAATGAAAAAAGCGGCGCCATGGGTGCCGCTTTTTTATTGTTTATGCCGATTCGGTATCTGTATTAGTCCAATCCCCGCTGCGCTTGATTTTACTAAACAGCTACTCTCTCGGCATATACCACTGTAATATTTTAATTAGTCTTTGGCCTAAATTAAAATGAACATGGGTATTATTTTCTGGTACTTCATTTATGATGGGAGCATTGTTTTTCAATATATTAAATTGTGTAATACTGCAATTCACAATTATAATAATTTCATTTTGAAAATAGATTGATTGGACATCGAAATTAAATTATGGTTAATAATTCGTTGCGATACCTCAATACAGCAAATACGTATATTCACGTATTTTCACTGTCAATGGGTTGTATGATCTTTGTAGTGTGATATATTTGCTGAAAAGCTATATCGACCAGATCTTTATAATGTTTATTCTTTTTCGGCATATACTGTTTTTTTTGTTGTTAGCACTTAATGGAGTGCTTTTGGCGCAGCCAACATTGCAATGCCCGACTTGTACCGGTACCACACTGATTGCGTGCAGCGGAGCAAATATTACAGATTATATGGACATCGTTGGTGAGGTAGGAGGCACAACTTACAATGTTACGGGTGACATTCTTAATGAAGGTACCCAAAATTCCTTTGGCGGATTTATTGTGAGTGATGAAGCCCCAACCGGCAATGGAAACATCGATATAATTGTTACTTCTGGTAATGGTACGTTCAATACTTCAATTTCTGTGACATTTGTCAATATTCAGGCGAGTTTTGGTTTTGCGCAGAGCAATACCCCTAATTGTTATTCAGTCGCGTTTAGTAATGCTTCCACCATTGGAACCGGTACAATTGATAGTTACAGTTGGAATTTTGGCTTTCCGGGAGGGACCAGTACTCTAGCCAATCCGATAGTTACGTTTCCTGGGCCAGGTTCGTATAACGTGACACTTACCGCGACTGATAATGGCACATTATGTTCATCCGAAGTACCGGGTAGTGTCTATATTACAGGCCCGAACGCATTGTTGAGTTTTGAAGGAAACGGATTTTTGCTAGATACTTTGGTTGAATCCCTGGACACTTGCGTTGTTCCGTTTTGTGTGGCAAATGATCAAATTGATTATTCCTTGTTAATTTCAGATGCAAGCGCTAATAGTGGTAATGGTTCAAATACAGAGTTCGTTTTTGACGATTTACAAGTTCCGGGGATCCAAAGCCTGCCGTACAATATAGTGTACAGTGAAATTGAGACCGGATATTCTTTTTTCAAGTACACTGTAACCGATGATAATGGTTGTTCAGATGAAAAGATATATGCCGTTTATAAATCTGATTTACAAAATGTTCAATTCACGTGTGCTCAACAAGGTACGCAGAACTACTGTGTTGGACAGTCCATACCGTTTGAAACAGCCGCATGGACTTTTAATCCTGCTGATGTGAATTATTCCGTTCAGTTTATTTGTGAGTCTACCGGACAAATTATTTTTGAGGCGACATGGCAAGACGTTCCTCCAAATACGTTTAGTTTTACTCCGGCAATAACATCTTGTGGTTGTAATTCCGGGAATTCTTTCTTAATTAAATCCACAAGCAGCAGCCCTTGTGATCCACCAGGGTTATATAATACGACATACTTTTCGGCTGGTTTTCCGGCAGACGCTGAGTTCAGTACTACAGATCCATCTCCAGCCTGCCTGAATGAAAGCGTTTCATTTGACTGGATTCATGATAATGGATTTATGTCAACTACAAGTGGTCCATGTAAGCCACAATTTAACTGGACAATTACTAATCTCGCCAATAACTCCAATGTTAGTCCTACATCTGGGGATAATACCGCTCATATGGATCATACTTTTTCACAATCTGGAATGTTTGAAGTCCGTCTGGATATGACATCTGGCTGTGGAAGTGACTTTTTTTTGGATACGATTTGTGTCCTGCCTGCTATAAGTGAAGCAACAATAGCTGCTAATATTAACTGGAACATACCAGCACCACCCCTTTGTATTACTGAAACCATTTCTCCCGAAATCACCAGTTATAACAACACATTATGCGAAGCACCCACATTCACCTGGCGTTTGCACAAACTCCCGAATGTCGCCACACCCATAAACACATTAACAGGATTAAGTCCTGATTTCATTATTACTTCTAAAGGCGAATACAAGCTTATACTCACTGCACAGGTGGCGGATTGTGGTAGCGTGGTATATGAGCAATTGTTCAATGTAGCTGCACCACCTGTAATCAACCTGACCAATCCCATTTATAATGCGTGCAGTGCAACTTCAATTTGTCTGGATGACCTGTTTTGTATTGATACCTGCTTGAGTTCGCTCACCGATTTTAATCTGGCATTGTATAGTGGAGCGGTAAATTGTACAGCTCCCGTTGGAGCTTCTGTATTCGAATGGAATCAATTGCCGCAGAACCATCTTCTTTCGCCTTGTACAGATTTAACGACCTGCCAATACAATTGGGTGATGCCCGCCAATCCGAATAGTATTTATACGTTGGTTATAAATGCTTCAAATGGTTGCGGGCCCGCCACCACTCAATGTATTACCATCAACATTGGACAGGCTTTACAAGACCTCATACCCGATAGTGTGTGTTTGAATGCCCAGCTCAATTTGAATAGTTACTTTCCACCGGGTGCAACAGGATGTGGCTTTGATATTTGGAATGGAACCCAATGGATTGATCAGGCGACGAATATTACCATTACAGGAGAGACCATATTGCTACTGCAATGTGCAACGGGTTGTCCGCTTCAAGACACCATTGATGTGTTTCCCACTTTTGTAATAAATGCCATCGCAGCACCACCTGCTATCTGTTCAGGACAGACTTCTACAATTACTATAAATACCACTCCTGCCTCAGCGAATATTACCCAATATGAATTCGCCAGTGGAATAAATATTCTTCAAACCGGAGCATCAGATAGCTATAACACTTTGCCGCTACTGAGTTCAGCAGCTTTCAACATTGAAGCTACCGACGCCAACAACTGCACGGCAAACACTGTAGCCAATATTACGGTAGAATCGAACCCGGTATTTAATTGCAATGGATTTACATTTTGTGAATCAGATGTCACCGCAACTATTGACCTTACTTCATTACTTACTTTTAATGGAAGCTATCCCGGTGCTGCTACCTGGACATTGGGCGGACAGAGTATTACGGGTACTTCATTAACTGTAGCAGAAATCCTTTTGTTATTCCCAATGGCAGGCGCAGATCAGAATCTTTCACTGGAATACACTTTTATTACACCGGCGGGCTGCACGAGCACGAACTCCTGTAATGTACAGATCCAAAATCAGGGAGTCAATGTGGCTCCCCTTGATGATCTTTGTGCCAATCAAATTTTTACGCTCAACGCTGGTGTGTCTGCAGATTGGGACCTGAGTAATTTACCTTCAAGTGCGGGAAGTAATTTTAATGGAAGTATTTTTAACTGGACTCCTCTTCCTACAGACATCGGGGATTATACAATAATTGCCAATACAGGTTGCGCCGTTACAGAATATCCGGTTTCGGTTCATTATTACAACATTACAGTATCTGCAAATGACCTTGAAATATGTACGGGTGATTCCGTAGAGTTGGACGCAACGGTACTTCCTGTCAGTACTGTAATCACCACTTATCAGTGGAATGCGCTACCTGTATCCAATACAGCAGTGTATGAGACTGCGTTGAATACCAGTTCAGGTTTTACGATTCAGGCGACAGATGAATTCGGATGCACCTATTCTGATGACATCAATATTACTGTAGAGGCTTTGCCTATTCTTAATTGCAACTCTATTCTGAGTTCTTATTGTGAAACTTCAACGGCTCAAGTTGATTTACAGAATTTACTGAGTTTTGAAAGCAGCTATCCTTCTTCTGCAGAATGGACAATTTGTAGTTCGCCGGTTATCGGAACAATTTTGACGATTCCACAAATCGTTGCGACCTGTGGTCCTGTGAATGCCGATATGACCTATGAGTTGGCTTATACATTTATGACCGCAAACGATTGTTATCATACAGATACGTGCATTGTAAATATTGAAAATGAAGATTTGGAAATCGAACACCACTATTTATGTTCCGGTGACGAATTTTCTGTTTCAGAAAATGGACAATGGAACTCCGATGACTTACCGGCTTCTGCTCCATCAAGTGGAACCTTCAACAATTTTGTCTGGAGTATTCCAATAGACGAATCACCGGGCGAGTATGTGCTCACCTTCAGTGCTGGTTGCGGAGTTACAGAGTTTCACATTCATGTAAATGCTACACCACTTCCTGATATTACCCTGTCAGATGATGAGCTATGTATAGAAGGAAGTGTGATGGTTGTTTCTGTTCCATATAGCGCAGATAGCTCCGCTTACAATTACAATTATTCTTCCGGGTCAATTTATTTGGGTAGTGTTTTCAGTCAATTTGAACCTGAAACTTTGAATCTGCAAAACACAGATCCGGGTGAAATATGTCTTTGGGCAATTTCTGAATACACCTTGCCGGATAATAATTTACTTTCTTGTATCAATGAAGATTGTGAAGAGGTGAATGTAATCGACATCCCCGGTTTGCCCGATGCGGCAGACGAATTGTGCTTTGAAGAACCATTTTCAATCACCGGAGACTTCGATTCATTCGTTTTCGAAATAGGCGGTAATAATTATTCGGGCAATGATATAATCATACCTGATCTCACGGGTCTGCAACCTTATCAATTGACCATTCAATATGGAGGCGATTACAATTGTTTACTGGATACTGCATCCACTGTGTATATTCAGGAGCCCATTGAATATCAGATTTCTTTTGTAACCGATTCTTGCACCGGCAGCGCACAATTGCAGGTTGATATTCTACTGGGAGAAAATCTGAACTATCAATTGACCGGTGATGTTGAGATTGTTGGTCAAACGGACATCATGGAAGGAATGAATAACCTTCAGTTCAGCACTGCGATTACCGACGATACCACTTATCCATTTAGTCTTGTCATTGACAATGGAGGCTGCGATTCAGCAACCTGGGAAGGGGAGGCCACAGTCTATGCGGCTCCTGATTTATTGATGGATGTCTCAGCAGGAAGCACCTTGTGCAATGGAGAAACAGTATGCTTTGATGTGGTGAATGCAGGTTCATCTTCAGTCAGTGATGTGATTTTTGATATGGGCAATGACAGTGTCTATAATTATATCCCGGAACCTGTTCAATTGCCTTGTACCCAGTATTTCGCAACTTTGAATGCAGTTACTTATACTGTTACCGGAACTTTGGTTGGAGTTTGTGTTACTGATGTTTTCACACTGGATGTCACCATACAGCCGTCCGATGTGCTGGTAACACTTGCAGAATACCCAAATGGTTTTTGTGCGGGCGATACAATTGACCTCACTCCTGTGTCTGTAAATGGAGTAGGGCCATTTGATATTGATATCAGTTTTATTCCTGAAATGAATCCCCAATTTGTAGATGATTATAAATTTATTTTACCCGAAGGTTATAGCAATGAGAATGTCATTGTAACGGTTGGGCTGGATGGCAATTGCGGTGCTGACCAGGACATAACTACTTTTTATATTAAACCAACTCCTATTACAGAAGCGAATGTTTCCCCGATGTGTCAAGGTGAAGAGGTAAGTTTTACCAACGTCAGCGCACCTTTGGAGGGCGATTTTTCCTGGAGGGTGATTGGTAGTGATAGTATTTCAAACTCAACTCATTTTAGCTATACATTCCCTGATAACAGTGATTATACAGTAATTCTCACACAACAAATCGAAGAACAATGTCTGGGGTTAGATACGATTGCGGTGAGCGTAACGGCAAACCCGACACCCGAAATCCATTTTGCAAAGGAATGTTATTTGTTGCCTAAGGAAGTAATTCAAATCAATTCAGAACAAGGTTATGCGTCATACGTATGGCATGTCAATGATTCTTTGTTTAATGCGAATGACTATCTTATCACTGGTGCTCCATTTGATATGACCGGGGATTTTTCGGAATTGAAGGTAGATCTTACCGTAACAGACAATTTTGGTTGCATCGGTTATGCAGAAGGAAATATTGCCTTGTGTAATTCACCAATGATACACGTGCCCAACTGTTTTACGCCGGATGGTGATGGAATCAATGATCTCTTTTGTACTTCAACTGTAAATTTGAAAGAGTACTTACTGATGATTCACGATCGTTGGGGCCAAAAAGTTTTTGAATCTAAAGATATAGATGAATGCTGGACGGGTAGCTTTAATGGAAGTAATTACTTTGTTTCAGATGGTTTATACGCGTGGACCATCTCATATGACGTGGTAGACGTAGAAGACCATGATGATGGTGTTCGTATTGAGAAACTCAAAGGTTTTGTGATCATCCTACGGTAGTTGAGCTAGTGCCCTTCAGGGGTAGGAGTTGCAGATGGCTTCGCTCATTTCTGCTTTTTATCCTGATCACTCATTTCATCCTCGCCTTTAAACTTCTTGAAGGTATAGGTGAGGGTAAACATTACATATCTTCTCAGGTTTGAGGTTGTTGTATCTTCCGTGTAAGTGTCGCGCACCGTTCTGGATATGTTGGTATTTTCATTGAGAATATCAAAGCAGGAAGCCTTCAGTTCAAATTCTTTTGATGTCCCAAATTTGTAACCAACATAAGCGCTCCAAAGCAAGTAGTTTTGATTTCGGGCCTGCGAAAGTCCGATGTATGAATTATTGGTAAGATCTGTATTGATCACTATTCTTTTGAAAAGTAGCACGTTTGCCCTTAGGCTGATGGTTTGAGAGAAATAAGAAGTATTGGCCGCAGAATTTACAGAATTATTGACAAGATTATAATTACCGGAATAACCGAGTGTAAAGTCTATTTCTTTGCTGATATTGCTGCTGATATTCATGCCGCCACCCAGTGCCTTGTTTCTCGCAAAATTCACCACATTATTGATTACCGCAGGGGACTGAGAAAAATTGTAGTAGGCGGATAAACTGATGTTGCTTCCGATTTTCTTTGCCGGGAATCCATATTGTCCTGAAACACGAGCTGAATAGAATTGGTTCACATTGACATATTGCATCAATTGGGCGCCACGCGCGATCAAGACTCCCTGAATGGTGGTGTCGTTTCTGAGAACGGTTGTAGAGTTGGCAATGCTGTTGATGGTCTGCGTGCCGCTAATCATAAAAGAATAATGTGAATCACCTGCGTTCTGTCGTTTGTTGTACCGCATATCAATGCTATTGTCCCTGGATTGTTTGAGGTCTGCATTGCCAAGTTTCACCATGAGCGGATTGGATACGTCCAGTACATTTTGCATTTGATTCACCGATGGTGCCCGGGTATTCGTATTTAGGTTCATGACCAATCGGGCTTTGGATGAAAATTTTCTGCTGTAATTGATACGTGGTAAAACATTAATGAAGGTCCGATCAATACTATTCTCTACGGGGTAAGTCTGATCGCTGTTCAATTTACTTTGTTCAATATCAGAACCGATGCTGAAATCAATACTGTCCGTGCTCCATTTGTAATAAAGACCAGTAGCGTTTTTCAGGTATGTATATCCGTATTGATTCGATAGCAATATGTTTTGAATGAGCTGCCCGGCATTTACATCGGAGGTTAATTTTTCTGCCGTGTTTTGTTGGAGTGAAGTTCTTGCGTTCCATTGCAGCAGCGATCTTTTTCCCAAAGGCTCTGTATAACTCAGTGTTGGCCCAATGTTTATAGAACGGGAGTCATTTGTGTATTGTTGATCGATAGCTACAAGAGAATCCCCCTGCAGATAATAAATGCTGTTCGACAGATAGGCGCCCGATCCGGATCGTTCATTCCATTGGGCATTCACATTGAGCGAAACAGTTCTTCTGCGCTTTTTAAATCGATGTTGATATTGCAAATCACTGTTGATGTTGAAGCCCGACCCAATGGAAGAATTTGTATTGTTTGTTTGGGTCGTACTTTCTCCGAAAAGAGGCAGCAGGGTAAGACCATCCAATAGCGTTTGTGATGAACTTTTTTGTGGGTTGAAGCGGGTATTCAATATGATCTTATTCATACTGTCAGGAGCAATTTCCAGACGAAGCGATCCGTTATGACTCAGGTTGAGGCTATTCGATTCTGTGTTTTGGTTGTAGCGCAGTTGATCTTGTGTGTAATAATTTCTTACAAAATCAGAAGTATTGTTGTTGTTCGTTTTAGTCAAAAAGTAGCTCGCGCTGATGGTTGTTTTTTTTCCCCAGACATCGTTGTAATTCATCCCCATTCCTTTAGTGGATGTAATTCCATTCTGTGGTGCAGAATAATACTGCACTCCGCCGCGACCACCACCATCTTGTCCGGAATTTGCCATCAAGCCAGAGAAATCCTGCATACTGAAATTCTGTTGGTTGATGTTGTTGGCCATACCAAGTAAGGTAATGCGCCTGTCCTGTTTAAAATAATTGAAAGCAAATCCGGTATTGTATCTGTCGTTCGTTCCATATCCGGCATACACATTTCCGAAGGTGCCATTTTTTTTATCCGATTTGGTTCGCAGATTGATGGTCTTCTCTGCATTGCCGTCTTTTATTCCGGCAAATTCAGCCTGATCAGATTGTTTGTCGTAGATCTGCATATTGTCCAACATATTTGCCGGCAAATTGCGCAAGGTTGCGGCAGGATCATCACTAAAAAATGGCTTGCCATCTACAAGTACTCTTTTGATTTGTTCTCCATTTATTTTTATGGTTGAACCTTCCGTTGTAATGCCCGGCATTTTTTTGAGCAGGTCTTCTGCCGTGGCATCTTGATTTACTTTGTAAGCATCTGCATTGAACTGAATGGTGTCGCCTTTTATTTGTATGAGTGGGAGCAGTTGTTCAACCAATACAGTTTGAAAACCTTCTGTAGCTTCTTCCATCACAAGCCTCAACCCTGAAATATCGGCATTTTGAATATTCATTTTCAGGGTATCAACTTTGTATCCTATGAACACACTGATGAGTTGATAGTTTCCTGCAACAACCTGATCAAATTGAAAAAAACCTTTGTCGTTGGTTCGGGTACCAAACTGCACAACATTGTTCTGCACCAATGCTACGGCAACACCAGTAAGGGCGGTGGAGTCGGGCAAAGCATAAATGTTGCCACTCACGGTAGATTGTGCACATGTAACCAATCCCGAAAGTGACATAAGAATTCCAGTGGCTATATTTTTGATCCGGCTATTCAATGATTTGAACCTTGGGCAATATAGACTTTGTCTATTGACAATAATGTTAATTTTTTATTTTCTCTTGATAAAAGCGAAAAAGCTATTTTCCTGGAGACAGTATCAAGTCTTTTCCAGAATTTTACTAATGAATCCACAAAATGACTCATTCATAAGTGTTAATTTTTGATTTTTAAACCCGGAATCCTATTGCGGAATGTGGGTTAAAAGCTCATTCCGGAAGAAAGGATATATCAATCTTTTGAACACGTCTGTTCACGGTAAATGTGGCAATAAACTTTCAGCTTATACCAATTCCAAATATAATTTAACCCAAAGGGTAAATTATTTTGTGAATTGGTTATGCCGTTACTAAAAATAAATAGTACTATGAGGCGCAGCCGAAATTGGACTATATTATTTTTGTAAGCGGTATTACATCGTAGAGCCTGATGAGAGTTGGTTTCAACTTGCTATTTTACGGCAATAGACTATTGACCGGGTTGAGTAATACAACGAAATTTCCGAATTTCCGAAATACGCTTTAGAATGTGTTAAAAGTGCGAATCCAGAATAATTTGCATAACCTGATTGTAGCGATCTGATGAGCTATCTTCTTACCACCTTCCTCACATTGCCATCCGACAAGATTTCAATTACAATGCCCTGGTAAAGTTCATTGACTTCATTGCCCAGCAGGTCAATTGAGCGAACTACCCATATTTCATTTGTACCATCCGAAATGGCTATAACTCCTGAATAGCTGTGATCGCCATTAAAATCGAATTGTTTTAGCCGATAATATTGTAGCCCTTTTCCTGGCATCATGTCGGTGTAACTGTATTCAATGTCTACGGTCGAATTGCCTGCCCCGGTGACTCTGCCCGATTCTTCGAAATGCTCTCCATCCTTTGAGCGCTGTACTTCATAATAATCGCAATTCAGCTCCGAATGTGTCATCCAGATAAGTTCCACACGGTGATCTTTTCTTTCGCCAATAAAATAAGCCAGTTCAACTGGTAGAACAACCACATTTACTCCTGTAAGATTATAATGACAATCGGCGTCAGCGTTGCCATCCATGGCGAGGTAAACTGTTTGACCAACAGTAAGTCCGGATATTGTAGCCGTAAATCCAGTTGCGTTCGCGCCGCTCCAGGTTACCTGGCCCAGTGGATTGGTCGGGCCTGCCGTACTTTGACCACCGGTACAGACTTTGTTACCATAGCAGCCTATATTGGTGAGCGACCCACAAGTTCCGGTAAACATTCCAAACTGAAACCCACATCCACCTCCTGTGCAGGAAATGTTCGAGCCAATAATCTGAATAGTAGTTGCACTGGCCACAAAGGATGTCCATTGTGTATTTTCAAGTGATCCGGCGCAAAGCTGCGCAGCAGGCGGATCATTAGAGGCGATATTATCGGTGGAGCCGCTGAAAAGGCAGTCACCCCCATTGTAGAGTGGAGTTGAAGCCGTGCCTATTTGTTGTGCTCCGGCGCATTGGTCGCTGGCGGCATAGGCAGATGGAGTATTCATACAAGCCGTAATGGCAGTGGCCGAGTTCGATTGAATGGCCAACACATAGGATGCACCTGATGTAAACAAGTTGGCTCCCGTGGCTCCTTCGCTGGAATATGAAAAACTTTGCCCCGCGACAACATTTTCCACACAACTGGCGCTACCAGTGACATAGGCAGCGCAACCTGCAGTAAAAGTGGCAAATTGATAGGTGCCTCCAGTGGTCATTCCACTGAAGTCAAGCTGAACACAATCACCATTGGCGGGAGCGGTAAAACTGAGATAAGCCAGAGGGTGATTACCACCATTGCAGCCAGCCAATATTGCCCCATTATTCGTGTTAATGTTAAAACTGGTGCAGCCTCCATCGGTCACCACAGCAGGGGAGGCGCAAGATGATTGCCCCCAAAAATCCAGCGAAATGACCAGAAAAATTGATATTTGAAGAAGTAATTTCAAAAGCGTTTGGTTAGGTTATCTTTAGTCTTCTGTAGTACGGAGATAGGGAAGATTATTTACTGAACAAATAAATATTTGAATATGTGATATTTATTTAGTCTCTCAAAGAATATTCGGAAAACTGATTGGCGCTTCTGAAGGCTACAATTATCCTGTGCTTTCACGGTCTGAGATACGAAAAGATTGTGTCCACAAAGCACATTTTATTGGCCCTTTCTCCCCTTTGTCCCGCCTCTTATACATTTGTGATTATTAATTACATAAAATGGACTAGAAAATAGGCAGCGTTGCAGTTCTTCCGCGATGACTTATTGGAAACTCTCTGTGGCTTCATTCAGTTTAATGTGCAGTCCTGAAATATTTGATTTATGAATGCTCAATTTCAGGGTGTCAATTTGGTAGCCGATCAGCGCGCTGACCAGCAAATAATCTCTGTTAGAAATTGTATTCAATTCAGAATGTCCTTTTTCGCTGGTTTGTGTGATGTGTTGAAGTACGTTGTTTTTCACAAGTGTAATCGCAACGCCAGATAGTGCTGTAGAATCAGAGCTGCCGGTCATAACACCATTATTGGAAGATTGTGTATCTGCCATTATGGTGAATGACACCAATAGGATGAACATATATATAATTCGGATCAGAAGCCTCAATTAGGATGGGAACAATGATGCAATGTAATGAAAATATCGAGTTGAGCTGACCCATTCTAGACATTGATTAACGAATTATTTTAAAAAGGGCTGAAAAGACATAAAATTCTTTGGGTACAAAATATCTGAGCAACTGGAGTAAATGCAAATGATACCAATTCCAAATATAATTTAACCCAAAGGGTAAATTATTTTGTGAATTGGTTATGCCGCCACTAAAAATAAATAGTACTATGAGGCGTAGCCGAAACCTGCCTTTGCCGGCAGGCAGGTTGGACTGTATTATTTTTGT
>JANNEQ010000161.1:0-8429 GCA_031378885.1 Flavobacteriales bacterium
TTCCCCGGAATAAATCTTTAAGGTCGCATATTTTATCCAAATTGGACCCAAAAAATCTTCCAAAATCAGTGGTACACTTTCATCGGATTGACTGGTACACTTTGGCCGGAATGGGTGGTACACTATGGACCGGAATAGACAATCAACTCAACCAGTTCACGCAAACATTTTCAGACCAACTCGGCAACCTAACTAAATCAAATGAAGAAAAGTTAGAAGCCATTCGCAAAACCTTTGAAGAAAAATTAGTTGACTTTCAAAAGAGCATTGACAGCAATAGCAAGGAAAGCAGAAACGAGCTGAAAGAGAACCTGGAAGCATTTAAGAAAGAATTGAATGATGCTTTGAAAGATTACAAAGAACGATTGAGAGAGCAGTTCACCGAATTTGAAAGAAGCCAGAAAACGCAGAATGTAGCCAACAGCGAGAAAATTTCAGAACTCAAATTCAGTTTAGAAAAATCGGTTAAAACTATGCAGGAAGGCAATGAGAAGAAGTTGGAAGAAATGCGAAAAACTGTTGATGAAAAACTTAATGAAACATTAGAAAAACGCCTTGGTGAATCATTCAAACAAGTAAGTGATAGACTAGAAGCTGTTCACAAAGGTTTGGGCGAAATGCAAACTTTGGCAGTAAGCGTTGGTGATTTGAAAAAGGTAATGAGCAATGTAAAATCAAGAGGTGTTTTGGGTGAATACCAATTACAAAACATCATTGAAGATTTATTGACCAACGAACAATACCAGAAGAATGTAAAAACAAAAGTTGGTAGCGGTGCGGTTGTGGAATTTGCCATCAAAATGCCACACGGCAATAACCTTGAAAAAACATTGTGGTTGCCAATAGATTCAAAATTCCCAAAAGAAGATTACGAGGCCTTAGTTGATGCTTATGATAAAGCCGATTTAGTAAAGATTGAAGAATACACTAAGGCATTTATTAGAGGCATAAAAAAGAACGCACAAGACATCAAAGAAAAATACATTGACCCGCCAAACACAACAGAATACGGCATAATGTTTTTGCCTTATGAAAGTTTATTTGGCGAAGTGTTGAGAGTTCCCGGATTGTTTGAATTATTACAAAAGGAATATAAAATCACCATTACAGGACCAACTACATTGAGTGCATTGCTCAATAGTTTACAAATGGGCTTTAGAACTTTGGCTATTGAAAAACGCAGCAGTGAAGTTTGGGATTTGCTTGGTGCAGTAAAAACCGAGTTTGGTGCATTTGGCGATGTATTAGCTAAAACCAAAAAGAAACTTATAGAGGCAACAAATGTAATTGACACATCAGAAGTTCGCACAAGAGCCATAGAACGCAAACTTCGCCACGTTCAGGAGTTGCCAGCTGCAGCAACGAAATTGATTTTGGATGCTGGCCTTGAAGATGATTCATCGGAAGAATAATTGGATTGTCGACATAATGGCGACAGTTGATTCACTTCTTCTGCTTCAAGACACTTTCAGCAGAATACAAAAAAGCATTTCCTTGTTTAGTGAATTTTAGTTTCCCTGCTTCACGCAGGTGCATGACATCACATGCACGAATTTTTAAAGTTTTCATTACCTCTTTGCTTTTGAGCCATTCCGAAGATTGAGTTATCTTTTCCATTTCAAGAAACCATTGAGCGAAGACTGTTTACAACATCTTTAACAGAATTAATGACAATATCCATTTCTTTTTTGGTGTTGAATTTTCCAACAGAAAAACGGATAGAATTAAATGCTGCGACTTCGTCTAATCCCATTGCAGTTAACACGTGAGAAGGCTCAATAGATGCAGAAGTGCAAGCACTTCCATTGCTAACAGCAATTAAAGGCAAATCATTTTCGGGATTACTTAAACCCATGATAATTGCATCAGAATCAGCACCACGAAACAAAATATTGGAAGTGTTGTAAAGTCTATTTTCAACATTACCATTGACACAGGTTCCGTCGATTTTGAGCAATTCGTTTTCTAAATAATCTCTCAAAGCACCAATGCTTTCTGCATTCTTTGACATTTCCTTTTGTGCAATCAAACATGCAGAACCTAAAGCGACAATGCCAGGAACATTAAGTGTTCCGCTTCGCAGACCTTTTTCATGACCACCACCATGCAATAATGCAGGTATTTTGACACGATTCATTCGTTGACGAACATACAAGGCACCCACACCTTTTGGAGCATACAACTTATGACCACTCAGACACAGTAAGTCAATGCCGAGTTCATCCACATTGACAGAAATTTTGCCGACAGCTTGCGTGGCGTCAGACATGAACAAAGCCCCTACATTATGAGCCAGTTCAGCAATTTCTTTAATCAGTTGTACTACACCAGTTTCGTTGTTAGCAAGCATGACAGATACTAAAATGGTATTATCGCGCAATACAGATTTAAGCTCATCTAAATCAATAAAGCCATTAGACTTTACAGTCAAGTAAGTAACTTCAAAACCTTTGCTTTCCAAATACTGACAGGTATCTAAGACGGCACTATGCTCAGTTGACACCGTAAGAATATGTTTGCCCTTTGATTGGTAATTCTCAGCAACACCTTTTATGGCAAGGTTTATAGCTTCGGTCGCCCCACTTGTAAAGACAATTTCGTGTGCTTCTGCTCCAATTAACTCTGACACTTGAACTCTGGCAGACTTGACAGCTTCGTAAGCATGGACACCAAACTGATGAGTGCTACTAGCATTTGCAAACTCAGTGGTAAGAAATGGCATCATTGCATCCAAGACCCTTTTATCAATTTGGGTGGTTGCGTTGTTATCTAAATATATGACTTGCTTTTTTGCTTCCATTTCTATTTGACAAATTTATAAATTTGAAGGGTTCTTTAGGTAGACAATTACAAAATAAACTTAATCAGAGGTCCACGCAGCCGTCACACACATTGCAAGCCGCAAGAGCGAGCAAACAAGCCTAACCTTGCAGAAGAGTGTGCCTGTCACACAAGAGAAGTAATTCGTTTTTCCTCCCTCCCTTCGGTGTTTTAATTTTTCTTGCCCCCCAGATCCAACACAGCAATACATTGAAACACGCAGCATACAAGGACTACAGCAACTTGACAGACAGAACGCGAGCCACCAACATATAACCTTAAACGAAGTTCCACTTCAATTCCAACCAGTGTTGAATCTCTACTGATTCTATTAGGGGGCCTCAAAGGAAGAATTTCTTTTTACGGGCATTGAATAACTTTGGCGTGAACTTCACAGAGAAAATGATATGTCACTGTTATTTTAATTTCTTAATTGCTCTGCTCTGAACCAGAGATTTCATTTGTGTAATTGCAATACTATTAAGTTCTTTTAATCTTTCACTTTGTTGTACCCCTTGATGAATTAAAACTGCATTAATACTTTCCATATTGCTTAACACAACCAATTGTTCAATATTGGCGTGATCACGAATATTGCCCACTGCCTTTGGGTTAGCATCTCTCCATTGCCTGGCAGTTAATCCAAACAAAGCCATATTCAACATGTCGGCTTCATCAGCATATACAAAATTAATTTTCTCTTTTGAAAGTGCAGGCGGAATCAGGTTTTCTTTGATAGCATCAGTATGTATTTGGTAATTTACTTTAGCAAGTGTGCGTTGGAGATTCCAACTTAATTTCAAACGGTCATTTTCATCTTCTTTCAGGCGTTGGAATTCTTTGATGAAATAGAACTTAAATTCAGCACTTATCCAAGTAGCAAACTCAAAAGCAATATCACGGTGGGCAAAAGTGCCACCGTATCTACCAGATTTTGAAATAATGCCCTTGGCGTTTGTTGTGTCAATCCACTTTTGTGGAGTAAGTGCAAAGCTATTAGACCCTGACTCATTTTTAAAGGCATCGAATTCGATGCTTTTAAAATCAGCGTTGTTTAGTTGCTCCCAAAGGCCACAAAATTCAATCGCACTTCGAGTTCTCATCCAATTCTGAATAATGTAGTTGGTTCTTTCAGAATCTCTGTATCGAGCCATATCAGTGAGTGAAATATAGTCATCGTCTTGTCGGAGATCAAAGCAATCTCTCTACCTTGTACAGTTATTATTTTGCTTTTTGCCATAGCCCTATTTTAAAGCAGACCAAGTAATGAGTTCAAATTTATTAGCACCATCAATTTGCTTATCTTGCGGATAAGAGCGTAATTTTTTCTCCACCCCAAAGTAAACCTCCACTCCAACACGTCAAATGACCTTGAGCGCTGGCCCACAAAAAAACAAACAACCAAAAAAAAAGCCACCCCCACCCTACTTCTTCTTATAATCCGGGCCGAAAATACTTTTTGACTTGCTTTTGCCGGGCTTTTCTTTATCGACTTTCTTTGGTTTGCCGCCTGGTTGGCCTTCGCATTTTCTGCTTTCTGTTTTATCTAAAAACTGAATGCGGATAGTGAATATTACGGGGCGATATCTGCCGATGAAATATTGAAGAGAAGATTTGCCATCATCGAATGGAAAGACAGATAAAATAGGAGTCTCGATCATTGGCATGATATAAATGCCGGGTTCGGGCTTCCATCCGAAACCGATTTTATAATGCAACTGAAACAAGAGGTTGGAAGGATAAGTATAGAGTGGTGTCAGTGGAACGCCTTCTACCTTTCTTCTTGAAATTATTCTGAAGTCGCCATTGGCACCAATGCTATTCTGTATCCATTTGTCGTTGGAAACCTGCATGATATTGGAGGCGTTGACAAATGCGCCCACAAAAGATTCTGAGAATTTGGCGTCGTAACTTGCCGGAACCAATCCGGGGCCGGAGGATTTGATGTCGCCATTAAAACTTTCTTTGCCCCTGAGCATTTTAAAGTGGACACCATAATCAATGTGGTTGATCAGGTATGAATTGTCGATGAACTTGTGACGGCCACCTTCAAGGTAGAGCCCGATTTTTCCTCTTCTCTGGAATTGGCCCACGTACAATGTATCACGAAGTTCAACAGGGTCGGCCAATTCAAGCGCGCCTTCGTTGCGCCCACCGGCAAACATGGCAGTTATTCCCGGAGAAAAAAACCAGCCCTTGTTTTTGTAGGCAGTACCATTAATGTAAATGGGAGTCAACTGTCTGGAGGATTGGGCCCACAGATCGGCAGACAATATTAAAAGCACAATGATGATCCGGATTTTCATGGTATGAAAGTAAACTTTAGACGGAACGGATTTTAAACGCGCTTATTGAGTTAAGAACAACGGCCGCTTGAAAATCAAAGTCTGGACAGCATGCGCTCCTCAACCTCTGCACTATCCCAGATCTGGTCAATATTTTCCAGCGCCATTACTTCCTTCATAATGGACTCCTGCTTATCGCCATTGGCGAGGGCTTCGTTGTATGGAATATTGCTAAAGGATACCTGAGAATAAAGTGGCATCCACAATTGCGGGTGCTTTGCAGAGAATCTGGCTTCAATTTTTTTCTGAAGTAAAAATTCCGGATCAGCAGTTTTGTCGCGCATTTCTATATAATTCCGCAAGGCCAATTCAAGTATGGCGTCTGCCGCAGGTTTTCTCAAAGCCGAAAAAGCCGGCATTACTTTGTCCCAGTCATCGTGATGCTCGTTGAGCATTTCATCTAAAATTCTGCAGTCTTCAAAACCGCAATTCATGCCTTGTCCGTAGAAAGGTACAATGGCATGGGCTGCGTCGCCAATAAGCAATGCCTTTGAGCCGTAATTCCACGGTGCGCATTTCACCATGATCAAAGATGAGGTGGGATTGTCCATAAAATCTTCCTGGTAAGTTGGCATCAATGGAATGGCGTCCGGGAAATTTCTTTCGAAAAATTGCTTCACATCCTCTTTTGATTTGATGTTGTTGAATGCTTCCTTTCCATCAAAAGCCATGAACAAGGTGCAGGTAAAACTTCCATCGAGATTGGGCAGTGCAATCATCATAAATTCTTCGCGTGGCCAGATGTGCAGACACTCTTTGTCCAACCTGTGTGTGCCATCTTCGTTTGCTGGGATTTCGAGTTCTTTGTATCCGTGGGTAAGGTAATCCTGCGAATAGTTGAAACGATCGAGTTTCATCATTCTATTGCGCAAGGCACTGTAGGCGCCGTCCGATCCGATGATGCGATCGAAAGATGCTTTCTTTACAGAGCCATCTTCCAATTCAAATTCAATTTCGTTTTTTTCGAGGTTGATGTCGTGGCACTTGTGTCCGAAATGTAGTTCTACATTTTCGTGCTCATCCGCACAATTCACCAGGGTTTGATTCAACACCCCGCGCGATACACTGTAAATGGCCTGACCATCTTTGCCATATTGCTGGAAAGTAAGTTCTCCTTTTCTGTTGTGCATCATTCTGCCTTTCATGGGCAATGCAATGGCTCTGATATTTTCATCCAGTCCGGCGCTTTGCAGACCTTTCCAGCCTCGCTCACTCAATGCAAGATTGATGGATCTGCCTTGAACAATTTTCATTTTACGAATATCCGGACGTCGCTCAAAGACGCTGACTTTATAACCTCTTTTGGCCATGTATACACCCAGCAGACTTCCTACTAAACCGGCTCCAACAATTGCTACATGTTGGTCACTTATTTTCTTGCTCATTGTTCTTACACAAATTAATTTATTCGAAAAATTCTACCCGCAAAAACATCCTGATACATTATACTTTGTCCAATGCCATGGCAAGGTCTTCCAAAAGATCCTGCTCATCTTCTACTCCAACACTGAGGCGCAACAATGAATCCACGAGTCCTGTCTTGATTCTTTCTTCGCGGGGAATAGAAGCATGTGTCATAGATGCAGGATGTCCCACCAAAGACTCTACACCTCCCAGAGATTCGGCGAGCGAAAATACTTTGAGCGATTGTGCCAGTTTGGAAGCCTCTTCGAACGAGTCACTTTTTAAGGTGAAAGAAATCATTCCGCCAAAATCGCGCATTTGTTTCTTCGCCACTTCGTGGTTGGGATGGTCGGGGAATCCGGGCCAGTATACTTTTCCCACTTTTGGATGCTGACGAAGAAAATTCGCTACAGCTTTTCCGTTGGCACAATGGGCCTTCATTCTGAGATGAAGCGTTTTTACTCCGCGCAACACAAGGAAACTATCCATTGGTCCGGGTGTAGCGCCGCATGAGTTGGCTATAAAAGCAAGTTGATCGTAATATTCTTTGCTGTTGGTTACCAAAGCTCCCATAATCACATCGCTGTGGCCGCCGAGGTATTTTGTGGCCGAATGCAGCACGATATCCACGCCCATATCCAGAGGATTCTGGAGATAAGGTGAGGCGAAAGTATTGTCGACTACAGAAATGATGTTGTGCTTCTTAGCAAGTTCGACATATTTTGCGATGTCGATAATTTTCATCATCGGATTGGTAGGAGTTTCCAACCAAAGCATTTTGGTTTTTGCGTTGATTAAGGCATTTACAGCCGCATCATCGTGCATGTCTACGAAATGAAAAACAATTCCGTATTTCGCAAAAACCTTGGTGAACATTCTGTACGAACCACCATATAAATCGTCGGTGGCCACTACTTCGTCGCCGGGATTGAGCAGTTTTATCACCGCATCTGCGGCACCCATTCCGCTGGAGTAGCACAATCCATATGCAGCATTTTCCAGCGCCGCAAGGCAGCTTTCCAGTGCTGTCCTGGTTGGGTTCTTTCCACGGGCATAGGCATAACCCTTGTGTACACCGGGCTGGTCCTGAACGTAGGTAGAAGTTTGGAAGATTGGAGTCATAATGGCTCCGGTTGTTGGATCGGGTTCCTGACCCGCGTGAATGGCTTTTGTACCGAATTTCATATTGTCGAAAATTGAGGTGCAAGTAACGTCAGGAATTACGGCAGACCAAGTCAAAAAAGGAAGGTTTTTAAAACGTGGTTGTGCGGTGAGCTTTGCAAGCCTGCAGAATGGCTCTGCCCTGAAAAATGGTGAGAAAAATCAGGATGAAAATGAAAGGTGATAATTGACAGTCATTGTTGTAAGGAAAATAAGTCACCAAAGGCCGAGTGTTAAAATTTTTTGTCTGATTTTTTGTGGGCAAGAATTGTGTGGGCAAAATTTCTGCCCACACAATTGTTGCCCACAAAATATTGGGTTGGAATTGGGTAAGGCGGATTTCTGGTCCATTTTCGCTTGGGTTTGTGGTCCTTTGCTTTTCGCCGGGGCAATACAATGTCGGGGTGCTTCGAATCAAAGAGCCCAGGCGGAGCGACCTTTTGGTATCCTATTACCCACTCAAATTGGAAAAGGTCGTCCTTCCGGGCAATGTCATTAAGTTAAGGAATTGACCGATCAACATTCGACCTTGGTCGTTTATCGCCGAAGTCAAGACCCTACCTATAAACATGCGATCCATCCTGGATCGTTTATCCCATTGTTTACAAGCATCTCCTGATCCAGAATGGATCAAACGTTTATAGCACATTCTGTTTGCAATGATCAAACGACCAAGGTCGAATGTTATTTTATAAAAAG
>JANNEQ010000090.1:0-17728 GCA_031378885.1 Flavobacteriales bacterium
CTGTAACAGCTACTGATAACTGTTCAACAGCTACAGTAACTTACAGCCAGACGATGACTGCCGGTTGTCCATACACTATTACCCGCACATGGGTAGCAACAGATGCTTGTGGCAATGCTTCAACAGCAACACAGGTGATCACTGTAATTGACACGACAGATCCAGTTCTTTCAGGAGTTCCTGCCAATGCTACAGTAGAATGTTCAAACATTCCTGCTGCTGCAACAACAGTGACCGCTTCAGACAATTGCGATTCAAGTCTACCTATTGAGCACAGCCAGGTGATTGTACCAGGTAATGCTTGTACATATACTATTGTTCGCACTTGGTCAACCACTGATGATTGCGGTAACACAGCTTCTGCAAGTCAGACTTTGACAGTGACCGATACAACTGCGCCTGTTATCTCAGGTACAAATACAGAGGTAACGGTTGAATGTGATGCTACACCTGTAGTAGTTGCGCCAACTGCTTCTGATTTGTGCGACACTGATGTATCAGTTGAGCTTTCAACTGTAAACATTCCTGGGGAGTGTGATAACAGTTGGACAGTGGTTTATACCTGGACAGCCACTGACAATTGTGGAAATACTGCAACAAGAGTGAAGACATATCACTTCGTTGATACTACTGCACCAGTTCTTTATGGTGTTCCAGCCAATGCATCTTACGATTGTTCAACAGTTCCAGATGCACCAGTTGTTACAGCAGAAGACAATTGCGATAATTCATTGACCGTTGAGTTTAGCGAGGTGATGAATGGAGTAGGATGTGGTTACAATGTAGTTCGCACGTGGACAGTAACAGATGATTGTGGCAACACAACTACTCAATCACAAACTATCACTGTTGTTGATGAGACTGCTCCTGTAGTAGTTTCCAGCCCTGCAGATGCCAACTATGAGTGCAACGATGTGATTCCAACTACAGCGCCAGTGTTTACTGATAGCTGCGATGATGATCTTACTATCGAATTCAGCAGCACTACTGAGAACGTTGAGTGTGGATATATTCTTCACAGAACATGGACTGCAACAGATGATTGCGACAACAGCACTTCTGTTTCTCAGACCATTACTGTGATAGATAACACTGCACCAACTTTGACCGGTATCCCAGCCAGCATGACAGTTGAATGTGATGAAATACCTGAAGCTGCTGATGTAACAGCCTACGACAATTGTGATGATAATGTTGACGTGATCTTCACTGAAACAACTTCTGAAGGTTATCCATACACCATTACCAGAGTTTGGACTTCAACAGATGATTGTGGCAATACTACTTCTATGACTCAGGTTATTTCTGTAGTTGACAATACACCTCCGGTATTGGTAATGCCTCCAACAACCAGCACTACTGAAAGCTGCGAGGAAATGTTCCTAAGCACATTACAGTCATACAATGCGGGTGAATTCACTGAAGAAGAAATTCAGGCATTCCTTGCCAGCATTCAAGGTTACTTTATTTCAAACGGATTGTATCCAACTGAGATAATTGACAACTGTTCGAATGACCTGGTTTGGGAAGAGACAGAAATCACTGTTGAAACAGACAACCTCGAGTGTCCACTTGTGGGTAGAATCAAATGTGAGTTCAGAGCTACTGACTTGTTCGGTAATGTATCTAATCCTGGATTTGCCTACATCTACATTGTGGATAACACAGCGCCAGTTATTTCTAACGTTCCTGCTAACGTAACTGTTGAGTGCGACGCAATTCCTGCAGCACCAACTGTAACTGCGGATGACGTTTGCTACGGAGAAGTTTATGTGGGCTATACTGAAACAATGACTGAAGGTTGCGACTACACCATCACTCGTACCTGGACATCAACTGACAATTGTGGCAATACTGCAACAGCAACTCAGGTGATCAATGTTCAGGATACTACTGCACCAACTTTCACAGCAGTACCAAATGATGCTACTGTAGAATGCGGAACACCGGTACCTGCTCCTGGCACAGTATCAGCGGTTGACAATTGTGACGATTCAGTAACAATTACCTACACTGAAGTTGAGACAGCCCTGGATTGCGGATATATTGTTACCCGCACTTGGGTAGCGACAGATGATTGCGATAACTCTGCTACTGCTGATCAGGTAATTTATGTGATTGACGAGACTTCACCAGTATTAACAGGTGTGCCTTATGATATCACTATTGAGTGTGACGAAACCATTCCTTCACCAATAGAAGTAAATGCTACTGACAACTGCGACGACATGGTTGAAATCACGGTAAATGACATCATTATTGATGGAGATTGCGGGTATCAGATCAAGCGTTTCTACACAGCAACAGATGATTGTGGCAACACAACATCAATTCCACAGATCATCACTGTAACTGATTACACAGCTCCAGTATTTGATTTCACTCCAAGCGATATTACAGTTGCTTGTGAGGACATTCCTGCTGTAGCTGAACTTAGTGCAACCGACAACTGCGATGCTTCTGTAAACATTATATTTACTGAAGAAATCGAAGAAGGTTGTCCTTACAACATCAAGCGTACCTGGACTGCAATAGATGATTGTGGTAATAACACATCATACGTTCAGAACATAAGCGTATATGATGAAGTTGCTCCAATTTTTGACACATTCGAACCATATATTCAGGTTCAGTGCGATCAGGTTGCAGACTACTTAATCACAGCTACTGACAATTGCAGTGCTTATGTAGAGGTTACGGTAATCGAAGAAGATTTGGTTTCTGGCGGATGTTACGGAAGTTTGTTGAGAACTTACAAGGCAACTGACCCATGCGGAAACTTCGTTACTGCATTCCAGATCATCGATATCATTGATAGTACAGCTCCGGTTATCGCCAACGTACCAGATGATACGACAATAGAATGCGGACAAGACTTACCGGTTGTTCCTTCTAACGTTACAGCAACTGATAACTGCACCATTGATCAGACAGTGACATTCACACAAACTCAGACCAACGAATTCTGTCCTTATGACGTAATTCGCACATGGACTGCAATTGATGCTTGTGGAAACGTGACTGTAGAAACTCAAGTGATCCATGTAACAGTTGAAGTTCCTTCAACAGTTCAGCTTGCAGCTCTTCCAAATCCTACCAGCGGAATGTTCACTGTGAAGTTCAGTGTGGCAGAAGATGAAGAGATCTTTGGTTGCATTTACGATGTAACAGGTCGTGCAGTCTGCAACTTTGTTAAGGGAATAGCTGATGGTGGTCGCTTGTACGAATGGAGAATTGATTCAAGAACATTCGGTGCAGGTTCATACATCATCGCAATTAAAGTAGGTGATGAAATGTACCACGAAAGATTGATTGTGGATGGTGAATAAGACCATCGATAATATATAACCAATAACCTGACTTTTGAAACCGGCCCCGTAAATGGGGCCGGTTTCATTTTGCCCTTAAACCGGGATTATGCAATAGGGAGGCGCAATAAAATCTCTGTTGCATATTCCCGGTTAAACATCAATCTCGTGGTAACCGGGATTAGAATTCAATGATATTCAACAATTCAGCAGGCCATAATCGCCGTTCAAATACAACTTAGAAAGGGTTACTTTTGCAACTCAAATTTTTAAAAAAATATGGAGTTGTCTCCTCTAAATGCCGTTTCTCCTATAGATGGTCGTTACCATCAACAGTCGCAAGTATTGTCGGCCTATTTTTCAGAACTCGCCTTGATCAAGTACAGACTCTGGGTTGAAGTAGAGTATTTTATTGCTCTGTGTGAGATCCCTTTGCCCCAGCTCAAAGAAGTACCATCCACCATTTTCGATTCTCTGAGAAAGATTTATTGGGAAATGAATGAGGAGGAGGGCCTTAAAATAAAGGACCTTGAAAAATCCACGAACCACGATGTAAAAGCCATTGAGTACTATCTCAAAATGAGGTTCGACGAATTGGGCCTTGAGAAGTACAAAGAATTTATTCACTTTGGACTTACATCTCAGGACATCAACAACACCGCTATACCTGCGGCATTCAGAGATGCGGTAGAACACGCATATGTTCCTGTAGTCGACAGAATAATCGAAAAACTCATTGAGTTTTCGACTCAATGGAAAGACATACCGATGCTTGCCAGAACACACGGTCAGCCCGCTTCGCCTACCAGGTTGGGCAAAGAAGTTTATGTGTTTGTTGAAAGGCTTGACGAGCAATTGAATAGACTGGAGGAGACTCCTTACTCAGCAAAATTTGGAGGAGCCACAGGGAATTTCAACGCCCATCACGTGGCTTATCCGCAAATAGACTGGGTAGATTTTGCCAATAAATTCCTGAGTGAGCAGCTCGAATTAAGAAGATCGAAGTTTACCACACAGATTGAGCATTATGATAATCTTGCTGCGTCTTTTGATGCACTTAAAAGAACCAATACCATTCTTATCGACTTGTGCAGGGACATGTGGACCTACGTGAGTATGGACTATTTCAAGCAAAAGACAAAGGAAAATGAAGTGGGCTCTTCGGCTATGCCACATAAAGTAAATCCGATTGACTTTGAAAATGCCGAAGGAAATCTGGGCATTGCCAATGCACTATTCGAACATCTTAGCGCCAAACTACCCATTTCCAGATTGCAACGCGACCTTACCGACAGCACAGTGCTGAGAAATATAGGGGTACCCTTTGCCCACACAGTTATTGCATTCAATTCAATTGAAAAAGGGCTGAGTAAACTCATGCTGAACGAAGCAGCCCTTCGCGCTGATCTGGATAACAACTGGGCCGTAGTAGCCGAAGCCATTCAAACCATACTCAGAAGAGAAGGCTATCCGCAACCCTATGAGGCACTGAAAACACTCACCAGGGGCAAACAATCTATTTCGAAATCGGATATTACCGAGTTTATAGATTCACTCAATATTAGCGATGAGGTGAAGAATGAGATGAAGAAAATCACACCCCAAAGCTATACAGGTATTGACTTACTGCATTCAGAACTGGGCGAAGTATAATATTATACTGAAGTGAAATGAAAAGGAAATTCAAAGAAATATTTGCTTTGGTAAAGGATTACAAATCGAGTTTGTTTTCCAATTTTTTATTCAATATTTTAAATGCTTTTTTTTCTTTATTCACTTTTGCAGCTATAGTTCCTTTCCTCCAGATTTTATTTCCCACAAAAGAAGATGCAGTTACTCAAAATGCTGCCGTTTCTGATCCTTCCGTAGCGAACAGACTATGGCATCAATTGAGAGATTTTATAAATGATTATGTAGCGCAGAATGGTAAACTCAGCGCATTATTTTGGATGTGTCTGGGTATTGTGACATTGGCTTTTTTGAAAAATATTGTCAGTTATCTAAGTGTGTTGAGCGTGGCACTTGTTCGCACCTCAATCAGCAGAGACTTGCGCAAGAAGCTTTACGACAAAGTGCTGGATCTTCCGATAGCTTATTTTTCTAATGAGAGAAAGGGCGATCTTATTTCGAGAATGACCAACGACTTGATGGAAATAGAGTTTTCAATCATAGGAGCACTGGAGGCTGTATTTAAATCGCCCATTATGATCATCATGTCATTGGTGACTTTATTTCTTATGAGCTGGAAGCTGACCATTTTTGCATTGATATTTCTTCCTGTAAGTGGATTTTTGATTTCTAAAATTGCCAAATCCCTTAAAAATGCAGCCAAAAGAGGGAAGGGGAGTTTGGGTGATCTGATCACTATTATAGATGAAACACTTACCGGAATTCGAATACTTAAAGTATTCAATGCAGAAAAGCAATTCAGACAGAAGTTCGATCGGATGAATGATTATTACTTTAAGCTGATGCATCGGTTGTACAGACGTGAGTACCTGAGTTCTCCGATGAGCGAGTTTATTGCACTATCGGTGATTTCTATATTGTTGTATGTAGGAGGAGTGATAGTGGTAAAAGGCGAATTGGATGGTCAGTTGCTCATTTATTATTTGCTTGTTTTTTCACAAATTATCCAGCCTGCCCGTGCCCTTTCGGATGCCATATTTAAAATAAGCAAAGGGGCCGCTTCTTTAGAAAGAGTAAATGAAATTCTCGATGAGCCATTAACAGTCTTTGATATTCCCGATGCGAAAGACCTTGAAGGCTTTAAAGACAGGATTGAATACAGAAATATACGCTTCGGATATAGTGGAACGGAGATCATTAAAGGCATCAACCTCACCATCAAAAAAGGGCAGACTGTTGCACTCGTTGGCCCATCAGGGAGTGGTAAAAGTACACTGGCCATGTTGCTTGCGCGATTCTACGATCCTTTGGAAGGCGAAGTACTTATTGACGGCATTCCGATCAACAAGTATAAGATTGAACATGTGCGTAAGTTGATGGGCTTTGTATCGCAGGAATCTATCTTGTTCAATGATTCTGTCAAAAATAATATTGCCCTTGGATCTTATGGGATTTCGATGGATGGAATTGTTCAGAGCGCCAGAATAGCCAATGCCGAAGAATTCATTTTGAAACTGGACAATCAGTATGATTATAATATCGGAGACAGTGGAAATAAATTAAGCGGTGGGCAGAAACAACGCCTTGCCATTGCCCGTGCTATTTTTAAAAACCCACCCATTCTTATACTCGATGAAGCCACGTCGGCACTGGATACCCAAAGCGAAAAACTGGTGCAGGAAGCCATTAATAAACTAATGGAAAACCGCACTTCGCTCGTCATAGCACATCGATTGAGCACCATACAAAAGGCAGATCTCATCGTGGTCATTCAAGGCGGCGAAATCGCCGAGCAAGGCACGCATGAAGAATTAATGGCCCGATCCGGATTGTACAGATCGCTGGTGGAGATGCAGAATTTTGAGTGAGACAAGCGCACACTCTTCTTTCGTTCTGAAAGAACTACCTTCTGTGTTATTTACTTAATAAAAAAATGCGCCCACATACTCCTTGACAACCTAAACAAATAAGGAAATAGTATAAGAGTCAAACCAATTCCAGAAAACAGAAAAGTTTTGGGATGGGTGAGGAAGGCAAATTCTATCCAGCCCAGTGCATCCAATACTTTCAGTGCAATAAGTAGTGAAACCCACATGGCAACAGTAAGCCCCCACGATACATAAGCGGCACCAAAATAAAATCCTGTTTCAGGAACCAGGTTGGTCTGGCAATGACTACAAACTCTCTTTGTTTGCCCAATTTTATTCCAGGTGTAAATGGAAGGATTCTCGAACATAGACACTTCATTACAATGCGGGCACTTGAGTGTAATGATGGATTTCCAATAAGCAAAAGTTGAATTTGACATGGTGCGAAGTTAAATACATTGCGGAGTCAACTTGAGTGACTTCCATCACAATAAAATTTGCTCAAACGATCCGGATGGGTCGAATGTTTAGAATCTATATCAAGTAATCTGAGATAAACTCCAATTTCCAGCTTTTTATACCAATTCCAAATATAATTTAACCCAAAGGGTAAATTATTTTGTGAATTGGTTATGCCGTTACTAAAAATAAATAGTACTATGAGGCGCAGCCGAAACCCGCCTTTGCCGGCAGGCAGGTTGGACTATATTATTTTTGTAAGCGGTATTATTCCCCAATCCCGCACCCAACAAACAACCCCGACCGTTTTGTCACACCATGTTGGGTTTTTTACACTATGTGTGACAAAATTTGTCACACCATGTGCGGATTTTTCAACTTGGTGTGACAAAAATTGTCACACTATCTTCATTTTTTCGGACATGGTGTGACAAAATCGTTGCAAAATATTGATTTACAAAAAATTACGTGAATAAAACTGCACAAGGCCACAAACATACCTGTTTTTTCTAATTCGGAATCTGGGTTCAATGAGCCCCAACCATTTTTATTTCTACTGGTTTCAGTTTGCTCGTCAAAATCGACCCTTTATAAAATTTCGGTTACAAAGCTGCCCGGAAATTCCACACTTCAGAAAATACCCCTTTCTAACAGGATTGAATTTGCAGTTGAAATTTCAAGGGCAAAAAATTTCGCACGCGAAATTTTAACTGCAAACTGGGGTGTTTTTTAACACCCTGGTTTGGAAAGCCCCAATTTGATGCCCTCCAATTGGCAGATAGAGCTTAAGAGACAGATAATCAACTTTGTATTATTCATGGAAGTAGTTTTAGCACTCCCAAATAATCTACTCAATATGCTTCGGGCTGGTGTTCAACATTTTTTCAGGTGTAATGAAAACCGGACTTTTTTTGAATCAAAAAATCAGCGGGCGGAATTTCACGGGCGATTTTTTCCGCCCGCGAAATATCGACCGCAACTCTGGGGGTCATTTTTACCCATTGAAATTTGAGGTCATAAAAATCAACCTCTTGAAAAAGGAGGAGGGGCGTAACCCAATAATTGGATCAACCAGATTAAAAAATCAGGGCTGGCAAATGACCGTATCATAAACTGCTCCATAGCCGATAAAGGCGCCCAAACCACCCGTAACGTTCGATTCCAGGTCGAAAGGAATGGCAAAAGGACTACCCTGACTGGCGGCCTGATCTTCCAGGCTATTGATGAAGTTGAAGGAATCTTTATCAATGGTGCAGCCCCTGATGGCTACTGTATCGCCCGTTTTGAAAAAACCTCTTTCAAAATTGTTGTCATCTTCTTTGGAGCTATTGGGGAAAGTTCCTCTGTAATAGGCAAATTCAAAAGACAATCCATTGAAGAATTCATCGTCGAAAACAGAGCCTATTGGGGCGATATAAGTATTGTCCTTTTGTTCCCCTGCATTTTCAACATTCCAGTTGGGGTATCGGTTTACCCTTTTGGCAAACCATCTGTAGGCATTGCCAATTGTATCGGGATCAGTGATCGTACCGAAGATAAAACCAAGACTGTCGTTGGGTTGAGTGCTTATAATTCCAAACCACAGGCTATCCAGTTCCACCAATTCGCAAATTCTGGTGTGGCTTTCCAGATGATGGTCTTCGTAATCAACAACCAGCTTATATGTTTCGCCGGATTCACCACAAAGCCCGGAGCCACAATTGGTAAGTATGGCAGATACGGATGTATAGGCGCAAATTGGCAACGCCTGAAGTTCAGCCGCAGTCAAACCGAATAGAGTAGCAGCAAACTCCAATTGTGCCGGCGTCATTTGGTCAGTGCAAATCTGATCGAGCGTAAAAATCTGACCGCCGTTCTCTATTTTGACGGTCGCATTGCGGACAAAAAGATTGTTCAGTGAATTTAAATCTGCAGGTTCAAAATAGCCTTGACTCCAGGTTAGAAAAATCAAAGGTGGCTCATCATTGACAATTGTTCCTTCTACCACAATTTTCGATTCAACCTCAGGCACATCAACTGTAATTTCTTTTTCGCAGGAAATAAAAACTACTGCGCTTAAGCAAATAAGACAAACGAAATACTTATGAAGGATATTGTTCAATGAAACGCGGAATTGATGGGGCAAATGTAACATTGGTTAGCGAATGAAACTCAATTCTGTTCAAGCTGTTTGAACTGAAATAATTTCATATCACGCTGAATAAATTGACAGTAATCAATGACAAAAGTTCACAGGAACATATCAGAAGAATTTAATGAATAGTTAAAATTTTTACCTGACGGGTAAAAATCAGCCAGAAATTTGGCTGAAATTCAGTTCTTTTTAAAATTTGCATTCCGATCATTAACACTTGTTAAGATGGCCGGGCACAATCTCTGAAAAGAAGACCGTTAACTTTGAAACATAATTTTAAGATTTAATTTATTTAAAACAATGAAAAAGTATCTTGTAACGCTTGCGGTGGCTTTTTGTGGTGGAATACTTTCCCTCGGAGCCTACAAATTATTTTTTGACCGTCAACCATCCGGATCCAATTCTTATTCGACTGAAGTTCCGGTTTACAATGCCAATTATGCAGCACTTCCTGTAGATGGATCGCTCGATTTTACCGGGGCTGCTGAGAGAACGATCAATTCTGTAGTGCACGTGAAAACCGAAAGCACAGCGCAGCCGGTTTTTAATCCCTGGGCCGATTTTTTTGGATACCAGCAACAACCACAAGTTGAAATGGCTTCGGGCTCCGGAGTAATTATTTCGGCCGACGGATATATCATTACCAACAACCACGTGGTAGAAGGCGCAGAGAAACTGAGCGTTTCGCTGAACAACAACAAAACATATATTGGTACAGTAGTAGGTCGCGATCCGAGCAGCGATATTGCGGTAATTAAAATAGAGGAGAAAAATTTGCCCGCAGTGATTTGGGGAAATAGCGAAGAAGTAAAGATTGGACAGTGGGTAATTGCCGTGGGCAATCCATTTGACCTAACCAGCACTGTTACGGCTGGTATTGTGAGCGCCAAAGCCAGAAACATTAATCTTTTGGGTGCAAAGAACAGCAAAAACGAAGAAATTTTCCCGGTTGAATCATTCATTCAAACCGATGCTGCAGTCAATCCCGGCAACAGCGGTGGGGCTTTGGTAAACACAAGAGGTGAGTTGATTGGAATTAATACAGCCATCGCCAGCCGCACAGGAGCATTCAATGGATATTCTTTTGCGGTTCCAGCCACGATAGCAAAAAAGGTAGCCAACGATTTAATCGAATTCGGACATGTACAGCGCGCATTCATCGGTGTGAGAATTGCCGATGTAACTGAAGAGCAGGCCAAAGAGAAAGGACTGAAAGATGTGAGCGGAGTATATGTAAAAGCATTGACAGAGGGCGGCGCTGCGGCTACCAGCGGTATTAAGGAGGGCGACATTATTCAGAAAGTAGGTGATATTGCGGTGAGCAATGTGCCACAGCTTCAGGAGCAGGTGAGCAAGTATCGCCCCGGCGATAAAATTAAAGTAGGAGTTTGGAGAGACAGCAAATATCAAATAGTAGAAGTCACACTCAGAAATGGCAGTGGCGGAGAGAAGCTGGAAGATTTTTCTGCCAAAGCAGAAGCCACTTTTGAGTCTTTGGGAGCCAAACTGGCGGAAGTAAGCGAGTCTGAAATGTCGGCTTTGAGAATCAATGGAGGAGCGAAGGTGGAAGAGTTGCTCGCCGGAAAACTCAAAGCGGCTGGAGTGCAGAAAGGATTTATCATTACTAAGTTCGACGATACAAAAATCACCTCACCCCAGGATTTGGTTAATGCGTTGAAAGGCAAAGAAGGCGGGGTGTTGATTGAGGGAGTTTACCCCAATGGAACACGTGCTTATTATGGATTTGGTTTGTAAGCCAATTTAAATTCAGTATAATTTGAAGAAGGAGGTTAAGGCCTCCTTTTTTCATTTTATGCGATCCTGTTTACACATTTTTACTTTACAATGCTTGTCAATTGAAGATTTAGTCAGATATTGGCCTTCTTAGAAATGTTACGGGCCGCTCAAATAGTATTCTTTCTTCTCCTTGTTTTTTGTGCTGACGCACAAAGGCAGGTACTGCGCAGGTATTCTGGCGTAGAAGGTCTTGGAAGTGGGGTTGTTTATTCTTGTATTGAGGATAAAGATGGATTTATTTGGTTTGGCACTTCAAAGGGAGCAGTTCGGTATGATGGATTTTTCTTTGATCGCTTTACCAAACAAGATGGATTGCCCGACAATGAAGTATTAAAAGTGAGGCAGGACCACAAAGGTAGAATCTGGTTTTTTTCGCTCAATGGAAAGGTAAGCTATTATTACAAGGGTTCAATTTTTAATGATCAGAACCAGAGTTGGATTGAAAAGTTAAACGCCAGTCAACATTATCTTGAAATTTACGAATTGGCAGATAGCAGCATTTGGTTTCTAAATTCTATATTGGAAGCCAAAATACTCGAAGATACAGTGGTCTATGATATTGATTTTACCGAATTCACTAGTGAAAGAAATAAATTGTTTAATGTCGATCGTTCCAGGTATGTAAAAGGTGATTTATGCGTCTATCCGGTATTTGACAGGCAAAGTGATGAAATACTTATGCTTTATCAGGGTTTTGTGCTGAAATATGACAAAGTACGACGAAGCGTGAAAATAAAGACTCGTGAACCTGGCCTTTATAATAGCTCTAATTACTATCCCGGCATGTATGAAAGAGAAGGAAGCCTTCAGCTTGTTAATAGCAATAGCCAATTGTGCCGCTACAAAGGTTTGAACTGCGAGGTTCTTTTTGATTTGGGGAAGGATTCAACCATTCAAATCGTTAATCAATTTGAGGATGAAATTTTTTTATTTCGCTCCAATGAAAAGCTTGAAGTAAAGGACCTGGTCAGGGGTACATCGGAGATATTGCTGGAAGATACCAGAGTAAATGCAGTTTACATGGACAGCAAAAAAAACTTATGGATTTGTACCAACGGGCAAGGAATAGTGTTAAGAAGTAACTATCTTAAGGGGACAAGAATTTTGGATGATTCTTCAGAGTTGTTCAATAAGGCTATTACAGCAATGGCAATTGATGTTGATCACAATATTATTTGCGGACATGAAAACAGTGGCATTTCGATTTTGAGGCCATCGAACACCTCTGAACATTTTGCCTTACATTCAAATAGAAATTATTCGAAAATAACTTCTATTGTATGCGATAAATCCACTGCGACGTACGTCAGTTCGAATTCCAATGTTTTTAAGTTGAGCAATTCTCCTGCTAAAAATATATCTGAAGAGTTGCTCAATGATCATATTAGAATTGGAGGGATTAAGGATATGGCATTGGATAGGGCAGGCAATGTCTTTGTCGCAACTTCTACTGCATCCGGTTTAATTATAAAAGGCAAGAAATACCAATATAATTTCGGAGAGCATAAATTGTTTAACTTTCGGAGTTATTGTGTTGAGATCGATAATAATAATCGTTCCTGGTTTGCTACTATTAATGGATTGTTTGTTGTTGAAGATCCTGTTTATCATCCTGAAAAGAAACAATTGATTTCGAATGAAGGATTTACTGACCTTAAAAACTTCAGGGACTCTATGATGGTGGGCTGTTGGCAGGGCGTTGGCTTAGTTTTATTTAACGGGCTAAGTCCAATAGACACGATTTATTATCATTCGGATCTACATTGCAGTGAAGTTTCTAAAATCAGTACAGACAATTCTTATATCTGGTGTGCTACAGATCTGGGAATTACCCGAATAGCATACAACACTGATAGCAACTGGAGTGTTAGTTCGATTCTGTTCGGAAAAGGATTACCCAACTCTGAAATAACGAGTATTGTCAATTCCGGAGACAGCGTTTTTGCCGGAACTTACGATGGACTTGTTATTTTGCCTAAATCTAAATTTGATGTTGCTCAAGAGTTTTCGCGTGTATATATAAGAAAAGTATCCGGATCATGGGGAGTGGCAAAAGACTTGACAAACGTGGTAGTCGATTATCTGAACAATAATTTTTTGGTGGAGTTCTCCGCCATTAATATTTCGGATATTTCTAATTTGGATTTTCAATACAGACTCAATTCAACTTCCGAATGGACCACCATTAGTGCCCGAAGCCTGGCACTTAATGCGCTTCCATTCGGACAGAACAACCTTGAGATCCGGGTGAACAACAACAATGGCATTTGGTCTGAACCAATTGCCATCAATCTGGAAATCAAAGCGCCGTTTTGGAAAACTATGGGCTTTGTTTTTTTGATACTCGCCAGTGCTTTGTTGCTGGTTTCTGTCGTTGCTTATTCCATAGTAAAACGACGAATCGACAAGCTTAAACAATTGGCCATGATAAAAGCAGAACGCGAAAGAATTTCGGCCGATTTGCACGACGATATTGGCGCCGACCTCACAAGGATTTCTCTTATTGCCGAAGTGCTGCGCGAAGACAATACCTCTTCCGAAAAAAATCATATGTGGGATAAAATCATACACAACTCAAAAGAACTCAGGAGTAAAACCGATCAGATTATATGGGCCTTAAATCCATCTCAAGATAATATAAAAGATTTGATTGCCTACCTGAACCATTTTGGAAATGACTTTTTCGATTCTTCGGGAATAAATTTTAAGATGAGTAATCAGGCTAAAGAAAGTATTAAGCTTGGATCGCTTCAACGAAGAAATTTATTTTTGATCTTTAAAGAGGCCATGAACAATGCGCTCAAACATTCAGGTGCTACAGAAGTAGAGTTGTCAATTGCTGAAAGCGGTCAGCATATTATCTTTAAGCTCGTGGACAATGGAAGAGGCAACCCAAATCCCAGACACAGAAACGGATTGATAAGTATGGAAAAAAGATGCAATGAAATTGGTGGCCGATATGAAATTATTCACCCGGTGAATCAGGGATTTACTGTAAAGGTTGAATTGCCAATTGATTTTTCAGTATAAATGGACAACTTCTCCGATAAATTAAATGTCAAACCAATGTTATCCTAAACTCCAGCCCAATGCTAAATATTGCTCTTGTAGAAGATGATGAGGAAATCCGCGCAGTATATGCCTACCTCATCAATAAAGACTCCGAAATGAAAGCATCTCCATTTGGAGACAGCGAATCCTTTCTTGCTGCCTGTAAAAATATTAAATTTGATGTGGTCATTATGGATGTGAATTTGCCCGGAATGGATGGCATAACCTGCACACGAAATATCAAGACCACTTCACCGGAAACACTGGTTCTGATGTTTACCGTTTATGAAAACAACGAAAATATTTTCAAAGCTTTAGAAGCAGGAGCCAATGGTTATCTTGTAAAACAATCATCACCCATATCCATCATCGAGGCCATCCGCGAGCTTCATTCCGGTGGAGCACCTATGTCGGGCCAGATTGCGCGAAAGGTTCTGGACCATTTTAGCAAAGTCCAGAAACCCAACAGCAATCAATTCGGTCTTTCTGAACGCGAACAGGAAATTTTAAATTTGCTGGCCACGGGTTTCCGTTATCAGGACATTGCCGATCAGCTCCATATTAGTTTTGGAACCGTTCGAACACATATCTATAATATTTACACCAAGATGCACGTGGACAATCGCACCGAAGCCCTCAACAAATGGAGGGAAGGCAAATTGTAGTTTTTTGGGTATAGTGTAAGTATTTATTTTCTAATGTAACGGGCTTTTTCGGGATAAGACGCGTTTTTTTTACGTTGAATGTTGTCAGATTTTATACATCCACTTGAGATGTACTACCTCATTCAGGTCTGTCAATGCTAAATCCTGTGTTTGTATTTTTCAAAATATGACTAATTACGTATTGCCTGAACTTTCGATTAATTGCAACTTTGTGAAGCTAAAAGTGAGAAAATTTAGTACAGCCAAGTGAGTTGACTTTTAGCTTTAGCTCCTGTCGATCTTTCGGACAGGAGGTCAATAAAAGAAGTTGGAATATGAGGTCGATCTGCAAGGGTCGGCCTTTGTTCTGAAAATCAATCCATACTAGTTATTCTTCAGAAAGGAGAAAATGCTTTCAGCATAGTTCGCATAGCCCATTGCCCTTGGCACATCATTGTGCAAGCCTCCGTTAATTTTATGGGCTTCCTTATAACTTCCCTGGTAATGATGAAAAACTACCTGACCGTGCGTTTCGATATTCAGGAAGTCATCATCCACGCCGTGCAGCCAATAGAAAGGTTGTTGCACCCATTCAATTTCCTCTGCATTGTTGATGGATAAATTGGTAAAGTAAGAGGCAGGCAATGCCAATTGCGAGGCATCCTGAACCATCACTTCAGCGCTTGCAAAGGGCGATTCCAGCAGCAGCCAATGCGGAGTCATAGCCCGTGGATGGGCAGTTAATTCAGTTGCCGGGGCACTGCCCAGACTAAATCCATACAGCGCAAGGCGATCATTGCTGAGCCCTTTTTCTTTGAGCCATGCAAGTGCGGCATCTACATCGGCATACATACCCGATTCGGTAGACTCGCCCTCAGACATTCCAAAGCCGCGGTAATCGATCATCAGAACACCATATCTGTTTTTGCCTCCCACATTGGCCAATAGTTTGGCCCTGTTCCAGTAGAGGTCCATGTGATTTTTGTTGCCGTGGCAATACATGATCACCGTGTCGGTTGCAATCATTGTGGTATCACCCAGGTAGATGCCATAGATCTTCGCTTCTTCTCCCTCGTCATTTGATATCAATGTGAATTGATGGATAAGCGATGAAGGAATATTATACTCCGATGGAAGATCTGCAATTTCCCTTTCACCGGTATAATTGTCCAGTTCGTATTGGGTAATTTCGGCGGAGTTGTATAAATTACTGTCCAGGCGCAAACAACCGGCAAGAGTAATAATACTGATGAAGTATAATAATTTTTTCATGCCTTAGAATTTTCTGATTACCGAAAAATAGATACCAATTGCCCCGCTTGAACCAAAACTCTTATAGTCCACTACCAGCTTTTCGTTGCTTGAAAATGGTGCTATAAATTTCGACTCAAGGCTGTAGTTCCATTTTGTTCTGCAAAATGTATGACCCAGATGAAATGCCGGAAGCCACCTTGTTTTTTGTTTTTGATCCAGCGTTCGCTGACCATTCAGTTCGAACCAGTTGCTCATACCTGTATAGATATAATTTGGTTTTTGTTTGTAATTCCAGGAGAGGTTGATGTCTAACGACGGATAGAACCTGAAATTCGTTTCCCAAATATCCAGCATCAGGTTGGCCGCCGGAGTTATGCAGATTTCCGGACTCCATTTGTTTTGTGACTTGAGTTGGCGCAAAACACCCAGATCAGTTTGTATGACGCCAAACAAAAGAGAAGTGGTGTGTACATTGGCGAAAGCTGTGGTCTTTTTATTTACCCCATAAGCTGCGCCCACTGCGCTGAGCGGAACAGGAATAGTGGCAGAACCATAGCCCACCAAAGGCCCTCCGGTGTTGGCCATGGCCGCCCATTTTTTCTCTTCAATAGGCCGCACCAATCGGGTAGGAGCGCAGGATTGTATGAGAAGAACCACGGCAATAATCAGGGGGAAGTAATATTTCACTTTCATTGATGCAAACATAGCCTTCCTCTGATGTTTTGACTTCGAAATTTAATATTAATTTAGCCCCATAAAACTCTTATCATGACACTTGCAGAAACCTTAAAGGCCCTGGAAAAAGCAGGAAGCCCCGGCATTAAAAAGATATTTATCAATCATGGTGCAAAGGAACCTTTGTATGGTGTGAAAGTGGGCGATCTGAAGATTATTCATAAATCGATTAAGAACAACCAGCAACTCGCCATGGAGTTGTTTGACACGGGCAATTACGATGCGATGTACCTGGCCGGATTGTTAGCAGATGGATCTAAAATGACGCGCAAGCAATTGGATAGCTGGGCCAAAAAGGCCTATGGCAGCGGCATCAGCGAATACACCGTTCCATGGGTAACCTCAGAGAGCAAAGAAGCCATGAGTCTTGCCGAAGAATGGATAGATTCGAAAAACGAAAGTGTGGCCATATCGGGATGGGCTACTTTGTCTGCCATTGTATCAGTAACCCAGGATGATGACCTGGACATTAAAAAACTCAAAGCCCTCATGGATAGAGTGGCGAAGGAGATACATAAAGCGCCCAACCGGGTCCGTTATGTAATGAATGGTTTTGTCTTGGCCGCAGGTGGTTTTGTGATCAGCCTTACAGACCATGCATTGAGCATTGCTGGTAAAATTGGTGATGTTGAGGTGGATATGAATGGAACAGCCTGTAAGGTACCTTCAGTGGAGGATTATTTGAAAAAAATGAAATTGAAAGGAGTGATAGGGAAGAAGAAAAAGACGGCGAAGTGTTGAGAGAAAAATATCATCAGAATATTCATGCATATTATACCAATGTTCATTTTAATTTAGTCCATGCCGTAGATGAAATCATACAGTGGTAAATACCGAGAGAGTAGCTGT
>JANNEQ010000093.1:0-130379 GCA_031378885.1 Flavobacteriales bacterium
CATTCAAACACAAATTGTTTTCAACACAACATGAAAAATAGAGGGGGCTTACTAATTCATTTTCATTTAAAATATCAATGAAATCAATATGTTCATAGCAAATCTCTATGCCCTTTTCAGGCTTTTCGGACGCTAATGGTAAAAATCTATTGTTGAAATGCGATTCGATTTTTTTAATGGATGAGCTGCGCAAAATCATTTTTCGATTAATTCTGAAAAAATCCACGGGATTAACAGAAGATTCTAATTCTTCCAGTGTAGATTCCAGAATAAACCTGTCTTTGGATTGAGTCACTAAAAATGATGTTCCCTCATCGCTGAAAAAGTAAGCAATATCTTCGACGTTAACGAAAGCCAGTCTTCCTCCGGTTTTGATTAAAAATCTTTTTTTGAATTTTTCGGCACCGCCTTTTATCAATTCCATCAACGCAGTATAATCCGGCAGAACGGATTCCTTTGTTCCATAAATTTCATGGTACTTCTCCAGTGCCCTTTTCAGTTCAGACTCTTCGATGGGTTTGAGCAGGTAATCTACCGTATTTACCTTGAATGCTTTCAACGCATATTCATCATACGCAGTAGTAAAAATGACAGGAGAACCCACCTTACATCTTGAGAAAATATCGAAACTCAAGCCATCAGCAAGTTGAATGTCAAAGAAAGCAAGATCGGTTTTCTGGCCACTATTGAAAAAGTCCACAGTATCTTCAACAGATTCTAAATGCGTTACTTCTTTGATTTCCGGCAGCAACTCCTGTACAAGCCTTATAAGTCTTCTCGCCGCTGGCTGCTCGTCTTCAACGATTAAGATTTTCATATTCAGGTATGGGTATCAAAGGAAGTTTTACGATGAAATGTGCGATATTGTCATCGATAGAAATGGTCTTACCGAAGGTAAGCGAATATCGGTCATTGATGTTTTTTAGCCCGGTACCTGTTCCTTCAGATTGCTGGTCTTTGAGCTGCTTGTTATTTTTGATAATAATTGAATGCCGGCCGTCATTTTGAATCAGGATATGAAGTGGTTTTTTATGAGAGATCACATTGTGTTTGATGGCATTTTCAACCAGCATTTGTATAGAAAGAGGAACCATATAACACTCAAGGCACGCGTCGTGTACGTCTATTTCGAAATTGAGATTTGTTCCAAACCGGGCTTGCAGTAGATACTTGTAGTTGTCTACATATTCGAGTTCCTGAGCAAGCGTATCCATGGGTTTGTCTTTCAGGTCCAGAATGTTTCGGTAAACTTTAGAGAGCTTGTACACAAAGTCGACGGCAATTTTAGGATCTTCAGGAATAATGGAGGCAAGGGTATTTAAACTATTGAACAAAAAATGTGGATTGATCTGATTTTTCAGGGCTTCCAATTGGCTTTGAATACTTTCCTTTTTTAATTTTTCGGCCAGAGCGATGGTTTCTTTCCATTTGAAAATGTAATATCCGGCTTCATAGATGGTAGTGACGAAAATTGTCAGCACTAAACAAATCGCAAAAGAGTTCCAAAAGGATTGTTTAGTAATTATCATGGATTCAAGAGCGATTATCTTGGCTTGCCCCATCAATAAAGTACCAATCATTGTATATGCCGAAAGCAAAAGAAAACTGATGAGAAGTCGTTTTTTGTTTTGCGATAAATCCGGAAATCGCTTTCTGAGGCCGATGATGATAGTGCGGTCGCCAAGCCAGAAGAAAGCAGTAAATACTATTCCAACAAAGAATCCTCCTTTTAGGCAGTGCATAGCGTCTGCAAGAGGAAGCCCGAAAAGAAAAGGCATCATTAGCGAAATGAGGGGAATTCCCATGAGCATAAATGGCTTATCATTGAAGCCAATAGTATGCCGGTCAAATTTCAGGGTAAATTTCATTTCTTATAAATCAGCCCAAAGCTAGTTGATATCTGAAGATTCATTCAATGAATTAAAACCAGATATTCCACAAAACCATTGGGAAGAATCCGGTTTGGTAGCGTGTTTCCAAAGCATTCGTCCTGTTGTTGAAGGATTCCATAAAAATGTTCTGATGGTTGGTTATGTTTCTGATATCAATAGAGAATGACTGAGCGAAACGTTTGAAATTCATTCTGTAGCCCACCTTGGCATCAAACCTGAGATAAGGGGCATATTGCTCAGAATATGCGCGCTGCGTATCGCGGACTTCATTGCTTGCAAGTGCAGACTCCTCCAGCAAAATAGGAGTGTGCCATCTTCCACCGGCATAAGTGGCCTTTACATCGAATGTAATGGAATTGTTGGTTCCCACTTTCCATTCCTTTCCCGCCAGTGCATTAAATACAAATTTCCCGTTGAATGCTGTATTGCGCTCTAAACCATCACTTCCTTTGTATTTCGAATTGAACAAAGAGCTCGTGAATAGAAAATAAAATCCTTTGTCAAGAAATTTTTCAAGTGTAATTTCCACACCATAGTTCTGGCCTGTCCCTTTGTTGACAAGATCTCCATTATCAGGAAAGGTAAAGTCTGCTCCTGCATTCAAAACGCTGAAAGAAGAAGAGAACCTGTCAACACCAATGTTGTAGAGATACTGATAGTAAAGCTCTGCTTTCAGCCTTACATTTTTGCGGAATTGCACATCGTAACCGATAACACTGTGTATTGCTTTATTGAATCCGAGGTCTCTGTTGCCTTTGATTATCTGGCCATTGCCGGCTTCTTGTTCTGTAAAATACATGGTAATGGGTTGCAACTGACTGTGCATTCCGGCGCCCAAACTCAGTGACTGATTTTGTTTAAACTGGTAGCGGAGTCCCACGCGTGGTTCGATGGAGTAAGAGTTGTTCAAGGCCAGTAACTGAGCGTGAATACCCGTGTTTAAAGTCAGCTTTTCGTTAGGGCGGCACTGCCATTGTGTATAGATACGCATAAGAGCCGCTCCATCATCCACATCGCGCGTTTTGAAGAAATAATTATTGTTGACCAATACACTGTCTTCAATATCGAATTGGAAATAATCGTAGATAACGCCCGACTTAACGGTGTTTTTAGCATTGATCTTGGAGTTGATCGTATAATGGGCACTGTACCTGTCCTGATCCTGGAACACGCCGAATATTCGATTTGCGGATTGGTTAGTGATGCTCAGTGAGTCAATATATCCTTCTGTACCGCTGGAAGAAGCAGCTACTATGAGTTTGCCAAAAGTTTTTTCGTTGAAGAAATAGGTATGACTGAGTCCAAGAATCCGGGTTTGTGATTTGAACTGAGAGTTCTCAGTATTGGTGCTGTAGAGACTTTCCTGATTGGTAGAAGAAGTATCTGCTTTAAAATCAATGATGCTGTTTCCGCCAATTCCGAATACAGTAAATCTTCCTGCCTTCGATGTGGGCATATCTACTTTGAATGTTAAGTCAGAGTATTGTGGTATAGCGCTTCCGGTTCCGAAGTTAACGCCCAATGCGCTAAGCACACCCAGCACAGAATATCGGTAATTAATCATATAGGAGGCCTGAGAACCTTTTTTGAATGGGCCTTCGGCACCCAGTTCAAAACCATTAAACCCGATTTGTCCCGTAAATTCTCTTTTGTCCTTATTCCCGCTGCGCATTTTTAAATCGAATACACCACCGAGCGCGTTGCCATATTCAGAGGCGAATGCACTGGTAGAAAAATCAGATTTCGCAAGGTTGTTTACATTGAGTAATGAGATCGGACCACCAGTTGTACCCAATGTGGAAAAGTGATTCGGACTGGGAATATCAATACCTTCGAGGCGCCACAATACTCCTGTGGGAGAGTTTCCTCTGATAATGATGTCGTTTCGATCGTCACTTGAATTGCTTACTCCTGCATAATTCTGCGCCATTCTCGACACATCCTGCAAAGTTCCGCTGTATCTCATTGCCTCTTCAATACTGAAAGAGCGGGTAGACACAGTGCTCATTTTATTGACACTTTCCGTTTTCTTGTCTTCGGCGGTAATCTCCACTACCCCTGTCTCAGATATGCTTTCCTCCATTTGAACGTTGAGTTCCAGTTCTTTTCCCGAATTCAGAAGAAGATTGTTGAGTGTGGCAGCGGCATAGCCAAGATAGACTACCTGAACACTTTGACGTCCTACCGGAACATTCTCCAGACGGAAATATCCATTGGCATCAGAGGTAGTGCCCAGAACAGGGTTGCTGTTGAGCACCACAATAGTGGCTCCCGGAAGTGGCGATTGGCTTTGCTTATCGGTTACTGTGCCTCTTATTGTAGAGGTTAAGGTGGCAGATTGAGCCAAAAGGATGGCGGTGCTGAATAAGGCGCTAAAAAGGAGTAATAGCTTTTTCATAAACGAATGATTTGAATTTGATGGTGCAAATATGAATTTGATCAACAGCAGGAGTTGGCAGAAAGAAGTTGAGTTGCCAATATTCATGGTTGAATTGTTTGGAGTAACCCAATGAATTGAAAAATCCCGCACGAAGCGGGACCTTTCAAGTTGTTTCGAACTAGTATCCTTAAAACCTGTAATGTCAATAAGACCTTCTTAAACCTTAATCATTCTTGAACATGAGACCCACGTTTGAATCTTTGGTACGGCTACTAATTGTGGGTGCAATGTACATTTGGTGGCGCCTTGGGTGCTGTTAAGCCCAGGTTAAGTCCTGTTAAAAGTAGTTAAGTGTTTTTTTAACATATTCAAGGGTGGTTAATTTGGGATCTCTAATGAAGGAAAGATATATCCAACTGCTTATTGCCGTGAGCACAATTGCTGTAATTGGCCTGATAGCCATTCAGGTTTATTGGGTTAACAATACTTTTACATTGCGTGAGCAGGACTTTACCAGCACAGTAACAAGGGCTTTGACAGCAGTGGTGAATACACTAGAGAAGGATGAAATGACCCAGATGGCGGCTTCATCAGGCTCAACCTCCTTTTCTATTAGTTCAAATGGAGATAGCACGGTATTCTTTGATAAAGGAAATAAGGGTTATAAAATATTATCGGGCGTCTCATTGGAAGAGAGCAGGGATTCTACTTTTTACAATCGTTTAAGTTCTGAGGGCTTTGATCAGAGTCAGATTTTGCAGCAATCGGGTTTTTTGGATGATATAATGGGAGGAGTGCTTGAGCTTGATATATTGAAGGGCATAAGCGAAAGAGTGCAAACAGGCTGGCTTGATTCTGTTCTTGCCATTGAACTTGAACAGCGTGGAATCAAAGCTTTATACCACTACGGTGTTTTCAATAAATTCAATAAAGTCGAATTGATTTTAGGGAAGTCCGCCCCATTCGCAGAGAATATAGTAAATGAGGGTTATAAGTGCTTGCTTTTTCCTAACGATCCCATACTGGATCCGAATTATTTGAAAATCTGGTTCCCCAATCAGAGCAGGTATTTGTTGAGCACAATGTGGCTGATGCTGGTAACCTCTGCAATATTGTTGCTGGTGATCATGTTTCTCTTCTCTTTTTCTATCAGAACAATATACAGGCAAAAGAAATTGAGCGACATCAAGAACGACTTCATCAACAACATGACCCATGAGCTTAAAACGCCTATTGCCACAATCTCTCTGGCTTGCGAAGCGCTGAACGACCCGGACATGCAGGGCAGTGAAAGAGCCAGGTCCACTTATGTGGGCATGATTAGCGAAGAGAACAAAAGACTCGGGGTTTTGGTGGAGAATGTTTTGAGAACAGCCATATTCGAACAAGGCGAAATGAAATTGCGTTTTCAATCCATCAATGTGCATGACGTAATTGCGCAGGTAATTCGCAATATTCAGATACAGGTTAAGGGAAAGAAGGGAGAGATTATTACCCATCTCGATGCCTCTACGCATGTTATTGAAGGGGACATTCTTCACATCACCAATTTGATTTACAACCTGATTGATAATGCTATAAAGTACAGCGAAGAACGCCCTGTTGTTACTATCTATACCCGAGATGAGTTAGAAGGTATAGCAATTGCTTTTAAGGACAACGGAATCGGTATTTCCAGAGAAAATCAGAAAAAAATATTCGATAAGCTATATCGCGTTCCTACCGGAAATGTCCACAATGTAAAAGGCTTCGGCCTGGGACTGAGCTATGTCAAAGGCGTAGTGGAAAAACACGGCGGATCTGTTACGGTTGAGAGCGAAATAAAAAAAGGTAGTACATTCACAATCCATTTACCATACCAACATGAAAAAGAAAATTAGAGTTTTATTATGTGAAGACGACCCAAATCTGGGCACTCTTCTGAAGGAATATTTAATAGCCAAAGGATTTGAAACCGACCTTGCCACTGATGGTGCAGAAGGTTCGAAGATGTTCAAAAAGGGAAGTTATGAATTTCTCATTTTAGACGTAATGATGCCCATCAAGGACGGATTCACTCTGGCACAAGAAATAAGGCAGGAAGACAAACATACTCCGATACTATTCCTTACGGCCAAGAGTATGAAAGAAGATACTTTGCAAGGATTCAAATCCGGTGCAGACGATTACATGACCAAACCATTCAGCATGGAAGAACTCATGGTACGAATGAATGCCATATTGCGCAGAACAGCCGCTCTGCCGGATTCGCCAGATGAGGCCTTGACATATTCAGTTGGGTTGTATGCTTTTGATTACAACAAACAAAAACTTACATTGGGTAGCCTCGAAATTAAACTCACCACCAAAGAAAACGAATTACTCTACCTGCTTTGTAAAAATAAAAATGGAATAATGGAGCGAAGTTTTGCGCTAAAAGCCATTTGGGGTGACGACAATTATTTCAACGGAAGATCGATGGATGTTTACATTGCTAAACTTCGCAAGCATTTGAAAGAAGATCCCACCGTAGAGATTATTAATATTCACGGAAGAGGATTTAAGTTGCTTGCGAATTAATGTGTTTCTCGAATTTTTTCCTTTAATGCAGAGCGCGTTGTTTTTGAAAATAAATTGAACTTTGAGGGAATTGTAAAGAGCGTTTTCAATCACCAGAAGTTCTTGTTGTTTTCCTGATAAACAACAAAAGAAATTTGATTTCCGTATATTATTTCAGGACAATGTCCCGGATTTTGCGGTAGGCGGCGACCCCAAAATCCGGGATTACTTTTTTGCATCAATAGACCACAAATCCTATTTATGGACATCTTAAATCTGCATTTGTAGGCGCCAGTCTTGTCAGCACATGGAAATTAATTGACTGATCTTCAATCGTTTAATTTTGTATTACTTGCTTCATCACCCCGTTCAGTGTTGTATTATTCCCATTCGGGTTAAGCTTGTCGATAATAAGCTCGTCTTGATTAAATTTGGAACCGTTATTTTTTGGTGAGTTATCCTCCTGGCATAGAAGTTTTTTTCTGTCGTTAATTCCTAAAGGCAAACAGCCTGAAAGAGTCGGGATATTTTACCAAACAAATACCTTAACCAAACCAATCTAACTTCAAGAGTTTAGAAATGAAAAAAATTTACTCATTGTGTGTGCTGATTTTTATATCAGCTTTGGTCTTCGGACAACGTTCCGACAAAAACTCCAGCGGAGTAGTAGTGGCCAACCAATTCGCCATCAGCAAACCACTTACGGAACTTCCTCCCGTTGATGAATCCAAATTCGTCTATGAAGAAGAAGAGTCAGAAGACCGTAAAAATCGGAAGGCTCAGAAATTCAAGTTTTCTGTTGAAAAGGACGGAGCCGCTTACGGCAATGATAAGTCCACTCTTCAAACGGATAAAGGATCGGAAGAGTCCGGAGAAACGAAGGCCGCATGGGCGGGCCAATCAGCCAGTGGATTCAGACCTTTTGACCCATCCGGGGCAGTGGGGCCGAACCATTATGTACAGATGATCAACTCCACCACTTTCAAGGTTTACGACAAAACGAATGGTACTGTCTTACTTACTCAGACTTTGGGTAACCTCTGGTCTCCTGTTACGGCGAATGCAGGTGACCCGATTGTATTGTACGACAAAGCTGCCGACAGATGGTTTTTGGCTCAATTCGGTTCAGGGAACAACAATATTTATATCGCCATATCTACCACATCCAATCCACTGGGAACTTATTATACCTGGACCTTTACATCGCCGGCCTTTCCCGATTATTTGAAATTTTCAGTTTGGCAGGATGGATATTATATGACCTCCAATCAGGCACAAAAGGTCTTTGCCTTTGAAAGATCGGCTATGCTTGTCGGAACACCTACAGCCCGCTCAGTTTTCCAAAGTTATGCTCCACCTCAGGGTGGTGGATTTTTCTGCCCGCTTCCGGGAGATGCTGCTGACGGAACATTACCTCCGGCCGGAACACCTTGCCCGATCATGTCTTATTCGGATAATGCATGGGGAGCTGGAATTCTCGATGCGGTTCAGATTTACAACATGACAGTGAACTGGGTACCAGCAACTCCAACGGCAACAATTACTTTGGCTGCCGCTGTGCCGACTGCCGCATTTGACGCCTCTTATGAAAGCACCTGGAACAACTGTTCACAGCCCGGTACTACCCAAAAACTCGACGCCATCGGCGGGGTTCTTATGTACCGCGCCCAATGGAAAACCTGGGCTGGATACAATTCTGTTGTATTGAACTGGAGCGTAAGAATCAGTGCTACCCAACGCAGCATCAAATGGGCAGAGCTTCGCCAAAGTCAGGCCACCGGAGTATGGAGTCTCTATCAGGAAGGTATCTATACCCCTGACGCAGCCACCCGCTGGATGGGCAGTATCGCAATGGACAACAACGGTTCTATCGGACTCAGCTACATCAAATCAGACGCAACTTCTATTTTCCCCGGACTCTATTGGACAGGAAGAAGAGCTTGCGATCCACTGGGAACATTGCCCCTGACAGAGACAACAGTTGTTGCAGGTACAGGCTCTCAAACAGGAACCAATCGTGTGGGCGATTATTCGCATTGCACATTGGATCCCGATGGAATTACTTTCTGGAATACAAGTGAATACATGGGGGGCGCAACCGGAGCTTCCGCTGCCAGAACCTATATTTTCTCTTATCAGATTCAGCCTTGTACTACTGATGCTATTGTGAACATTGCCGTTTCAAGCGGAAGCAATCCTTCCTGTGCCGGCAACAACATAACCTTCACTGCATCACCCTTTAATCAGGGAAGTGCACCAACATACCAGTGGAAGCTCGATGGAATAAACGTAGGAACCAATAGCCCTACTTATTCTTCATCTGCCATTACCAATGGTCAGATTGTTACTTGTGTAATGACTTCCAACCTGCCCGGAGTAACCAACAATCCGGCTACGTCGAATGCGATTATTGTAAATGTTAATCCAAGCGTTCCCTCTTCTGTTGTGATTGCAGTTACCGGAGGAACCAATCCTACATGCGCCGGTTCGTTTATAACCTTTACTGCTACACCAACCAATGGTGGTGCTGCGCCATCTTATCAATGGCAGGTAAACGGGGTAAATGCAGGCGGGAATAGTTCTACGTTTACTTCAAACACCATTACAAACGGACAGGTTGTTACCTGTTTGATGACATCAAATGCTATCAATTGTCCAAGCCCCACAGTGGCTACTTCCAATTCAATAACAGTAACGGTTAACAGCGCGGCACCAACAGTGTCAATAACACAAACCGGAGGAACCAATCCAACTTGCGCTGGCGTTTCAACCACTTTCACAGCTATTGTGACAAATGGAAATTCACCAGCGTATCAATGGAAGGTAAATGGTGGCAATGTTGGCACAAATAGCCCTACTTATGTGACCACTGGTCTTACAAATGGCCAAATTGTTTCCTGCTCGGTAACGTCAACTTCCACATGTCCGGTTGTGGGAACATTGGGAACTGATGTTTTATTGAATGCCGTAACCAGTGATTTGGCAGCGGCCTATCCAACTTATTATGGAAATGGACGACAGCAATATTTGATATTAGCATCTGAATTGACGGCTCTTGGAATAACAGCAGGGCCGATTAATTCAGTTAGCTTCAATATCAATAATATAATTGGAGACCCTGTTACATTGAATGGATATACCATTAAAATGGCCCCAACAGCGGCAACAGTTCTTACGACTACGTTTCAGGCTCCAACCTTTACAACCGTTTTTGGCCCAACGAATTATACACCCACATTGAATAGCTGGAATACGCATAACTGCTCCCCGGCATTCAGCTGGAACGGAACATCAAATGTGTTGGTGGATATTTGTTTTTCGAATCAGGTTGTAGGTAATGGGGCATACCAGAGCTACCAATCTACCACACCATTTGTTGCCACCACTTATTACCAGGCTGACGGAGCTGGCGGAGCCGGAGCATGCACCACAACAACAGGTGTAACCGGGTCAAGAAGGCCTAATATGGTTTTTACCTCTAGTCCTGCTCCTGTGGTAAGCAATTCCAATAATATTACCATGACGGTGAATGCTAACGTAACGCCATCAGTTGCGATAGCCTTGACAACTGGATCAAATCCAGGTTGTACAGGAAGTTCACTGACCTTTACGGCCACACCCACCAATGGTGGCACTACACCGGCTTACCAATGGAAAGTAAATGGATCAAATGCTGGCACCAACAGTGCAACATTTACTACCTCATCACTGACCAACGGACAAGTAGTTACTTGTGTGATGACATCTAATGCCGCATGTGCAAGTCCAACGACCGCCACATCCAATGCAATAACGATCAGCATCACAGCCAACGTAACACCATCCATAGCCATAGCATTGACTACAGGATCCAATCCGGCTTGTGCAGGAAGTATATTTATCTTTACAGCTACCCCAACCAATGGCGGAACAACACCATCTTATCAATGGAAAGTGGATGGAGCGAATGCAGGCACGAACAGTGCAACATTTACTACTTCATCATTGACCAACGGACAAGTAGTAACTTGTGCGATGACCTCTAATGCCGTATGTGTGAGCTCAGCGACTGCCACATCCAATGCAATAACGATTAGCATCATAGCCAACGTAACACCATCCGTTGCAATAGCATTGACTACAGGATCCAATCCGGCTTGTGCAGGAAGTATATTTATCTTTACAGCTACCCCAACCAATGGTGGAACAACACCATCTTATCAATGGAAAGTGGATGGAGCGAATGCGGGCACGAACAGTGCAACATTTACTACTTCATCATTGACCAACGGACAAGTAGTAACTTGTGTGATGACCTCTAATGCCATTTGTTTGAGCTCAGCCACTGCCACATCCAACGCGATAACGATCAGCATAATAGCCAACGTAACACCGGCAGTTGCCATAGCACTTACTACGGGATCTAATCCGGGTTGTGCAGGAAGTTCATTGACATTCACTGCAACACCAACTAATGGAGGTACAACACCATCTTACCAATGGAAAGTGGATGGATCAAATGCAGGCACCAACAGTGCAACATTTACTACTTCATCATTGACTAACGGACAAGTAGTAACTTGTGTGTTGACATCTAATGCCGTATGTGTGAGCTCAGCAACAGCTACATCCAATTCAATAACGATCAGCATCACTGCCAACGTAACACCATCAGTTGTTATAGCACTTACTACAGGATCTAATCCAGGTTGTGCGGGAAGTTCACTGACCTTTACGGCGACACCCACTAATGGTGGTACAACACCATCTTACCAATGGAAAGTAGATGGATCAAATGCAGGTACGAACAGTGCAACATTTACTACCTCATCACTGACCAACGGACAAGTAGTTACATGTGTGATGACATCTAATGCCGCATGTGCAAGTCCAGCGACAGCCACATCCAATGCAATAACGATCAGCATCACAGCCAGCGTAACACCGTCAGTTGCCATAGCACTTACAGCAGGATCTAATCCAGGTTGTGCGGGAAGTTCATTGACTTTTACTGCTACACCCACTAATGGTGGCGCAACACCATCTTACCAATGGAAAGTAGATGGATCAAATGCAGGCACCAACAGTGCAACATTTACTACCTCATCATTGACCAACGGACAAGTAGTAACTTGTGTAATGATCTCGAACGCAGCTTGCGCAAGCCCAACAACTTTTACATCAAATTCTATTACGATTAGCATAACTAATAACGTAACACCATCGGTTGCTATCGCACTGACCACAGGAACCAACCCAGGTTGTTCTGGAAGTTCATTGACCTTCACTGCAACTCCAATCAATGGTGGGGCAACGCCAGCTTATCAATGGATAGTAGACGGAACAAATTCAGGCACAAACAGCCCAATATTTACTACTTCATCATTGACCAATGGACAAGTAGTTACTTGTGTAATGATCTCGAACGCAGCTTGCGCAAGCCCAACAACTTCTACATCAAATTCTATTACGATTAGCATATCGAATAACGTAACACCACTGGTTGCCATTGCTTTAACGACTGGATCGAATCCGACCTGTTCAGGAAGTTCATTGACCTTTACAGCTACCCCAACCAATGGCGGTTCAACACCTGCCTATCAGTGGAAAGTAGATGGAGCGAATGCAGGCACGAACAGTGCAACATTTACTACCTTATCATTGACCAATGGTCAGGTGGTTACTTGTGTAATGACTTCTAATGCAACATGCGCAAGTCCAACAACAGCCACTTCAAATGCAATTACTATAACCGTTACCACAAGTGTCACACCTTCGGTTTCTATCGCGTTGACATCAGGATCCAATCCGGGTTGCGCAGGAAGTTCATTGACCTTTACTGCCACACCAACCAATGGCGGAACAACGCCAGCTTACCAGTGGAAAGTAGATGGCAATGATGTAGGAACAAATTCATCAACCTATTCTACCTCTTCGCTTGTAAGTGGCGAAGTAGTTACCTGTGTAATGACATCAAATGATGGCTGCGCAAATCCAACTACGGCTACCTCAAATGCAATTACAGTTACTGTGAATCCGGTGCTTGTACCAACGATCATCATCACATTGACTTCCGGTTCTAACCCAGGTTGTGCAGGAAGTTCATTAACCTTCTCAGCAACAATTTCCAATGGAGGCTCAAGCCCATCTTATCAATGGACGGTGAATGGCGCCAATGTTGGAACTAATTCCAGCACTTTCACTACTTCCACGTTGACCAATAACCAGATCGTTTCGTGTGACCTTACATCGAATGCCAATTGCGCGAGTCCAACTTTGGTCGCTTCGAATGCAATACAGGTAGGAGTGAATGCCAATGTCGCTCCTTCCGTAAGTATTGCCATTACATCAGGTTCAAATCCGGGATGTGCAGGAACGTCTGTTGAATTTACGGCTTCTCCTGTAAATGGCGGAGCTACACCAGCTTATCAATGGAAGGTGAATGGATCCAATGTTGGAACCAACAGCGATACATATACTTCCTCCATTCTTGATAATGGTGATGTGGTAACTTGTGTAATGACTTCCAGTGCAACATGCGCGAGTCCTTCATCTGCAACTTCGAATGCTATTACCATGAGCGTAACGAACAATGTTGTTCCATCCATATCTATTGCCATTACGGCCGGATCGAATCCAACTTGTTCGGGAGCTGCAATGACCTTTACAGCAAGCCCTGTAAATGGTGGATCAACACCATCCTATCAATGGAAAGTGGATGGAAGCAATGTTGGAACAAATAGCGCTTCTTATTCGAGCAGCGCATTGACCAATGGCCAGGTTGTAACCTGTATTCTGACTTCAAACGCGACATGTGCAAGTCCGCTTACAGCGACTTCTAATGCCATTACAATCAACGTACAATCTGTTATTGTTCCTGCGGTTGCTATTTCCGTTACTTCCGGAAGCAATCCGAGTTGTGCTGGAAACTCTATCACCTTTACGGCAGTTCCAACTAATGGCGGAACTACACCAGCTTATCAATGGCAAGTGAACGGTGGTAATGTTGGCACAAACAGCAATACCTATACTACTTCTGGCTTAACCAATGGTCAGGTTGTATCATGTATAATGACTTCAAATGCATCTTGCGCCAGCCCGCTCACAGCGACTTCCAGTTCAATTACTATTTCCATTACATCTTTGCTTACATGGTATGCAGATGCAGATGGTGATACTTTTGGTAATGCTTCAGTAACAACCCAGTCTTGTACACAACCAGTAGGTTATGTGTCAATTGCCGGCGATTGTAATGATGCTAATGCTGCAATCAAACCTACGGCAATAGAGATTTGTAATGGCATTGACGACAACTGCAACGGATCTACAGACGAAGGCGCCGGACCATTCTGGTTCATAGACGGTGACGGCGATGGTTATGGTAACTCAGCCATTAGTGTTCAGGCATGTACGCAGCCGGTGGGTTATGTAGCCAATGCATTGGATTGTAATGACGCCAACGCCAACGTTTTCCCTGGCGCATTGGAATTGTGTAATCTTATCGACGAAGATTGCGATGGACTCATCGATGACAACTGTTCGTCTGTAGCGAATGATTTGATTACAAATGCAATTATTCTTACTCCGTATAATTACAATGGATGTGTTACCACCAATGGTTCTGTTTCCGGAGCCACAGTGAGCCCTCAAGCACTTTCTACTTGTATCACAGGAGAAGATGTTTGGTACAAATTCGTGGCAAACAGTCCTGGTATCCGAGTAAGAGTGACTACCACGGCAATCAATGCCCTTGTGGAAATGCAAACAGACTCGGGCACATTGGTAGATGTTGAAAATGTTCAGTCCGTACCCGGTAGTGAAATTTTGAATTATAACAACCTTGTAGTCGGAGCGACCTACTATGTCGCAGTGAGAAATTTCAATTCGGCTCAGGGTACTGGTACATTTACAATCTGTTTGACCAAATTGATCAATACAGTTTGTAACAGCAATTCAGGACCGTATAATATGTGTGGATCATTTAAGTGTGTGAGCACATCGGCTAATACCTACACATTCAATTACACATCAACAACTACCAACATTACTTATTCATTGACACAGGCCAGCACCAATTGCAGATTCAAAGACGTGATCGGTTTACCAATGGGAGATAGTTACAACGTAAGAATTGACGCAACTTATAACGTGACAATTGGAAATGGAACTACACAAAACGTGACCATTTTAGGCACAGAGACTTGTCCGATGATAATGTCTCCACAGCAGACCTTGTTCCTGAACACACCGTTACAATGTCCGGCAGTCCGCACTTTGGGGACCAACATCAGAACAAACGTGGCAGAATGTAATACATCCAATTATGAATGGGAGTTCAGATTGTCAGACTTATCTCAACCAGCATTCACCGTGAATGGCGGAGCTTCGCAATTCTTAATCATTACAGCCGCTCAGGGCTTCCTTACTGGCCGTACATACAATGTAAGAGTGCGCCCTACTTACCTGAATACTTTTGTAGGAACATGGGGACCTGTTACCTGTATGCAGATAGCAGGCGTTGCCGCGATGATGGCAGCTCCAACTTCTGATGAAATGAATCCTTACAGAGATGCCGTTTCAAATGAAAACCTCACCATGAGTGTTAATCTTTATCCAAATCCAATGACCGGAGAATTGCTTCAGATTAACCTCAACAGCACACAAGAGGAAATGGTGACGATTCAGATTCTGGATGGAATTGGAAGAGTAGTCTGGACCAACAGATACTTTGTTGCAGGAAACTACACTGCCCAGATAGTATTTGAAAAACCATTGATGGCCGGATTGTATCTGGTAGAAGTGATTGGCAGCGGCTCGCCCGTGACCCAAAAGCTGATGGTAACCAGATAGAAAATGAGCGATATTAAAAGACCATGCAATTGACCGGTCGGGGTCGGAAGATTTTTCTTCCGACCTTTTTTTGTTTTTCAAGTAATGGAGTCGCGCTGCGTATACAATGCCAGGTTACTGCAGCGGCCCCCGAATGCTGTAGTTTTTCGATTCTGAGTTTTTTACTCGCTTTGGCCAGGGGCTCATTTGAGCCAAAGTTATTCTTATCCGGTTTTGTGGGCAAGAATTGTGTGGGCAGAATTTTGCCCATACAATTCTTGCCCACAAAAAAATGAGACCGGCAATCATAGGATCCGGGCTTTTGCGATTTATACCAATGTTCATTCTAATTTAGTCCAAAGACTAATTAAAATGTTACAGTGGTATATGCCGATGGAGTAGCTGTTTAGTAAAATCAAGCGCAGCGCAGATTGGACTAATACAGATACCGAATCGGTATTAATCCTTTAAAGAAAGACAATTCCAGAGGAGCTGGCTTGAGTAGATTGGAACTTTAGGTTGTTGATTGGTAGTTATTTGAATAGCTTTTCTACACAGTTGAGAGAATGATTACCCGGGTCTGGCAACAAGTACAACCATAAAGCATAGCAATCCATTTGCACGCAGGGAAGAGTTCCCGGGCCGAATCCGGGTTAAAATTGAATTGCATAAAAAAAGGCGAACTTATCGTTCGCCTTAATCATAATATCAGAGGTCCCGTGCGGATTCGAACCGCAGTAGCAGCTTTTGCAGAGCTGAGCCTAGCCGCTCGGCCACAGGACCAACAAGATTACTTGTTTAACGAGGGGCAAATATAAGATTGTTTCAATTCAGTCAGATAATTTATTGCATCAATAAAAAAATGAAATCACAATTGAGTCTTAATAAAATGATTGTTAGGTATTTCCGTTTACATTGAATAAAAGACTAGCTTTGCGCTAAGGAAATTTTAAATCATTCAAAATCATGAGTAATAAGGTATATATTGGCGTAATTGCCGTGCTACTGGGGGTTGTAGGTTATATGGCATACAGCTTAAAGGAAAAGGACGAAAAGATTGTTTATATCAATCAAGAGAAAGGAACGGTGATGGACGAGCGTGCAGGTCTTGAGGTAGAGCTTCAGGCCATGCGTATGAGCTATGATACCTTAAGCACAGATAATGAAGAGCTTCTTGCCAAGGCCAATGAGCAAAAGTCGCAAATTGATGCATTACTCAAGAAGGTCAGAAACAAAGACTTCAACGTTTCAAAACTTCAAGCTGAAGCCGAGACCTTGCGTACTATTATGAAGGGTTATATTCACACCATCGACTCGCTTAATGTTGCCAACGAGCAACTCGCCATTGAAAAAGGTCAGGCGATCGAAAGGGCTGTAAGCGCTGAAAAGCATGGAGAAGAGTTAGCAACTGATTTGAACAGTAAGAATGAAATGTTGAGCAAAGGCTCAGTGTTGAGTACCGGTGAGTTTGTGAATATAGGGATAAAAGAAAGGAACACCGGAAAACAGGTTGATACCGACAGAGCCTCTCGCACTGAAAGCATTAAATCATGTTTTACTTTAAGAAAGAACGCCATTGTTAAACCAGGTGCAAAGTCAATTTATATGAGCGTAGTTGGTCCTGATGGCAAAGTACTTACGGGCAAATCATCGGGAACTGTAAAAGTGGGCGCAATGGATACACAATACAGTGTGTCAAGAGAAGTCGATTACCAGCAGCAGGATGTAGATGTATGTTTCTACTATCAGGCGGCGGAAGGCTACGAGTTTAAAAAGGGCAATTACAAAATATTTATTTATGAAGGCGGCAATATTATCGGGCAATCCGATCTTGCGCTGAAATAAACAAAATCGAATCGAATGAAATGGGGCCGCATTATGCGGCCTTATTTTTTGCATTGCGGTGATTGTGAAATTCCTATCTTGTACTGCAAAATACCAGAGATCAATGAATGCTTCATTATTAAAAAAATCCTTATGGATCAGTTTTGTTGGATTTGTAATCTTATTCTTGCTTCGACTGGCTTATGGATATACAAATAACCCCAAAGAATTTGATTTGGGCTTTGGCTCTGATGCCGACAGGTGGGGAAGTATGGGCTACGAAAAGAAGAACTATGCTAGTTCTAAAAAGTCGGGTTATGAAGCGCCACAGAATGGGGGCTTCGAGCGAGTGCCGGGTGCCGGTGAGGGTCAGAAGTACGAAAAAATCTGCACATCAACCTCGTATACTGATGCATTTGATTCTGAGGAAAAGAGATTGAGAGATTTGATAGAGTCGAATCAATCGTTGATTCAGTTTGAGAAAAAGTCAGGAATGACCGGATCGCGTTTGTTGGATATGGGCATTGGAGTGCCACCGCAATTGTTCGACGCATTTGTAAGCTCAGTGCAGACCATTGGCAAAATCACATCGCTCACCATTGACAAAACAGACAAGACCAATGAGTATCGTCAATTGCAGGCTGCATTGGCTTCATTGCAAAGTACCAAAGCCTCATTGATAGAACTCAAAACCAAAGGAGGAAATATTGAAGAGTTTATCAATCTCGAAAATAGAATCATGGAACTGGAAGAAAAAATCCAGTCACTGGGTGTGAATCTCGGTGATTTTGATTCTGAAAATGAATTTTGTACGGTGAAATTTTCGTTGATCGAAAAATCCGGAGCAAAGACAATCAGCACGCCCTATCGCATCTATGTGGCCTTCTGCTGGACGGCCAAATATTACGCATTATTGCTTTTTGCATTTGTGGCTATGACGACACTCTTATGGCTTGGTTTGAAGGTTAAGAAGTTAATTACCGGAAAATAATACCTCAATAACGAATATACGATTAGTGTTAAGAGCAAATGAAAAGAGCCGGTCTAAAATTTCAATTGAATTTTAAGACCAGCTCTGATTACTTTTATTCTAATCAAAATTTAGAATTGCATTGCGATACCCAAATGAAAAACGAATTGGTCTGTTTTTGATTTTGCGGTTTCAAATTGTAAAGTCGATGCATTTACAATGTTAATCGAAGATTGATCAACGTAATTGGCCGTTGTACCTCTAAGACTCTCAAATCTGCCTTCGCCATATAAGCCCGGCACAATTTCAATTCTAAGTCCGAGTGCCCAGCCGTAATGCATTGCGAAATCTAGGTGTTCTCTTTTTTTACCCGCACCCTCACTACTGTATCCGCTGTTCTCCACCGTAATGTCTGAGGTCATTTTGAAAACAGATACACCACCCAAAAACTCACCATAAGGTTGTATTTTTCCAACAAAAGGTCTGAATCTGGAAACCAGTTGGTACCTGGACTCACTGTTTCGAAGGCGCATTGTTCCCGAAGTATAAGAAGGTGTTCCGTTGCTGGTTGTACCCTCAATAATGCTAACGTCCATGTTAGTACTTCCCATACTATTCCAATAGTATCCCACACCAAATTCAAAAGGGGAGCGACCCAGACTACCGGTGAAATTTCCACCAATACCAGCCGGAGTTCCGAAATATTTGGAAGCAAACTCACCTCTTGGTGCCAGAATCTGTCCGCCAAAGGACATTGTTGGCCCTCTTCGATTTACCCATCTTCTTTGTGCATGAATAGCAGAGCCCGACAGCAGAATGGTCAGGATAATTAGCGTGCTTAGGTAGAGGAACTTTTTCATGTTGAAAAGGTTTTTAACATTCACCGGCCAAAGCCAATGATTGTGCCAATGGGGCAAATTTACGTCTTTTTGGTTGTCAAGGCTTTATGCCGTGGTGTTAATTGATCCGGATACGCGCTACAAGAACCTGTTCCTGCCGTGGATATTGCTTCAAAAGGTTTGATCAGTAAGGTCTTCAGAAAATTTCAGATGTTTGCCGCGTCTTTTTGAAATCAACTCATACCCAGATTACATTTGGGCACTTTTGCAAAATGAAATACCCTTGTTTTGTGTGGAAAGCGAAAAAACTATTTTAGACACTAATTAAATTACGATGGAATCACCCAAAAATATACTAGTTACGGGATCTAATGGCCAGTTGGGCAACGAGTTTCGGGTCATCGCACCCCTGTTTCCACAATTTAATTTCGACTTTGCAGGCCGAGTGGAACTTGACATCACCCTGGAAAGCAGAGTGAAAGATTATATCCTAAAGGAGAAGCCCGATGCGGTGATCAATTGTGCTGCCTATACTAATGTAGAGAAGTCTGAAGAGGATATAGAAGATGCGGAGTTGGGTAATATTCTCGCTCCGGGCTTTATAGCCAAAGCCTGTCATGAAGCCGAATCATTGATGGTGCATTATTCTACCGATTATGTATTCGACGGGCAGAAAAAAAGCCCATATTCTGAAGAAGACCAGCCGGCACCACTTTCACAATATGGCAGAACTAAACTAGAAGGAGAGCGATTGATTGATGAAATTCACAAAAGAGCATTTATTATAAGAACCTCCTGGGTGTACAGCACTTATGGCCATAATTTTTACAAGACTATGCTCAGGCTGGCCAGAGAAAGAGGCGAACTCAAGGTGGTTTCAGATCAATTTGCCTCACCTACCTATGCGCGTAATCTGGCTATTGATACATTGAAACTATTGGACAAATCGCTTGTCCGTCAGGAACATGTAGACTACGGCCTTTACCATTACACGCAGGATGGAGTAGCTTCATGGGCAGATTTTGCTCAGGAAATTATGAATCAGAGTAAAATGGATGTCCCGGTTTATAATGTATCGACTTCCGAATTTCCAATGAAGGCAATAAGACCAGCCTATTCTAAATTAGACAATTCTAAATTTAAAAAAAATACCGGAATTACACCACTGTCCTGGCAGGAAGGCCTGGCAGAATGCTTTCGGATATCTCAAAAAAATCTATGAGTCAGGAATTATCACCAGAAATTATTGCCAAGGCCAAACAATGGCTGGCACCATCGTACAACGAATCCACGCGCAATCAGGTTCAGGATTGGCTGGACAATGATCAGAAGTCTTTGCTGGAAGCTTTCTACAGCGATCTGGAGTTTGGTACCGGAGGTTTGCGTGGCGTGATGGGCGTGGGTACCATGCGCATCAACAAGTACACAATCGGAATGGCTACACAAGGTTTGGCCAATTACCTGATACAACAATTTCCGTCAAAGATTTCATCCGTAGCCATTGCGCACGATTCCAGAAATAACTCGCGATTTTTTGCTGAAATAGCTGCGGCAGTGCTTTCTGCCAATGGGATACATGTTCACTTATTCGACGAACTCCGGCCTACGCCCTTGCTCTCTTATGCGGTGAGAGAATTGAAATGTCAGGCCGGCATTGTCATCACAGCTTCGCATAACCCTAAAGAATACAATGGTTACAAAGTGTACTGGCAGGATGGAGCCCAGGTGCTTCCTCCACACGACAAAGGAATAATTGCCGAAGTAAGAAAAGTAACATCAATTGACGAAGTAAAATTCGATGCGAAAAAGGAATTAATCCATTCGATCGGACCGGAAGTGGAAGAAAGTTATTTCCTGAAGCTGGAGTCTATTATTCATTCTAAGAATGAAATCAAGATGGCTTCAGATTTAAAAATAGTCTATACATCTATACATGGTGCGGGAATCACCATGGTTCCTCAGGCATTGCAGCGACTGGGCTTTCAGCATGTAAGTGTGGTAGAGGATCAGGCGGTGCCAGACGGAAATTTCAGCACAGTAATATCTCCTAATCCAGAAGAAAAAGAAGCCCTGGATATGGCCCTTCAACTGGCCGCGAAAGAGGGCGCTGATCTGGTACTCGGTACTGATCCTGATACCGATAGAGTGGGCCTGGCCGTTCGTGATGATTCGGGTAAGCTGGTGCTGCTCAATGGCAATCAGACCGGCAGCTTGCTGGTATATTATCAGTTGCAGCAATGGAAGAAAGAAGGAAAACTGGATGGCAAACAATATGTGGCGAAGACCATTGTAACGAGCGATATCATTAACGACCTCGCCAATGGTTTTGGTGTAAAATATTATGAGACTTTGACAGGTTTCAAATACATCGCCGGAGTAATGGGAGAGAAGGAAGGCCAGGAAACTTTTATAGGCGGCGGCGAAGAGAGTTACGGCTATCTTGTAGGTGAGTTTGTGCGTGATAAGGATGCGGTGATATCTGCCGTGGTAATGGCTGAGATAGCAGCCTGGTGCAAATGCAATGGCACCTCTCTTTGGGGCATGATGATGGAAATGTACCAACGCTTTGGAATGTACTACGAGCAATTGGTTTCCATTACCATGAAAGGATTGGATGGACTTCAGCAGATCCAGCAAAAAATGGTAGAACTGCGCGCCAGTCCGCCAGCATCTCTGGGAGGATCGCCGGTGATAAAGATTCTGGACATCCAGGAAGGAACCAGTAAGAATCAGAGAACAGGCGAGTCGGTTAAACTTGACTTACCCAAGTCCAATGTGCTTCAGTTTATTTTGGAGGATGGAAGTAAAATCTCAGCCAGGCCAAGCGGTACTGAGCCCAAGATCAAATTCTATTTCTCACTTAAATCACCCATGAAAAGTCCGGAAGAATACCACCAGAAAGTGGCATCCATGGCCGAAAGGATTAGCACAATACAAAGAGAATTAGGATTATAGAATCAGGTCTTGAATTATCTTTGCAGGGAATGAAGAAATATTTAATCATATTCATTGTATTCGTCTATGGCGTTTTTTCTCTGGGATTGAATGTTCAGGTTCATTATTGCGGGGGTAATTTCTCAGGAATAAACCTATTTCAGTTTTCAGAAAAAAAGTGCGACGACAATTCTGCCAGTACATGTTGTGGTGCTGACCATTGCTGCTGTTCATTTCAGAATATTTATCTGAGTCTTGACGAGAATCATTCGCCTTCTTTCAGACAGGTAGTTTTTCACGCGTGCGAATTTGCTTTAAGAAATGAGGTTTTTGAATGTATTCAATATGCGTGTATTGCTATTGAGGATGAATGCCCGCGGGACAATGAAGTGCCTCCCGACATTCCATTGTTTCTGAAGTACCACTCATTGACTTATTACGGCTAGTTGTATTGTGTTTGTTGGGCTCTGAAGAGCCAGTAGTTTATATTTTAACACACAATATCAATACAATGAAATCTATAAAAATATTATTCTTAAGTATCTTGTTTGTACAGTTTGCCGCAAATGCAAATTCGCAAGATCCAAAATCCATCACCACCACTTTCTGGGTGGCCAGTGTCTGCCAGACATGCAAAGCCACTATTGAAAAGGCGATGGATACCAAAGGTGTCGTTCAGGCATCTTACGATTTAGAAACACAAATGCTAACGGTTATCTATAAGCCCAAAAAAATCAACGAAGCAAAATTGCACGAGTTGCTCAATGCGGTGGGTTACGATACGGCCGTTTCCAAATGCACCGATGAACAGTACAGTCGGGTACACCATTGCTGTCGTTACCGCGAATTAGAAAAGCATTAGTCTTATGAGGTCCTTATTGGTTATTGCCACAATGCTGTGGAGTTTTTTGGCAAACGCGCAACTCGGAGGGGTAGTGGTGGATAAATCCAGCCAGGAAGTATTGCCTTCTGTGGTCGTAATATGGGAAGGAACAAGATTGGGAACAACCACCAATGCAGAGGGAGAATTCTCCATCCCTATTCATCCGGAGGCGAAGAATCTGGTTATTGTCATGGTGGGTTATGTCAGCGATACACTTTTTTATAAAGGAGAAAATTTTGTCCGGGTGGAGCTTGTGGCCCATAACACCAGCACAGCGGGCGCTACTGTGGCTGGAGATAAATCGGCAACCACCATGACCATGCGCAATCCGCAGAATTTTCAGGTCATTGACAAGAAAGAATTGTGTAAAGCAGCCTGTTGCAACCTCAGCGAAAGCTTTGAAACAAATGCTTCTATTGATGCCACTTTTGCTGATGCCATTACCGGAACCAAACAAATTAAAATGCTCGGACTGGATGGCAAGTACACCCAGATAATGTTCGATAATATTCCGGCGGTTCGCGGATTGGCCAGTACTTATGGACTCACTTATGTTCCCGGTCCCTGGATCAATTCGATTTATATAGCCAAAGGAATTGGCTCTGTCACTTCCGGATTTGAAAGCATGACCGGACAAATCAATGTAGCGCACAAGAGTCCTGACAATGCCGAAAAGCTACACATCAATGCCTACAGTGGAAATGCGGGACGTATGGAACTCAATGTAGTCTGGCGTCCCTCTATTCATAATCAAGAGGGAGTTGAAGATTCAAAGCGCGGGTCGATTCGCTTTCATCCTGTTTTTCTGGCGCACGGAGCATATTCAAGTTTGCGTTTTGATCACAACAAAGATGGTTTTCTGGACAATCCTCTTTTTTCTAATTTATTGCTGCGCAATGAATGGCGCATGGAAACGGACCGGGGTTTGGGTGGCCAATACACCATAAGTTATATGCACCTCACCAATACTGCCGGCAAAAGAGATTACGATCCGAAAGATGAAATTCGCTCGAAGCTTTGGGGAGTTGATATGAAAACAGATCGATTTGAGTTTTCGGGAAAAACAGGTTTCGTATTTCCCGAAAAGGAATGGAAGAGCTTTGGTTCGCAGGTAAATGTGAGTTGGCAGGATCAGAAGGGAAAGTATGGCTTTCGCGAATACTCCGGTCAGCAATTGAGCGCTCGTATTAATCTCTTATTTGCATCACGAATATTGAATGACAACCACAAAATTACTACAGGAGCAAGTTATCAGTTCGATGATTATCTGGAGCGTATTTATTTTAAATCTATTCCGCCGGTTTCCTTGTCTTCGCAAAACCTCAACCGCAGAGAAATGGTTCCCGGAGTATTTGGAGAATATACGCTGAATGCCAAAGAAAGATTTGTGATGATCGCTGGTTTGCGCGCCGATTACCACAATGTCTACAAGTTGTTTTTTACACCAAGACTGCACCTCAGGTATAGCTTCAACGAATTGTCCACCATTAAACTGGTTGCAGGCAAGGGCTATCGCACGCCCAATATTCTGATGGATAATGTAGGAATGCTGGCAAGCAACAGAGATATTATTTTACAGGGAAATGATCCCAATGGAATTTATGGAATGAAGATGGAATCCGCCTGGAATTTTGGGTTGATTTATTCTAAAAAATTCAAATTAAATCACCGCGACGGAACACTTTCTCTCGACGCATACCGCACGCAATTTGTCAATCAGGTTGTAATGGACATGGAGCAGCCGGAAGAAGTTCGTTTTTATAATTTGGATGGAAAGAGTTACAGTAATAGCGCACAAGCTGAGTTTCACTGGTCACCGGCAAGAAGATTGGAATGGAGGCTGGCTTACAGATGGCTTGAAGTAAAAACAGATTATGCATCTGGTTTATTAGACAAGCCATTGCTGAACAAACACAGGGCATTTACCAATCTTGCTTTTTCTACCAAAGAAAAAAGCAAGGGTTCTTTGTGGCGTTTTGATGGCACACTTCAATGGGTGAGTAAAAAAAGAATTCCGTATACCGAACACCAGGATCATGATGCCAGTGCAGGCAATTCTTATTCTCAGGATTATTTTCAGTTAAATGCCCAAGTAACTTATGTCATCCGCAAGGACTTTGAGATTTACGTTGGTGGAGAAAACCTCACCAATTTTATGGTGCACGATCCGATTGTTTCCGCAGAAAATCCGGACAGTCAGAGCTTCGATGGTTCGCTGATCTGGGGGCCGGTGTTTGGGAGAATGGGTTATGTGGGGTTGCGTTGGTCGCTGAATTAGTGGTTTGCTGGCTGCAAGCCAGCACAAGCGGTAGGCACGGGCTACGCTTCGCTAAGCCCGCGCCAGAGAGGATTGAGGGGAGGCTTTTTAGCTGGTTAAAAACCAGCACCAGTGCAAGGCACTGGTTACCGCTTCGCTCAAACCAGCGCCAGATGGGCAAACCAGCACAGGTGCAAGGCACTGGTTACCGCTTCGCTCAAACCAGCGCCAGATTGGCAAACCAGCACAAGTGCAAGGCAGCCCGAAGGGCCGCGCTGTTAGCGCTCCTACATCGTTCGGTTGGGACGGGTTCGCTAATCCTGGGCCGTAGAGAGTTTCGCAAACTCTATGTTTATGTTACTTTTTATTGAGTTCTGGTTAAACCGTAAATAGGCAGTAGAATTCCAATGTCTATTTACGGTTAAAAACCAACATGACACCGTATGCCAGAACTGGGTTATCTTCGCGGACTCAATTTTTACAGGAAATAATATGCATCGATCACATACATGTGGCGAGTTAAGGCTGGCCGATCAGGATAAAAAGGTTACGCTAAGCGGCTGGGTTCAGCGCTCAAGAGATCTTGGAGGAATGACCTTCACCGATTTGCGCGACCGTTACGGAATAACCCAACTCGCCTTCAACATGGATGTGGACGCCACACTTTGTGAAGCTGCCCGCAAACTGGGGAGAGAATTTGTGGTAAAGGCCTACGGAACCGTTGTAGAGCGTTCGAACAAAAACCCCAATATGCCAACAGGCGATATTGAAATAAAAGTTGAGCGTTTTGAGGTGCTCAATTCATCTAAAACTCCGCCTTTTACCATTGAAGACGAAAGCGATGGAGGAGACGACCTTCGCATGCAATGGAGGTACCTCGATTTGAGAAGAAATCCATTGAAGAATAATCTCATGTTGCGCCACCGCATGAGCATTGAAACCAGAAAATACCTGGATTCTTTGTCGTTTCTGGAAATAGAAACTCCTTACCTCATTAAATCAACTCCAGAAGGAGCCCGTGATTTTGTGGTACCCAGCCGCATGAATCCCGGACAATTTTATGCATTGCCACAATCGCCGCAAACCTTCAAACAAATATTGATGGTGGCCGGCTACGACAGATATTATCAGATCGTTCGATGTTTTCGTGATGAAGACCTGCGCGCAGATCGTCAGCCTGAATTTACACAGATCGACTGTGAAATGGCCTTTGTAGAGCAGGAAGACATCCTCAATACTTTCGAAGGATTGGTGCGCCATCTTTTCAAAACGGTGAAAGGAGTTGACATTACTGAAGTACCACGCATGACTTATGATGAAGCCATGAGTCGTTATGGCAGTGACAAACCGGATATTCGTTTTGCGATGGAATTTCAATACCTCAATGACCAGATGAAGGGCAAGGGCTTTAATGTCTTTGACAGCGCAGAAGCAGTGATTGGAGTTGTTGCCCCGGGAGCAGCGAATTACACCAGAAAACAACTGGATGAATTGACAGAATGGGTAAAACGTCCGCAAATCGGCGCCAAAGGATTGGTGTATTGCCTTTGCAACGAAGACGGAACTTATAAATCATCAGTAGATAAATTTTACAGTCAGGACGACTGGAAGGCCATTGCAGGATCTGCCGGTGCATCAGCAGGCGATTTGATTCTCGTATTAAGTGGCGATCTGCACAGCACCCGCAAACAACTTAATGAGTTGAGATTGCTCATGGGCGCTCGTCTTGGCTTGCGCAATTCTGAAGATTTCAAACCATTGTGGGTAATAGATTTCCCATTGGTAGAATGGATTGAAGAAGACAAAAGATGGTTTGCCATGCACCATCCCTTTACAGCACCTAAGCCCCACCACTTTGGATTACTGGAAACCTCACCCGGTGATGCCCGCGCCAATGCTTATGACTTTGTATTGAATGGTGTGGAAATTGGCGGCGGTTCAATAAGAATTCACGACCGTGATATACAGTCCAGAATGTTTGATTTGCTTGGATTTACTCCCGAAGAAGCCCAACGACAGTTTGGCTTCTTGTTAAATGCTTTTGAATACGGTGCGCCACCGCATGGAGGAATTGCTTTCGGATTCGACAGATTCTGCGCGCTCTTTGGCGGTGCCGAGAGCATCCGCGACTTTATAGCTTTCCCCAAAAACAACAGTGGCCGCGATGTGATGATTGATGCACCTTCTGTGATCGACGACAAACAATTGCGTGAGTTGAGCATAGCCGTAGAGATTGAACAGGGAAATTAACAATCTTCTGAGGCTTCAAGGCATTGGTATTAAGGATTGTTAAAGGCCCGATTATTGTCAGTGCGCGCGCCGAAGTTGTTATCTTTGATAATCAATTGGCAATAAACAGAAATTGAGGATGAAAAAAAGTATTTTATTCATGGCAGTCGTGGTTTTGCAGCTTGCATGTGTTGCGCAGGCAGCTAAGAAACCAATGAAGACCACATTAAAAGGGAAGATTGAAAAATCATCCAGGGACTTTTTTATTTTGTTGCACCACGGACAAAGCGATACGGTGAGGTTGGGTGCTGATGGTAGTTTTCAATTGGCCATTGAACAGAATGACGCGAATTATTTCACCATTCAGCAAGCCAAACAATCCCTGATCACTTATTTGTTGCCTGCCGATGAAGTAACGATCAACCTCAAAGGCACGAATTTTATGGACAGCCCGCAGTTTGAGGGGAAAAGTAAAACCTATTGTCAGTTTTTAATTGAAAAGCAGAAAAAGGACAAAGGCCTTTGGAACCAATTTCCTTATCAAAAGTGGGTGAGCTATACTCCGGAGAATTTTATGATGTCGCGCGACTCAATTCGCAACAGTCGAATCCAACAATTGGACGCAGCCAATACTACTTCAAAATTTATTTCATCATTTTACAACATTGAGAAAAACTCATTGGACTATCAATATGTAAATGATCTGGTATTGTACAGACAAGCCGTTGCGGATGTACGCAAAGAATTTCCAAAAAAAATGCAGGATGCTATTCAGGCCATAGACCTGAACAAAGTAGAAATGACTTACCACGATATGTACCAGCAATGTGCATTGAACCTGATCAAACAAGAAGCAGGATATGAGTATAGCGCAGGCACTGACAAATCGTACCTTCATTATTACGAATTGCAGGTCGATAAAGTATGTAAACGAATCAATACAGAACAAGGCCGGAATGTGATGTTCAAAGGTTTGATGCAAGACGTGCTCACCAATATCGGAACGCAGGACATCAGCAGTTTGATTACAAAGTTTGAAGCTTGTTGTACAGACAAAAAATTAATTGAAAGAGTAAAGAAAGCAGCGGCACAATACGAGCACATGCACCCCGGTAAGATGGCGCAGGAAATCATATGTTATGATGCGGAAGGCAAGACTATAGTCCTTTCCAGCCTCAAGGGCAAGGTTGTTTATATTGATGTGTGGGCTACCTGGTGTGGCCCTTGTAAGAGAGAAATTCCTGAGTTGAAAAAACTCGAAGAAGAATACCACGGAAAAAATATTCAGTTTGTGAGTATTTCTACCGACAAAGATGTGAATGCCTGGAAGGCATTTATAGCCAAAGAAGCCATGGGTGGATTACAATTGCACCAGAGTGATAACTTTGATGAATCCATCAGCAAGTTATTTATGGTCAATTCCATTCCAAGATTTATACTGATCGATTCATTGGGTCGGATAGTGAGTTCAGATGCTCCGCGCCCGAGCAGTGGCGAACAAATCAGAACCATGATCAATGGTGTTTTAAAATAGAAAATCAATTTTAGTCAAATCAAATTATTTAAAAATAGAATGTATCCTCCAGAATTAGTAAAACCAATGCGCGAAGAGTTGAGCAATGTGGGTTTCAACCAGCTCCTCTCACCAGAAGAAGTAGATACGGCAGTAAACAGCGAAGGCACTGTGCTGGTAGTTGTCAATTCAGTTTGCGGATGCGCCGCAGGAAGTATGCGTCCGGGTGTGCGCAAGGCAATTGCCGACTCAGCAAAATTGCCATCAAAACTCACCACCACATTTGCCGGTGTTGACGGTGTTGCGGTGGAAAGAGCCAGAAAGTATATGTTGCCTTATCCTCCATCATCACCAAGTATCGCTTTGTTCAAAGATGGCAAATTGATGCACATGATCGAGCGCCATCATATCGAAGGTAGAACTGCAGATATGATCGCAGATAATCTGAAGATGGCGTTTGAAGAGTATTGTTAATCTATTGAGATGAGCGTTTTTTTATACGCGCATCAGTTTTGATTAAGTAGCTCTTTTGCTTTAAAAAATATGCCGGAATGATTCAATAGTATGTATTGGATTGTTCCGGTTTTTTTATTGTAAATTGTGTAAATCGTTTTTTGAATTGACCCATTTTCATTCCTCACCACCCCCGCACCGGCTCCCATTGCACCAATTCCAATCTCCGCAAATACACATCCTTTTTACCAGTGTACCATGCGTAACACTTGAAAATATCATCGGGGTGCCTCACCTCGGGCGTGAGGTAATCCAGTGAAATGGTGTTCCATGCATTGGGTTTGAATGATGCGGGTTTGATTTCGACACCAGTGTAACCATAACAACCACCTTTGTGTTCGAAAGTGAGAACCAGCTTTACATCGTTGGGTTTTGTGCCTTCCGGACAATAGATTTCGGCCTCTGCGTGAATCCAGTTGTGGTCGGCTTTTGTAAGGTTTTTCCAGTGCACGCTAAATCCATCTGAAAAGGGTTGGGCATCGTTCAATACTTCCACATGGTATGCGGCGCTGTCCAGCATAACGATCTTTCCTTTTTCCGGAATAATTTTTTCTAAAATATCGAAGAGTAGTTTTGAAGTATAACCAGCTTTGTTCTTAAATGCATTTTCTCCCTCGATAACGCGCTCCACGAGCAAGAGGTTTTTGTTTTCGGGATCTGCTTTTGTTTTACCGAAAATAGCCCAATAATATTCACTGGTTACTCTGTCGCCGGGTAGAATACGATGTGTGTATTGCCACATTTGAAAAACATTGAGAGAAACAAGGAGCGCAATAACCGAAACTCCCAGCCACTTCCGAAGGTCTTTCTGACGCAGCCATAAAATGACGTAGCCCAGCAAGATTGCCATTAGCGGTAGTGATTGCACCATAGATCGCTGGCCATAACAGAACGCATACCACCAGCAAGTCCATGAGGATAGTACATATACATTCAGCACAACGAAGAGGAGAATACCGGTGAAGATTTTTCGGTTGCTTTTATACAGATAGACAAATCCCAAAAGAGCAACCAGCATAAGCGGAGTGTAAACGAACCAACCCTTGCGATAAGAAAAAAGGAAATCCAAAGTATGTGGACTGAGAAAATCCATTCCTTCTCCCGGATTGGTATAACTCATAAAGAAAAAATTGCCGGTAGTGATTTTCCAATACAGCAATTGCGGACAGGCCATGAGAAACATTACGACAGCGAATAGAAGAATATTTACGCGTTGTGTGTTAAATAACAGCGATAATTTCTGGCGCAAATCGGCGAATGAAAAACTACCCCAGAAAATGGGAATGATCAGGAGCAACAATTCTGTTGGCCTCGCCAGACAAGCCAACCCGATAGTGAGTGCCAGATATATCCAATATTTTCTTTTGTAATTTTCATGAAGTTTTATGGTTAAATACAGGGCAAGGGCATAAAGAGTAAAAAGGTGTGTGTGGGCGGTGCAAAGTGTTGTTCCAACCACAATAAAATAATTGGTGCCGAATACCACCAGCAATAATAGTACTGCGCTGATCATATCGTCAAAAAGCAGTAGCAATGCCTTTCTCAAAACGAATAATCCGATAAAAGCGATGATAAAACTCCAGATGGTTACACAAAGCTGATAGGGCCAGGAGAAGCCATCTTGTTCTTCGCCTAATGTGCCAGACAACAGATGCCCGGCGAAAAATGCAGGAGAAAAAATTACCGCAAGTCCGCTTGAATATTGAATAACGGAATTTCCATTCGGGACGCTATGAACCTGATAGAGTGTGCCGCTTAAGTCGTATTTAATGCGCAAATCATCTGCCCATTGTGTATCAGCCAATGAAACATCATTGTGGTAAAAAAGTGCAGGTAGATAAAGATAGTAGCCAAACACGTCCCAACTGGTGGCATATTGAAAGGGTTTCGAACAAACAATATAACCCAGAAGACAAACAGAGAAAATCAGTGAAACGAAACTCTTCGGGTTTTTCCGCATGGGCTACTTCAGGTGCTTGGTGCTGATTACATTGTACTTGAAAATACACCAGAAAGCCCGGAAGCCGTCTTTCCAGCCTATTTTTTTACCTTCGGCATACGTACGGCCGTAATATGATATGCCTATTTCGTATATTTTAATTCCGGGTATTCTGGATAATTTGGCTGTAACTTCAGGCTCGAAACCAAATCTCTGTTCAACCAGATAAAGTTTTTTGGCAATATCAGATCTGATTAATTTGTAACATGTTTCCATGTCGGTGAGATTGAGATTGGTAAAAGCATTGCTGGTGAAGGTGAGCATTTTGTTGCCGATGGAGTGCCAGAAAAATAAGATTCTATGGGCATTACCACCAATAAATCTTGAGCCGTATACCACGTCAGCATTGTCTTTCAGCACAGGCCGGATGAGATCGTTGAATTCTAAAGGATCATATTCAAGATCGGCATCTTGTACAATCAGATAATCTCCGGTAGCCAGTTCAATGGCCTTGTGAATGGCCGCGCCTTTTCCTTTGTTTACCTGTTGAGAGAAGAATAGTATTTTTTGTTGCGGATGATCTGCGATGTATTTTTCAATTGCGCGGAGTGTGCTGTCTGTGGAGGCATCATTGACAATCACAACCTCTTTTTCGATTTGATTGATTAATTCTACTTCGCTGATCCGATCCAGAATAGCCGAAATGGTACTTTCTTCGTTGTATGCCGGTATCAGTATTGAAAGTTTTCGGATGCTCATAGAAGAATAGGGTAACTCGCTTAATTTCTGGCGGTATTATTTTTTGATTTTATTTGGATGTGTTGGTTTTGTATTTCCGGAATTCTTCCGGCAGACCAGAGTCGATTGTGCGAAAAACTTTGGAGCGCAAATCTACCAAATCCTGTTCAGAATTTCCTGTAGGAAAAATCGGTTCGTGAACGATTACCTTCACTGTATGTGGAAGCGAGTAGTCAAATAATCTGGCAGGCTCGAACATTATTTTATAATTCTGAATCCATGTTACGGGCACAATGGGAACATTCTGGTGAATGGCCATGTGGAAAGCCCCGTTTTTAAAGCCTTTCATGTGAGGTGCATGTTCAGGAATGGTACCTTCAGGATACATGGCCACGCATTTGCCTTTTTGCAGCACTTCACTGGCCTTTTGCATGGCATCGAATGACTTTTTGTTGCTACTGCGTTGCACCGGAATGTCCATTGTCATAAAAAACCTCCTGAACAGCGGCCACTTGAGCAGCTCTCCTTTGCCGATAAAAACAAAATAGTCGCTAAAAACCCCGTACATAAAAACGGTATCGAGGTAGGAGCTGTGGTTGGATACGATGATGTAAGCGCCGGATGGTGTGGGAGCTTTAAAGGTGGCCTTCATGGGGCAGAACATCATGTACTGCAGCCATTTCGACCAGAATCTTTTGAGTTTAAAGGCTTTGGGATAAAGCTTTTCATTGCTGAGAAGATAACGGAATGCTGGATACAGTAAGAGCATGGTAAGCCAGAAAACCAGGCCTATCCAAAGTTTATAGATAAAATATATGGGTCCGAAAATCTTCACTTGTTGCATTTCCTTCTGGATCAGATGGTAGGTAATACCGGACTATCTTTTCTCTCAAAATCCAAAAAAGGAGCACGAAAGTAGTCAATTGAAGCTGGGAATCTCTTAAAAATGAGTGCATTCATGGAGCTTTGGCCATTGAAAACGCGGTGTGCCATCGATTAATTTGTTTTATAAAGGCTTTGGTTATCAGTAAAATGGGGGACTTTCCGGAATTTCATTGTTTCTCTTCTCTTTGAATTTTACAGGTTGTGTTTCTTTGCAAATACAATTTATCGACCTATGGCCAGAATACTTACCGGCATACAAAGTACAGGAGTTCCTCATTTGGGAAACATTTTGGGCGCGATCATTCCCGCAATTCAAGATAGCAATCAGCAGGGCAATGATGCCTTTCTGTTCATTGCCAATCTCCATACACTTACTCAGATTAAAGATGCCGCCATTGTGAGGTCGCATACCTATTCTGTGGCTGCCACGTGGCTGGCTTTTGGTCTGGATGTCGATCGCTGCACTTTTTATCGTCAAAGCGATGTGCCCGAGGTTGCTGAGCTGACATGGTATCTCAGTTGTTTTACGCCCATGCCGATGTTGCAGAATGCGCATAGTTTCAAGGACAAGTCCGACAGGCTGAGTGATGTGAATGTGGGGCTTTTTACCTATCCTGCATTGATGGCTGCGGACATTATTCTGTATGATGCCAATGTGGTTCCGGTGGGGAAAGATCAGATACAACATCTTGAAATTACACGCGACATTGCAGGAGCCTTCAATAGGACGATGGGCGAGACCTTTGTAATACCAGAGTCGAAAGTGAGCAAGGAGACCATGCTTATTCCGGGTACTGATGGGCAGAAGATGAGCAAGAGCTACAACAATTTCATCGATGTGTTTTTACCAGAGAAGGAGCTCAAGGATGTAATCAATAAAAAAATAATTACAGACGCCACAGCGCTTGAAGATCCAAAGGATGCAGAATCGAGCATTGTCTATCAACTGTACAAGTTCGTTGCTTCACCGGGCGATGCCTCGGAGATGAAGGCCAAACTTGAGGCTGGTGGATATGGCTGGGGCCATGCCAAGAAGGATTTGCTGCAAGCCCTGCTCGATGGATTTTCGAAAGAGCGCGAAGCATATCATTATTTCATGAACAACAAAGCAGAGCTCGACGAAAAATTGAAAGTCGGAGCAGATAAAGCGCGCCTTGTGGCCAGAGCTACATTGGACCGGGTGAGAGAAAAACTGGGTTATTAATTCACCAGAATTTTTCTTACTTCTTTTGTTTCGTTATTCGAAATAAACCGGCAGAAGAATATTCCGCGCATGTCGGATGACAATTTGATTTGGGTAAATGAATCTGTGAGCGGCGTATTAATTACTACGCGACCTGTTGCATCCATTACTTCCAATGTCATGTTGGATGTAGCATTCGTTACTTCGAGTAAAGCCTTATCGCTGTCATACCTGCATATAATCTGATCACTTTCTATTAATTCAGTTGTGCCGACCGTTGCACAATCCAATGCTTCCTGATAAAGGGTAGCAGTATTTTGTGGGCCCACGAGTGTAGTAGATCTGTCAGGGCAAATGGCGTAGACCATCGGATAGAAATTCGCGGCGTAGTCGGCTATGATGGCGGTGCGCTCGGCACCTTCGGGGTTGATCACAGGATGAGTGGAGCCGGCAAGCCAGTTGCCCTGCGTATTTCCACTTGTGCCAGTGAGTTCATTTAAGCCATTGTTTGGATCGTGCTCAATGGCTACCACTACTACGGATTGGTTCACAGAACCACCAGGCCCGTATTGTGTAAATAGATTTTCTATATGTCCCTGGTTGTGGTAGGCCCAGCAGGAAGGGCAATGCGCAGCAAAGAAGTCTATATAAACTGTTTTGCCCTGATCGAGGTATTCGTACAGATGGAAAGTATTGCCGTCGATATCGGTCAGTGTAAAATCGGGCGCTATTGAACCATTGGGCAATTGAGCCCATGTGTTGATTGATGCGAGCAGGATGAGGGCGGCGAGAATATTTTTCATTGTGTTTGTTTTTATTGTATGGGGCAAAGGTAGGTTGTCGGTGTGGGTGGAGTTATCACGGAGGTGTAACATTGTACATGACTTCAAAGATCTAATAAAACACTAATTTTTAAAAGCCACCACAAAAATTATAAAGGCGATTCAATCCAGTTTTTCAACATCTAGTTCAAACTTATATTGAAATCGAATTTGGTTTAAACTTAACTATTATAGAATGTCAGGAAGCATTTAGAACGCCATCAAGGGTTACAAATTCTGGCTCTTTATCCTCCCACTAATAGTAAAGCAGATTTGTGTAAGATAAAGAAAATCTATTTCCACTTATTTACAGCACATCACTGTCATTCAATTTAGATTAATAGAAATCGGAATACTCTACATTGGACCCCAATCGGCTGCAATAATAATTTAAGTCATTTTATTGTAGAAATAAAAAAGTAAGTGGAACAGTTAAGTCCACCTACTTAACCTAAGCGATTAGTTAATTTGGGCAACCAGGAGGGTGGTTCCAATTGACACTCGGTAATCCTGCATTAGGATTTTGAGGCATCGCGCAGGAACTATCTCCGTACAATGTCAAAAACTCTACTGGCGAATTAAGAAAGAAGTGACCATGTGTTATACCCGGACCTTTGTGGCAAGTTAACAATTGAGGCGCAAAGTTTACATAGGTAACTCCCAAGTTGTTCGCTATGAGTTTAAGTTCGGCAATCAGGTCGTTTACTCCATAAGAAGTGTTCGAAACTGATTTTGTAAAAGGTATATTCTGCACTACTCCATTTACTCTTACTGTGATGCCGTTTGAACAACCAAATGCTCCGTAATAATCGGTAAGACATAACCAGTAGTCACACTTCTTTTGGCATTTTTGAGTACTAATGGTAACTAGCCAGTTGGCACCGCCACCGTTAGAATAGGTTAGTGTAATCGTGTAATTACCACTGTTAGAATAACAGTAGTTCACCTTGTCACTTCCGTTTTGGTCACTGGAAATAATCGTACCATTACCCATGTCTAAAGTCCAGGATCTTTTTGGCTGCTTGTTAATGATCAAAACTTCAACACAACATTCTGTAACCGTTACGTAGTGGAAACCATTTGAAATAATACTACTACAATTTGCTATGTTTACAGTAGAACTATAAGATGCTAATGGCACGGTAAGCGTTGCCATATAATTGCCATTTCCAGAGAAACAAATATCGAATCCATTCGCAGGGGTATTGGTGTTATTAAATGAAAACGCACCAACAGTAAATGCCCATGTACCAGCAAAGAAGTCATCTCTTATCCATACTTTAACACAACAACCATCAACTTTGACAACGGTAAAGGCAGAAAAAGTTTGTGCTTTTAAATCGCTAAGAGAATTCAAAAGAAGAATAGTGAGAAAAATTAATTTTTTCATGACAATAAAGTTTAATTGTTAAAAATAAAATTACGAATACAATTATTGGACGAAGATTAGTCTCGTTGTCTTGATTGAGAGTTTAAGGATTTCATGCGACTGTTTCTATTTTACTATCAGTTATGACTAACCCTCTTTTCAATTCATGACAACAAAAGTATTTGCTAATCATTAATCGTAAAAGATTCGTTAGGTAGTTCAAATGTAAACTAATTTTTTGTATATTGAAGCTAACTCTAGTGCGTTTTTAGGAATGAAGATTGCGGAATTCCATGATTTTGACCAGGTCGAAATTGGATAATTCATTGTGCAATGGGGATTGCAGAGCCAATGGGCACCGTACTAAGTTTTTTTCACAAATGCTTTTCCAATCTGATTGTGAAATTTCATGTTTCCATTTTTTGTGTTTTTGTCTGACCTGTTCTTTAATAGTCTTATCCCCGTCCCATACGCTATAATACGTTTCAATCAAAAATTCCTTAGTGATCAGTTTTTGGGTTAATGTATCAATTGTGTAAATAATTTGATTCTTAGTCGCACGAGTTTCAAGGAACAATTCATCCTTTTTATCAAAGGTTCTGTCTGTCTGTTCTATTGTGGTTATTACAATCTGTGTAATTTGTCCATGTGCGCGATTAACGAAGCTCAAAAATATTAAGAAGTAGAAGACTTTACTCATGTGTATGATCAATGAAGTTATTGAAGCGCGATCGTCAGAAATCCCAAAGCCGGATTTTATATTTTATCGGATAAAAATAGACCAAATCCCGGTGTGTCTGGAATTTCAATGTGAATATTTCTGACGAGCTTCATGAACAAATACAGTACTTCTTTTCACTGTCGTGCAATATGTCTTTGTCGAACCAGGACATTGAACTGAGTCAATGATTACAATACAAGCCGGCACTACAATGTCTGGTATTTACAACCACAACAACAAATCATTTCCGGCCTATAATCTATTGCCTGTTTAGCACAGTCAGGGTTACCGCCGTTAATTTCAACTTCAGTGAGATTATTCTATCGCTTCGATATTTTATTTCCGGTGCCCCTTTGCCTGTTGCATTTGAAGCGATTCACGCCATTCTCGCGAAGGGCTTCGTGTTTGGTTTTTCTGGACTTCATTCTTTTTCGCCACATACGAAAACTTGAAGGTGTGGAGTTTTTTCGCATAAATTCGATGACATCTTTTTCCTTTAATCCAAACTGGAATTCTATGGCTTCAAATGGTGTGCGATCTTCCCACGCCATTTGAATGATGCGGTCTTTATCGCGGTCATTGAGTGGGGTTTTTTCTGCATTCTGCCGCAGGGCCTCTTTTTTTTCTTGTTCAGCGAGGTACCAGGCCAAAGAGGTGAGCCCGCTGTATTCGCAAATTAAATTTTGCTCAGCCATAAGTTTCGGTAGGTTTTATTTTTATCGTACTCGTTTGCTTGTTTTTCAATATTGAACTCTCTGCTGCCTCTGGGATCATTGCCTACACCGGCGAGATAGGCCCAGTTTCCCCAGTTGCTGCAAACATCATAGTCGATGAGTTGCTCTTCGAAATAGGCGGCGCCAAAACGCCAATCCAATTTTAAATTATGGCATAAATAGCTCGCTACATTTTGTCGCCCTCTGTTACTCATAAATCCGGTGAGTTTTAGTTCAACCATGTTTGCGTCAATAAAATCGACTCCGGTTTTTCCGTTTTTCCAGGTGTCGAATACTTTGGGGTTGTGATTTTGAAAATCCGATTTTGTATTCTTAATTCCATTTTGCTGAAAGAAGTGACGACCATATTTTTTCATCATAAACCGGAAGTAATCTCTCCAGATTAACTCAAATATTAACCAATAAGTCGATTCATTTGCACCACACAATGCTTCGTATCTTTTAATTTCATCATATATTTCTCTGGGCGAAAGGCAACCCGTACTTAACCACGCAGAGAAGCGGGAAGAAAAATTTTCTCCCAGCAGACCATTTCTTGTTTCCTTGTAGGTGGAAATGGCATTTGTTTCAAAAAGGTAGGAGTGCAGTCTCCTGTATCCTTCTGTTTCTCCTCCTTTGAAATGAAATGGAGCCCGCTTGTCAGTCCGCGCTTTTTTCAGGCCGAATTGTTCCAGATCGGGCAAGGCAATTGGTTCGATTGCCGGAGATTTTATGGCAAGAGGCTTTGCGAATACTTTTCTGATGGCAGATTCTTTTTCAACAGCTTTTCTGAATGTAGTAAATACATTGGGGATGTCTTTTAGTGTAAAAGGGAGATCCTGTGCATGGTACAAAGTGCTTGTACTAAAGGTTTCGAAAACGCAATGTATTTTCCACAATTCTTTTTCCACCAATTCTTGCGTTTGTCTTTCTTCGTAAGCGACTTCCTTTTTGGCGAATACTTTTTGTACAGCGTATTTTTTGGCTATTTCTATAATTTCTACCTCTGGTTTACCTTTTGTAATGATCAAACCTGATCCAATGGCTCTGAGGTTTTTGTCGAGATCAACTAATGATTCTATTAGAAATTGCGCCCGAAAGTTTCCTGTTTTCTTAAACCCAAAATCGGTTATTTGAAAATGCGACTCATCAAAGCAATAGACAGCAATGATTTCATCGCTTTGAGCAATTGCCTGTACCAGCGTTTCATTATCGTGCAGACGCAGGTCTGTTTTAAACCATACTATGCTTCTTTTCATCCTACTTCTCCTCCTCCATCTCTATTTTTCATTTCTGCAACGTTCACTGCAATATTTCACCTCATTCCAGTTTTTCTCCCATTTTTTTCTCCAGGTAAATGGTCTGTTGCAAGTGATGCAAACTTTTGAGGGTAGATTTTCTTTTTTTACACCATTCATCACTCTTTGTTTTTAAAAACTCTTTCGTTTCCAATCAACACTGATTTCAGAACCTTCTGCGAGCATTACTGAATGGGGTTTCGCGGTGTTTAATGATTGAAATCTGCTGCCGTAGAAGGCTGCAAAATCGCAGTCAATGTGATAATCACGAATGGCGTTAACCTCCCAGCTAGGGTGGTTAATTTTGTATTCAATACTCTGATTTGTATTGACTTTTGTATAACCGTAATAGTGCTCAAAAATAAATTCTTCAATACTTCCTGCTTCCATTTTTCGCCTGATGGGTGAAGCGGTAACTTTGAGGGTATTCCATTGCGATTGAACCTTCCATTGGTATTGTATTTCTTTTTGATCTTGGTGTAATGTCCATTTGTATTTCGTGGGAATAGCTGTGTAATGTTCTTTGTAAAGTTTATTGGCTACCCAGGCTACTGCTTTGTTGGGCACAGTTTCATTGATAAATACCACTCCGCGCCTGTGTTCGCGATCAACTTTTCTCACCACATAAAAGCGGAGATTTACCTCTTCGAAGGTGCCCATAAGGGGTATAGGAACATTAAAAATCGAGCTGTCTTTGAATAAAAACCCGACCAGGCTCACATACGTTTTACCTTCGAAAGAATCTAATTCAACCCCTTTGGGCAAATAAGGCAATAAGCATGACGGATTGACTTCATAATTCGCCATGATTAAATTTTGCCATTTGGCCTTCAAAAAGGTCTTCATAATAAACTGGTTTGGTTGTTTTCTTTCCTTTTCTTTGAACGTACTTTTGGATGGTTTACGTGCTTGGCTAAAATGCGCTCTCCTTCAGTTTTCACGGCATTGCTTTTTCTGAAACTCCACACAATTTCGCTGGCAAACTTCCTCGTTTCTTCTACATTAACAATAGGGGCCGGATAATGTTTGCCGATTTCGCAGGAGTACAATTGTTGCTCTATCTGACTGAGTTTATGGGGTTCGTGAATCTGAGCGGCAGGAATATTCCTGAGTTCCGGAACCCATTGCTTGATGAACAAACCATCGGAGTCGTGGTCTTCTGAGTTTTTTATGGGATTATAAATTCTTATTGTATTAATTCCTGTTGTACCACTTTGCATTTGTAACTGTGGATAATGTATTCCAGGCTCATAATCTAAAAATTGCCGGGCGAGGAAATGCAATTCACGCCAATCCTGCCAAAGATTGAAGACAAAAAATGAAACAACCATGGCCCGCATCCGGAAGTTCACATAACCTGTTGCCACAAGACAACGCATGCACGCATCTACAATAGGAACGCCCGTTTGTCCCTCCTGCCAGGCTTTTATGTAAAACTCATTTTTTGGTTTAATTAGATTGTTGTAAGCCCTGTTGATGTTTTCAAATTCATATCGACATTCGTCTTCGAATTTTTGTATAAAATGGCAATGCCAATGCAGTCTGGAGACAAAATTAGAAAGCGATCTTTTGTTTGATGAGTTGTTGTAGTGTTGTCTTGTGAATTGATAAACCATGCGCATGCTGATGTTTCCGTAGGTCAGGTAAGGTGATAAACGACTGCAACCAGTGCGACTAAGAAGGGGCTTGCTAATGTGCTTGCTGTAATTGACGTGGCGTTCATTGATAAAATTTTCCAGATAACGCCATGCCCAATATTCTCCGCCCTGCTGAAAGTTTTTGTTTCTTGTAGTTATATCAGCAGGTAAAGACTCACCTTTTATCCGGGTGTAAATTTTTTCGTCGAGATGAATCGTATTCATGTTCTGTTCATCCAAAAATTTTGGAGGCGCAGTCATTTGTGCTTCCCAGCGCTTTTCCCATTGACTACGGGATTTTAGCTTGCGAATTACGCCATTGGTTTGGTATTCTTTCCAAACTATGTTGTGGCTGGAAAAGAGCTGTTGCATGGCTTTGTCACGGTCATAGGTGAGACCATTGCCAATTTCTTGTGATGAAAAAATATGCTGTATGGAAAAATGGCCGATGAGCGTTTCAAAAATATTTTTGGCTTCGTTGTGAAAGAGGTGAATTTCTGCATTGCGATTTTTCAATCTTTCGTTCATCTCTTTGAGCGATTCGTGAACAAATCGCCAGTGCCTCACATCGCTGTCGTGGTGCGACATAACAGAGGGTTCAAAAATATAGATCAGCAAAATCGGAAGACCTGATTGATGCGCGAAAAAAAGTGGTTCGTGGTCGGTAAGTCGCAGGTCGCGCTTGAACCAGACTACATTTATTTCTTGCTTTGTCATTCCTGTCTTTAAATAATTTCTTCAGGTAATTTTTCAGGTTTGGCGTAAGTTAATCGCGCCAATTGAGTAGTTGTATGGTAGGCGTCTAACCCTGAAATAGCAATGGTCTCTGCTTTCTCGATATCAATGGCGCCGTGAGACAACAAGCAATCATCGGGGATGATTATTTCCACTACTTTGCCAATGATCAGGATGGTGCCATTAATTTTCAGGTCGTGTTTTTCGGCGAATTCTAATCCGTATCTAATGTTGCTTTCTTTTACATAAGGCGCGCGCATATGCTCACTAAATTCAACTGTCAACCCCGTAGCATCAAACTCTGATTCATTTTTGGGATAGCGCGCAGAAGTTTGGTGGGCTTTTTTATAGATGGTTTTATTGATATGATTGATGGTGAAGCAATTTGTTTCAAAAATATTTTCGAGTGTATGTCTGCTGGTGGAATCGGGTCTGTTGATGAAGCCCATTAGAGCAGGATTTGATCCGATGTGTACAACGGAACTGAAAATGGCCAGGTTGGTTTGTCCATTTCCATCGATAGATCCAATGAGGGAGGCACTTTTAAAGCCGCTGAGCGAATTTATAAATGCTGCTCTGGTGCGGGTTTCCATTTGCGAGATTTCGGTACCAGAGTAATAAGCCATTTTCATTGGATTAATTTTGTTTTTTGTTTAACAATTAAGATTTGAATTTGTTTGACTTGTGATGCACAGTCATTATCATGCGACTAAGTTCGTTGCGATGCGCAACGGTGAGATTTAATCGGGCATTGGCGGGAGAATTTAGGCCAATGCTATCGCACTTGATTCACCTCTATCAATTTGAATTTCCAAAAGCTGCTATCTGTACTTGTCTTTTTACAACTTCTATTTCAATCTAATCAGGAAGTGTTTCTCCATATTCATTTTGAATATCTTGAGTTGTAATAATTTGCTGGTAAACTTTACGTAGAAGTTCAAGCTCACCAATATTTGTCAAAATGATAAGGCAGCTTGTATCCGAAATAATTGTCTTACGCATTAGCCACATCCCTGGATAAGTCCGGTGCAGGATAGTTGAATATTGACACGCCATAGCTACCTAACAACTCAGCAAATGTCCGCTTAGACAAACCAGCAACGTCAGCCGCCTGTCCAAGTGAAAGCTTGCCTTGCTCGTAAAGACGAGTTGAAACAAGCATTGCCAGATCTCGATTGTTAACGTCCAAAAAGTCTGGTATATTTAGAGTCAGTGTTTTCATATTTCAAATATAGTGTTTTTAAAGTCGCATTCAAATTTTTGTAATGTTTTGGTATTCTTCGATAGCGCCAAGGCTTACTCCCCCTCATACTTCTTCTTGTACTTCAAATACAACTCCGTTTGTTTGTTATTCAGGTCAATCATTCTTCCCTGAATAAATGCGTAGACCACATTGTTGGTTTTCATGTCCAGTGCATCTCCGGTGGAAATAAATAATGTGGCGTCTTTGTCCACCGTCAGCGATCCGCATTGTTTGTCGATGCCAAGAATTTCGGCAGGAGCCAAAGTGAGTGCGCGCACGGCTTCTTCGTAAGGTAGGCCATAAGCAACAGCAGTACCGCCATAGAAAGGGAGATTCCGCGCGCCCATTCTTTCCATGTCGCCGGAGTTTTGGAGGCAGAATTTTACGCCTTTGTCAAATAATAATTTGGGGAGTTTGAAAGGAAGGTCTACGTCATCCTCGTTGAACCAGGGCAACGAGTGAATGCGCTGAAGCATGACCGAAACATTATTTGATTTCAGCATATCAGCCACAAGGTAAGCATCGTAACCACCTACAATCACCATTTCCGGAATGGCCAGTTGTTTTTTGAATGTCACGGCTTCGGTGATGGATTTTACATCATCAGCGTGGATATAGAGTTTTTGTTTGCCCTCAAAAATACCGCGCAATCCTTCGAAGCGAACTTCGGTGATGGATTTGTTGGTAGAAAGGCAATAGGCTCTGGCATCATTGAAGAAGTTCTGAATTTCGCGCAATTGCTGGTCGTAGGTTTTTACTTTTTCGATCAACACCTTGCCTTTGTCGTAATGCCTGTGGTAAACAGCGGGCCAGTTCAAATGAACGCCATCATCGGCTTTGATCAAAGCATCTTCCCAATTCCACGCGTCGAATTGCATGATAGATGAGGTTCCACTGATTACACCACCGCGGGGAACAATTTGCCCTATGAGTACACCATTGCTCCGCACGGTGGGAATAATTTCAGAATCTGTATTGTAGGCGATGGCCGAGCGTATGGAAGGTTTGTAGGTTCCTGTTTCGGCCATGTCGTTCGTTTGGCGAACAAGATCCAGTTCGTGCAATCCGAGTGTTGAGTTGGACGCAATAAAACCAGGATAAACATGCATTCCTGAGGCATAGATCGTAGTATCGAAAGCTGTAAGGTCGAGGCGAATAACCAGGGCATCTGCCACCATGGTTATTTTACCTTCTTTTAGGGCAATGGCCGAATTTTCAATTACTGTTCCATCGCCAATATGGGCAATGGCATTCATAATCAAAACTGTTTTTGTCTGCTTCGGAGCAGGCGTTGGATTTTGCTGCGCATTCATTTTTGAAATAACCGACAGGCAAATAATGAAAATAAGTGTATATGACTTGATCATGTGTTTTCTTTTTTATTTGAATCCGATACCGAGTGAAGTCTGGTCCATCGTATCGCAATGGAAGTGGCGGTTGGTTCTGAAAACGGGCTGCTGCACGGGAGCACCTGCTTTTTTGGCGTTGAGCATTTTCTGAATGAGTCTGGCTCTTTCTTTTTCAATCCAGATGCGCATTTGAGCGTCGTTCTGTATGTCGTAATAGCAAATGCCATCCACAAAGGTTTTTTCGGCTTTTGCGTAAATGCTCAATGGATGATCCGACCAGATAACAAGATCGGCATCTTTGCCAACGGTCAAGCTTCCCATTCTTTTATCGAGGTGCAAAAGTTTAGCGGGGTTCAGTGTCACAAATTTCAGTGCTTCTGTTTCAGGCACTCCGCCGTACTTCACTGCTTTGGCTGCTTCCTGGTTGAGTCGGCGCGCCATTTCAGCATCATCGCTGTTGAAAGCCACTACAACGCCTCTTTCCCAGAGCAATGCGCCATTGTGTGGAATAGCATCTTTCACTTCGTATTTATAGGCCCACCAATCGCTGAAGGAAGAAGCACCGGCTCCATGGGCTTTCATTTTATCAGCTATTTTATAACCTTCGAGAATATGCGTAAATGTGTTGAGTGTAAAATTCATGCTGTCGGCCACGTGCATGAGCATATTGATTTCACTTTGCACATAACTGTGACAGGTAATGAATCTTTCTTTGGTAAGAATTTCATATAGCGTTTCCAACTCAATATCTCTTCTGGGTGGTGCAAGAGTAACAGCCTGGATTCCTTTTTTGGCCGCAGGTTTTGGCGAATTTTTAAAGGCTTTCCAGGCTTCGCCATATTCTCTTGCCCTGATAAAATGATCGTAATACAATTGTTCAACACCCATGCGGGTCTGTGGAAAACGTGAACCACCACTGCCCCAATTGGCTTGTTTTACATTTTCGCCCAAAGCGAATTTTATAAATTTAGGGGCGTCTTTAATAAGCATATCATTGGCCGAAGCTCCCCAGCGCATTTTTACCAAAGCGCTTTGTCCGCCGATTGCGTTGGCGCTGCCGTGAAGCAATTGCGCTGCTGTAACGCCACCCGATAATTGTCTGTAAATATCGATATCTTCCGGCCAGACCACAGATGCTTCTTCTACTTCGGCACTACTGGATTGGGCACCTTCATTTACGCTTGCCAGCGCAATGTGGCTATGCTCGTCGATGATACCGGGCGTAACATGTTTTCCTTTGGCGTCTATAATTACAACTCCGGGATATTTTGCGACATCCAGTTTTTGTCCGACGGCCACAATTTTTCCTCCGCTGATCAATACTTCTCCATTTTCGATTTTCCCCTGTGTATCGCAAGTCCAGACGGTGGCGTTTTTAATCAAAACAGTTTCGGCTTTCGGAGCAGTGGCCCATCCATAAGCTACAAAAGGGTATATAATTTCGCCACGCATCTCTGGTGCTTTAGCAGAATCGGGAAGTGTTTTTTTAACGGCAGCATCACCTGTTCTCATGGCATTCCATTCGATCCATGCGCCCTCGCTTTCCTGTCCGCGGCCATTCCAGTTGCGGCTGGCACGGTCCACATTACCCGATAAACGAATTATCCCGGAATAGAATTCATCCTTTGGTTCGAAGGTTAAAGTAAGCAGGTCATGACCAAAGGCAAGAGTGGCCGGATAGGAAAGCGTGTCCCTTCCTGTGGTTCCATCTTTCTTTTTTCCGGTGAAATAATGTTTGATATCGGCTTTAACTTTTCCATCAACTTCATTTACCTGAAGTTCGTAGGCTATTTTGGGCAAAGCCAATTTGTACACACCATCTACTGAGGGCTTGTCCATGGTCTCGATGGTGAATCTTTCTCCCTGAACCCAGTTTTCGTAAATGATGGCGCCTTCGGAAAATATGTTTTTGGATGAGATAAAAAAGTTGGCCCATTTTCCATTTTCGAGCGTGCCGATTTCTTTTTCTGATTTAACCAATTGCGCCGGAGTAAGTGTGAGTGCTTTGAGTGCATCACTTTCAGAAAGGCCAGCAGCAATAGCTTTGCGAAGATTTTTCAGGAACATCGATTTATCCTGAAGACCATAGGCGGTGATGGCGAAGGTGATGTTTTCTTTTGCAAGCATAGCACAATTGGCAGGTGCCAACTCCCAGTGTTTCATTTCTTCCAACCCCACCATTCTGGCCAGATATGGATCGCTAACATCCCAGGCATCCGGAAAAGTGAGGGGCACAATCAGAGCGCCTTTTGTCTCTTTAATTTCTTTGATACGCTGGTATTCACTGCCATTCGTTTTGAAAATATACTGAACACCAAATTCATCACCTACTTTATCTGCTCTGAGAATATTCCACTTATCATTTGCTTCAAAAATGGAAGGGAGATTTTGAATTGAATTAAATGACTCGAGTGACATATTGCGCTCTTCTTTGTACCCGGTGTTTTTATACCACAGGGCATCGCAATAGGTTTGTCGCAGCAGGGCTATACAACCCATCAGTGAAGAGGGATATGGATTGTCGCTTGTGCCTTTGTTGAAAGAATAATGCGCTGCGGCATCCGGTCTGATGAGTGCTTTATTGGGTTGTGTGCTGAGTCCGAAGAGCGCAGAAGTTCCACGGGCAATGCCATCCATTTTTTGCGTGAGGACAACACCCATTCCAATAGCTCTGAGTTCCTTTGCACTTTCTTCGGCCGGAGCGAAAAGCATGGCGACTCTGTTGTGCGCTTTGATGGCGGGGTTCCATCCCATAACACCTTTGCTTCCGCCCCTGGAAGTCGCCACTTCGTCGTCGATGTCAGCCATTACGCCTGGGCCAGTGGGTCCGGAGCCCGACATACCCCATTCCGAATAGAGATCAATAAATGATGGATAGATGAATTTGCCCTTCAGATCGATGGTCACTGCATTCGAAGGAATTTTTACATCTTTACCTGCAGCAGTCACTTTGCCTTTTTCGATGACAAGTGTGGCGTCTTCAATTTTAGTTTTGAAATCGATGAAGATAGTTGCATGTGTGAAAGCCACAGAGACAACGTCTTTTGGAATAACTCCATTATATGGAAAGGTTTGTTGAGCCGAACAAACTGTAGCCATAAAAATAATGGACACGAAGATTAGGAACTTGTTCATAAGGGAAGTCATAGGAGACAAATGTAAATGGAATGGGGTGTTGGGCGACACAAAGAGTATTCGCTGTTGAATGTTTGTGGCGCAATAGTGTGGAGTTTAACGCAAAATCCCCGTAATGTAAAGTGGATTTTGTTATTAAGGCTTGGAAGAATTTTTCTTTTTGCCTGGGATGTAACATCCAATGCTCCAGTTTCGCTGAAGCCATGTAATTTTCTGATCTGCCCGCGCCGGAAGTTGGTCTTGTAACATAATGTCGGGCATATTGCAAGAACCGAATTGAGCCTGAACTTCTGCGTAGAAGAATCTGCCAAATTCGTATTTAATTCCGGTGTTGAGGCTTGCTCCGTATCCGGCAATATGTGGCTTATTTCTATAATTTTTTCCGAAAAAAGTGAAGTCTGTCCAGGGAACCATTAGTCCCAGTGAAGCGGTTCCTGTCAGGGCAAAAAGATGTTTGCCATTTTTTGATTGCCAGAAAGGAACGCGTTGTTCTATGGCCAGACGGGCAAAATTGAATCCATCGCTGTGATGGAAATTCATAAACTCATCAGCGTAAAGAATATGGTCGTTTGTAAATGTTCCGGTGTAATCCTTGTGGTCGGGGAATTTTTCCGGGTCAATATATCCGTCTATCACTACATCCTGAGTTTGTATTAAATGATATTTCATGTGATCCATTGCAAAAAGTAGCGCCGTGTTTTTGCCGAAATAGTAACCTACTTTGATGTTGTATTGGGGCACGGTGAATTGTGTAGGTCCGAGGTAAACTTTGGCCTGAAATTTTTGAGGTATGTCTTCTGCCTTTACATTGTAGAGCGTGAAGTCATATCCATCACCTTTGAAGTGCAGATCACTTTCGTTGTAATAAGCACGGTTATAACCCCAGGAAATAAAGAAGTGCCCTTTTCTACCGCGAAAAGCTGATTGAGTTGCGTCTTGCGAATGAGATTGAATAAAAGAGAATAAGAACAGAGGAAGAATTGCAAGCACTTTTGCCATTGAACTAAATATTTTGCCAAAAGTACATGGAAGAGCCAGACAATCCCACCAGCAAATCCAAAGGTGATGAGGGCGAAGAAAGAGCCGCCCGTTTTCTCATTGACAAAGGATTTGACATTCTTTTTACCAAGTGGAAATACTATCGATATGAAATAGACATTATAGCCAGCAACGAGGCCAATATTGTATTTGTTGAGGTAAAAACCAGGTACAGCAGCGCTTACGGAATGCCGTGGGAGGCAGTAAATCAGCGTAAACGAAAGAGAATTTGTCAGAGTGCCGATGCCTTTCTTCAAACCATAGATACAGAGTTGGAGCCGCGGTTTGACATCATTTCCATCATCATTCAGGGGCAGACCGTTTCAATAGAACACATTGAAGATGCTTTTCATCCAATGGCTTAAAGGTATTAGTGCTACTTTTGCACTTGCCGGAAAGTAAGTTGGTAGCACAATATCAGCTTGATCCGGCTGATGGAATAAGGCGCTTATACAATGTTTTGTTCTGATCAGTTTTTTAAAATTTAGAATGTACACAGCCAATGAACCCTAGAAAGAGCCCTTCGGGCGACAAACAACCCTTTAAGAAATTTACCAAACCAGCGGCAGGTGCCGGAAAAGTTTCGGGTGGCAGAAAATCAGAGGGTCGCGGTGAAGCTTCCAGCGATAGACCGCCGGGAAAGGGCCGTGGTGATGACAAAGATTTTTCGCCGAAAGATCGCCCGTCTCGTTCCTCACGTCCGGCATCTTCACGCGAAGAAAAACCAACTGGTCCGAGAGAAAGCTCCAGAGGAAAAAGGGGAGCGGCTGCTGTGCCGGATCGTTATGCCAAAAAAGCTCCTGATAAGAAAGGAGCGGCCGACAAACCATTCAAAAAGTACGAAAAAAAGCCAGCACCGGAAGGTAAAGAAGTAGTTCGCCCAAGAAGAAAGCCCTCGCCTTTCTCGGTGCCAAAAGTCAAGAGGGATGCAAATGACACAACCATTCGTCTCAACAGGTTTTTATCGAATGCCGGCGTAGCATCCAGAAGAGAAGCAGACCGGTTGATTGAATTGGGACTTGTATCTGTGAACGGCAAAGTAGTTACGGAGTTGGGCATAAGAGTAGACCCCAACAAAGATGTGGTGAAATACGACGATGTGGTGCTGCGACCAGAACGTCTGCGTTATGTAATGTTGAACAAACCCAAAGATTTCCTTACCACAGGTGATGATCCGGAGGGAAGAAAGACTGTGATGTGGCTGGTAAAAGAGGCTTGTAAAGAAAGATTATATCCTGTGGGCCGTCTCGACCGCAATACGATGGGCCTTCTTCTTTTCACGAACGACGGCGATTTGGCCAAGCGACTGACCAATCCAAAAAGCGGGTTTCCAAAACTTTACCATGTAGAAACGGCTGAGAAAATCAAGGGCGCTGACCTGGATAAGATCAGAGAAGGATTGAAACTCGAAGATGGCATAGTAAAAGCTGAAGAAGTTAGTTTGGTGAACGGTAATAATTACGAAGTAGGAATCCGAATTAACTCGGCAAAAAACCGGGTTGTTCACAGGATTTTTGAGCACTTCGGTTACACCATCAAAAAGTTGGATCGTGTGATGTATGCCGGGTTGACCAAAAAAGATTTACCCAGAGGAAGGTACCGTCACCTTACTGAGCAAGAAGTTAGCTTTTTGAAAATGGTACGTTAATAGCTTTTTTCAAAGCCCGTCAGGGAATAAATAATTGTTATTTTTTTTGTGGCATGTTAGATCCCATTGTTAGACCAGACACTCAGATTTCTGAGGATTGGATGGCCCTGATTTTTTTGGGAGTAATGGCCATGCTTGCTTATACCAGATATCAGTATCCCAGTAGATTTTCGAGACTCTGGAACAGTGTCTGGAATGTGCGTGTATTGCGTCAGACCATGCGCGAGGAGCCCAATACACCGAGGGCCAATTTGTTTTTCAATGCTGTTTTTTTCCTTATTGGGTCGCTCATCATTTTTATGATGCTCAAGTGGTTTAAGATAAGTCCGCTGGGCCTTTCGGGGTTTTGGTTGTTTTCACTGGTTTGCACCTGTTTGGTGTTGATCTACGTCATTAAAGCTGTTGGAGTCAGGATGGTTCAATTGATGGCAGACGGGGATTTCGGTTTGGCAGAATATGAATACAATGTGTTTTTGGTGAATCGACTTTCCGGGCTTTTACTCTTGCCAATTGTGGTATTTTCGGCTTATGCTCCCCTGTCTCAGTTGAAATATTACCTGTTGATTTTGGGAATTACCTGGGGATTAATGATAGTTTACAGACTGTTACGAGGTGTTTATAACGCTTTGTCAGGGGGTATTCCTCTTTTCTATATCTTTTTCTACATTTGCACCCTCGAAATTCTGCCTTTGGTGGTTTGTATAAAAGCTTTAAGCGTTTAGTTCAATACCGGCAAGCAACAGAAACCTGAGCAACTTACCTTATACGCTACAACCTAGATATGGGCGAAAAGATCAAAACGATACTCATTACCCAGCAAGACCCCGGCACTGACAAAAATCCGTACGTGGAGTTGTCCAGAAAGCACAAACTCAAAGTAGACTACCGTCCATTTATACATGTAGAGGGCCTGTCGTCGCTGGATTTCCGACAACATCGCGTGGATATTCTAGATTATTCTGCGGTAATTTTTACAAGTAGAAATGCAGTCGATCATTACTTCAGACTGGCCAAGGACATGCGTCTTGGCATTCCTGAAACAATGAAGTATTTCTGCATGTCAGAGGCCATAGCATATTATCTCCAGAAGTACATTCAATTCCGCAAAAGGAAAATATTCTTTGGCCACAGCACTTTTCAGGAGCTGATGGAATTGATTAAAAAGCACAAAACAGAAAATTTTATTCTGCCCTGTTCTGACATTCTCAAGCCAAGTATTCCACAGGCTTTGGATAAAGAGAAGATCAAGTATGCCAAAGCAATAATGTACAAAACGGTTTGTAGCGATCTCAGCGATCTTGCCGATGTGAAATATGATATGCTGGTTTTCTTTTCTCCATCCGATATCGAATCACTATTCAAAAACTTCCCTGACTTTAAACAGAATACCACTAAAATTGCTGTTTTCGGTCCCACAACGGCCAAGGCTGTAGAAGATGCAAAACTTCGGATTGATGTAATGGCACCAAATCCAAAGGCATTGTCGATGAGCATGGCCATCGAGCAATACATTCAGGAGAATAAATAATTAAAGTCCAAAAACTCGCGGTTACTGATGGCCTGCGCCAATATTTATTGGACCAGTGTTGATTCTTTGATTGTCTTGTGATTAATTTTTCACCGCTTTTTGTCGTTATTTGTCTGCGGGAATATGAAATTCAAATTAATCCACATTCTTGCGCTCTTTACCGTTCTGGCTATTGGCTTTTCGGCCGCAGCGCAAAAGACGGTTGTAAGCGGCAAGGTTACCGATGCGGTGACCAAAGAACCCCTACCATTCACACCGGTGGTTTTCGTGGGTACCAAGTCTGGCACGTCTACCGACATGGATGGCAACTACAGAATTGAAACCTATTACAGCAGTGACTCTCTTCGTGCCATGGCCATTGGTTATCAGGTACTCACTTTTCGGGTAAAGCAGGGCATAGAAAGCGTCATCAATTTTGAGGTAAAGCCAATTGAAAGTTTAACAGGAGAAGTGGTGATACGGCCTGACGAAGGACCCAATCCTGCCATTGCCCTGATCAAAAATGTACTCCGCAATAAAAAGATCAACAACAGGGAAAAGCTCGATGCTTACGAGTATGAAGTTTATAACAAGGTAGAGTTCGACCTCAATAATATTTCGGATAAATTTCAGGAAAGAAAAATTCTCAAAGCCTTTGATTTCGTTTTTGAAGGCGTAGATACTACACAAAAGAAACCGTATCTACCTGTATTTATGACAGAATCGCTATCTGATTTTTATTTCAAACGCGATCCGAAATTTTCAAAAGAGGTGGTGAAAGCCACCAAGGTAAGTGGTGTGGATAACCAAAGTATCAACCAGTTTCTGGGAGATATGTACCAGAATATCAATGTCTATGATAACGAGCTGGTAATTTTTAGCAAGAGTTTTACCAGTCCCATTTCGGCTTATTGTCTCGGTTTTTACGATTATGATTTGCTCGATAGCGCGTGGATCGACAACAAGTGGTGTTATCAGATTCAGTTTTTTCCAAGACGCAAATCCGAGTTGTTATTCTTTGGCGAAATGTGGATCAATGACAGCACTTATGCTGTAAAGAGTATTGAAGCCACCATTGCCGAGGGCGCGAATATCAACTGGATTAAAGATTTTCAGGTCAAACAGGAATTTAATGAGGTAGAAGATGAGGTATGGATGATTACCAAAGACGAATTGCTCATCGACTTTAATGTTATGGATAAAAAAATGGGGGTTTATGGAAGAAAGACCTCTACTTATAAAAAGTTCGTCATCAACAAACCGCAACCAGCCGAATTCTATAAAGGCATCACAGACATTGTGGTGAATAAAGATGCATCCGATAAAACCGAAGAGTTCTGGGATTCTGCCCGGCATATTGAGCTTTCCGATAAAGAAAAACGAGTCTACAATATGGTAGACACGCTAAAGAGCTTACCTCAGTTCAAGACAGTGTCGGATGTAATCAACCTGTTTATTTCGGGCTATAAGGTGATTGGTAAATTTGAGCTTGGTCCTTATTATACATTTTACAGTTTCAATCCCATAGAAGGCAACAGACTGAGGTTTGGTGGAAGAACCAGCAATTCTTTCAGCAAAAAATTGATGCTCGAAGGATATGGCGCTTATGGATTTCGCGATGAACGGTTCAAGTTTGGCGCCGGATTTCTTTACGTACTCAATAAAAACCCGAGGATGGCCTTTGCGGCCAGTTGCAAGCGCGATATGGAGCAGCTTGGTACTTCATCGGGGGCATTCCGGCAGGACAATGTACTGTCATCGCTTTTCCGGCGCAATCCGGCCAATAAACTCACCGACGTAACCGAACTCACCGGATATTTCGAACGCGAATGGCTTTATGGATTGTCCAGTAAATTGTTTTTTAATCACAGGGTGCTTCGTCCCGCAGGAACCAACTACCGTTATGTGAGATTCAAGCCCGAAATTGCCGCCGACGAAAAGGTGAATTTTCTCATTACTTCGGAGTTTAGTATATATACCAGATTCGCATACAAGGAAAAATTCGTCTATGGCGAATTCGAAAGAGTAAGTCTGGGAACTACCTTTCCTGTGTTGGAAGTTCAATACTCACATGCCTTACCGGGGCTGCTTGGAGCGCAGTTCAATTATGACAAGCTGGTGGCCAGGGTTTCTGATAAAATCAGATTCGGACCATTTGGTTATATCAATATTAGTAGCGAGGCAGGAAAAATATTTGGCAATTTGCCTTACCCCATGTTGATGATGCACCAGGGAAATGAAACATTTTTCTATGATGAGTCATCATACAACACCATGAATTTCTTTGAGTTTGTGAGCGATCAGTGGTTGAGTTTGTGGGCTACCTATCACGCCGATGGATTATTCTTTAATAAAATACCGTTGATGCGCAGGTTGAAGTGGCGCGAAGTAGCCAGTGCCAAGGCTGTTGTTGGAGGATACGACATGGGGAATGATCTGCTGCTTTCAAGAGATTTCAATAACGATGGTGTGGCCGATATTTATACACTTAGCAAGCCTTATGTAGAGGCCGCATTGGGTGTAGAAAATATATTCAAGTTTTTGAGGGTTGATTTTATCTGGCGATTGTCTTATCTGAACAATCCCAATATTGTGAAATATGGCATCAGAGCCAAGTTGCAGGTAAACTTCTGATCCTATCAGTACAATGCCAATATTCGCCACCCCGAACCCAGTACATTTGTATCAGCAATGAAGTTAAGAGCAGAAAATATTGTGCGCCAATACGGCCAGCGTGTTGTGGTAAAGGGCGTATCCTTTGAGGTAGAGCAGGGTGAGATCGTGGGTCTTCTCGGGCCCAATGGCGCGGGCAAAACCACGAGTTTTTATATGGTGGTGGGTCTTGTAAAACCCAATGAAGGCCGTATTGTGCTCGATCAGACCGACATTACCAAAGAGCCCATGTACCGCAGGGCTCAATTGGGTGTGGGTTATCTTCCACAAGAACCTTCCATTTTCAGAAAACTCAGTATCGAAGACAATATCAAGGCAGTACTCGAAATGACCAAACTCACCAAAGGCGAGCAATCCAAAAAACTTGAGGGCTTATTAGAGGAATTTGGGCTAACCCATAAACGAACTTATATCGGCAATCACTTGTCGGGCGGAGAAAGGAGAAGAACTGAAATTGCGCGCGCGTTGGCCACCGATCCGAAGTTTATTTTGCTCGACGAACCTTTCGCTGGTGTCGATCCCATTGCTGTGGAAGACATTCAGCACATCGTAACGCAATTGCGCACCAAGAACATCGGCATACTTATCACAGACCACAATGTGCAGGAAACACTTTCAATCGTGGACCGCGCCTACCTTTTGTACGATGGCCTGATTCTTAAAGCAGGCACTGCAGAAGAACTTGCCGCAGACGAGCAGGTTCGGAAGGTTTATCTGGGTCAGAATTTTGAGTTGAGGAAGAAGCAGTTTGGGTGAGCGTGAATTCATAATAGATTCACAATTATGAAACAAAACAGCTGCAAAACCAAACATTTTCTATTCGACCTCAAAAAATCTTACCGAAACGCCAAGTTTTATATTGCTTTTGTGTTTTATAACGAACACCATCGGATAATCTGGGTTTAACAATTCATAAATGCCGATCTGTCCAACCAAATTGTAAGTTTTAACAGGGTGTAATATAGAGTTGTTGTTGGAAGTTGAGATTGTCACATTTGCAAGGAAACCCAAGCAGCAGGTGGATAAAAATGAAAGATTGGGCAGCAGATTTTTCTGTTTGTTGGTTTTGCTTTATATCAACAAGTGAGAATTTTTTCTACTTTTATTAACATTTTCCTGTTAGTTTGCGTATTTTGCACTCCTTTTTTTAAATGACGAAAAATAATTTCATAGGGATTGACCTTTTCTCGGGTGCAGGCGGAATGTCTATTGGGGCTATTTCCGCTGGCGTTGAAGTGAAAGTCGCCGTTGAAATTGATAAGTACGCTGCAATCACTTACCAGGCAAATCATCCTCACACAAAGTTGTTGAATGAAGATGTCCGCAAGGTTAAGATAAATGGATATTGCAAGTCAGAAAAAAATGATGTAAAAATTTTGTTTGGTGGTCCACCTTGTCAAGGGTTTTCTACTTCAAACCAAAAGACAAGAAACAAAGAGAACGAAAACAACTGGCTTTTCGAGGAATACTTGAGATTGACAAAAGAGCAAAATCCTGATTGGGTAATTGTAGAAAATGTAAAAGGAATTGTTGAAACTGAAAACGGTTTTTTCTTTGAAAAAATAAATACAGCGTTAAACAAATTGGGTTACACTACCAGCCACGCAATTTTGAATGCAGCGGATTATGGAGTTCCCCAAATTAGAAATAGGGTATTCATTGTTGGTTCGTTACATGGAATAAAATATGAGTTTCCGAAACCGACAACGAAAAAATACTTAACTGTTGAAGATGCAATTTCGGATTTACCAAAACTTAAAAGCGGTGCAACATTTCATGAGTTAGAATATCGAGCCGAAGCACAAAATAAATATCAACTAGCAAATAGAAAAAAATCTAAGAAGTCAATCAACAATCTTGTTACAGGAAATAATGATGTTGTTCTTAAAAGATACAAGCATATTCCGCAAGGTGGAAATTGGGAAGATATCCCTGCCAAGTTAATGAGCAACTACAAAGATTTTTCAAGATGTCATACAGGAATTTACCATAGGTTGAAAGCAGATGAACCTTCCGTTGTAATTGGTAACTACAGAAAAAATATGTTGATACACCCAATAGAAGACAGAGGATTAAGCGTAAGGGAAGCAGCAAGAATTCAATCGTTTCCTGACACTTTTCATTTTCATGGAAGTATCGGTTTTCAGCAACAACAAGTTGGAAATTCAGTTCCACCACTTTTGGCAAAAGCTGTCTTTGAAAAAATATTAGAATACTAAAATGGACTTTAAGAAACATAACAATTTAGAGAATTGGTTTTTGAGTTTGCCGCCTGAAGATTTTCCGAATGGAGAAGATTTTGTCACTCTCTATAAAACTTTGAAGCTAAAATTGCAAGCTGTTCAAAGGCAAGTTACTCAAGGGGCTGATGCTACCGATGGAACTTCGCTTACTTGGCATGACCAATCCCATATTGATATGGTTGTACAACAAGCATCTTGCCTGTTAGCTTATAAGGAAGCTAAGATAACTCCGTTTGAAGCATTCATTCTTTTGGTTGCAATACAGATACATGATGTGATGAATTCAGACGGTAGAGATGAACACGAGAATAGAGCAACCGATATTTTTTCAATTCTGAATATTGGAGGCATAATTGATAGTGTCATTAAGAGGGCCATTAGTGATATTGTAGCATGTCATTCGGGAAGTTTTACAAGAGGAAGTTCAAAAGAGAAAGATAAAATCAGCTATTTACTGCCACCTGTTTATCCATTGAAAGGTGAAAAAGTTAAACTGCGGTTTTTAGCAGCAATTTTGAGATTGGCAGATGAATTCTCTGACAATGAAAATAGAGCGTTATCATTTTTATTGCAGTTAGGGAAAATCAAAAAACTTAGTGAGATACATCAGAAGTTTGCTCAATGCTTACATAGCGTAACTATTGAAAAAGATTCAGGGATAGTTGAGTTTGATTTTCATGTTCAATTGGCAGATGCACTAAATATGTTTGATAAGTTTGATAAGGAAAAACAAACTGTTGAAACGGTTTATTTGATAGATGAAATTTTTAGCAGAACAATTAAATCCCACTTTGAAACTACATACTGTATGAGGTTTATGAGACCATATATTCCAATTGAAAAGTTGGCTATAAAAATTGAAATTGAAGTGGCAGATATGACAAAGAGATTAAGAACAACTTATGAGTTAGTTGAAAAAGGTTATCCTAATGACAGTCAGAATATTTACGATTTGTGTCAGGACCAGTTAAAATTGAATGGAAGTTTATGGAGTGGTTATAATATAAAAGAATATATAGAAACGCATAACATTAAATAATCCCAATGGAAGTCTTAAAAGAAAATCCGTTTGTAGTTCTAACACCTGATGAAAAAGGTGCAGAGAGTGAAGTTGAATTAACGAATGCTGAAATAATTCACAAACTTTTTGTTGATGTGTTTGAGGATTTTAAAACAATCCCTCAACAAGGGCATGTGTTTCTAAATGGTCCTCGTGGGTCAGGCAAAAGCATGATGTTTAGATTTCTATTACCCGATTGTCAACTTATTGAACTTAAAGAAAAAGAGAAAAGGGCAGAAAGTTATAGTGACTTGCCTTTTTTCTCAATTCATATACCCATTAAACTTACAAGCATTAATAACCCTGAATATGAGTTGATTAAAGATTACGGTAATTCAATTTTCAATGAACATGTACTTACGATTTATTTTACTGACATGATTTTTGATTCGTTTGCAAAACTGAATTTTTCTCATGTACAAAATAAGGATTCTTTAGTTGAAGAGATAAAAAAATTCTACACTAGCAGTTTCTTAAGAAGGTTGAAACTTTGTGGCTGGGACGCTTCTGATATTAGTGAATTCAATCCTAAAACACCGGAAGAAGCATTTGGAGAAATACAAAAAATATGTTCTGATATTTTTGTTGAGGCAAATCAGTTTTTGAAAAGAAATGTCCAAAACATAAAATATCCAAATCAATTCAAAGCGGTTCAATACAACGGTGCTCTTTGTGATTATCTTTCTTTCTTGTTTCCATTATTGAAGGATTTAAAGCAGATTTCTTTGTTCCCTAAGAAACCTTTTTTCTTACTAGTAGATGATGCTGACAACTTGACTGAAACACAAATTGTAGTTTTAAATACTTGGGTGTCTTACAGAACAAATTCGGAAGTGTCTTTAAAGATTTCAACGCAGTTGAACTACCCAACTTACAATACTGTTAACGGAACAAACATTGACAGCCCTCATGATTACTATGATATTAATATTTTAACAACATACTCATCATCAAAAGATGTTTATAATAAGAGAATCTTTCAAATAATTGAGCGAAGGCTAAAATTCTTTTTTGGAGATAAAGAATTAAATATTTCTCCTCATAATTTTTTCCCAACAGATGCGACTTTAGATAAAAAAATTGAAACAGAGAAGGAAAAGTTACATAAGGAGTATGAGGAAGGTAAAGGAAAGGGATACAGAGCCAATGACTATGTGCAAAGAAATGCAATACCTAATGTAATAAAAAGTTTAAGAGGGACTTCTAAATCTGGAAGCACATTTAAGTATGCAGGGTTTGATATGCTTGTTAGTATTTCATCAGGAGTAATTCGACATTTTTTAACTCCTGCAGCAAAGATGTTTAATTCGCAATTAAGAGATATAAGGCTACAGAATAAACGGGCCAGTTATACTGATGTTACTCAAATTAGCCCAAGTATTCAAGATAAAGAAATTAGGACTTACTCGGTCAATCAACTTTTTGATGAATATGAGAAACATGAGAAAAATAAAAATCAAATAGCACGTGATCCGGATTATTTGTCTAAAATAGCGAAGCTCAAAAATCTGATACAAGGGTTAGGCGGATTATTTGGGGAGTATGTATTATCAGACAGAAGCGAAAGAAAGGTTTTCTCCTTTGCACTGTCAGACACTCCTGATAAGGAACTGTCTGATGTCATAGAGCTAGGCGTTAGGTTAGGGTATTTTCACAAGGCGACAATTGGGAAAAAGAATGGAACTGGTAAAACAAGGAGATATATTTTGAATAGAATCCTTGCTCCGAACTTTCTTCTTGACCCCACTAGCTTTGCCGGATATAAATTTTTTACTACAGAGAAACTAAAAAAGTCATTGTTAAATCCAGACGGTTTTATCAGTGATATGATTAAGATTAAGGAGGAAGACGAGGATAAAGAGTCGAAACAAGTAAAACTTGAGTTTGAAGAAAATCCAATACAGAATTAACATGAAGATTTCTTTAGATACCGTAAAGGATTCGCTGAAAAAACATTATGATGTTTTTATAGCATCTGCCAGTTATGAGGAACGAAGTGTGTCAATCATCAACGCTATAGACTCAGAAGTAACGATTGATTACAAATTGGTCTCACTTAGCATTCCACACAAAGATTTAATCAAAGAGAATTTGAATGTGTTTGAGAAAAAGGGGTTTACAATTGTTGAAGTCAATAATTCAAACCAAATTGAAACTGCCAGCAATTTTGTTTTGAAGTTAAATAATATTTTAGAGAAAAAACCTAATGCATCTTTTCTAATAGATATTACAACCTTTACAAGGCAAACACTTCTCATTTTAATAAGGTTACTTAGAAATGGTTTAACAAAAGAAAATCAAATTCAATTTCTTTATACACCTGCTAAGGAATATGCTCCTGGCTTGGATTACAAGGACAAATGGCTTACTCAAGGAATACTTGAGGTTAATTCAGTTTTTGGATATTCTGGGATAATTAGACCGTCAAGACCTTATCATTTAATAATCTTAATGGGTTACGAAGTTGAAAGAGCATCATCCTTAATTGATGCTTATGAACCATCAAAAATAACAATTGGTTATGCAAGAAAAGCAGATTCAATATCAGACGAACATTATCAATTGAACAAGGATAAATTTGATGAATTGTTAATTGAGTTTCCTAAAGCTGAATCATTCGAGTTTTCGTGTTTGGAGATTTCGGATTGCAAAGAAGATATTTTGATGCAAGCAAAGAAACACCTCGGTTACAATGTGATTATTTCACCCATGAACAATAAGATTTCATCTGTCGCTTGTGCTTTAGCTGCTTTTGATAATGAGGAAATACAATTAGCGATTGCAATTCCTGCTCTTTATAATTTGAATTATTCCATATCTGGCGATAGTTGTCACATAATTGAGATGCCTGATTTTGTAAAGAAAATATCAAACTCATAACATTAAAATAATCCATTTTTTGGAGTTTTTTTGCATATTTATTTTTCGCGATACCAATTAAAAGAGGTTTCGGTTGTTGTCCAGAACTCTCTTCAGTTTGCTGAGGGAGCGGCAGCCAGCGAATGGGTTTTAATTTAACATTAGGATTTTAAATCTGTTAAATCACACCACCGGCTCCACCCAATCACCACCTTCTCTTATCAACTCAATTAGTTCCTGCACCGCTTCAGACTCGGGCACATTTTTCTTCACTACATTTTTTTCTTTGTACAAAGTAATTTTTCCTGGTCCTGTGCCAACATAACCATAATCGGCATCGGCCATTTCGCCGGGGCCATTTACAATGCAACCCATTATGCCAATCTTTACACCTTTTAGATGAGAAGTCTGGGCCCTTATTTTGGCAGTGGTTTCCTGCAAGTCGAATAGCGTACGGCCACAACTGGGGCATGAGATATATTCTGTCCTTGAAATACGTGTTCTTGTAGCCTGGAGTATTCCGAAGGCAGTAGAATTGACCTTTTGCAGAGGCATATCAGGAGCTGTAATCCAGATACCATCTCCAAGTCCGTCAATGAGTAATGCGCCCAGATCGGTAGAACTGTAGAGCATAAACTGATCTTCATTCAGATGGCTGTAAGATCTTTTGATTACCACAGGAATATCCGAATGTGCATTCATCAATTTAAAAAAAGCTGCGCGTTGCTCGGACATTCCATGCGTGTTTTCTGTCTCCAGCACCAATACCAAAGTCTTATCTGAATTGAGTTGCGCAATAATTTCCTGTGTCAACTCATGATACGAAACGCGAATAAAATTCAGCGCACCTGATTTTTTGTCTGCTGAAAGATATTCTTCCAGCGTGAAGATCGGATAGCATCTTTCTTTACCTGCATTTTCCAGCCATGCAGCAGCGTCAAAGATCAATCCCAGTGTACCGGGAATTTCGAAATCGATTTTATGCTGACCGCAATAAATGTAATCGCATGCCATGTCAGTCAGGTTCCACTTGTCCATCGGAACTGAGTAATTGTACCCAGAGGCAAAGAATGACGCGGCCGTAATTTCCTTTTTCTGGCTGTAATCCATAAATACACGCGGCACATTTTTTTCACCGATATTGACCGTGGCCCTGGTATGTCTGCGTTCATGTTCGAAAGGATTGATGGGAGAAGAAATCTCTTCAATCAATGCGTGGTCAGCTCTTTGGGCGTAGCGATCCGCCAGAATTTTAGCCACAGGTATTTCTGCTTCGGGCTCTTCTGTGAGAGACACTCTAATAGTATCTCCCAATCCATCTTCTAATAAGGTACCAATGCCTACCGCACTTTTAATGCGGCCATCTTCACCATCTCCTGCTTCTGTAACGCCCAAATGCAAAGGGTAATTCATGCCGGCATTCATCATGTCGTGCACAAGCAAGCGATAAGCCTGCACCATGACAAGAGTATTGGAGGCTTTCATTGAGATCACGATTTCATGGAAGTCGTTGTCGCGGCAGATGCGCAAAAACTCCATTGCACTTTCTACCATTCCCTGAGGCGTGTCGCCATACCTGGAAAGAATACGATCGCTCAGCGATCCGTGATTGGTTCCGATGCGCATCGCAGTGCCATTTTTTTTGCAAAGCAATACAAGAGGAGTAAAACGCTCTCTGATGCGATCCAGTTCTGCCGAATAACCCGCGTCGGAATATTCTATTTCTTCGAATTTCTTTTTGTCGGCATAATTCCCGGGGTTTACGCGGACTTTCTCTACAATTCCTGCGGCAATTTCAGCAGCATTTGGCGTAAAATGTATGTCGGCCACAATAGGAGTATCATAACCTTTCAGGCGCAATCCGTTTTTGATGTGCAATAAATTCTCTGCTTCTTTTTTGCTGGGAGCAGTAATTCTAACCAACTCGCATCCGGCTTCGATCATTCTGATGCTTTGCGCAATGGTAGCCTCTGTATCCATTGTATCGGTTGTAGTCATACTTTGGAGCCGAATGGGATTGTGACCTCCAAAAACTATATTACCAATCTTTACTTCTCTGGTGTGGAAGCGTTGGTATTGGAATAGGCTTGTACAATATTTTTTTTCAGATGACATATTCGATGAGTTGACTTACCTGGTTAAAACCCAATATTCAAAACCTTGTTCAATTGTCCTGATCGGGTACATATTAATGTAATTAAAATTGGCCGAACGAAAAGTGTTGCAAGATATTCAGGTATTCAAATGAAAGTCTTGTGGTTTTCTCAAAAAAAAGCCCCGTTCATCTTGCGACAAACAGGGCTTTCAAAGGTTTTTTGGCAAATATTATTTACCAGAGTTATATCTTTTTGTTACTTCACTCCAATTGATCACATTGTAAAATGCGCCGATATAATCCGGGCGGCGGTTTTGGTAATGAAGGTAGTAGGCATGTTCCCATACATCCAATCCCAGAATAGGGAATCCACCACAACCAATGCCTGGCATAAGCGGATTGTCCTGATTGGCCGAAGAGCAGATTTCTACTTTTCCGCCTTTTTGCACGCAAAGCCAGGCCCAGCCTGATCCAAAGCGTGTTGTAGCTGCTTTTGTGAATTCAACTTTGAAATTGTCGTAAGATCCGTAGGCAGAATTGATGGCATCGGCCAAATCTCCCGTTGGATTTCCTCCACCGTTAGGTGTCATGATGCTCCAAAAAAGGTTGTGGTTGTAAAATCCACCGCCATTATTTCTGATTGGAGCTTTGTCGAAACCTTTCACCATAATTTCTTCAATGCTCAGGTTTTCGAGGTCAGTTCCTGCGATAGCTGCATTGAGATTGTTGGTGTAAGCTGCGTGGTGTTTGTCGTGATGAATTTCCATGGTTCGCGCGTCAATGTGCGGTTCCAGCGCATCGAAGGCATATGGTAAAGGTGCTAATGTAAAAGCCATATTATTTTGTTTTTGAGGGTGTAAAAATAATGCAAGCACATCACTTCAAATGTTGTGTTATCACCAAAAGAAGATTAAAATGAAACCTTCTTTTGAAGTCATTTGGGTGTTAATGCAGCAAAATCGGTTACGAAGGTAGTGTCTTAATTTGTGAAAAGCATGGTTAATAACTCGGTTCATTTGTTGAAAGCCAAGACACCCCCTAGGTATTTTAGCCAAATATCTTTGTGGACAAATTTTGAAATCCTTGTCCCACAAGGCTTTTGAAAACAGCAGGAAATCAACCAATACCGATAATAGCACAGCATGGGCCTTTTCAGCTTCCTTACGCAGGAGATTGCCATTGACCTTGGCACGGCCAATACCATTATAATTCAGAACGATAAAGTCGTTGTGGATGAGCCATCCATCATAGCACGAGACCGGACTACCAACCGGACGGTTGCCGTAGGAAGAGCGGCCCAACAAATGCATGGTAAAACGCACGAAAACATCAAGACCATTCGTCCATTGAAGGACGGAGTAATTGCCGATTTCCATGCCGCCGAGGACATGATCAAGGGCATGATTAAGATGATTGCCAAAGGCAAAGGACTCTTCCAACCATCCCTTCGAATGGTGATTTGTATTCCATCCGGAATTACTGAGGTTGAAAAACGAGCCGTAAAGGACAGTGCAGAACATGCCGGAGCGAAAGAAGTTTATCTTATTCACGAGCCGATGGCAGCCGCCATTGGTATTGGCATCGACGTAGAAGAGCCAATGGGCAATATGGTCATCGACATAGGAGGTGGTACTTCTGAGATTGCCGTAATTGCGCTTGGAGGAATTGTAACAGACAAAAACATCCGTGTAGCCGGTGATGAGCTCACACAGGATATTGAAGAATACATGCGCAGACAGCACAACATCCTTATCGGAGAGCGCACTGCGGAACAAATTAAAATTGAAGTCGGAGCAGCTTTGCCCGAATTGGATTATCCACCCGCAGACTACAGTGTTCGCGGAAGGGATTTGATGACAGGCATTCCAAAAGAAATTTCAGTTTCTTACTCTGAAATTGCTCATGCCTTGGATAAATCCATCTCGAAGATAGAAGAAGCCATTATGAGTTGTCTGGAGAATACGCCACCCGAACTTTCGGCTGATATTTATAAAACAGGAATTTATCTGGCAGGTGGTGGAGCTTTGCTTCGTGGTCTTGACAAAAGAATTTCCATGAAGACCCGCCTTCCTGTTCACGTGGCCGACGATCCCCTTCGTGCGGTAGCCCGCGGAACTGGTATTGCCTTAAAGAATATCAATAAGTTCCAATTCCTGATGAGAGAATCAGGATAACATTGTCTTTCAGCGTTATTTAGTTTTTTTGATCAAGATAAATGAGGAACATTCTAGCACTGATACAGCGATTCTATGTTTTCCTGCTGTTCCTTGTTTTGCAGGTTCTGGCGTTGTCCATGCTTTTTTCGGCTAATAATTTTCACAAAGCCGAATTCATCAACCACAGCAGCGATTGGGTAGGATCAGTTTATTCTCAGCGCGCAAGACTTTCTGAATACCTGAGGTTGGATGAGATCAACGACGAGCTTTCGGTTGAAAATGCACAATTGAGAAGCATGCTCCCTGAGACTTTCGCTTCGATTCGCAGCAGTGTCGATACCATTGTGGATTCAGTCTCTTTTCAGCGCTATACTTTTCGCACAGCTAAGATTGTGAACGCTACAGTTAACCGGGAAAAGAATTACCTTACACTGGACAGAGGCTCTGATAGCGGCGTAATGCCTGATATGGGCGTGATTTCCAATGGTGGTATTGTTGGAATTGTTCGAAGTGTGAGCCGCAATTTTGCCATAGTGATGCCAGTGTTGCACTCCAGTTTTAAGGCCAGTGTAAGATTGAAGAAAGTAGGTTTTCAAGGTTCTTTGATTTGGTCAGGAGGCGATCCTTCTTATGCCGATGTAATGGAGATTCCCAGAAACGTACCCATTGAATTGGGCGATACGATTATTACCACCGGACACTCATCCTATTTTCCAGCCAACGTGCTCGTGGGCACTGTAGCCGGCATTGACGATAGCGACAAAGACTTTCACATTCTAAAAGTTCAACTGAAAGCAGATTTCAGAAGGCTGGATTATGTGCAAGTCGTGAGCGATATTTTAAAAGACGAAAGAGAAAACCTGGAAAACCAAATAGAACAGCAAGATGCTGCAAACAATCCTCATTAACGCTTTAAGGATACTGTTTCTCATTACGCTTCAAAGCTATGTGGTAAACAGGATTCAGTTGCTCGACGGCCTTATATTGCCATGGGTCTACATCTTTGGTATTTTGATGTTGCCCTTTGCCACACCAAGATGGCTTGTGCTTTTGGTGGCTGCTGTAACCGGATTTGTAATGGACAAATTTACCGGCCCCATGGGCTTGCACACTTCAGCTTGTGTTTTACTCGGATTTGTTCAGCCATTGGTTCAGCAATTTCTGGCACCGCGTGAAGGCTATGAAATTACACAGCGCCCAACCATTCAGAAAATGGGCATGGCGTGGTATGCTACTTATGCAGGAGTGCTCACACTTCTACACCACAGTTATCTGTTCATTATGGAACAATTGAGTTTATCAGGATTTTTCTACCTGATGTTCCATATTCTTCTCAGTGTTTTGGGTACGATGGTGTGTATGATTATCGGTCAGTTTTTAATCTATAAATCCAAATCTTCAGAGCAGTGAATCTCGACGGAAGAAGATTTACCATTGTTGTTATCGTTTGCACCATTGGTGTGATCTATGGTTTGCGTTTACTTTATTTGCAGGTACTCAGCAGCAAGGCAAGAGAAGAAGCCATTGCACTTACCGAAGAAAAAATTCCTTTGTATCCGCCGCGTGGTGTGATCTACGACAGAACGGGCAAGCTGCTTGTAACCAATCAGACGGTGTACAACCTCATGATGGTTCCCAAAAAGGTAAAGGACTTTGATACCACCTCATTTTGTAAGTTGGTCAATATTCAGAAAAGGGATATTGATAATCTTGTTTCCAAAGTAAAAGGCACGTTACAATATTCACAGCCGCAGGTTTTGGTGGAGCAAATTTCATCTACAGATTTCGCAGCCATATCAGAACAGTTGTTTAAATATCCCGGCTTCTTTGGTGAATCAAGAACGCTCAGGGTTTATCCTGAAAAAATCGGTGCTTTGTTTTTGGGTGATGTGGGTAAAATATCGCCCAATGAGTACAAGGCGGATAAGTCTTATACGAAACAAGAATATATTGGAAAGAGTGGTATAGAGAAGGCTTATGAAAATGAGCTTCGCGGAATTCGCGGAACCAAATATGCTTTCAGAGACAACGTAGGTTCCAGAAAGGATCATGCGGGTGATAAGCCTGATGTAGATCCTGTTCCGGGTACCAACCTTATCTGCACCATGGATGCAGACCTTCAGCGCTATGGCGAAAAATTATTGGAAAACAAAAGAGGATGTGTTGTAGCAATTGAACCGGCAACGGGTGAAATTCTTGCTCTTGTTTCATCGCCCACTTACGATCCCAACCTTTTGATTGGCCGTGTGAGAGGACATAATTTCAATGTATTGCTCAATGATCCGCAGAAGCCGTTGTTCAACCGGGCCACTCAGGCTCAGTACAGACCGGGTTCTATTTTCAAATTGGCGCAATCACTCACCGCCCTTTCGATAGGAGCGATTACACCTGAAACAAGAATCGCCTGCAACCGCGGTATTATCAATTGCCACGGATCACATAGTTATGACGATCTCGAAATGGCCATTGTCCATTCCTGTAATCCATACTTCAGGGGAGTAATGCAGCGGGTAGTAGAAGGCGACCGTGACAAAACGAACAGATTCAAAGATGCACGACTTGGATTGGATATATGGCAAGGCTATATCAAGAGATTTGGATTTGGCAGCGATCTCAAAAGTGATATACCCGGAGTAAAAACCGGAATGGTTCCCGGTGTAGAATTTTACGACAAATGGTATGGCTTTGAGCAATGGGCCTTTTCTACCATTTACTCACTCAGTATCGGTGAAGGCGAAATGCTGATTACACCACTCCAGATGTGCAACTTTGCATGTATCGTAGCCAACAGAGGCTATTATGTACCTCCGCACAGTGTGAAACAAATTGGTATTGGCGGCAAACCACGAGAAGAATTTTTGATTCGCTACGATGTAGGAATTGACTCTTCTTATTTCAGAACTGTAGTCAATGCAATGGAGAAAGTAATGCACCCGGGAGGCACTGGCGCGCGTTCGGCACTGAAAGATATTGTGGTTTGTGGTAAAACCGGGACGGTTCAAAATCCGGGAGGAAAGGAAGACCATGCGGTTTTCGTATGTTTCGCACCCAAAGAAAATCCTAAAATTGCTCTGGCAGTTTATGTAGAGAATGCAGGTTTTGGTGGAACCTGGTCTGCACCTGTTGCTACATTGATGATCGAGCTATACCTCAACGATAGTATTCGCGACAAGTCAAGAGAAAAACATATACTCGACGCCAACTTCCTCGACCGATGAAATCCTATTCTTCCAATACCAAGAGTAAATCTCCATTGAAGAATGTGGATTGGGTAACCGTGCTCATCTATATGGCACTGGTCATTTTTGGCTGGATGAATATTTACAGCGCCGCAGTAGTGCCCGACCATCCATCTGCGATGGACATGTCGCAGGAATATGGCAAGCAGTTTTTGTTTATTTTGATTTCTTCATTTCTGGCCTTTTTGATTTTATATATGGAAGGCGATTTTTTCAACAAGTTTGCCTTTCCCATTTATATCGTCTCCATTCTCATGCTTATTCTGGTTTTGGTAATTGGCAAGGAGGTCAAAGGTGCAAGAGCGTGGATTGATATTGGTGGATTCAGGCTACAGCCCACAGAGTTCGCAAAAATCGGAGTGGGATTATTGTTGGCAAAATACATATCGGGTACCAAGGCCAAGTTTGCCGATTGGAAAACAAGATTAATTGCCGGCGCCATAATGGCTGTTCCGGCAGGATTGATATTGTTGCAGCCCGATGTGGGATCATTGCTTACTTACACTGCACTTATTCTTCCATTGTACAGAGAAGGTCTTTCGGGCAACGTACTTATTGTGGGTATCGGGGCAATAATTTTAGGTGTATTAAGTGTAATTACCGGTTTTTGGAAAATTGATTATCCGTTTTTAGGTCAGGCCAGTGGTGTATATATGCTCATCGGAATCATTTTGATTTCGGCCATCGTACTTGGCGTTCTCATCAAAAATTTTGTCGTCCCGCGCAACAGGAGGACATTGTATCTGGTGGTTTTGTTTTCTGCCATAGGCGCCAGTCTATTCAGTTATTCGGTCAATTTTATTATGGACGATGTGCTCGCTACGCACCAGAAACAAAGAATTTATGTGACACTTGGTTTGGAAGAAAAGGATGAGATGGAAGGCGATGAAATTACAGCCGATGCCGAAGCTGCATTGGCCCCGCCTAAAAAGAAAGACGACGATCCCGGTTACAATGCGCGGATGGCAAAAATTGCCGTAGGAAATGGTGGCCTCATCGGACAAGGATTTATGCAGGGGCCAATGACAAAAAACAAATACGTTCCAGAGCGTTGGACCGATTTTATATTCAGTGTAATCTCTGAGGAATGGGGATTTGCCGGAAGTATAAGTATTGTAATATTATTCGTTTATATGATTATTCGCCTTATAAATATGGCAGAACGACAACGCTCGCAATTCTCCAGAATTTATGGTTATTGTGTAGCGAGTATTTTGTTCATGCACCTTGTGATCAATATAGGCATGGTAATAGGCTTGGCACCTATCATCGGAATTCCATTGCCCTTTCTCAGTTATGGAGGATCGTCGCTGATAGGGTTTACGTTGCTGCTATTTATTTTCCTGAGGTTGGATGCGGAGAGGTTGAGTATTTTTAGTTAGTGATTTAATATTTAAACACTAAGCCACAAAGATCCGGTTTTCGAAGCGATGCTTTATTTCAAAATCCCAGCCACTTTGTGACTTCGTGTTAAAAATTAAGATCCAGTTTTTGAAGCGATACTTTGTTTCAAAATCCCAACCCCTTTGTGACTTCGCGTTAAAATTAGGATCCAGTTTTCGAAGCGATGCTTTATTTCAAAATCCCAGCCTCTTTGTGACTTCGTGTTAAAAATTAAGATCCAGTTTTTGAAGCGATGCTTTATTTCAAAATCCTAGCCTCTTCGTGACTTTATGTTAAAAATTAAGATCCAGTTTTTGAAGCAATACTTTATTTCAACATTCCAGCCCCTTCGTGACTTCGTGTTAAAAATTAAAAACCGTTCTAATCCTCACCAATATCCTCATTCCACAACTGCGGCTTGTCATTAATAAAATTCTCCATCATAGCAATACACTCTGCATTGTTGAGATCGATTACTTCAACACCATGACTTTCCATAAACTCCTTTGCGCCTGGAAAAGTCTTCGATTCGCCCACAATGACTTTTGGGATTTTGAATTGGACAATGGTTCCTGCGCACATATAGCAAGGCATTAGTGTGGAATAGATGACGGTGTTTTTGAAACTCCCAATCCTTCCTGCATTATTCAGACAATCCATTTCGCCGTGCAAAATGGGATTGCTTTCCTGCACCCTTTTATTTCTTCCTTTGGCTACGAATTCTCCGTTTTTAATTAAAACAGAGCCTATTGGTATACCACCTTCGGCCAGACCGGCTTTTGCCTCGTCAATAGCCATTTGCATAAATTTGTCTACCATCCTGATTTATCTTTTCTTTTTGTTTTTAATGCTTCTAAAGGTTGGGGCACAAAATGGCCTTTTCCTCCGGCGCGATGATCATTAAACGTATTGGGCGTATTATTCGCTTTGTCCATCTGATCCCATGAAACAGATTTTGAACCATCATCAGTTCTGACCATCGTAATACAATCTTCCACCGGGCAAACCAGTGAACATAAATTGCATCCCACACAATTCTCTTCAATAATAGAGGGGATTCTGCTGCCATTAGTGGACAATGCAATGGCCTGATGTGCGCCATCATCACAAGCAATATAGCACAATTCGCAACCTACACATTTGTCTTCGTTGATCTCAGCCTTTACTTTGTATTCTAAATTAAGATCTTTCCATTCCCGAATATGAGGCAATGCCTTTCCGGTAAAATCGTAAATAGTATTATAACCTTTGTCGTTCATAAATTGAACCAGTCCTTTTTCCATTTCGCGCACAATGCCAAAACCATAATGCATGGCTGCGGTACACACCTGCACTGAAGTAGCACCCAGCAGAATAAATTCCACCACATCTCTCCAGTTTTCGATTCCACCGATACCGCTGATGGGCGTATTTTTAATCTGAGGATGCGCGGCAAGTTCTCTGATCATTTGCATGGCAATGGGCTTTACGGCAGGGCCGCAATAACCGCCATTACTTCCTTTTCCATCTACAATAGGGTAGGGGGCATAAGTGTCCAGATCAATTCCCACAATACTCTTAATGGTGTTGATGAGCGAAATGGCATCTGTTTTTCCCTGTACTGCCGCCAGTCCAGGTTCGGTAATGTGAGAAATATTGGGACTGAGTTTGGTAATCACCGGTACTTTTGCTACCTCAGTAACCCATTCTACTATTGTCTTTAGTACTTCCGGTTCCTGACCCACAGCGGAGCCCATGCCGCGTTCGCACATTCCGTGAGGACATCCAAAGTTGAGTTCTATTCCATCCACACCCACATCTTGCACCAGCCGGATGATTTCTTCCCACTCTTCGCGTTTTTCTACCATGAGCGAAGCAATGACAGCGTGATTCGGAAAACGTTTTTTCACCTCTTCCATTTCTCTGAGGTTGTCTTCCAATGGTCTGTCGCTGATCAATTCGATATTCGAAAATCCGGCCATTCTTGTGTTGCGGTAGTTGATAGAGCCATATCTGCTCGACACATTGATGGTAGGTAGTCCTACCGTTTTCCATACTGCACCACCCCAACCGGCGTCAAAGGCTTTCATTACCTGATAGCCTGAATTGGTCGGCGGTGCAGAGGCCAGCCAGAATGGATTGGGAGATTTTATTCCTGCAAAGTTGATTGATAAATCGGGCATATTAAATATTTTTTAGGGAAATCACTATGTGGAATCCGAATGAGTTTAAGATGGATGAATGAATTGATGAATTCCGTGCGCAGCCAATTTGCCATCCTGAGCGCCATTCACCACTTCCGCTCCGCCATTGATGGCATCACCACCGGCGAAGTATTTCGGGTGGGTGGATTGATTGGTTTCAGGATTCACTTTCACCCTTGTCTGATCGAGTTCCAGGCCGTCAATCAGGGAATAGAAGTCTCCTTGTTTGGCTTGTCCCGTGGCTTTGATAACCATATTACAATCCAGAACAAATTCAGATCCTTTGATATTCTCTATCTTACCATTGACAAGCTTCGTTTTGATAAACTTAACGCCGGTTACTTCTTTGTCGCCCAGAATTTCGATAGGAGCGACATGAAACATTGCCACCACTCCTGAGCTTATTGCAAGTGCGAACTCAAAAGTATAAGCGCCCATTTCTTCTTTGGATCTTCTGTAAGCCAGCACAACTTCTTCGGCACCCATGCGCGCCGATTCGATGGCTGCATCCATGGCAGTATTGCCTCCGCCCAGTACTACAACCTTGTTGAGCACTTTCGCATTGCTGTGGTTTTGTCTTAAATCTTCCACAAATTCCACGGCGCCAATTACATTGTCGAGATTTTCTCCGGGAATATTGAGACTGGCTGTTTTTCCCAAGCCCACACCTAGAAAGATAGCGTCGTATTTTGCTTCTATAGCTGCGATTTGTTCTTTTGTAGTGATTGGATTGTTGTAAAGGATATTAAATCCAAGTTGATTTTGCAAATAAGAAATTTCGTCAAGAACTTCTTTATTGGTGATTTTATAGGGAGCAATTCCATGCACAGTGAGTCCTGATGGTTGTGCTTTGGCTTCGAAAATATCTACGTCGTAACCAAGGGTTCTCAATTCGCAAGCGCAAGAAATTCCTGAGGGGCCCGCGCCGATTACGGCCACTTTTTTACCATTTGCAGCACCAGGAGTAAATAGTTTTTTTCCGGAATCAATTACAGATTGCGTGGCATAATTTTGTAACCTGCCTATTTGTAATGCAGGCACGTGTTGGTTGTTGTACACACAACTTCCTTCGCACAAAACACCGGTAGGGCAAATAGTTCCACAGGCATTGCCCATCCAGTTCGATTCGTAAATAGTTTTGGCGGCGCCCACTACATTTCCGGTGTTGATTTGTTTAATAAAAAGCGGAATGTCGATAGACGTTGGACAAGCATTCATGCATGGCGCATCGTAACAATACAAACAGCGCGAGCTTTCGTAAAATGCTTCTGTTTGATTCATCAGTGGTTTTTTTTGTTTGAAGTTTTCTTCAAACTCTTTTTCACTGGTTGGTCTTTTATATACTCCCATATTATTTTTGGACAAGTTTAATTCAATTCATTTATAGCATAATGCAATTATAACTCGGTGAGTTTGCCATAAGTTTCGGGTCTTCTGTCCCGGAAGAATTGCCAGGTAGATCTTACTTCATCGATCAGATCCAGATCAAAATCGGCAATAAGCAATTCATCATTGTCTCTTGAAGCCTGTGCGAAAATTTGTCCGCGTGGATCGACAAAATAGGATTGTCCGTAGAACTTCCCGAGATTCCAGGGCTTTTCTTCACCCACACGATTGATACAGCCCATAAAATATCCGTTGGCCGCGGCATGCGCCGGTTGCTCTAGTTTCCACAGGTATTCACTGAGCCCCGCTACAGTGGCAGATGGATTGTACACAATTTCAGCTCCGTTTAATCCCAGCACCCTGGCGCCATCCGGAAAGTGCCTGTCGTAACAAATGTAGACCCCCACTTTCGCATATTTGGTTTGAAAGACAGGATAACCAAGATTACCGGGTTTGAAAAAGAATTTTTCCCAGAATCCTGAAGTATGTGGAATGTGATTTTTTCTGTATTTTCCCAAATAAGTACCGTCGGCATCTATAACTGCTGCAGTGTTGTACAATACACCAGCCTGTTCTTTTTCGTAAATGGGCACCACAATGACCATGTTGTATTTCTTCGCGATAACTTGCATTTTTTCGGTAGTTGGTCCGGGAACAGATTCGGCAGACGCATACCATTTTTTATCTTGACCCGGGCAGAAATACGGAGTGTTGAAAATCTCTTGAAGGCAGAGAATTTGAACACCTTTTTTTCCAGCCTCCTCAATAAAAGGAATGTGTTTGTTGTACATGGCATCGCAGATTTCCTGGATGGTACCTTCGCCTTCGGTAATGGGCAGGCTCATTTGAATAAGCCCCGATTTTATGATTCTTGCCATTGTATATTGTTCGTTAAATATTCTGTTTCTATTGAATTAAATCACCAGAGATGATTTGCCGCGTGGAATAAATTTACCATCACCGGCTTTGAGTTTGCATTCATTGTTTTCTATGGCCACTTTACCTCTGAGCAATACTGTTTCAGTTTTGCCTGTAACTTCCCAACCTTCATAAGCAGAGTAGTCGCAGCGCATGTGGTGGGTCTTTGCGGAGATGGTGTGCTTATTGTTTGGATCGAAAATGAGCACGTCTGCATCCGCACCCACTGAAAGCGTTCCTTTGCGCGGATACATTCCAAATATTTTAGCTGCATTGGTAGACGTTACCTCTACAAATTTATTCAGCGATATTTTTCCTTTGTAAACGCCTTCCGAATACATAAACTCCATGCGGTGTTCAATAGCAGGATGGCCGTTGGGGATTTTCGCGAAATTAGTTTTACCCATTAATTTTTGTTCCCAGGTAAATGGGCAATGATCTGTTCCCACTACCTGCACGAGTCCCTGATTGATGCCAGACCAAAGAGCTGCCTGATCTTTTTTCTCTCTTAGTGGCGGACTCATCACCCATTTGGCTCCTTCGAAATCTTTTTCGTAAAGAGAAGCGTCGAGCATTAAATATTGTGAGCAGGTTTCTACAAAAACTTTCTGGTTTCTTTGTGTGGCTTTTCTTACGGCATTTAATGCACCCTCACAAGTCATGTGTACAATATAACCGGGACAGCCGGTGTAGTAGAGCATATCTGCAAAACGCGCCGAAGCTTCTGCCTCGGTTATTTCCGGTTGAGAAAGGTAATGGTAGAGCGGGGCAGTATTTCCTTCTGAAATATTTTTGGAGATCAAAGAGTCGATCATATCACCGTTGGTGGCATGGACGGTTACCAGACCTCCATGTTTTTTCACCACCTTCATCAGTTGCACCATTTGGCCATCATCGATCATCAGGGCACCTTTGTAGGCCATAAATGTTTTGAAAGAAGTGATGCCTTCTTCTTCGATCATTTGCACCACTTCTTTGGCCACCTTATCATTGAAATCGGTAACGGCCATGTGGTAAGAGAAATCACCCACTGCTTTAGGAATCGATTTGTCCTGCCATGTTTTCAGGGCATTGTGCAATGTATCACCTTGTGTTTGAAGAATAAACTCTATCACCGATGTTGTTCCGCCAAATAATGCAGCACGTGTTCCTGTTTCATAATCATCACTCGAGTAGGTACCCATAAAGGGCATGTCGAGGTGAACGTGTGGATCAATTCCACCGGGAAAAACAAATTTATTTGTAGCATCGATTGTCTTTGCCGCGCTGTAGGGAAGGTCCTTTCCAATGGCAACAATTTTTTCATCTTCAATGTAGATGTCGGCAATGGCATCATCTGAGGCCGTCACCACTCTTCCGTTTTTAATTAATACTGACATTTGTATTTCGCATTAAAAGGTAATAGGTAACAAATGAAACAAGAAATCCTGTAAACCAGGAGAAGGTGTACAAAAATCCAAGTGAAGGAATAAAATATCCAATGAGTGCCACCGCTACTCCCAATATCAGTGAGAACAAAGCTGACAGGTTGAAACCATTGGTATAACTATAAACTCCATTTACTTTGTACAATTCAGCCAATTGAATTTCTTTTTTTCTGATAAGATAATAATCTGATAAAAGTATACCAAGCACGGGCCCAAGCAGGCCACTAATAAAAATCAGTATTCCACTAATTTCATTGAGCAATAACCACGGACAAATAATTATTCCCAGAATTCCTGTCAGAATGCCGCCTGTTTTAAAACTTATTTTCTTCGGCCATACATTGGAGAACGCATTGGCTGGTGCAATAACATTGGCGGCAATATTGGTACTCAATGTGGCAATCAACAAAGAAATCTGTGCTACAATAACTACCCACGGGCTCTCGAATTTTGCGAGAAGATTCACAGGATCCCATGGTGCGTCATTTGAAATAAGCACATCATCGAAATTAATAATCGCCGCACTTGTTACGAAGATGGCTACGAAAGAGTAGAAGATCATCGTACCGGGAAGTCCCATAAACTGGCCCTGTACCTGTGCTTTTTGTGAAGACGCGAAACGTGTGATGTCGGCAATACTCAATGACATGGTGGCCCAGAATCCCACCATGGCTGTGAGCCAGATCATATAACTTAATAATTTGTCGCCGGTACTTTTTGCCTTTATCTGCGGACTCACTTCGGCCATTGAAGAAAGAACTTCACCTTTTCTCAAACGAATTTTATAAGAGTCATTTTCCTTTGGTGTTGGAATATCAATGGCTTCCTGCGAAAGCGATTTCCATTCCGATTCCGAATTATTGTAAATAATCTGGTAGCTATCGGCTTTGTTTTTTCCTTCCTTGTCTTTTATCGGATTGATGACAATTTGTACCTGGTGAGTAGATTCATGGGTATAAAAACAGGCAGCAGGAGTTTCCAGTTGTTTTCCCTGTTTTAAAACAATGCCGAATCCATCCGCTTTATTTACACCCCAGCCAATAAGCACAAGGCCCATAATGATCAGAATAGGAGCAGAATATTCTTCCAGCCACTTGATGCTTTCTGTTCCTTTCCAGATAAAATACATATTGATAAACCAGAAGATTCCAAATGAAACAAACTTGCCGATAGACAAATCTACTTCGCCAGGTGTGCCAGCCAATACATTGTAAATGGCATAGATGGCAAGGCCTCCTACCCACGTTTGTACGCCGAACCAGCCGCAAGCCACCAGTCCTCTTATAACAGAAGCTATGTGAATTCCTTTTGTACCAAAAGCAGAGCGGCCGATCACCGGAAAGGGCACACCATATTTTACTCCCGCATGGCCGTTGAGCACCATGGGAACAGTAATAATCACATTCGATAAACCAATAATGATAAGCACCTCAATCCAGTTCAATCCATCGCGGATCATATAAGACGCCAGAAGATAAGTCGGAATGCACACAGCCATACCCACCCAAAGTGCTGCCAGATGCCACTTGTTCCATGTTCTTTTATTTGCAGGAACAGGAGCCAGGTCCTCACTGTACAGTGAAGAGTAGGAAAGGTCTTCGGTTAATTCGACAATCTCTTTGCTCAAGGCTTGCTTTGATTATTCAATGAATATTAATTGCAATACTCGTCGGCGATCGAAATAACCTGCGAAAGAATCGCTAGTCCTTCATCGATTTCAGATTTTGTAATACACAAGGGAGGCGCAATAAAAATCCAGTTCCAGCGCACGAAAGTGAACATACCCAGTTCGCGCACTTTGGCCGCCATACGGTTGGTGACTTCCATATCAGCCGGAGCAGCATTCCACGGTGTAACAGGCTCTTTTGTTTTTCTGTTTTTCACCAGTTCGATACAACCCAACAATCCTGTGTTTCTGAAATCACCAATGGAAGGATGTTTTTGCGCGAGCTTCGCTATTTCGGCTTCCATGTACGAGCCCATGTTGGCCGCATTTTCCACCATATTTTCCTCGCGGAGAATTTTGATATTTTCCAATGCTGCAGCGCACGATACAGCGTGAGCAGAGTAGGTAAGTCCAAGCGCAAGCGGAATATCTTTAAAGCGATCGGCGATGGTATCTGTCACTACCATGGCACCCAATGGTAGATAAGCAGAGGTAATTCCTTTTGCCATACACATAATATCCGGAGTGACATCATGGTGGTCTACGCCAAACATTTTTCCTGTACGACCAAAGCCACTCATTACTTCATCAGCAATCAATAAGATGCCATATTTATCGCAAATATCTTTTACGTGTTTTAAATAAAAGGGAGGATATTTAATACAGCCCGAAGTACCCGACTCACCTTCCATAAGAATAGCTGCAATGGCGTTTGGGTTTTCGTATTTGATTACTTGTTCCAGATTTGCCAGAGCACGTTCGCCGCATTCTTCAATGCTGGAGGAATACCATGGGCAGCGGTAGAAATAGGGATTTTCCACATGCACCATATTGGGCAACGCCTGACTATCGGCAGCAAATCTTCTTGGATCGCCACCAACAGACAGTGCGCCATAAGTAGCGCCGTGATAAGAGCGATAATGTGATATTATTTTATGCCGGCCTGTGTAAATGCGCGCCAGTTTTATGGCATTTTCAATGGCCTCAGAGCCGCCAAGCGTAAACAATGTTTTGGTGAGATTGCCCGGAGTAATTTCTGCCAATACTTTTCCCAGTTCGCCGCGTACCTCTGTGGACATACCCGGATAGACATAACTGAGTTTTTGCATCTGATCCGTTACAGCCTTTGTGATACGCTGGTTGCCATGTCCGATGTTTACATTCATCAACATGGAAGAGAAGTCGATTATTTTCTTTCCGTTTTTATCGTAGAGATAAACTCCTTCTGCTCTATCTGCGATGATAGGGTCCAGGCCGCCTTGTTTCGACCAGGAGAAAAGCGTATAATCTAAATTATTTTGGGTGATTTGATCTTCCCTTACTAAAGTGGTTTCCATTCAAAAATAGAATAATATTTTTACAATTGATTATTTCCGAGATACGTTTATAGGGTATTAGCTCATCCAATTTGTTTTGGCTTCAGCATTCCATTTGATAGATGTTTTTTTATTTTTTGTCCAGAATTCAATAGAACTTCTTCCGGTAATATCACCCACACCAAATTTCGATTCATTCCAACCGCCAAATGAGAATGGCTCTCTTGGCACCGGAACACCGATATTCACACCAATCATACCGGCACTGGCCCTTTCCATAATTAGTTTGGCCATACTGCCGCTTTGAGTAAAGACAGCCGCCGCATTGCCATAATTGGAGCCATTTTCTATGGATAAAGCCTCTTCCACGTCTTTCGCTCTGATGATGGAAATAACAGGGCCAAAAATTTCTTCTTTTGCCACACTCATCTCCGGTGTCACATAATCAATGATGGTAGGTCCAATATAGAAACCACCTTCTTTTCCAGCTACGGTGACATTGCGTCCATCCACTAAAATTTTGGCGCCATCTTTTTCAGCCTGGGTAATGTAATTGTGGATGCGTTCTTTTGCCGCAGCACTAATAACAGAACCAAGATTTTCTCCTGGAATTAATGTTTTAGCTTCCATCACCATTTTATCGATGATGTGTTGCACCTTATCTACACCTACCATTACTGATGCGGCCATACAGCGCTGACCTGCGCAGCCTGACATGGATGCCACCACATTTGAAGCCGTCATATCAGGATTGGCATCGGGCAATACAATCAGGTGATTTTTCGCTCCGCCCAGTGCGACACATCTTTTAAGATTTGAAGTGGCACGCTTGTAAACAATTTTGGCCACAGTGGTTGATCCCACAAAAGAGACCGCTTCAATGCCCGGGTGATCGCAAATGGCTTCGACAATTTCTCTTCCGCCGTTGACCACATTAAATACACCATCAGGCAGACCAGCCTCTTTGAGAAGCTCGGCCATTCGCACAACGCTTAACGGTACAATTTCGGAAGGTTTCATGATCATGGTATTTCCTAATACCAGTGCATTCGGCATGGTCCAGTGCGGAACCATATTGGGGAAATTAAAGGGTGCTATTGAAGCCACCACGCCCAGTGGTTTTTTCTCAATTCTGCATTCAACACCTTTGCTTACCTCTTGTACTTCGTTGGAAATGATCTGAGGCAATGAAACAGCAAATTCGCATAGCTCCATGCTTTTTTCCACTTCAGCTTTGGCTTCGCTATAGGTTTTTCCATTTTCAAGTTGGATGAGTTTAGAGAGTTCATCCATGTTTTTTTCGAGTAGCGTGCGGTAGCGAAAAAATATTTGTACACGTTCTTTGATGGTCATGGCCGACCAGCCCACAAAGGCCTTTTTTGCCGCACTGACAGCCTGATCCAGATCATCGTAATCAGACAATGGCAAGGTAGAAATTACCGATCCGTCACCTGGACTGATCACGTTCATAGAGGGTTGAACACTACGGGTAAATTGGCCGTTGATATAGTTTTTTACCTCGGGTTGTTTTGCTACGAGTTCCATTATTACAATTTTACTATTAATATTATTTAGTGAGTGAATCCTGTTTATGGGCTTCAAGCAAATGTATAGAAAAAACCGCGGCCTTAGCTCCATAATTTTTTGGCCTTCAAAAACCTATGGCCAAAATCCATTTTGATTGACGTCTGGAATCAATACCAGCCTTTCCGGAGAGGAAAGATTAGAAATTCCTAAGAAATTCCTGTGTTTTGTTTATTTTTGAAGATCATTTTTTCTAGTTAAAAAAATGATTTTTTTCAATGTACAGCATTAATTCAGGCTCTGCCTTTTAAAAGTAATATGAACTACAGGTATTTATTTATCGCATTGATCTCTCTCCTGTTGCCCGGATGCTCAAACCATCAGGGCAATGGCGAGGCATTGAAATCAGAACTGAATATCCCGGCAGGCGGATTCGAATTTCGATTATTTCAACGCACGGAAACAGAAATCCCCAGTGGCGCGGGCAACATATATTGCCATATCGACGACATCACACACGGACAAACCTATGTGGTTATAAAAAATGCCGGTGTTGCTGTTCTTCAGAAATCCATTCACAAAGGTGAGAGCTTCAAATTTCAGATCAATTCCATGGAGTATTCGATACAGTGTACAGACTTAATTAATCAATTGGTGGGCGAAGACTTTGGATATTTTACCATAAAAAGAGCAAATGCAGAAAACAATCAGGCAGGTACGGTTGATGCACAAAGCCCGGGCGGTTCTGAAAGCGCAACGGCCGAAATGAAGAAAATTGAATGGCTGTTAAACCGCATTCAAAATTCGAATATTACCTTTATCAGAAATGGTTCCGACCACAGTCCACAAGAAGCCGCCGATCATTTGCGCTCGAAGTTGCAGCAAGCCCGAGATCAAATTAAAACCCTCGATGATTTTATAGAGAACATAGCTTCCAAATCCTCCATGAGCGGAAGTCCCTATCAGGTAAAGATGCCCGATGGATCTATGATAAATGCGAAAGATTGGTATGCGCAGGAGTTGAAGGAGTACAAGTGAATTGCGCCATCCGACTCCCCCTGGTTCGACCACTATCTATTATAATAGTACTGTGAATCACATAGCCAGTGAGCACAACTTGACGTGGTTTCCAACCACCCTCCTCAACTTACTATATGTATTCAACACATTATAAGTTGTCCAAAACTCCACAAGCCCCAATTTTTATCCAACCCAATATAAAACTAAATTTGCCACTGCAGTCACCGCCACCACATGCCAATCCAAAAGAAGGAACATCCCAGCGAAAAAACCACATTGCATCCGCGCAACAAACACCGCGGGCGTTATGATTTTGCGGCATTAATCCATACTTCGCCGGAACTTGGTCCATTCGTTAAGGTAAATGAATACGGCGATGAATCGATTGATTTTTTCAATCCCGAAGCGGTGAAAGCCCTGAACAAGGCACTTTTGAAACATTATTATAGTATCAGCTACTGGGACATTCCCAAAAATTATTTGTGTCCTCCCATACCCGGTCGCGCGGAGTACATTCATTTGATGGCCGATGTATTGGCCGCCAGTAAACGAAATCTGAATAAGGCCCGCGGATCATCTCAGATTACCAACTGCCTCGACATTGGCGTTGGAGCCAATTGTGTTTATCCCATTATTGGCCATCAGGAATATGGTTGGCGTTTTGTGGGCAGTGATATTGATCCGGTTTCAATAGCCTCTGCCCAAAACATTATCGAAAAGAATTCAAGCATGCAAGGAGCCATTGAAATTCGGCTCCAAAAGAATCCCGAAAATATTTTCGACGGTATTATCCGAAAAGAAGAATTTTTCGATCTCAGTTTTTGCAATCCACCTTTCCATTCATCGCAGGAAGAAGCACAAGCTGGATCTGCGCGCAAGGTGAGCAATTTGAAACATAAAAAAATAACCACACCCACTTTGAACTTTGGCGGACAAAGCAATGAATTGTGGTGTATGGGTGGCGAATCGAAATTTATCTCCGACATGATTCTTCAAAGCCAATCCTTCGCCAATTCCTGTTATTGGTTTTCCACCCTTGTTTCGAAGCAATCTAATTTAAAGAGTGCCTACCATTTCCTTAAAGAAGTGGAAGCCAGTCAGGTCAAAACAATTCCAATGAATTTGGGGAATAAAACGGGGAGGGTGTTGGTGTGGAGTTTTTTTTGAGGCATAGAAGCTATATTACTCCAATATTTCTAGCGAATTTTCATTGCTTTCTGGTCATAGGAAACCCAACCAACAGAAATCTGCATAAGTAAACCACTTTGGTTGAAAGCCGTTAAATTATCCATAGATCCTGAGCGTTGCTGAATACTTTTCCAATCATTATCTGAAAGATCCATTGCATATTCTATCTGCAGAGCAAGCGAAACTTTACCAAAAATAGCTTTCGATTGAATTGATATTTTAGGTGCAATAAAACCATTTTTCAAATGGATGATTTCACTTTGACGAATATTCATTCTTCCTGTAAGAATCCCGATTCCTGGCTGAAGATTGAACCTGCGGTTTCTTTTGATCAGTTCCTTTGTTAGTCCGGCACTGATCAGACCGCCTCCGATTCGGGCCTGTCCCAACTCCTCTAATTGAATTTTCTGTGGCATCACCCCACTCACATAAAAATGTCCGAGAATATTATGAAAAGTAGAAAGTTTTAGTTCTCCGCTTACTCCCAATCCAACAAATTGAATAGGTCGGCCCAACTGAAAATTCCTGAAAGAATTTATGCCGCCAACAAAGGATCGAGAATAAATCATTTGCCCATAGTTGAGTTCAACCGAATTGGCATGTGGTGATTTCCGAAAGAAGAAGAACGCATACGAGGTATCATGTCCAAATGCAATCAGAACGAAAATCAATACTATTTTTGAAATTGAATTGTTCGACATTTGACAACAAACGCCATAAAATTTGTTCAATGACTATTCCTTTAGACTTTCTTGGTCAAAGAACGTTGCATCCTTTTCAATTCACTTAATAAGTCACGATCATTTGTTACACCTAAACGGTGATTTCAGCGAACCTTGTCCTCACCGGATGGAGAAGTGACATAACCAATGCGCACTGCTCCCTATGGTTTCCCAATGAATTTGGGGAATAAAACGGGGAGGGTGTTGGTGTGGAGTTTTTTTGAGGGGTGGAGATTGGGGGCTTTTTTGCGAGGCTGAAGATGCAGAATTCAACCAAAAGTTGGCTCAAAAAAGCAAACATGGCTTATGTTTTCGGTAGAAATTGACATGGAGCATTGTTTGGGTTTTATTGATGATATTTTTTATTTTGACAATTCATCCAGCTTCTTTTTTTCTTTATTGGATAAGCTGTTTACTCCTTTTCTACTTATTTTATCCAGTAATTTGTCGAGTTCTTTTTGCTTATTTATTTTTTCTTCGTTGTACTTATGTTCAATGTTGTAGTATTTATCGTGCTTTTTGAAAAAATAATTGTCTACAAGTAACACCTGCGGTTTTCTTATGATTAGGATTATAAATATTAATGTGGGAACCGTAATTGCCACAATTGGCAAATAATTTTCTATCAATGAAGTTGGTCTTATTGCTAGTGCAATCAGCATTCCAATTAATGCTCCACCCAAATGAGCTTCATGTCCGATATTGTCTTTCTGCGATTTAATGCCGTAAATTGAATATGCAACATATAGTATTCCATAAAGCCAGCTGGGTATTGAAAATGGAAGCCCAAAAAAGCCGATTCCAAGTCCGGGGAATAATGCTATTGAAGCGAATATAACTCCGCAAATGGCACCTGATGCACCTGCTGCGCTATAATCTCCATGATGTCTGTGTATATACAATGCGAACAAACTTCCTGCAATGAGGCTTCCGAAATAAATGAGTAGAAAATAGAATCCTCCGATTTGGCTTTCAAGAAGTTCACTAAAAGCATATAAGCTCAACATATTGAAAAGTAAATGCATCCAACTGACATGTAAAAATCCGGAACTAAATATCCTTTTATAGTCTTTATCTATTAATATTCTATCCACTTCAAATTTATAACCGTCAAAGAACAAAGAGTTGGTAAAACCCTTGTATGAAAAGGCAATATTTGCAACAATTAATAAGAACCCAATTATTCCGATATCTGTCATGTGTTATTTTTGAGAGGTTTGTTGGTGCGGGCGGGCTGTGATCCGGTGTTATAACTGGATGATAATTCAATCCAAAGTTTATGCTTTTTCGGATAAAAATACTCTGGATAGTAAGGGCTGCCCTTTTCGCAGGTTGTAAATATAGTATTTTTTTGATGTGTGCTATCTGGCAGAATTGCCGTCGTTATTATAGAGCCTTCGAATTGGTGGTATTGCTTCACTTCAAAGATTTTCTTTGGCTAAAACTTATTGGTAATTGAGATAAGTACAGAGAATAAGAAGCATTGTGAATGGTTTTGCAGACAGAATTGAAATTTAATACATTTGTTCGATGCCCGATTTGGATAAGACTTACCTCTATAGAATGACTCACATAACTATTACTTCCAGGTATGATACATTATAAGATCGGTAATCTTTTGGATAGCGAAGCGATGGCGTTGGTCAACACAGTCAATACTGTAGGAGTAATGGGCAAAGGAATTGCCCTGCAGTTCAAAAATATGTTTCCTAATAATTTCAGAGTTTATGCAGAAGCCTGTAAAAATAAAGAATTGGTCGTAGGAAAACTTTTGGTTACTGAAGATGAAACAATGCTATTGGGAAAAAAGATGATAGTCAATTTCCCCACTAAAACCCATTGGCGTTTACCATCGGAATACGAATATATAGAAGAAGGTTTATCGGAATTAGTAAAGATAATTAAAGAAAAAAATATTGAATCAATAGCCATTCCGCCGCTGAGGGCTGGAAATGGAGGACTGTATTGGAACAGGGTAAAGAATATTTTAGAACAACGATTAGCAGGTTTGAGTTGTGACATTTACATTTATGAACCCGGCATTGCCATTCAGGAAGCATTAAAAAAGGAAAGAGTTAAATTAACCCCGGCCCGGGCAATGTTGTTGTCCGTTCTCTACGAATCGGTGCGCAACGGAGAATTTGTATCAGAATTTTCGGCTGAAAAAATCGCCTATTTTCTTCAGCGATTTGGCGCGGCAGATTCTTTTAAACTCGAATTCAAACCCAATTTCTACGGGCCCTATTCAGGAAAGGTAAAACACGTCTTGTATTATCTCAATGGAAGTTATGTTATGGGCTATAGTTCGAAAGACAAAAAACCATTTGAAGAATTGGGACTGGTTTACGGTGGTGACGAAGAGGTCAATTCCTTTTTAAGCAAGGAAGAAAATCAGATACACCAACAAACGGTCTTGAAGACCAAGAATTTTCTCTCCGGATTCTATTCACCATACGGTTTGGAATTATTGTCGACCATCGATTTTATTATTACCGAAAAGAAAGTGACTGCTCAGGAATCCATCATCAAGGAGGTAGAAAATTGGAGCGACAGGAAGAAGACCATGTTTACCAATACTGAATTTATTCAATTAGCGGTTGAGAATATTCGGGTGCATTTACCGGGTTGATTTTGTAAGAGTTTGGGTATTCATTGCTATTTATTCAATTAGAAAAGGTTTCCCTTATCCTAAGTGTAAACTTGATATGGTGTGCGGCAACACCGCTCAATTGTATTATCCAGATTCTTTTAAATTTTTTCACTTGAATTCTTACATCTGCACTAGATTGAGGAAGGTTGGAGGTTTATGCGCTTGAAAACTAGCAAGTTATTGAGCTTTGTGTGCTTTTTCTATTGGAGTTTTACGCAATAGTGCATGGCTGTGAAAATTGCGTATTTCTACGCATTTATGTTTATTTTCTAATAAAAATTTCTCTGGTTGCGGAAGTCGCAATATATTCGTTTATAAAAATCTGGAATTGCTGAGGATAGTGAAGTTTGATTATCTGGATTAAAGACCTATTTTAAACTTCAATATTCCTAATTAAACTATTATGGAAACTTTCTTTGGATCTGAGGATTTCTTGTTTTTTGTCTCTCAGGGGTTTATTATTTTTTTGTTTTTATTGATCTGCTTCGTTTGCACAGTTTATAAATATGAAAAATCAATTAAAGAAAATATCGATTCTTTTTTTCACAGGAATGAAGTGAGCAACGAAAATATTGAAGTTAGGGATGAAGTTACCACTACAACATGGCAGACTAACGAAATTGCTAATGGATCAATACAACAAAGAACTCAGAAGGATAAAGAAACGAAGGGCAGCGCTGAATTTACGGAAGTTTTACATGCAATTTATTCCATTGTCATTGGAGTAATAGTGGCTATTAGATTTGGAAATAGTTCTGATAGTAGTAAGGGCGAAGGAGCTAATCTTTCGAAATCCTTTAAGAGTATTTTTTCGCTTTTGGTGGCCTCCATATTATGTGTAGCAGTCATATTTTATTTAGGAGTAATCTCTAGATCTATTTCCCGCGATTTTGTTGAGTCAAAGTATTTGAGGGAATCTCCCGCACACGTTTTTTTTTTATGACATTCCAGACGACATACCGTATGAAGATTCACAGGATCCGACAGCAAAATATTTGAAGCTCCAGGTTAGAAGGAATTCAATTGATTGTGCTGGATATTATGCCAGTGATGAAAGTATTAATGAAATAGTCCAACATCAAGCTCTGTATGAGGTCTTTGAAGATCAAATACACGATTCTCTCATGGCTCAATTGCTAGAAACTTTTATTAGCGAAAGAGGAGGCTCTATTGTAGGTAATCCTATGCCACTATTGAATGATTCCTTGCGCGCAATACTAAACCATTCTTTCATATCCGACCTAATGAATAAGCGAACTACACAAACATTACCCTTTTGCCAACAAAGAATCGAGCAGTTCTTTTATAATTGCCTGTACAAGATTAAGCATAAAGGAGGTGCCGATGATTATAACCTTAGAAGAAATCAAGTCCTAATTAATTCTTCAATGGTTCTAGGACTCATATCACATATTAGTTGTGTTTTCTTGTTGCTCATTGGTATCCGGTCTGGGTTATTTAGACTTAGCCACTTCTTTTTCAGAAATCGAAAAAATGTCCAAAGACTGTCTGTCAATACTATAACGATTGGTGTTTTAACTGGAGGTGTTTTTTGGGTTGCATATAAAGGATCTTATTATAGCGAGTTAGGTTTAATTATCTTAGCCGGATTGTGCCTTGTCATAGCCGTTTGTAAAAAAATTTGGAAACAATACAGGTTAAAAAATGAAATGATAAAGTATAGAATATTTTCTATTACCATTCCTTTCATGCTATCTATTTTCATGCTCATCATTCATGTATTATCAATGAAAAGCTACATTCAATACAATCGGATATTTTGTTTCTATGTATATGATACGATTCGCATAATGGAACCTGGGTTTTTCGCTGATTATTTTTACCCGTAAAGCTAATATTCGACTCTCACTGGCTGGTTTCAGCGAAGTGTAACTAGTGCTTACCGCTCCAGGTGGTGTCCTCACCGCACGGAGCATGCGGGCAACCAACTTTCTCATAAGAAGCGCCTAACACCTGCCTTGGTTTCTCCAACAACCTCCCAGAATGTAAAAAATAGAAAATTACCTGAACGCATCCCGAATCCCACACTTCGCGCGGGTTTTATTCGCTATTCCTTCCAACAGAACCGTGCATTGGCTAACCCGTGCGTAGCACTTGTTGTGGTTTGTAACCACCCTCCCGAATTTGATATAGTTATGGACTTAATTCCCCCTACCTCAACGCATCCCGAATCTCCTTCATAAATTCCGAAGGAAAAACAAAATCATTCAGCACCTGATTATCCGTATGGAGAATATCGCGTTTGTCGCCATTCCAGTGAAGTTTGCCCTCGTATATAAAATTGATGCGGTCGCCGATTTCCATTACCGAGTTCATATCGTGACTTACTACTACTGTGGTGATATTGAATTCGTAGGTAATTTCGCGCACCAGGTTGTCGATTACAATGGCCGTTTGCGGATCGAGGCCCGAGTTCGGCTCATCAACAAACAAATACTTTGGATTCATGGCGATGGCCCGCGCAATACCTGTGCGTTTTTGCATACCGCCTGATAATTCACTGGGATAAAGTTTGTTTTTGCCTTCCAGGTTCACGCGCTTCAGACAAAGGTTTGCGCGGTCGAGCTGGTCCTTTTTGTTCATTTTGCTGAACATGTTGAGGGGGAACATCACATTCTCTTCCACTGTCATCGAATCGAAGAGTGCAGCACCCTGAAAGAGCATGCCCATTTCCTGGCGAATTTCTTTTCGATCCCAGCGATCCATTTTGGTGAAGTTGCGACCGTCGAAAATAATTTCGCCCTGATCGACTTCCATCAAACCCACAATACATTTTGTCAGTACCGATTTACCCGAACCACTCCGGCCGATGATAAAGTTGATTTTTCCCGGCAGGAAGTTTACGCTGACATCTTTCAGTACCTGATTGCCGGCAAAACTTTTGGATATGTTTTTTACCTCGATCAAAGCAACAGAAGTTGAGTAAGTATATAGTTGGCCACCATGATGAGGATAATGCTGTACACCACTGCTTTTGTGCTGCTCTGGCCCACTTCAAGCGCGCCGCCTTTGGTGTAATATCCGTGGTACGAACTTACGCTTGTAATAATGAAGGCAAAGACCACGGTTTTGATCAGCGTATAGGTAACCTGAAAAAGTTCGAAATAATACTGCACCCCATATTCGAAGTCGGTGGCCGAAATAACACCCGAGCCTACGCCCACAATGGCACCAGCACTAATACTGAGCACCATAGAAATAATCACCAGAAAAGGAAAGATAATGATGGCCGCAATGACCTTGGGTAGAATGAGGTAACTCGCAGAATTGACACCCATTATTTCCATTGCGTCTATTTGTTCGGAGATGCGCATTGTACCAATTTCTGAAGAAATATTGCTGCCTACTTTCCCCGATAAAATCAGACAGACAATGGTTGAGCTGAATTCCAGAATCATGGTTTGCCTTGTGGTAAAACCAATGGTCCACCGTGGAATCCATGCACTGTCGATGTTGGAGGCCGTTTGCAGCGTAACAACCGCCCCCATAAAAAGAGAAAGCAGCGCCACAATGCCCAGCGACTGCAATCCGATTTTGTCCAGTTCTTTTACGATAAGGTTTTTGTACAAGCCGCGTCTTTCGGGCTTGGTAAACACATTCACCATCAGAAGGCAGTATCGGCCGATATTGTAATAAATGGAAGTCAATCCTGCTGTGTAAGCTTGTTAATTATAATTTTCGGTAAACTTAAGCCCTAATAAGGCCGATTTTTAAAGGAAATAATGGGAAGTATTCAGAATACCAACGTTAATTAATCGGGTCAATTACCAAAGTTGAATAGCATCAGGAAAATTCAGTGTCCACACTTCGCGCGGGTTTGTTCGCCACTCCTTCCACCAGAACTGTGTATTGGCTAACCCGTGCGTAGCGCTTGACATGGTTTGTAACCACCCCACCTCGCGCGGGTTTATTCGCTACTTCTTCCAACAGAAAAGTGCATTGGCTAACCCGTGCGTAGCGCTTGACGTAGTTTGTAACCACCCCATCTCGCGCGGGTTTTTTCGCCATTCCCTCCAACAGAACTGTGCATTGGCTAACCCGTGCGTGGCACTTGACTTGGTTTGTAACCACCCCACCTCGCGCGGGTTTTTTCGCCATTCCTTCCAACAGAACTGTGCATTGGCTAACCCGTGCGTAGCACTTGCCGTGGTTTGTAACCACCCACAAGAACTTCACCCAGGCACAACACATCCCAACCCTCTTGTGCACCAAATCATCAATTAGCCTTATTACCAGAATCCGACTTTTCCTTACTCGCATCCAAAGAATACTGCCAGGAAAGCAGCAGTATATAGTCCATTTCAATCGGCGATTTAAGCAAACTGCGTTGAATAAGGTAACCAATGGAAACAGAATTTCTGTCGTTCAGTTTCCTTTCCACATCTGTTATCCAGCGCCAGGTTTGCATGGCCAAATCCTGGTACCGGCCAGAGAGATTAAAAATTTCGAACGACATAGCAACGTCAGTTTTTTTCAGTCGGGTATATTTCACTCCCAGTTTATTACGCCACACGGTGGTAAAATCCGCATCATTTTCAGCGGCAAAAAGAGTGGCTCCGGCCTGTATTCTGGTTTGAAGACTGAAGGTGAAATCTTCTGCTTTTTCTTTGTATGCTACGCCCAATTGAAAGCGCTGGCGGAGGCCGATATTCATTCCATCATTCCTGCCTCCAATGCGATAGCTGGCAGAGAAAGAAAAATGTTTGTTCAATTTGTACTGACTTCCAAAATCCATAAAGAAAGACGCCGCCCGGGTGATGTTTTCATCCATTCTCACTTCAGGAGAAAGTGAGTATTGAAAATCTTTGTTGAATTTACCCGCCAAAGAAAAATTGGCCCATAAGCCTGCATCCTTGTATTGCGCAAGAGCAAACAAGGGACAGCACAAAACCAAAGTAAATAGGATTTTACTTTTTCGCATAAACAGTAAAAATTCCTGCATCTACCTGCTCGTTGCGTTCTTTGATTTCAATTGTTTTTAATATCGCAAATTTTTCTTCGTCCCAGGTTACTGCCACTGAACTGGTGTCCTGACTGTAGGTATAAACGGTGTATTTGCCGGGGCGCAGATATTTAAATTCAAAATCTCCGTCTTTATTGGACCATACGCGGTCATCAGGCGAAATGTGGTCGCCATAGATAATGTACACTTCGCGATCTCCGCCATTTACTGTGTTTGTATAGGTATTGGGATTCTCCAATGTAATGCGATAATCTACATCGACATGTCCTTTGATAGAGCTATTTCCACCATCTCCTGCTTCTTTTTTACAAGCGGCCAGAAGTATGACAGCACAACTTATTGCGGCAAAAGTTTTTTTCATTTTATCTGATAAAAAAATTACGAATTAAATCCTGACGAAGTTAGTGCTTCGTCCATTTGTCCGGGCTGTTGGTCTTCATAGAAATAAATTTTGAGCATAACTGTATCGCGAAGGAAGTCAATTTTTCCTATTTCCACGCGATTTACTTTTATGCCGGTTCTTTTCTCCAGATCGGCTATGAGTTCGGGTCTTTTTCCAAGTTGAATAAGATCAATTCTTTCATACAATACCAATTTTTGCGATTCGTGGCGCAGAAGCCATACCTTTTCTAATCCATAAGTGACACCAATAATGGCGGCATTGGCAAAAGTCAATTCTGCCAGCGATATTTTTTTGTTGATCAAGGCATTCATCACCGACATTCCTATGATGATAAAGAGGTAAGTCATCTCTTTGATAGGAATGGCATCCGTGCGGTATCGGATAATGCCGAATACTGCGAAGAGGCCAAGCGCAAATCCCATTTCCAGTTTTACACTTTCCAAAAGAAAACACATCAGGAAAATAGAAATACTAAATAGGATATAGGTGAAAAGAAAGTCTTTTCTCCTGGCAATAGGGTAATAGATCAACCGAACCAGTACGAAGATAAAAGAAAGGTGCAGGCCAAGTCGTATCATCAACTCCAGCAAGTCTTCCAGGTTGATAAGTTTTACCTTTCCAATGGGTTCGAATTTTTCGACGTTTGTAGCTCCTGGCAAGGCTGGCGTCACTTCCTGTAACTGGTTCCAGAATGAGGGGAGGTGGTCGGTCAATATTTCAAGCATTTGCTATTTTATTTATTTTAAGAATTTTTTCTTTGAATGTATTTGATTTCACTTCTTTGAAGAGCAGCGCCACACCCAGACAATATTTGCTGATACTGTCAGGTCTGATGAGCCTTTCTTTGAGTTGTGCCATAAAAGGTGAATGACGGTTTACATTTTCTTGTTTTAATTCTGCAATAACCAAATGAGGAAGTTCAACTTGTCGGTTTCCGGTAAAAAAACGAATCTCACAATCAATAGTCAGCCTTTCCGGAATAGACTCATTTACAAAGGTGATTCTTTTAAAGTTGTTCCAGAGTTTGGGCTCCAATGGTTCTTCTCTTCCTGTTTTGTTGAGCACAAAAGTTCGTGCCTGCTGATCGAGTTCAGATTCTATTACACCAATTTTGTAGCGACTTTTGATGGTCCGGCCACTATTGGTTTTAGTTTTTATTTCGAAAAAGGAAAGATTACTTTCCACGTATTTTCTTTTGCGAAATTTGAAACGGTTTTTCTTGCCATTCTGGTGTGCGATATAATGATGGAAATTTTCATTGTCGTAATACAAAGTTTCATACCGACTTTGCCGAACGCCCTCAATTTCCAGAATTCTGTAAGAAGGAGGTAAGTTTTCTAAGATGGTGAGCAACACATCATAAGAAATCATGAATTTAGTATCAGTGCGGTTCATCAACTGCACCTGGTCCATTTCAGCCAGTGTAATGGGTTGGAAATTCGATAATATGTGCTCTAAATTCTTTTCCAAAAGCGGACGAAGTTGAAATGATCCATAATTCTTTACTTCTATTAGGGTAGTCAAATCCTTTCTTTAGCAAGATTTTCATGTAAAGATCGCAAGCAAAACTGATGAAATCTTGTATTGGTTGTACCACGGTTAAAGGAATGTTTTGAAATTGGGTATAGATTCCAGTCGATATCCCATCAAAATCTTTTGGTGATAAAACCAGAATTTGAAACCTTAAAGTGTGTAAGTTCTCTTTTGGATAATTGCAGGTATAATTATTTTTACAAGTTTAAGGAATTGTAACCAAACTAACAACAATGCCGGTTCTTCTTAGAATCTATTGGTTTTCAGTGTTGTGGGGGGAATACGGCTTAAGACAGAGGAAAAAAGTTGGGCTGATATTGTGGCCAGTTGATGTTTTTGGCGGATATAGCACTTCAGGATTCGTTGCAAAATCTATAGAATCAGTACCAATTGGGCTTAAGGAGGTATCGTTGGTTCGTTGTTCTATTGATTTGTTGCCCCTCTGGGATTCAGGCGCCCGATGTGATGAAGATTTAGATTCCGATCAACAATAGGTCAATGACAAATTATGTCCAATAGAGCGAAATATTATTTTTCGAAGAACACAGGTTTTCAATCCTGGAAAAAAAAACTGTTTAAGATTAGATTGGGTAACACCTGTTTCATGCGTGCTAAAAAAATTACCGAACCACATTACAAAGCTTTCTTCCACCCAGAACACTTAGTGACTTTGTGTTCCAAATAAAAGTATCTGAAAGAACGCTGGCATCAATCTGAGCAAAAGAATCCTTTCAAATTTAGACTTTATTATCGCCTGTTTCACGAACGCATCAAAAAAGAACAAGCAGTGCGTAACAACGACACAAAGCTCTTTTCCAACCAGAACACTTAGTGACTTTGTGTTAAAAATAAATGCAACAAAGATTAAATTGCAACACTGTAATTCAAAACTAGCTTGTTATTTTTTGAGTTAGACTGAACTCCAAAACAACAGAATCCTAACTGTTATTCCGTCAATACAAAGCTCAGTCGTGGTGATAATTCTCCCCTTTTAATATGGTAAAAGCCCTGTACAATTGCTCAAGGAGGAAGACGCGGATCATCTCATGAGAGAAGGTCATTCTGGAAAATGAGAGCTGCAAATCTGCCCGGTCATACACATTTTTGCTAAAGCCAAATGCTCCGCCAATCACGAGCACAATTGATTTTGTGCCCGCATTCATTCGTTTCTGTAGCATGGCAGCAAATTCGCGCGAAGAATATTCCTGCCCTTTTTCATCCAAAAGTATAAGCACATCGTCTGGTTTGATTTGCTTCAGAATGAGCTCACCTTCTTTTGATTTGAGCAATTCGGGGGTATTGCCTTTTTGCCCGGGATCAGGAAATTCTTTGTAGTCAACCGAGGTATAATGCGCCAGACGTTTCAGGTAAATATCCTGACCTGTGCGCAAATAATCCTGCGAAGTTTTGCCAATGGCAATAATTCTTATTTTCAAAAGGCAGCGATATTATTCTCTTTGATCGTCTCTTGAGTCGCGCACTTCCTGCCTCTTCAATACGTTTGAAGAATATTCTTTTGTGGCCTTGCGTTGCGTGTAAATGTCACATGCAGTAAAGATGGCAGAGCGCATACTGGCCTCGTCTGCAATTCCTTTTCCGGCTATGTCATAACTCGTTCCATGATCGGGAGAGGTGCGTACTATGGGCAATCCGGCTGTATAATTTACGCCTTGATCGAATGCCAGCGCCTTGAAAGGAGTAAGTCCCTGGTCGTGGTACATGGCCAATACTGCATCAAATTTTTTGTAGCCGGCGCTTCCAAAGAAACCATCGGCACCAAATGGCCCATAGACTAGCATACCTTTTTCTGCAAACTCTCTGATGGCCGGAGCAATGATGTCTTTTTCTTCTGTGCCCAGCAATCCATTGTCACCTGCATGAGGATTGAGTCCAAGCACAGCTATTTTCGGACGATTCACACCAAAATCCTTCACCAGACTTTCGTGCATCAGATCGAGCTTGTCCTGAATTTTTTGTTTCGAAATTTGTTGGGCTACGTCTTTCAGGGGCAGGTGGCCTGTAACAATTCCTACCTTCAGTACATCACTTACAAGAAACATCAGTACCCTGTCTGAGTTGGCAAATTTTGCCAGATATTCAGTATGTCCCGGAAAATTAAAATCTTTACTTTGTATCGTATCCTTGTTGATCGGTGCGGTTACCAGCACATCAATTTTATTGGCGGCCAGATCATTCACAGCGGCTTCAAGGCTTTTGAAGGCAAATAGACCAGCCTCTTTGTCGGGCTTACCTATTTGCAATGCACCTTTAAAATCTTTCCAGAAATTTAGCACGTTCACTTTTTTGGCCAATGCCTCAGAGGCAACATTGATACTGTTGTAGTTGAACTCTTCTATGTTGCACATCTTTTTGTGCTGCTTAATTACTTCCGGATGACTATAAATAATGGGGGTAATGTTATCTGACATTCTTGGATCGGAAAACACTTTCATAATGGTTTCAAGACCCACACCATTCGGATCTCCTGAAGTAATACCAACTCTTATTTTTTGATCGGACATATTCTGTTTGAAATTCTAAAATGAAATATTTGATAAGGAGTTCAGGTTTTCGGAAAAACCAAAACCTGTTTTTTATTTTGCGTAATTTGTTTTGATAAAATGGTAGAGCATTCTTACGCCCACACCTGTTCCTCCTTTTGTTCTGTAGCTGTTGGCGGCATTGATATAAGCCGGTCCGGCAATATCAATGTGTATCCACGGGTAGTTGGTAAAGTGCTCAAGAAATTTACCGGCGCTGATATGTCCGGCATTTGCGCCACCCAGATTTTTCAAGTCTGCGATATCGCTTTTCATTTCATCGCCATATTCTTTCCACATAGGAAATGCTACAGTGCGCTCCCATGTTTGCATGCCGCTATCGTCAAGTTTTTTCATGGAGTCTTCGCTCGCTGTGCCCATAATGGCGCTTGCGTAAGAGCCAATAGCCCGCACGGCAGCTCCTGTAAGTGTGGCGAGATCAATACAAATTTCGGGTGGATATTTTTTTGCATAGACCAATGCATCAGCTAAGATGAGGCGGCCTTCTGCATCTGTATTCAATACTTCTACTGTAGTGCCATCGCTGATGGTGATGATGTCTTGCGGAACCACAGCATTCATGCCGGGTCTGTTGTCAGTAGCCGGCACAAGTCCTACTACATATACAGGAAGTTTGTTGGCGGCAACAGCGTACATTGTACCTACCACTGCGGCGCCGCCAGCCATGTCGCATTTCATTTCGTCCATACTTCCCGGAGTGGGTTTGAGGCTCAGTCCGCCTGTATCGAAAACAACACCTTTTCCTACCAGAACAATGGGCTTTTTATTTTTCGCATTTTTCGGTTTGTATTCCATTACGGTGAAGGTGGGAGGATCAATACTTCCCGCATTCACAGCGAGAAGCCCGCCCATTTTGTGCGACTCAATTTCTTTCTTGTTCAGCACTTTTACCTCAAAGCCAGATTGTTTGCCGGCTTTCTGCATGTCTTTGGCAAATTGCACTGCTGTGAGATAGGAGAGGGGCTCATTGATTAATGTACGCGCCAGATAAGTGGCTTCGATGAGATTCTGACATTCGCTTATATCAGCTTCTTTTAGATTTTTATCCGAAAAAGAAATAGTCTTCATCGAATTGGTTTTCTCTTTTTTATCCTTGAGGTATTTCAGAAACTGATAATTCGATAATGCCAGACCTTCTGCTATCAGCAACGAATTTTGTGCAGATTCAGTGAGGTTGACAATCAATATGTCTTCGCAGGAAGCTGCATTAAGTGCCGCGAGAATTTTATTGCCTTTGTCGCGCAGTCCTTCATTGGCGATCGCCTGGTTATCAGGTTTGGATTCTGGCAAAACCACAAAGTACAATTGGTTGAGTCGTTGAATCTGAATCAGCGATTTTTTGGCATCCGATTGCGATTGGATGTACTCGAGTTCGGTTTTGGAGAAGTCAGGAAGTTTACCGATTTTATTTGCATCGGTGATATAGACTGCATTGGTAATTTTATGTGAAGCCTTGGCTAATTTAAGTTGCATTGTAAACCTGTTAATGGGGTTCAAATGTAACTTACAGCGCGGCAAATACAGACCACTGACTGACAACTAATTATGGAAGTCCTCCTGCTTGTAAATCAAGTTATTATGCCAATTCATATCTGGAGGCGTGGTGGTTGCTAACGTCGATATGGAATTACTTCACACCCGAAGCGGAATGATCGGGGTTAAAATTTTCGGGTCAGACTGAACGCCACTCCCGCATTGTTACCACGCGTTGGAAAGCTGTAAATATTCCACGAGGTTAATTTGTCTTTTGGTTTTTTGTTGGTGATTAAATTCCACGTACTTAAAATCATTGTAGTCGTTCCAAGTCCAATGTTAACCATTGAAAGTACTTTTTGGCTTTCGTTTGTCTGAATTGAACCACCCCAGGTAATTAGATCTTTGGGAAACATAGCAGAGCCGAGTGCAATTTGCCCTGCTCCTGTTATAAGACCGATAATTGGAACGCTTTTGTTGGTCGTGCCCTGACCTATTTGTATTCCATTTACCACATTGAGAGAAAGATTGAGTCCGCCAAGAATGGAAGATGAAATACCATAAGCCGGTTTGATATAATTGTATGTATAAACAGGTGCTGGCCCATAGGTGGGCTGTATCATGGCACATTCTTCTTCGGTGAGGCCGCTTGTCAGAATCCAGTTGTTCACCGATGGGTCATTCATCGCCAAAAGTTCATCGTATTTATGACGGTGATTGATGTCCTCTGCATCTTGTCTGCTTGTGGTTTGTTCTACCAGATAACCCACAGCGCAAATGGTTCCGTCTTTATCAATGAAGCAAGGTTTTCTTTGGTCAGTATAGTCGTAATTTTTAGGAAAACTTCCTCTTGTCCAATAGTCGTGAAGAAGGTCCAAAAGATGGTTTCGATTCATTGCCAGATCGGCAGGAAGGTGTGAAACATCTTTATTTCTAAGCAAATTTTCTACATATTCCAGATGTGTTGCTATTCTCAGGTTATTGTTAGTTGTAGCATCAGGTTCGTATCCAAACTTGTTCTTATAACTGATATCGCCAAGCAATGGGTTTACCTGTTGGTTTTTGTCACCCGGCGACTTATTGCAGCCTGAAAATAACGTTGCAACCAAAAGCGCGAAGATGATGGAGAGATTTTTCATCAGTCAAATATTATTCGAAAGTTAATTGTCTGGTCTTGTTGGTCTATGCCTTCCACGCCGCCAATAGCAAAGTCTAATTAAATTTATACGACATACCCAATCCAATGGCCGGATGTACCATTCGGGAATCGGAGGTTTTCCAAAAGGGCAACATCCACCTTTGCTGAAACTGAACAAACAGACTCAGTTGATCATTGAGTAATACACCAAATTGAGCTGAAGCCTGCAGGTCCATTCTTTTGCCTGCGGGGTAAATTACGTAAGTAGAATCGTTGTAGGTTTCAGGAAGGGCTTGCTTCACAGTATTAAAACGCAGCACCGGCCCGGTTTGGATACCAAAATAAATCTTGCGCCAGTAAAAGTCCTTACCCACCAGAAGGTAGGTATTGTACAAATTGTAGTATGCCTGATATTCGGAAGTGTTATAAATATAAACCGGGACAAAACCTTCAATTGATGTAGTATCAGGAATTGTTCCGGATGTTACTAGCTGGGTTACCACAGTAAGATTCACTTTAGAAATAACCTTTTGTGTATCAAAACCGAGTTGAAGTGTAAAGTGTTTTTTTGATTCAATTTTTCCGAATACACCCAATCCTTGCGAAGAGTTTTTAGGATCGTTGTTATAAGAGGTCCGGTTGGAGCTCAAGACAGAATATTGCGGGTCATTATACTTGACACCCTGAGGTATTCCGGCAAGGCCATAGGCTCCGATTGAAAATACAAAAGATGATACAGGGGGAACCTCATCACGGTATTCCGGGTGGATATGTTGTGCCGGCTCTGCCGGTATCTCCACCTCAGCAACAGGATTATTTTCCGGGCTTTCTTCAAACGCCGCGTCCTTGCTGTTTGTGTCTGCATCAGAATTTTGGGTCGGAGCAATAGTAACCTCAGGTTCAGCCGGAGCTCCAATATTTTCTTTTAAACTTTCTTTAACAGGGGCATTGGCTAAAGGCTCACCGATAGCTTTATATGTATTGTCCGAAAAAGTCGAAAGCGCTTTGGGTTCAGGAGAAACTATTTTTTTATTACCAGTATTTTTATTGCCGGTTCTTGTCGGTTTATCCTTCGCAAGTATGGTTGATTCTGTTGAATTGGCAGTATGCGAATTTGAAATGTTGGGGTTAGAAGTAATCGCATCCGGTTCTTCTGTGGAGTTTTTCTCTGTAGAAAGATCGGAAGCATTATTGTTCTCATTGGTATTATCAGAGATTACAGACTGATTGGCAGCGGTGATTTCGTTAGAAGTTCCGTATTGGCCTGCCACGGCCCAGGTTATTAAGCCCAATGCCACTATAGCACCAGCAAACCACCACCAGATAAATTTGCGTCTGGGAGCTGTTCTCTGTCTCACGCCTTCCCACAAGTGAAGTGGGGCGGTTTCTTCTGCATCATGTAGCTTCTGGCGAAACAACTTGTCGATGCTGTTTTCGTCACGCCTGATAAACTTGCTCATTTGTTTTTTTTTGTTTCTCCAACGCATTGCGCAGGTATGCTCGTGCTTTGGCGAGTTGTGATCTTGAAGTACCTTCTGTTATTCCAAGTGTTTCAGCTATTTCGCCATGGTCGTAACCGTCAATCGCATAAAGATTGAAAACCGTTCTGTATCCATGGGGCAACTTCTGAATCATTTGAAGAAGTTCTGTTTCGCTCATATTGCTCATCGCATCCGGTATACCCACATCTGCTATGGGAGCATCTTCGCTGATGTCTGCATACAATTTCCTTGAGCGTAAATGATTGAGACAAGTGTGAACGCATACCCGGCGAATCCAGCCTTCCAGCGAACCTTTGAAGTTGTACATGTCGAGTTTTGCAAATATTCTTACAAACGAATCCTGCAAATAATCTTCTGCATCTTCACGGCTGCCCGAGTATCGTTTGCAAACGACAAACATCTTACCCGCATATCGTTTGTACAATTCGTACCGATATGACTCGTAGCCATTCAAACAGCCATCTATAAGTGATTTTTCGTCCGTCACAAACTTGTCTTATTCAACAGTATTGACAATAGCGGAGCAAGAAACGCTGCCTGATCATTGCCGATAAGCACAAAAATAGCACTAAACCCCGACCAGACGGGGCATTAAAAATAAGGAACGGATTATGGCTATGCCCTCAACTGAGCAGAAAAATGAACTCTTTTTGCCTTAAAACAGCGTCACATTTTACGAATGGAGCTGAGCCAACTTAGAAAAATTATTCTACAACAAGTTTTTGTGTAGTGCGGGCACCATCTTTTTCAAGAACAATTGTGTATAGACCCGATGCAAGGTTATCGATTGTGAAACTGTGTTTGCCCTGATTGAGCTGGCCATTCCACAAGACCTCACATATTTGCCCGGTAGAATTGTATAGTGTAATATTCACGTGTTGTGCATTCAATTGAATCAAATCAAGAGTAGAGGCGTCGTCTGTAGGATTGGGATATAAAGCAAAAACAAACTGGGGTTTTATTTCTGCAACTCCTTGTGTAATATCAGCCGTGATGTTGATGTCGTCCAGATAGAAGTTATTGCCACCTTTTCCTATAAATTCAAACTTTACCCTGAAACGATCTGTAAACCATTCCTCATTGAGGAAGGTAAGAATATCACTTCCCCATTGAGAGGATGTAGGTGTAAACTGAATGTTCGTAGGATCGGCGGTAGGTAAATTAGTAGATCCTTTTCTCATTTTGCGCAGGTCCCAGGTATTTCCGCAATCGCCTGTCACGCTTACCCTCAGTCTGTCGTCGGTTTCATCTACCTTATTGGCATAGGCCCATTTGTAACTCAAGTATACAGCAGTAGCCTGGCTCATATCGTAGGTGGCTGAATAAAGCACTTCCTGGTTATCGGATATAGTATTGCTGAAGTTTCTGAGCTTCAGACTTTTAGTTCCTGAATAAAAAGCTGAAGGTGTAATTTCCCAGGTTAAGTCGTTATTTTGATTGTATTGCGACCAATTGCTATTGGGCCAGGTGTTTTCAAAACCTTCTTCGAAAGGAGAACCGAATTGGCCGGCACCGAGAATTGTAATGAGGTTATTCTGTGTCAGGCTCAAATTTTCTTCACCATTTGATATGGTAAGTGACACGGTATAAGTTCCCGGATCCTCATAGATGTGGATAGGGTTTTTATGAATTGCAGGATCATTTCCTGTAAGGGTATTTCCATCACCAAAATTCCAGCTCCAGGATGTAATTCCATGGTAGCTGTTGTCGCTGAAATAAGCTGTATCACCTGTGCAGATGCTGGAAATTTCCACACTAAAATTTACCACGCACAATGGAGGATCCAGCACGCCTGTAGCGACCATATTATTTTGGGTAATGAGCGAACTTCTCTGCGCCACATTGGAGTTAATTGCAGCGCGCATTCTGGTGCGCTGACCTTCAGTAAACATTCTTGAGCAATAAGAATACTCCATATAATTCTGTACATTGTCCAGGTCGCTTCCACAAGATGCTCCATCGAGATTGCATGAAGTATAGCCAATAGTATTGGGCGTGTCATTTACATTGTCATCAAACTGGCAGTTTTGATCATCACCGGGTGAATTGGTTGGCCCCCAGGTGTGAAAGAGATTGAGCCAATGGCCTACCTCATGAGTAAGTGTTCTGGAGGTTAGTCCAGTGGCAGTTCCTATTGATCCGGTATAATTATGCAGCATCACAATTCCATCTATAGAGGCCGACCAGGGCGCATTTACATCGCCGGGCATTTGAGTAAATCCGGCCACATTGCCTCCAATGGCGGCACAAATCCAGACATTCATGTACTTGTTTCTGGGCCAGTAACTAAGGTCTTTCATGGCATCATTGCCACCATCGTAAGTCAGCTCATCCTGAATGCGTACAATTCCGGGGTGGCAATTGCCCTGAGGGTCTTTGGTTGCAAGGCGAAACTCTATTCCAACATCTGCCGCAATTCCCTGAAACTCGGGCACAACGCCGCTTATATCCGGATTTTGTTTACGAAAATCCCTGTTCAATACTGCCAGGGCATCATAAATCTGATCGTCGCTAATATTCTCCTCACCGTTATCGTGGATAATATGAAATACCACCGGAATGATATAGACAGTCGTGTCCGATCCGCCTCCTAAGCGCATTGCTTCGGCGAGTTGAGCCTGGTTTTCGAGTTCCTGATTGGCCTGATGAGAGCAGCCCTCAGCTTCGGGATACTTTTGGAAAAGACGCTCTCTGGCCTGAGTCTGACCACAATATAATACGGTATGATTCTGAGCAACAGCAAATTCACTTCCTATAAAAGCCAGAACAAAGAATAGAAATAATCTCATCGGAGGTTTGTATGTGATTTATATTACGAAAATAACCAAAGGCAAAGGCCCAAATGTACCAATTGCCACCTGTTTTACCCTACATAAGAGAAGCAATATTTTAAGGGTGAACAGCAAAGTAAAAGTATTGTTCAGAACAGATTCCGGATGACGGTCTCAAACCCGTACTTTTGCACCTCTTTTTTTGAGAAGGCTTTACATGAAGAATATACGTAATTTTTGCATTATTGCGCACATCGACCACGGTAAGAGTACGCTCGCCGACAGGTTGTTGCAGACTACCGGAACAGTTGACGACCGCAAACTTGTAGCCCAGACGCTTGACGATATGGACCTGGAGCGCGAGAAAGGCATTACCATCAAAGCCCACGCGATCCAGATGAAGTACAAGTTCAGAGGTGAGGATTATATTCTCAACCTGATTGATACTCCCGGCCACGTTGACTTTTCTTACGAAGTTTCCCGTTCCATTGCTGCATGTGAAGGAGCGCTGCTGATAGTAGATTCTACTCAGGGTATTCAGGCACAGACCATTTCCAACCTTTATCTGGCTGTTGAACACAACCTGGAAATCGTTCCCGTATTGAATAAACTTGATTTACCCAATGCCGATCCGGAGGTAGTGAAGGATCAGATTGTAGACCTGATAGGTTGCGAGAGAGATTCCATTCTTTCTGCCAGCGGCAAGACAGGTCTTGGTATTGACGATATACTGGAAGCAATTTGCACCAGAATTCCCGCACCCAAAGGAGATCCCAATGCGCCACTGCAGGCCATGGTATTCGACTCCGTCTTCAACTCTTTTCGCGGAATTATTGCTTATTTCAGAGTATTGAATGGTGTGATTAAAAAGGGTGAGTTGGTGAAATTCATGAGTACCGATCAAGCTTACCATGCAGACGAGGTGGGTGTATTGGGAATGACTTTGCAGTCCAGGCCCTTTGTTTCTGCAGGTGATGTGGGCTATATTATTTCTGGAATTAAAACGGCTACCGAAGTAAAAGTAGGCGATACCATTACCACTGTTCAAAACCCGTGCACCGTTGCGGTGAAAGGATTTGAGGTAGTGAAGCCCATGGTATTTGCCGGATTGTATCCGGTGGATACGGATGAATATGAGGAACTCAGAGCCTCTATGGAAAAACTTCAGCTCAATGATGCCTCCCTGGTATTTGAGCCGGAAAGCTCGGCCGCACTTGGATTTGGATTCCGCTGTGGGTTTTTGGGAATGCTGCACATGGAGATTATTCAGGAACGTCTCGAGCGCGAGTTCAACATGACCGTCATTACAACGGTTCCGAACGTTTCCTACATAGCACACACCATGAAAGGTGAAATCATAGAGATCCATAATCCTTCCGAATTACCCGATCCGAATAAAATAGATTTTGTAGAGGAGCCTTATATCAAAGCCCAGATTATTACCAAGAGCGAGTTTGTAGGCTCAGTGATGAGTCTTTGCATAGAGAAGCGTGGCATGTTGAAGAATCAGGTTTACCTTACTACAGACAGGGTAGAGATCACTTTCGAAATGCCATTGGCCGAGATTGTATTCGATTTTTACGACAGGTTAAAAACCATCTCCAAGGGCTATGCGTCATTCGACTATTTCCCAATAGGAATGCAGCAAAGTGATTTGGTAAAGATGGATATACTCTTAAATGGCGATCAGGTAGATGCACTTTCTGCGTTGATTCACCGGGATCATGCTTTTGATCTGGGCAAAAAAATCTGCCTGAAATTAAAAGAACTTATACCACGACAGCAATTCGAGATAGCCTTACAGGCCGCTATTGGCGCCAAAGTAATTGCCCGCGAAACCATCAAGGCTTTGAGAAAAGACGTTACTGCCAAATGTTATGGTGGTGATATTTCCAGAAAACGCAAACTTCTTGAGAAGCAGAAGGAAGGAAAGAAGCGTATGCGCCAGGTGGGCAATGTGGAAGTACCGCAGGAAGCGTTTTTGGCTGTGTTGAAGTTGAATTCGTAGTAAATGTTTTTTTGTTTGAGGCAGCTTAAGCGCAAGATATTGAGTTTGAAACCCGCAGTTTTGGCAGGGAAGAACTTAAATATGGGTACTCTCGACCTGAAATGCAGCCGATTACTTACTTTTGCCCGGAATAAATCAAAATAAAACAAACTTATAATCAAATGAAATCTCTAATTAAAATTTTCGCAGTTCTGACACTGATTGTTGTTGTAGTATCAAGTTGTAAAAAAGATCCTTGCGACGATATTTCTTGTTTGAATGGCGGAACCTGCAACGACGGCACATGTGCCTGCGCCGAGGGTTATGAAGGAACAACTTGTGCTACTGAAGAGCGCGCTAAGTTTCTGAGCACTTATGGCGTAACTGAAACGTGTCCTTCCGGAAACTTGTCTTATTCATCTGTTGTTTCAACCTCCTCTGTTGGCGTGTCTTCTATTGTCTTTTCTAACTTCGGAGGCTATGGGGTTAATGTAGTTGGAACAGCGAACAATTCAAGTGTTGTATTTCCAAACCAGACCTTAGATGCAAATGGGGTTCCAGGTACATTCAGTGGCTCTGGCCAGATTAATGGTAATATTTTGACGGTTACCTACACTGTTTCTTCAGGCGCTTTCTCTGAGACTTGCACGATGACTTGTACGAAAATTTAATATTTCAAAACAGCTTCTAAAGCTGCTTTAATTTTACCGCACAAAGGTCCTGATTTGAATGGAGCGAATCCACTTATTTCAGGACTTTTTTTATGCCCACTTGTATTAGTCGATGACCAGCCAGAATGACCCGCCATGCCTTTCCACATTCTGCATAGCAGGATTGGCCCACCAGTTTTCTAAAATTTTACTCAGTTCTTTATCCTGACTGATAAAATAATTAGGTGCAATCGTTTTATACTTCTCTGGATTGCTTAGCAATGCTACAGCAAGGAGATATTGCTCGTTGTAAAATCTATCGCACATAAATTGAGGATAGTCAAAGGGCAGATAAATATCGTGGATTTGTACAATTACTCCTTTTTCCAATGCGGGAAGAATGTCTAAAAAGAAAACTGTCACATCGGAATTAGGAAAACTGCGATGAGAATTGTCGATGAACAAAAAATCACCGCTTTTCAGATCTTTGATCAACGCAGGTACATCTGCCTCTTCAAGTTTTTTGCGGATCACCGTGTCAGCCAGATGATCGATGTTAGCTCTGGGAAAAGGATCGACCGAGGTAATATGGGTTTGTAATTTTCCCTCTTTGATGGCTTTGCGGGCGACTTTGGTGCTGTTGCCCGAACCAATTTCCAGGTAACGCGCCGGATTTTTTTCGCGCAATAATGTGTAAAGCATGGCTATATCGAGCCCGGGCAGAAATTGATTGTTCCAGTGGGGATCGTCCTGATCTGCAGATGAGGCCTCGTATTTTATCTCCTGAAGTTCTTTGTACTTCAGAATGTGGTTGAGCCATAGCCCATAAGTATCGCGATGGGTGTTGATTATTTTATCAAGCCCCTGGTGTGGAACCTCGTTGTACCTGGGCACCATGTCCATCTTGTAATCCAGTATCAGTTTCTGGTATTTTGGATGAAAGGTTTTGTACAGGTGCTTGAGTTTGTCCATCACTTTTATTTTGGGTAAAAATAGAACCAAATTGCTTCCGTGTTAAATTGTTTTTAGCGGCCTATGGTTGTAATAAAACATGAGCAAGGAAATACCTCGGTTTGATAATAGCTGTATTGATCATTTGGGATTTTTCGCCCTATAAATGTTGATTCTTTTGCCGTATAATACTTTCATTTTTATCGAAAAATAACCGCCTGCAATACGCCATCCCGGGAACCGACGCCATCAGTGCAGGCGATCCCGTGTACTTTTTCCTCAACGCAGATCATGGAATGGATGCCAACAACAACATCAGCGATTTACCCGACAACAGCGCCACCCTGATGGAGGTAAACATTGGTTTTATAGAGGCCCTTTTTACAAGGCTGAAACAAACCAGTTTGTTCAGATGGATATGAAGCCTCACCCTCCTGAATAATAGAAGGAACTTCTGTTTGATCCCACTCGCGTTGGTTTAGCGAAGCGTTACAGCCTGGCCCTTCGGGCTGCGTAGCCCTTGTGGCGTTTTGTAACCACCCTCCTGAACTTGACCTAAAGCTGGAAACTCCCCAACGCAAATAGGTCCTAATTGGTGTAAAACGAAAAGCTAATCATTTCAGCAGAATCGAAAATAATTGAAAAAAAACACCTCCTTGTAAATACATTACAATATCAACCTTAATATTTGTCTTTCCTTTTGCACACCTGACGCAAAGAACGAAAATATTAATTACACCCAATAATCCTCATTTACAAATTGAGAACATAAACTACGACCTCAATTGGCGAATATTATTTTTTCCAATAAGAGTTACCACGCTTTCGAGTGGTTGGAATAATACCCCGGCAATCATAAGCCCGGTTATCACCACGACTAACCGTACTTATTGAAACTACATATTGGTTTTGCACGAAGTGAGACAAGTTGCTCTGGCTGTGCTATGCCCGGTATTGAACACGATGATGTTTTATAAAAATTAAAATCGAAACTAAATGTCAATAGACAAGGCCCTTAGAGGCACACAATTATTAAATGATCAGGACACAGAAAGCCAATACGCTTTGTATGATTTTACTCAATGGTCCGATTCGGAAAATTCTAACAGTGTAGAATCTGGTAGTGTAGAATCGCCCAGGGAGCGCGTGACAGATGTAAATCTTTCTCTGCAGGGATTTTCTACCAACAAACCCATAGCCTTGCTTCCTGTTAAACTGGAAACAAAATTTATTGGACAGGATTTGTGGATCAGAATTTTTCCGGATCAGATTTTTGTAAAGTCGCACGAAAAGGCACTTACTCCAGATGAAGTATCCGATGGCCAAACCTACTGGCTTGCATACAACTCTGCTGATGGCCTGATCAGCGCCCAACAAGAGGCCTGGAGAAAGCTTTGTGTAAAGTATGGGGTGAACCGCGCAGCCTGGATAATTTCTCAACTTTTCCCTACCAATGTAATACACAGCAGCATTTCTCCGGCACTGGCCCAGATCAGCGATTATAGTCATGCATTGGGCGACGATATTGATTCATTTGCCAATGCATATAACGGCCCTAAGGACACAATCGATTTTATTCACAACGTCAGCGAAGGCTTGAAGAATGCTACCACATCTTTTACAGCGGATAGAATTAATATAGTAGACGATTCAATAGTATTCAGATCTGGACTTGAACAGGTGAATGCTTATTATAAAAGTATTCGCGATGCGAAAATCAATCCATTGCTGAATGATGGAAACCGGACTGATATGGCTCTTCGCGCACCTTGCCAAAAGCTAGAGAGATCCATCAGCAAGGCTTTCAAACAAATGGAGTTTGATGTAGTGGACATTCCTGTCAAACTGGACCTGGAGGCAATAATTACAAAGCTGCGCTCATACCGTTATATAGGCAGAGTAGCCAATGAAATTAGTGTGTTTCTTGACAAAATAAAACTTGAACTCGATCCACTGCTGGCCGCCATTGACCTGAGTGCAATGAGTTATTCTAATCTCTTGTCTCTTTCCTCAACCCTAAGTGATTTTAGAACAGATTTAGTCCTGAATTACGACCGCTTTAATCCTGTCTTGCACAAAAATCCGGACGGCACACAAACCAGACAAGAAGATGGTGCTGAAACTGCATTGCAGAATATTCTGACCGCAATTGACACAATAGCGGGCAGTATTAATTTTTCTCAACCGGATGTATCTGTAGTTTACGGAAGCTGGAGTGCATTGCGCAGTAAAGTAAGGGGCAAATCCAACCTTAAAATGTCAGGTAATGAACAGCTCGATTACCTGACTGAACTGGAAGCCACCATCGGTGACATTGTATCAGGGAATAGCGACATATCCGGCGCTACTGCTCAGGAAGTTATCGGTGTCTGGAAATACATGTGTACAGTAAAGAGCCAATTGAGCAACTCGCTCGATGTAATTGCGAAAACGAATAATGGAGCCCAAAGCAGGACGAGTCAGGTGAGGAAGTCTGCCATGGGTAAGATCAATGCTGCGAGCCAATTGATTGCTGCTCTTGTTCCATCAATTGGGGGAATAGTACAATCAGCTTTGAATGTTAAAGCGGCAGTAAATAACGCCGCCAACCAGACGGATGCGAAAACCTGGCTGGAAGAAGTCGAACCAACATTTTCATCCTTGTTGGCTGAGTGCAACTCAACAATTGATTCTGATGAAAAAAGCGCAGTATTAAAATCACTCTGGACAGATTTATATGAAGAAACAATCTCTACTTATTACCGATCTGTTAATCCACCTGTCACGAATGGTCAGATATCCGAACCGGGCATCCATGGTGACTATTCATTCGATCTCAATCAGATTAAACTCACTTACCGATCGGCCATACTAAGCCTCTTTGCCGCCACACCAGACAGACAGACTGCGTTGATGAATTTATTCAGTATCGAAGATCAATTGCAGGCATTGCAACCTGAATATACTACACCTACTGAAGTCAAGTCGGTTATGGAAGATTGGCAACAGAATATCCAGAACATCAGATCTCTTGTCAGCAATGGAACTTTTCGTTCCGAAGAAATCGAAATGATTACCGATTTGGCCAATGGTCTGAAAACTTCCCTGCAAAACAAAATTGACGAGCAATTCAGCCCCATGAAGAGTGTTGTGGGAGGAACTACAGAAAGAAGAAATACAGAATGGCAATCAACGGCATCGGCTATTTTAGAAGACCTCGCTGTACTATCAAAAGGTGATGGTTTGGTGCCATCTAATTTACAGAATCCTTCCATTTTTAGTTTTACATTCACCGGAGGAACACCTGTTTTCCCTGTTGTCCAAACAAAAGATTCAGCATGGACCATCCAGCAATACTCTGATGTATTGCCCAAAAGATTTGTAGCCATTGGTTTGTCAGAAGCCGATGCCACAAACAATGTTCAGGACAACATAAGATTTATTGCGGCAGGAAATACTGTAAAACAAGACATCAAATTCGGCTTTAATCCGAATGATGTTGACACGACAGACGAAAACGGTGAAGTAATCAGTGAGAGTACAAATTTCACCTTCAAGATCGACAGCAACGGAGATCTCATAGCGCACGAAAATCTCGAATGGCTCATCAATAAAGAAAAGGCATTGGAACATGGATTGGCCATTAAAGTGCCTGTTGGTTCTAATGATTATTTTTCCAGAATACTTGTACTAGGTGTCAATGACGATGCTGCTTTTACCACTCCTGCGGCACAATTGGGAAGACACAAAGAACTACTCGAAGAACTCTTTGCCAGTCACCAATATACCACTGGCGTAAGTTTATTGACAGCGGGAACACCCACCAACAATACCGACGACGAAAAATCTGGCTATACTACTGATAATGGTTTCAATGAAAATAGTTTCCGCATTTTCGCTCAGGACAAACTTTTTATTCCGACCCTTAATGCTCAGAATGTAACGGATGGGCAACGTTTTTCGGAACTTCTTGGACTGCCTTATTCATCGCTCTATCATGTGGAAGGGGCCGATAAAAAATCCATTACAAATGGTAAAATTGGCGCTGCGATTTTATATCCCGGCACCATTGGTTTGCACCTGGAAGAAGCGCTGGATAAATTATTTAGCCACGAAGACAGAAAGCAGATCAGAACATTTTTCAATGAAAATGTTTCTGCCCGCGGGCTTGCTCCGGCCTTTCGCATAGGCAGACAGCCTTATGGATTGCTTGTAGCATCGCATCTTCACAATTATAAAATTAAAAACGAAGGCCAGATAAAGTCTTTTGATGATTTCCTGGGTTCTGGTTACAATGCATACAGAGCTGATGATATGCCCTTTGATGGCATTGAAGGTATGGATGGTTATTCAGATCTGATTATTCCTTCATTGAATGCAAATGTTTTCAGTAAAGGCGACTGGCAGACGAGATTTCATGTGCGCATCAAACAGGTTATGCAATTTCTGGATATCGAGTGGAGAAGGCTCGCACAGCGTTTTGCCAAAAATATTTATACTGAAAATTCGCGATTCCACAAACAGCAATACCAAACCCTGCTTACCCTTCTTCAATACCAGGGGCAGGGTATGCCTTCTGAACTGGATGTGATACAAGATTATGCACAACAGCATTTCATGGAAGTATTCGGGCTCCTGCCATACTCTCAGGAATTTGCCGTTCGCTTTTCTACGGCCACAGGTTCGTTTGAATCGATACGTGACATTCTGGGTTCGAATGCCTGGGATGTAGCCCTGGGCATTGATGATTTGCTGGCCGATTCCGAATCTGGCATTCATCCTCTTATGAGCAATAGAATGAAGAATATGTTGCGTTCACTCGATCGCTCCGGAGGTTATGAAAGAGTGCTTGATTTTATGCAAAGCAGTAAATTGACAAAAGGAATATTTACCGATGCTGATCGCTCTTCAATTAAAGGACTCAACCCTGCCGATCGGTACGCAACAGAAAATGGCGATGCGCTCGCCAAATGGGTCAAAAGCACCAGAGCTTTCCTGACCACTTCCTCCGATGAATATATTATGCTTTCCGGAAATAGAATTAAAGGACCGGCAGGAACGATTTCACCGCAGAGTTACTTACAATGGCTGAAAAACGCTCACCCTGCGGCAGTCTTCAACGACAACGAATTTGGAAATCTCTCATCCAACTCACTTCTGTTCTTGCTGGTTCGCTCTTCCCTCCTTGCCACATACAGAGAGAAGGCAGCCGAATTGTTCGCTTCCGAGCGACTGTTGCCCTGGTCGGCTATCAATGCCCTTGGTACACCGGAGAAAGGAATCAGAACTTTTGGAACCGATTTAATTGCCGTTGAGAATCTCGCCGAGCCCGATCAGGATGACTTTTTGACTGTGCGTTGGAAGACTACCAAATGGAATTTACTTTTCGATAAATTCTGGGGCAATCATCCCTTCTTTATGACTGAGGAGGAAAGATTTGATCATCTGGAATCCAATGCGACCGAACATTCAAGTTATGCCGACCTTTCATGGAATTTATTGAGCGTATCGGATTTACAAGATCTGCCATGGAGAGATAGCGAACTGCTGAAGTATCTCGTGCCGGATCTTGATCTGCAAGAAGGGATATTCAATGTTCCAAAAGTATTGGCAGCAGAAAATCGCAAAACCGTTGCTGATTATCTGCACACTTTTCCCAACGACTTTAGTACCGTTACCTCAGTTGACATCAAAGCAGAAATAAGTCATTTCAGAGCTATGATTGATCTGGTGTCGCAAATGGATGAACGTGAGCTGGAGCGCATTGTAGGAGAGAATGTTGATCTGGCTTCCAATCGTTTGGACGCGTGGATACACGGCCTTTTCAACCTCAGGCTTACCGCATTGCGCAACAGAACAAGCAACGGCAACAAGTTCAACCCGCAGGTAGTATTCGACACAGGCAGCCACATTGGTGCCTACGGCTATGTTGAAAACCTGAAGAAAACCACCGCCACTCAAGGTTCTATAGAAGATAGTACTGATCCGACCATTGAACGCGTTGTTTTAGATGATGCCAATCTTATTCAGCAATTCCAATTATCGGAAGCCAATAATGCAGTTGTTTTTGAAGACCGAAACAACCAGGGCTTCCTGCCTGCGCCATCGCTCACACACGCTGTAACCGCCGCCATTTTGCGATCCGGTTATATGGCAGGAAAAGTATTGAACGACTCATCTGTCTTCAATCGATCTGCCGTAAACCTTACTTCCGCCCGCATCAGAAAGGCGCTGTTTATTCTCAGAGGTATTCAGGCCGGCAATGCACTGGGCGCATTGCTCGGGCAACAATTCGAAAAAGGGCTGCATGAAAATTATGTTTTCGTTGGCCCTGAATCTCCGGAAAACATCGAACTCGATGTTTATATCCACCGTCTGCGCAAATTATTTCCACTGCGTCAAGCATCTGCCGACCAGATCGAAGACCAATCCGTGGCCGGAGAAGTACTGGATGGAATGAACTTGCTCGAGGCCGTTACAGGAAGTGATCTTTTGGTTATTCCTGCCGACAAGTCGATTTACGAATACCTTATTTCCGGCAACAACCTCAATATTTTAGGACAATTGGGTTGGGGCGATGCCATGCCTGCTGATACAGCTTCGAGAAAGGCCATGGCATTTCACATCGATCAGTTGGCCCAAACCCTCGATGCATTGGGCGACCTCGTGGTTACCGAAAGTGTTTACCAGATTGCACAAGGCAATACACAACGCGCCGCAGCATTTGCAGACATCATGAGCGGTAGTTCGGCCTTTACCGAACCAGAAGTAATTCTGTCGCCCATGCGATCCAATTACTTCCAGAACAGAATATTGCTCAACATGGACGTGAATGCAACAAACCATTGGTCGGAGACTGCATCGCCGCGCAAAACACTTGATCCGGCTTTGAACGCCTGGATAACCTCGCTGCTGGGCAATGCCGCAAGCATACATTTCGCCATAGAATACAAGGAAACAATAGAAGGCGAGACAGTCACCACCACGGATACACTTCTGATGGATGAACTCGGTCTTGAACCCATCGATCTTTTATCCACCATTCAATCTGCGAATACCAGCTTGTCGCTGGAAATGGAGCGCATCATCATTCATCAGATCAAAAAACTGGATCCTGCATACTTCGATGTGAAAATTTTACAAGACGAATTGGGTACAGCAACACCGGGAATTTCAATTCAGAATGTGATGCCCGTATTGTGCCGGATCAAATATGTGCTGGAGAACGCCAGGCCCATAATGGATACCGACTTTAAAGTCAATGAAGCCATCAACGAAAACGGCGGCATCAACAAGGTCGATTACCACAGCAGGGTAAATCAGGCTTTCACGGAGTTGCAAAATCTCCACACTGCCATCACAGGCTTCGAAGGCATCAACAACGATATGGATTGCGCCGTTGTAATGCAAATGCTCGGAGAGGCTTTCGATCTCGGTGTACAGGGCATTTTGCCCAACAGTGCAATGGCCTATGATCCAACCCAAACCGAATTCAGAAATGAAATACTCGCCAGGTTGGAAGTAGCCGAAACACTCATCAAAGACCGTGTAGAAAAGGCCACAGCATTGCTCGGCAATTATGTACCCACACTTTCCGAAAAGAATTTACTCGCAAATGGCAATAAAATTCTTCAGCTTGTATTTGGTGGCCCTGCCTATTGTTTGCCCCGCATTACATTATCCGATGCAGGAATTGCTGCCGCCATCGGTAACAGAACCAATATTCTGCCCGAAAACGAAAGCCACCAGCTCGATATCTGGCTCCATGCCAATGCCCAGATCAGGAGGCATGTTGCGGCCGCTGTCGATCTGCAGGTGTTCAACGACGTAGTGCATTCCGATGCAGCAGAAGCACCTGTGAATTTCGAGCCCATTCAGATTCCGCATCAGCAGAGCGACAGGTGGCTCGGACTGCCATTGCAGGAAGGACAAAACCTTGCAGGTAAATGCAGTATTCTTTTATCGAATGCCGGTTTGCTCGAAGGAACAACCCTTACCACAGGCCTCAAACTCGACGACTGGCAGGAAGCCATTCCAACAGAAAGCATTACCGGAGGAATGGCCATGCACTTCAATCAGCCCGGAGCAGAAGCACCGCAAAACATTATCGTGGCCATTCCGGCCAGCGAAGAAAACAACTGGAAATGGAACCTCAATGATCTGGCGCACTCCGTATTGCAGGCCTTTGATATGGCCAAGTACAGGGCGCTCGAACCAGAGCATATCAGCCAGGATAGCAGGCCTTATAATCTTGCCGATTTTGCAAATGGGCAGGAACCATTGCCGGCCAATCACCTGGGCAAAATATTCCCGGCCAACATGGTCGACGTATTTCCTGTGTCAGGAATTCCAGATCCGAATAGCCCTGTGGAAGATTCCGGAATCAAAGTGTCAATGAATTATGCAGTGAACAACGAAAACAACTAAGAATATGTCAATTAAGAATGTATATGATTTCCCTCCCGGTGAAGTTTTAGAGCCCGGTGGCCCAACGGGTCTGGGTGGTTATTCGCCCAACCTGCGCGTGCCCTTTCAGGCATGGAACAGGTTGGAAGGCCGACCCAGAACCCAGAGTGTGGATAAATCTTTAGTGGCCGAAGTATATGATCCCCTTTGGTTTTTTACACGCCAATGGCAAATGGGCGAATTGAAAGGAGAAGACAGCGGCTCCGCCATATTGGCCAAAGTAGCCTATTCCGCTACGAGGCCCTCTCACTTTTCGACTCAGGCGACAGCAGACCTGCAGCCCATCGACAACCTGCATTTGCCTTCGGCCATGCAGAAGATGCCTGTGCAACTCAATGTGCAGCAACGCGCCCATCTGGGAAGTATTTTTTTGAAAATGTGCAGGGCAGCCGGTCTAACAGCCACCGGATTTCTATCCGATTTGTGCGCCATAGCGGCCTTTCCTGAATTCGAAATTTCCGGAACGGACTCCTGGGTCGATGAAATGCAAGCCGTGAAGTTCAAGGCCGACAGCAAGCTCGTTCGATACACTTCCATGTATAAAAACCGCGTACCGGATGGAAGCTTGGTATATGCCATGTTCGCACAAAATGAAACCAGTTTTCTGGCCCTCTTCTCCACACTTACACCCGGAGCAATGGCTGACCTCAAAGCAAAGTACAATGAGGTGGTGTTGGGTCTTTATCCTGCTATTGAAATCCCTGCGGCCGAAAGCAACTGGAAGCCACAAGACCTCGGATTCGAATACCGGATGGGCTATCCTGTGGAAACGAACAACGGTGTGGAAACCCTGCAATTGGGCAATAACCTGCACACAGAAGCTGTGGCAGATTGGTTCTGCGCCGATTATGTGAAACATTCCAATACCGAAGTGTTGGCGCCTGTCAACAGTGCGGCATTGCAGAATTACAAACGCGAAGAATTGTTTACCGTTATTCCAACCAGTGCAAGGTTCAAAGGCATGCCCGCTAAACGCTGGTGGGAAATGGAGGACGCCGCCATCAACATCAGTGCGGCTGGCGGAGAATTCAACGAAGTGATAAAACAGATTATAGCTGAATTTGCTACAGTCTATTCCAACGATTGGTTGGTCTTGCCCATGCGCAGAAATGAACTGGAATTGGTCAATATCAAAGGCGTGATGGTGAAGGACATTTTTGGCGAATACACTTATGTCAAAAACACCCTTACCGGCGATGAGAGCGACACCGATGCTCGCCCTTACGAGTGGAATCTTTTCCACCACGAGCGCACATTTGCACCGGAGCAACTCAGTACCAACGAGCCCTGCGCCAGTTTGCACAGTTCGATGGTAATGGGATCTGCGAGGGCCATTGCCAAAGGCGAAGAAATAGAGCGGATAGAATTTATCCGCGACGAAATGGACAACCGCGTTTGGGCAGTAGAAAGCACCATTGCCGACAGCGTGGCAGGATCGCGGCCCGGACAAGTGGTCAGCGATGAATTGCGGCAATACCTGGACAAATTGACTTCGAATAATACGAACGAATCGGATACAGAAAGCGACGTGTTGTTGCAATACCATTTGGCCAACCACGTATCGGAGCATTACATTCCCTTTGTACCCGTGCGTTGCGCGCTGAATGGCGGAGAAATTGATGGCCGCAGCATTGAATTGCGCCGCGCGTGGCTGCCCCGCAAACAATCTCTTTTCGGCGAACCCGAAAGCAGAATCCGTCCGCGGACCAATGTATTGCGTTACCGCATCAACGACAACGACACCCCCGATGCAACCCATCCGCGCTACGCATTAAAAGAAGAACTCATACCCCGCAGCGGACTCACCATTACCGATCGCTATTGTTATGCGAGAAGCGCAAATGGAAGAATCCATTTGTGGCTGAGCAGGAATGTGAAGAATGGCACTGAGGCGGGTAGTGCGGAGTTGGGGTATGATGGGTTGATGAATAAGAATGTGAAATAATTAAACTGAGAAGAAATGTTAGAAACAAATAACTACAGTGGACCAAATTTGGTTGGGAAGTCCCATTTTTTTACGGAGACAACTGGTATAGTTCAATTAGATGCTGATGAATTTGGAATAAGTGATGCTTTTGGACCCATTGGTTCAACTGACCAGGAGAAGTCAGCACGTTTTCGGTTGGGTGCTAAGTTTAGATTGTTAAGTCCAACTCCAAAGGTGAAGGCATTTGCCATTTGCGCTGGACAGATTTTTATACAGCCTCAAACTGGAAGTCCCGATAAAGTAAATCTTATTCTTAGACCCTTAAAACAACCAATAAGCGGGTTGAATATAAAGTACTTTATATACCGAGGATTGGACAAGTCAGATTTTCTTGCAGAGGGCGACGAAACATTGCTGGCTCAGTCAGGAACAACCGAACTGATAACTAATTTGTGGAACACTTATGATGCATTTAATGGTGAAAGCACAGATCCTTTTTTATCGGCTTGGATTGGTTACGGATTGGGTGATCCCCCTATGAGCGATTTAATTGATGGTTATTTTTTCAGAATAGACATTCCTCAGTTTGATCAGGAAGGAAATCCGTTGCCTTCAACTAAAATTGATGAATTGCCTATTGTTTCTGCCGGGACTCATCTGGGCCATTTTAGTGGAGAATTTCAATTGGATATTGTTATGGGAAGCTGTGATTATAAGAAGGCGATATCCGATACTGGTTTTTATTTCAATATGGAATTTGCCAGAGCAGCGGAAGGTATTCTGGATATCGCTGATTGTCCTTCGGGTTATCCTGTAAAGGCGTATCGTGAGGCAATTTTGGATTTTATTGACCCTGCGGCGTTTTGGGGGATGCATTGTGGCAGTGGTAGCGTAATATTCGTGTTTGACAACGAAATTATGACTGCTTTGATTCATAATGAAGAACGATTTTCTGTAGTACTCAATATTTTCTTATCGAATCGAATGATCTATATTGTTATAAAAGATAATTTTAATAGATCGTATGATTACTGGAACGAGTATAGTGATTTAGTTGGAGTAAACAATATTAGAATTGGGAAACTTAACGATGCTTTGAGTGAACAGAGTTATTCTAGTTTTTTGTGGCCGATGAAGATTATTGATTCGGATGACTTGAACCTGCAGGAACTAAATAGCTTGGCTTTTCAGTTGGTTGGTAGTAAAATGGACTGCACTATCTTTCCTTTGAATGGGAGTTTTATTTTCCATAGTGAAAGAAGTGGTCTATTTGAAATAAAACAAGCAAATGACAATGAATCCCTCTTCACTGATGTTCTTTGCTTTTTATTGAACAAGATTGTCATTTTAGAAGAATATATTGCTACTTCAGTTCTATTATGTGGCTTATACAATGGTGTGAAACTTCCTGTTTATAGCACTCAATTAGATGCAAAAATTGATTACTCTCCCACTTCACTGCCCTTGTTGTCAATTGGTTATGAGCAATTAATTGTAGGTGGCGAGGATTCTGAACAAGTTACTCCGGGGAATTTTTTAGTTCATTGTAAGGATGGTATTTTTCTACTTTACAGATTAACTCTTAGGAGTTGGGGCGTTACTAATGAAAGTGGTACTGTTCCGTCGACGTTGTTTTTATTTGAGACATGTTTGTTGGAGAAAATCGATGTTTCAGATAATTCATTTAGTAAGCAGAAGGAATTGAATTCACCGACTTCAAGTTTTGGAAAAGATTTGAATGCGGATTTTACAAATTATACATGCGAAAATTTAAAACTACAGCATTCTTTGCAGGATGTTATTATTTCAGTTAGAAGATTGGCGTATGAAAGAGTCAGACTAAAGTTTTTCTTTGGATTTGATGATCAAGATATGCTATCTTTTAAATCTTTGATTTCAGACAACGGATTGATTAATGTTTTTTTACAGATAAGTCGAGGGTCATCATACGACTATCTCGTTTCGAAAGAAGGGATCAATTATTTTATTCCAAGAGTTTTTCTTATTGGTGAGAATAGTGCTGGTTTCCTGACTTATGTGCCGATCAATGGTAATAGTAGACTAGTCACAATAGATTGGCAGTCTTTCAACTCTATTTCGTTCGGCAGTAAGCAAGAGGAGTCAATTCAACTTACCGGTAGCGTTGTTAACTCACCAAATTAATAATAAAATGCGTACAGTAATAATAATAATGACCAAGAACAATAGTGCACAATTGGTCTACAAGCCAAGTAATATTACTTTACTTGAGTGTTTTTCAGGAAGCGAATTGCCTACTGCTTATCCAGTGTATTATGGAATGGTTAACGCGTTCGAATATAATTTTCAGAAGTATATTTTGTTACATTCCGTTAAAAGTGGCTACGCAATGGGATATTTTCCAGAGAGCGAGTTTGTGAAGTTTAAAAAGAAGGAATTGAGTGATCATCAATTGTTGGCTTTAGAGTATGTATTTTCAGCTCCTGGAACTCCAATTACTCAATCTTCCGATAACAGAATTCAGGCTTGTTTCCTTGAATCTTCTCCATTTGGTTATGGTGTTTATACGTTAGAATGGAGTTATATTGGGAATTTTATAAAACCTTTTAATATTTCTTCATTTCCTCAAGAGCACTTCGGTGTTCCGGTTACATTTACTAATGTCATTAGTGGAGCTGATCCAGAAGAACTCGTCGAATTACGACGGTACTTTGAGAGAGTTTCATCACAGGCAAAACTTTTTTATGAAAATAACTCATCCACACCAAATGTTAATGTTATATTAGTTGCTCAAATCGCGGAATATATTGATTCGATTGAAGCTGAAATTTGGAGTAGTTATGTTGAAGAGGGTTATAACGAGCTACGGAATAGAATTAAAAATGGTTTAGGCGCAAACATACTTACAAGTGAGGATTTATTGCCATTTTGGAATGCGCTGATAGAATATAGGAATACTTTTTTGAGCGCCAAAAGCAGAGTGATGTTGGAAACGGATTCTGATAAAATGTTCGCACTGGCATCAGTAATGAAAACCAATACATTGTTGAAATCGTTGAGCCTGGATGAACGACTCCATATGATAAAGGTCATTAGCGAAGGGGATATGAGTGAATTCTGGTTTGCTGAAGAGTCGGAGAGTAGTTCTGGCGAAGAGTTTCTTGTAAACCGGATTATACAGTCGGCGTTTAACGATCCAATGACCGGAGTTGATCCTGTCGTCAATTCTGTGGAAGTAACGAAATTTCTGGAGGGGTTTAATAAGGTTGTTACACATCATCTATATTCTCCTTACTACGGTTCTGAGGATGCGACTTTGTTTCAGGTTTTATATAAAAAAATAGATACCAGCACTCCAATGGGTTTAGGCTTTAGCCATGATCATCGGAAAATGTTTATCATAAGTCTCTATGAGATTTGGCGTCAAAGCTGGTATAACCCTTATTGGAATGGAGAAGGGACAAACGGCGTGCCTGCCCCGGAAATAGACGCTTCAGTCGGACAATGGGCGGTTGCAGGTAAATCATACGGTAATGATCAACTTATACACAGACCGATTCTTCTTAATTATGCATCTGATAAAATTGCCGGTTTTTTTTGGGATAATTTCGATTTTGCATTTCATAGAGAGGACGGAAGTAAGGGGCTATGGTTTCATGAGAACGTATCTGGTTTTTGGAATGATTATAATTCCTCACTATACGATATTTTTCAGCCTATTTCTACCGCACGCCTGGTCGAAACAGTTGATGCTTTGCCTGTATTTCATATACCAAATCACGACGTACCTCCCAACTTGAATGTTCCGGGGCCTGGCAATTGCATTCCAATGTTTTACTTGTATCACTCCGATAAAGCTGGTGACGAGGAGGATAAATGGACGACGTTGGGATATACAGTGGATGCTATTGGAACAGTTACTGGTATTGGTAATCTATCCAAATTAAGGCACCTTCGATATCTATCACAGTTTGATAATGTAGCGATAATATACAGAATCAAGATGGCTTTTGGAGTTATCGAAGTTACCGCTTCTCTGCTCACAATGCTGTCAAGTCTTATTGAAGACTCTGATTTTTGTCAGACGAACTCGACTTTTTGCCGAGCACTTAATTCCGTCAATCGATATCTGGAAATTGCTTCTCTGGGCGGCGATTTGCTGGCTAGCAGACTTTGTAAGAAGACCGCTAGAGAAGCGGCTGTATTGGGTCGTCCGGTTGAATGGACGGATAATGCGGCATGGGATGAATTGATTATGTTGGGTGACTTTAATGATGAGTTAATACAATTTGTTCAAGGCATTAACAGTCAGTTCTCGTCAGTCGCAAATAGGCTTGCGGGTATGAGTCCCGGGCAAAGATTTGATTTTATGTATGATTTTAGGCTGCGCAATGGAAATCAATTGGATGTTTCAACATTGACAGAAATGAATAATCCAAATGGGCTATTCTCATTGGATGATTGGCTTTCTGTTCAGCATTTGACTGGCAACAGATCAGACCCTAATTTTTTAATTGAGTTGCGAAGGGTGTATGATAGTCCAAGAGTCGATTCCCATGCTTTAGGATTGGATTTAAGAGCTAATCCAACTCACAGACATGATGGTCTTCTGGAATTTGATTTGGATCTAGGCGGCGGTCACCATTTGGGTGGAATAAATTCTTTGGAGGATATGACTCTTACTGTTCCCAATGTTCATCCAGGTGGCCCTGACGTGACCTTAACAATTGACTTTGTTTTCTTGGAATCAGACGGAATTGAATATATAAGCGGGTTTCAAAATGGTACTTTACACGTTACAGCTACAGGGCCTCCGCTTTTTCGTGGTACGAAATTTCCCCAATCAGTGTATCCGGTTGATTGGTCTATCCAGAAGATCAAAGAAGAAATAGCTTTGGCTATTTTAAATAGGAAACAGACTAGTGCGACTGGTCACAAATTTAAATCCACATTTTCTGATGGAACACCTTGTGAAATATATTATATTAATGGTATTTTTGATAATATTTTCCCCGTACCAAAACCAATAAATTAATTTTACATGAAACATAAAGAATATAATCTTGACTTTGTTAATTTAGTCGAACAGGACAAATACAGGAAAACTGCGATCCAACAAAACTCCGGGGAAGACAAACCTTTGGATCTATTCATTCATGTGATTATGGCACTTGGTAGGTGGAGGGAATTTGAATCAAAGGTTATTCCCAATATTGAAATACATATTAATCATGGTTTTCCTTATTATTATGGATGTGAAGTTGTTGACGTATATTATGTCGAAGGAAATGCCAGAATTACCTATTGCCGCAGCTATACCCAAGAGTTACCTATTGCAGATTTTAAAGAGATAATGCTCGAATGGGTAGAGTTTATGAATACTCCTCCGTTAAATGGTAGCCCATATTCAGATCAGAACCTTGAATCAACTGGGATTTCTTAAAATTATTACAATCATGCCCACGAACATAACACCCGGCTTCTACCCCTCTCTCTCATCCATTCTACCGTTTGATGAACTAGGGAATTACAAAGCCTTGCAGTCCCTTGCGAGTGAATTGGAAAATTTCTTTGATACAATTTACTTCAAAGACCTCCAATTCTCGCGAAGTGCATTCGGCGACAACGCCTTCTACAGCCTTTCGATCATATCGAAGAACCGCCTGCAATACGCCATACCGGGAACCGATGCCATCAGCGCGGGCGATCCTGTGTACTTTGTACTCAATGCCGATCATGGAATGGATGCCAACAACAACATCAGCACCTTCCCGATCACCGTGAGTTACAACTGGCCGATACTGGCTTATTTGCGCGAGCTTAAAAACGAATGGAACGAACTGCTCGAAGAAAATCTGGCTGGCGGCAATTCTGCCGATCCCAAAGCCATTGCAGAAACCCTCTTCGACCTTGCCCTCCATGTCCTCAAGCTCACCGACAAACAAATCGTTGCGCAGGCCATCAATACATTTGCTCTTCCTTCTGATAGCACAGTTACCCGTTTTCAGCAATTTATTATTGACTTTAATAATTTTCTGACTGAACTCAATGCTGCACTACCCGAAGAAGAACAACATGAATTGATTACTGAGCCAACAGGGACAGACAGGCTCGGCGCATTGGTGCAATCCATGGTGGACACCATGGGCCAACATCCCGCTCTTTCGGTTCTGGCCATGTACATCTTACAAGATGTGGTGGATGGCGATGGAATAGATTGGGACGCAACAAAGAAAAAACTCAACCAGTTTTTCAGAAGCCTACTGCCAACCTATGATGTGGAGGCCTATTTGAAAAACCTCCTCCTCCCCAAATTCTCCGCTTCACTCAACCTCAATGCTGCCCTGGAATTTCCGCGCAGTATGATGATTCCTGTCGATAAAGTCGAAGTCGATGGCCGGGTTGAGTTTGTACCCAAGGTCTCAACGGATAATATCTGGCCCAAGGTCAGTTTTCTGTTGCCCAGCTTTACTTTCGAGTACCATTCGGAGCGCGGTTTTATCAATGACTTCGATTTTGAAATGGGCACCAATACCCTGGCCATGATTCCTAAATCGGGTCTGGTGGTAGATGTGCAGAAGATGAAAATCGACTTGCGCAACGACCGCAACATTCCCGAAGTACAACGCGATGGCCGCCCGGCAACTTTCAAAGGCGTTTACATCGGATCGGTAGAAGTATTTCTGCCCAAAGGTTTTTCGACAGATCCGAACGAACAGATCAAGCTCAAAGCCGAAGATTTGGTGATCGGTGCCAATGGCGCTGACGAAGTTCCGGCCTTCGGAGTTTCCGGCCATTTCTTCCTGGATAAATCAGAAAGCATAGAAGGTTCTGTTTTTCGCACAAAGATCGGATCGATGATCGTGGAGATAGACGACTTCGATCTTACCCTTCATCAGAACCAGGTTCAGGGAGATTTTCTTACTTCCGGTCGTTTCATTTTGCCCAATGTTGCGCCGCAAGGCGATAGTGCATTCACTGTAGATTTTAACATGACGTACGACGGCGAGTTTTATACTCTTGCAGCCAGTACAGAATCCGATTTAGTTGCATCTGAAGGCGTAGATATAATGATGGACGAAGCGCTTGTGGTGAAATTTTCAGGCAACGGTGTGGACAGTGTTGAGGGTAGTTTTCATATCACCATCGGCGAAACTGATCCTGTTGATTTTGATCTGGAAATATCTTATGCAGATGATCAATTGAATTTAATCGCTGATAATATTAGCAATTGGCATATTATCATTGGCCCTGTTGATATCGAACCCACATCCTTATCACTGGGTATCGGTGGTGGAGGCGTAAGCGGCTTCGCAGTCGATGCCTTTATCACCATCAAAGGTGTAACAGATGAAGCAGGATTGGACAAACGATTCAACGGAAGTTATGCTGTCAACGGGAATCATAAATCCATCGAACTTTCATCGCCTGATGAGGCGGCAAGATTAGCCGGCCTTCCTATTTCCCTCAATAGTTTTTCCATGGAATTTGAGGGTTCAGACATACTAGATAGTTCGGGTTCGGGCGCTTTGATTTTCGAATCGGAAGGCGATGATGATGTTGAAATTGCCTTCAATATTCTCTATGAAAACAATAGTTTGAGTATTGTAGTTGAACCGGAACCACTGTTAGTGCCAGAGCCGGAACCCGGAGCAGAACCGGAAGCAACACCTTTAAGCCTCGGCCAGGCGACTATAGCATTGGGCATGGGAGACGATAAATTGCGCATAGTCATTGACAATGATGGAATCGAATCTATATCAGGCAAGGCCCTGGTAGGATTTCCAATGTGCAAGGATGAAAATGGTCAGATTAAAACCTTTGAGGTCGTTCTGAGCTATGAAGGTCAGCTTCTGCAATTGGCCATCGACGCGGTCAACAACCCTCCAAAATTGAATCTGGGCCCATTTGAAGTTCACATTGAATCCGGAAGTATGCAAATTGAGAATGGGACGTTCAGTGGTAGTCTCGAAACAAAATTGATCATCAAAGGTATTACCAGCGAAGGTACTACTGACAGAGAGTATGATGCTGTATTGGAAGTGGCTTCGGATCACGTCAGAATTAATTTAGAGAATGCAAGTACTGCGGCCCAAATCTCCACATTAGATGTAGAATTGCGCAATGGTAATATCTTCGGTTTCGGATTGAGAATCGATTCATTCGACATTTCTTTCAACCGCACTGGTATTGTTGGAGAATCATCTGTCAGCGGCGTCTTGTTGTTGGAGCATGTGGAAGAACAAGTATCCACAGAGCAGGAAGTTGCCTGGAGCATTGCGCACGATCAGGATGAAAATTTATGGCAATTTGGATTCGGTTTAAGCGAACCCGTTCACATTCATCAGGTCAAATTGATCTTTCCACAAGAAGATGCGCTAAAAATCACACTCGGTCATACAGGAATAATAGCAGCAGAAGGATCGGTAGATGTTGTTTTCCCCAAACTCACGAATGCCAATGGAGAACAACCCATCAGGGTTGATGCGGAGTATGAAGACGGCTTGATTTCTTTGTCGGCAGCATTTTCAGGACCTCCTTCAGAATCCCTTTTGCGATTGGAATTGGGCCCCCTCATCATTATTCCTCAATCAGTTGAACTGGCCTTCGGCAACGGTACTTTTGCAGGATCTCTTTCATCCGTCATAATAATTAAAGACGTAAAAGAAAATAACGCTGATTCCACTGCCGACAGAATGTTCAGTGGTCTCCTTGAGGTCGGTCAGGATGATACAACCATTGGCTTTGCTTCTATTTCACCTCAGGAATCCGACGGACGAATACTTGGATTTGGAATGCAAATTACAGGAACCTCAATTCGTTTTAACCGCGATGAAATTCTTGATTTCGATATAGCCGGATTGCTTCATTTCGATTCTTCCGACGAGTCCAATACAGATTCCGTCCAGCTCGGCTTTGCATTGGGAATAGACCAGACGAGCGCCGAATCGTTGACGGTATTCAAATTGAATGTTTCTACAGACAGTGCAATTGTTTTGGACAATTGGAACATTGCTTTCAAAAAATGGGTGAACAACGCTGAGGTGCCGGGCCAATTCGCTATTTCTTTTACGAAAGAGGGAATTATAGCTGCGGCCTTGGATGTGAAGATCAGTCGCGTTACATCGGATAACCAGGAAGCCGAAAATTCCATTTATCTTATTGGAGCAAAGACGGAAGATGGTTTTAGTCTTACTTCTGCAACTACAAATGGTCTTACATTCGAGATTGGGAAAACTACTGTTGAAGTTGAGCAATTTGGAATGAGTTTTACACGCGGTAAATTGAGCAGTGTAGAAACTTCGGGTATTATCAAAATAGAAGATATTAAAGACGGTGATGGAGATAAAGCATTCAACGTTACCCTTGGATTTTTTGCCGACCATACGAGAGTTCAACTTGCAGCTCTTCCCGATCAGGACAACACAGCAAAACTGCAAGGTATTTCCCTTGAATTGACAGCCCTCGATATTTCTTTCGATTCACTCGGCATCATCGAGACGGCTAACAATTCAGCCACAGGTTCATTGACGATAAATAAGGCGGGCATCGAGGCAGTTTTGGACATCACCTTTGGATTTACCAACGATAGTTATAGCATTTTAGTAGAGCTTGAAGACGGCAAGCAGTTGATCGACAGAGACCAGCTTCAGGTTACCCTCACTGCATTGGGCTTTAGCAAAAACGAGCATGGTCTTGACTTTACAATTGGTGGAAGAATAGAAACAGACATTGCGGTTCCCGCACTCATCAAGGCTGTTCCAAAGGTCATTGATATCAACGAGTTTAGCATCAGTCATACGACCGAAGGAAAAAAATTCGATTGGGACGTAAGCTTGACCTGGGAAGGCGGAACCACGTTGGTCGCCAATTCCGAAGAAGGATACGATATTTATGTTCCTCTTGATGGCCTCACAGCCTCTCTGGGAGAATTCCTGAAAATCGATAAATTGAGGATTCAACTTGAACCAGGAAATGGAATATTTGATCCAGAGAACAAAGTTGTCATTAAGGCAAGGTTATACGGTCTCCAACTCAATATAGGCCCCGTGACTGCTGTGGCCGATGGAATGGGATTACAGGCCGTTATTACACAAAAACCAGAAGACCCATCCGGATTGTTTGGATTCGCTGATGTCGATTTGAAATTTATTCCACCGATTGGTTTGGGTATTTACATCGATGGTGGGGCCATTAGTGGTGGTGGTTATTTGAATCTGGATTATGAGAACCAACGCTATTACGGCTTCCTTTCTTTGGAAATTGGAAGCTTTGGTTTGGACGCGATAGGAGTTTACAACAAAACAGATGACGGGTACAGTTTTCTGGCCATGATAGACATGGCACTTCCGAATCCGGTACCACTGGTATTCGGTTTCTATCTCCAATCAGTTGGTGGAATTGTCGGCCTTCACCGCGGTCTCAATTCCGATGCATTGCGCGATGGAATCAGAACAGGAGCATTGGACAACATTCTTTTCCCGGAAAATCTGGTGGACAATTTCAACGCAGTTTTGGCGGATATGGAAACATTTTTCCCCATGCAGCATGGTCGCCACAGCTTCGCCGTATTGTTTGAAATGACATATGGTACAACGGAAATGGTGAAGCTCGATCTGGGGCTGTTTCTGAGTTTACCCAATCCCATTATCATCGCCATTGGTGGAACCGTTAAGATCAAAATGCCAGAGAATTCCGGCGAGGCAGTTCGGTTGAATTGCGCATTTGTAGGTATCTACGATCAGGGAAAGAAAATAATTACGTTTGATGCACACCTCTACGATTCTGTGCTGAGCAATTACATGACGCTGGAAGGCGATATGTCCGCTCGTTTCGGGTGGGGCGAAAACAAAATGTTCATGATTACTGTGGGAGGATTCCACCCGCAATTTGTACCTGATAAAACCTGGGAGTTGCCCGCCATCAACCGCATGGCCATGTTGGTTCTGGACGAAGAAGAAACCAAAGTATTTGTAGAAGCCTACATGGCTGTTACCAGCAATACTTTCCAGATCGGCGCCCGCTGTGTGGTCACCTATCAAAAAGGAAATGTCGGCTTACTGGCCTATGCCGGATTTGATGCCCTTTTCCAATTCAAACCCTTCCATTTTATTGTCACCATTGGTGCAGCGGCTGAGATCAGTTACAAAGGAAATACACTCCTGGGTGTTGGTTTGTCAGTAGATCTTTCCGGCCCCGGCATCTGGAATGCCAAAGGGCAAGCATCCGTTACCATTATTTGTTTTGATGTAAAGGTGGATTTCGATGTTACCTGGGGCGAACAGGAAAACGATTCCCTTCCCGCCATTAATGTACTCGATTTATTGGTTCAGGAAATTCAAAAAGACACGTCGTGGAGAACTAAGAATCAGCAAGACAATGCTGTTACCATCAAATCTGCTGATTCGGAAAACGAATCTGAATTGGTGCTCGGTGTCATCAGCAATGTGTTCGTCAGTCAATTGTTGGTGCCGCTTGGATTTACCCTCGGCAAGTTTGGCGAAAACCCCATTGCAGGTCCCCGCGGATTCCATTTGCGCGATTTGAAGTTGGGTGGAACCTTACTTTCTACTGAAAACATTCAGGATTACTTCGCGCCCAGTCAGTTCAAAAACCTCACCGATCAGCAAAAGCTCACCGGACAGAGTTATGAGCAGATGAACAGCGGAATTAGTGCATCAAACGACGATGGAGACATTGAAATTCCATTTTTCATGACCCAGAAGGAAATAAACTACGAAGTAGTTTATAAGGATGGTGGCCAGAGCGTATCTAATTCAGCCATCGATCACCTGAATGGATTGAGTAAACTCGACTTTGTTCGCGGCGGAGCCTTTGGAAGGCACCGTTCGTTCAGAGCGAACAAGCGCAAACAGAACAAAAACGCAGGTGTTCGTGTGGTCGATACCCATTATCGTTTGGTAAACAAGAACGATCTCCAGATCGAAACCTCTTCTGTAGCCTATAGAAGCAGGGCCATGGCACAGCAGGAACTTGAAAATCTGAGGTTGTTGCAACCGCAATTGGCAAAGGATCTGCGTGTCGCACCCAAATCAGAATACAGAAAGTATCTCACTGAAGTAGAAGCCGCATTAGCACCAAACGACATCGACAAATAATACCAACTTTCATTTCGATTTACCCTATGGACTAATTGAAATGATCCTGTGGAATAAGCCGGTAGAGTAGCTGTTTAGTAAAATCAAGCACCGCGCAGATTGGACTAAAACAGATACCGAATCGGGATAAAAAGGTTATCCGATAATTGAATAGAAGTATCTGTTGATTCCCCTGCGCAGTATTGAGGGCAACGAAGTGAAATTGACTTTTCAATCTGCATGAATCAGCGGTAAATTTGATTCAATGATCGGTTATACGAAAACACTTTAAAAGAAAAACAAAGGCACTGAAGATGTGGACAAAGAATGTCCATTAAAACTACCATATATCAATAAAAAAACAAAATGGCGAACGAAAAATATACCTTTCTTCCATGGCTGCGCAAAGGGCTGGGAAGATCCATTACCCAGACGGAGGATGCAACACCCACCACAGCCCGGCCAACAATAACGGCGGAGGTTAAGCTGAACGAACAGGTCATCTCCAAACAGATTATGATTCAGAGTGCGGGCGATGTAGTGCGGCTCAATTCATCTACCATAGTGCGCACTGAACCCCAGTCGGGCATTACCAATTTCGAATCAAATTATCTTCCCTACATCGAATTTTTCGATGAAGATTTGCCCTGGCGTTATACACCTGCTATGCCCGGACAGGACGCTGAAAATCGCCAGCGGCTTACCCCTTGGTTTTGTTTGATTACCTTGAAGTCAGGTGAATTTACCATCGACGGAACCACGCCGGGAAAACCGAAATTTGTTTTTAGCGATAATGTAAGATTGCCAAACGGTATCGTCTTACCTGATCAGACCCCTATATCCGACATCATGCCCCCCAGCGACCAATTGTATGCCTGGGCCCACGTTCAGGTGAACAAGGATTATGGTTCCGTCGAAGGAGTATTTTCGACCATTGTGAACGACATCAAAGCTGATCCGAATATTGCATTCAGTCGCATGATGTGTCCGAGGAAACTTGAAGACAATCTCACCTATACTTGTTTTCTCATTCCTACCTATGAGTTGGGTCGTTTGGCCGGGCTGGGACTGGAGAATACAGAAGGAGTTCATTTTTTGCAAAAAGCCTGGGACAGCGAGCATTGCCCTAAAGAATTTCCCTTCTATTATACCTGGAGTTTCAGTACATCGTTGGGTGGCGATTTCAAGGAAATGACACGTCTTATCGAGCCGCGCCCGGTGCCACCCTCCACTGCAGGACGGCCTGTTTTTTTGGGCAAAACCGGAATGAACATCGATACCACTATGCTCAATCCGAATACTGTATTGCTCGAAGGCGCCCTTCGTCCGCCGCAGACACTCGACACTTGTATTATCAATGAGCCCGCATTTGCTGATTATGTAGCAGCCCTCAGCGATAGAGTCAACCTGTCGGACCAACTTACAGAAGAAAGTGGCGAAATGGATGAAGACGATCTCGGTGTATTGCCTCCCATTTACGGGCAATGGCATGCACAAAAGAACAGGGTAGAAGCATTGTCACAAGACAAGCCATGGCTTTCCCAACTCAACCTCGATCCTAAGAACCGCGTGGCTGCTGCGGTAGGTTCTCAGATTGTAAAAGAAAATCAGGAAGAATTTATGGAGCAGGCCTGGGAACAGGTAGATGATATTATGCGCGCCAACCAGTTGATCCGCCAGGCCGAAGTGGCCGCAAGGGTCGGTCAGGTATTATTCAATAAACACATAAAGCATCCGGCGGAACCCATGAACGAGGCCACCAAAAGTCGTTTGTTGAGTATGACGGCGGGACTGCACCAGACATTGCGCACATCAGATAGTACGGGCGTTCCCACCTTCAAAAAACATTTTGAAGACAGTCGGATTCCGAATGGTGTGCTTACCACGGCATTCAAAAAAATAACACGTCCGGGATTGCGCCGCAATAAAATGCTCAGTGCCATGATGGATCTTCCCTTCGAACCCTTGAATAAAAAGATGGTAGATCGCATGAACCAATCCGCCACCAATTCGCTGGAAGAATATCCTTTGTATTTAAAAAAAGCAGTTCCGGCCGACGCCATTCCATTGGAGCTGATCACACAGACAGTGAATCTTTTTGAAGCGGCCATTGCTCCATCCGCACCACAGGATGCCAATTATTTCCCACAAGGCTCAGAAAGTTCTATCGAAGTAGATGGATCCTTTACTTATGATTTGAATGTTTTCAAAAGCATCAATGAGCCGATGATAGAAAATGTGGAAGAATTGCCGGTCGCAGATACCTCCACTTATACCTGGTTGGCCGAAGGTTTGAGTCCGATGCGTACGGTGCAGGAAAAACTGCGCACCAATGTTCAGATATGGAATGGACAGAGCCAGCAATATGAAAGTTTATCAGGTCTTCAGGCCCTGGAGTCCTCTCAGGCCGCTACTGCCATGCCTTATCCGGTTATTGACACCCCTGTTTATGAGTTGCTTAAGGGCATTTCCAGCGATTATATCATCCCCAACCTCAGCGATTTACCCGACAACAGCGCCACCCTTATGGAGGTGAACAACACCTTTATCGAAGCCCTTTTTACCGGTCTGAACCACGAGATGAGCCGGGAATTGTTGTGGCGTGAGTTTCCAACCGATCAGCGGGGCAGTTATTTGCGCAAGTTCTGGGACCGCACCGATTCTGTAGTTTCGGCAGGCAATGCAGCGGAGCAGAATGATATAGCCAGTGAATTGCACCAATGGTCTGGC
>JANNEQ010000231.1:0-22451 GCA_031378885.1 Flavobacteriales bacterium
GTAGGTTCAAGTGTTTGCTTTAGGCTTCCTTCAGATTCCAATTCACAATGGACACCCTTGCCATCAGCTAATGATAAGTACTGCAACTCTCATTCGGGACTTGCACCCTAGAGATAATTGACATGCCTGACACACTAAAAAGGCCCATGAAGTCAGTTCATGGGCCTTTTTCATAATTATGAAATATTAATCTATCAATTTTAGATAGTGCTAATCGATAATAACAACATCACAAATCCATCAGAACAATTTTGTGCTTAACGGCATAAAGCACCAGCCCTACTCTTGTGCTCACACCAAGTTTCTGAAACAAAGAATCGCGATAGCCATCCACAGTTCGTGGGCTTACATTCATTAGAACCGAAATATCTTTGTGGTTGAGATCACTGCAGGCATGTCTCATGTATAATATTTCCCTCTCGGTAAATAAATCTTCGGGATTTTCGAATGGGCTATTTTCATCTCCAAATGTGCTCATTAATTTACCTGAAACAAGTTCAGTATAATGAAATCCGGTTTTGGCCACTTCGTTAATGGCTCTTTTCAATTCTCTGGGTTCTGTATCCTTAAGGAGATAACCCTTGGCTCCTGCCCTGATCACTCGAATGACTGAGATATCATCTCCGAACATTGACAATGCAATAACTCTTATGTTCGGCATATTTTTTCTGAGCCAGGTTGTGGTTTCAAAACCATTCATTTCGGGCATGTTAATATCCATCAGCACAATATGTGGAACCCTCAACTTTATTTTCTGGATCAGTTCCTTTCCATTGGAAGCTTCTGCAACCACGGAAATCTGATCATCGTTAAGCAGTTCCACCAGCCCTTTGCGAAGAAGGGCATGATCATCTGCAATTGCGACTTTAATCACTGACATCTGTTCTTATTAGTTTCTGGCGAAAGTAGTTTCAAAAGGTATTAAAAACTGGATTTGAGAACCTTTGCCGGGATAACCCCTGGCTTCAAAAGATCCACCTAGAATTGAAGCCCGTTGATTCATTGTTTTAAATCCAATGCTTTTTTCTATGTTACCTGTATCAATTCCTTTCCCATTGTCATTAACGGAAAGAGTAAGTACTCTATTTTTCTCTTCCAATGAAACTCTTATCTCATTCGCTTCTGAGTGTTTAACCGCATTATTAAGTGCCTCCTGTACACATCTGAAAAGTATGATTTCTTTTTCTTCAGGAATAAAGAAATCAACCGTTTTGTCAACAAGCTCGCATTTAATTGTACCGGATGAGTCTATAATATTTAGCTCCCGCTGAATAGATTGAGTTAGTCCGATGTCGAGAACATAATTTCCGTTCAGGGATTTGGAAAGATTTCTCAGATCGCTTATTGCTTTAGTGAGTAGCGAAATTCCTTGCGAAGTATGTTTTTCGTAATTATCTGGCGACATAGATGTAAGTTGCAGCTTGGCCATGGTAAGCATTGCGCCAATATTATCATGAATTTCTTCAGAAATGTTCTTCATCATCTGTTCGCTGATTTCGATCTGTGCCGTCAGCTTTTCACTTTGGAATTCAAGACGCAATTGTTCCTTTTCTAAAGCAAATTCACCTTGCCTTTTGCGATAGCGAAAAACGAAATAAATAATAAAAGAGGACAAGAGCAGCATTAAGGCAACTGCTGCCAGGGTGAAGTATAATAACGTGGTTGTTCCTTCTGAATTCATTGAACTCTTTTATTATCCAAATATAACCCAATTCCAATCAACCCATAATGTAAAACATTCAAGTAAAAAACAACCCAGTAAACTACAATACCAGTGCTCATGTTAGGTAGCAGATATTGATCCGTCAACCAAATGAAAAAAGTTCCCGAATGAAAAATAAACATTGAGGTAAAAAACCAAAATTGACTTTGCCGTAAGATGTTTGTCCCTTCCGGCTCATCGAGCATTTCTTTGAATTTTAGAAAACAGAAAATTATTACTGTAAAACAGATCAAGACCATAGTATAAGAGGGGAACTCAGTAAGTGAGTACACGAGGGTTTGCAAAAGAATAACCAAGGTTAATAAAACACCGAAAGCGGGCTTAAGCCAATTTTTCACTCGATGATTTATGAAAGAATGTTTAAATATCCAATAAAAAAGTAAAACTGAGACGGTACTGAGTATCTGAAAAACCCAATTATTATCAACTTGTTTTTCAGCCAGATAGAAACCAATACACTCAGCAATATCAGAGGCAAGCAAATAAAACACCACAGACTTGAATGCAATACTTAGCCTATTAAATCTGATGACACCGATGAATAACATCGATGTCACCAAGATTCGCAAAATAATTTGCTGGACCGCCATTTAAACTAAATTAATTTGGAAAGTCATTCTTCGTTGGGCACATAACAGGGCATCTTGTTGTGTAATCGTAAATCGAGTTACTGGCCAAAATATTTTCTCTTTGATTTTCATTGTTAACAATAGTGTCTTTTGATGCGACCCAAACCAAATTGTTATCTCCATTCGGCAATTGTCCAACATAGAGTTGAATTCCATCGGCATTTGGAAAATTAGTAAAGATTTCTTCAATTACACAACGCTCCAAATACCACCCTTTCAAATTTGCGTTACCACTTTTCAAATGGTTGGCGCCACTAAGATATGCACTCACAAATGTATTCGCATCATTAATAGTAATAACCTTACTATCAGCCTCGCAAGGCGGCGGGGCTGAAATAGAGAAAATTTGTGTAGGTGAAGTAGTGGAAAGTGGGGCCGAAGCCTCAATTTTTGAGGGTGATACCACAAAATAGGTCACAGCAGCTCCAGCGGCAAGACCAAGGATTCCGGTTAAGATTGAATTTGTACTCATTGTTTGATAAGATTTTGAGGAATTATTAAAAAAAAATTATTGTACCTCAAGATACTGTTACACAAAAAGACAAAACAATAGTCCCGATCAAAATCAATTAAAACCTAATAGTTACTAAACTCTACAACTCAGATAGGGCATAGGGTTTCTCGCGATCTGCTACTTGCAAATTGATCATCCGGAAGCCTTCAAGGGGGTGATTTAACGCCCCCTCAGGCAGGTGATTTAACCCTATTGAAAGGGGGTGATTTAACCCCCGCAAAATTGGGTGTTCTAACCCTTGTACCGTATCTATTCTTGTCCCCATGTTTGTATCGCTCATTTGGCTTACTGGAAGAACGTGGGAACCCCTGATTTGGTCCACTAACTTTAAAAAAGCAAAAAACTAAAGTTAACAATCTGATAAACAGACTGTAATGGCGAATCAGGGGTTCCACGGAACTTGTTTGCAACTAAGAATTATTGAGGCGAAAAACCCTGAGGAGAAATCCTCAGGGTTTTCTTGTGCCAAAACGAATCTACAGCTTTTTTCTATTGAAAACCAGCCTAGACGACTTCAATCTCTCGCTTATCATTCTTCACGTTTTCTGATCTTTTGGGTAGAGCTACGTGTAAAACTCCATTGACGTAAGAAGCTTGTATTTTTTCCTGGTCCACTATTTCAGGTAAATTAAAGGATCTTGAAAAATTTCTAAACGAAAACTCACGTCTGGTGTAATTAGCCTTTTCTTCAGTGGTTTTTTCTTCATTCTTCGAAGTTGAAATAATCAAGACCTCTTTTGCAATGGAAATTTTAAAATCGGACTTTTCCATTCCGGGTGCAGCGACCTCTAAAACGAACTCCGTTTCATTTTCCCTAACATTGGCCTTTGGAACCGAGCCTGCTTCAGATTTTCTTTGGAACGGAAAGAACTCATTCATAAATTGATCATCAAAGAATACATTGAGCTTTGAAGTTGGTTTCGCGCAATTGCGGTAATTTGTTGGATACATTTTTTTTAAATTTTATTGTTTCCCATGGCTAGTCAACTTCAATACCATTGGCCATAAGCTGGCATTTTTACAGAATATCCAGAATATTCCCGTCATTTTGACCGATGTTCTTTGAGAAAGGTGTCATTTTGACCGGATTGCCTGATTTCAAATCTGGTCTAACAATCTGCTATTGCCGAATGAATACATTACCGGAAAGATTATGGCTATTGCTTAATTAGATTTGCCGAATCTATGGGGTTAAAATTTCAACTTATACATACAGATCCGGAAAGCAAAGCTAGAGCTGGAACTGTCCAGACAGACCATGGGAGTATACAAACTCCTATTTTTATGCCGGTGGGCACAGCGGGAACAGTCAAGGCCATCACACAACAAGACCTCAAAACTGATGTAAAGGCTGAGATAATTCTAGGCAACACCTATCACCTATACCTGCGTCCTGGTACCAAAATTCTTGAACAAGCCGGGGGATTACACAAATTTAATGGTTGGGACTTACCAATTCTTACAGATAGCGGAGGATATCAGGTTTATTCCCTATCAGCCAATAGAAAAATAAGTGCAGGAGGAGTTAAGTTTAAATCACACATTGATGGATCTGCTCATTATTTTACTCCCGAAAATGTGATGGACATTCAGCGCAGTATTGGCGCTGATATAATAATGGCCTTTGATGAATGTCCTCCGTACCCTTGCGAAAAAGAATATGCCTCGAAAAGTTTGGATATAACCAATCACTGGCTGGACAGATGCTTTGCACGCCTCAAAGAAACAGAACCTTTGTATGGCCACCACCAAAGTCTTTTCCCCATTGTACAGGGCGGAACTTTCGCCGATTTGCGCCGGAAAAGTGCAGAATACATTGCCGAAAAAAACGCCGAAGGCAATGCAATAGGTGGATTGAGTGTAGGTGAGCCCCATGAGGTAATGTACGAAATGACTTCACTGACCTGCGAAATACTACCTGCAGACAAACCCAGATATCTTATGGGCGTGGGAACTCCTGTGAATATTCTCGAATCCATTGCGCTTGGTGTAGACATGTTTGATTGTGTAATGCCAACCAGAAATGCGCGAAACGGCCAATTGTTTACCTGGAACGGCATTATGAATATGCGCAATAAAAAATGGGAAAGTGATTTTAGTCCGCTGGATATTGATGGCGAAAGTTACGTCGACCAATTTTACAGCAAGGCATATGTAAGGCATCTGTTTGCTGCTGAAGAATTACTCGCCATGCAAATTGCCACTTTACACAATTTGAACTTTTATCTGCGTTTGGTAAAAAAAGCACGTGAAAAAATCATCGAAGGTACCTTTACGACCTGGAAAAATCAAATGGTCAAGAAACTTGCAGAAAGGCTCTAATGATTAAAAAGCTTGATCTTTATATTATTCGGAAATTTCTAAGCACCTTTTTCTTTATGATAGGTGCATTTGTTGTAATCGCTGTGGTTTTCGACATAAGCGACAACATAGATAATATGATCAAGTCCAACGCACCCTGGCATAAGATTCTGATTGATTATTATATTAACTTCTGTTTTTATTTTGGTAACTTACTTAGTTCGTTTATTATATTTCTCACTATAATATGGTTCACCAGTAAACTCGCGCAACAAAGTGAAATTGTTGCCATGCTGAGTAGTGGTATCAGTTACCGGAGAATTATCAGACCTTATTTTATTTCTGCTGCAATACTCGTAGGCCTTTCCTTGCTGTTAAGTCATTATGTGGTGCCCTATGCCAATCGTAAGAAGTACGATTTCGAAATGCAGTACCTGAAATACACCAATAATATTGATGAAAAAAATGTACACAGGGAAATTGAACCTGGAACCATTGCCTATTTCTATCAACTCAATCCATCAAAGAATAATGGCAGTAAGTTTTGTTTGGAGAAATGGGATAATGGACAACTGAAGTACAAGTTACTCAGTGATTGGGCCACTTATCATCCGGAGAGAAATACCTGGACTTTAGAAAATGCTCAAATCAGAACATTTGCAGATGATGGTAAAGAGAAATTGGAAATCAGGGCAAAAATTGATACAACATTCAACATGGCGATCGAAGATTTTGGAACGCGATCGGAAATTGCCAGCGCCATGACATGGGACGAACTAAATACTTATATATCAGAACAGCAACTTGCCGGATCAGGAAAAGCTCAGATATTTGAAATTGAAAAATACAACCGCACTGCAGGGCCATTTGCCATATTTGTGCTAACCCTGATTGGGGTTTCGATTGCATCAAGAAAACAGCGTGGCGGAACCGGACTTCACCTTATGCTTGCTGTGATCATCGGTTTTATATTCGTATTCATCTCGCGAATAGCAACCGTTTCCGCAATCAACCTCAATTTCCCTGTTTATATAGCTGTATGGGTGTCAAGCTTTTTGTTTTCGTTTGTCGGATTGTGGTTGTACAGCAGGGCGCAGAAGTAGTCAGTTCTGTATTCAAGGGCATTCAGCCAATTGTGTTTTTTTAAAAAAAAACCCGGAGTTCAGTGTCTTTCTCACTAATGAGAATTCAAAGGCAAAAATTTTTCAACTAAAAAAAAGCCGCTGAAACCAGCGTCTTTCCTAGTAGCGGGGACCGGACTCGAACCGATGTCCGCCGCGGCGGATAAGAGCCAACTTAATACGAAAGGTCTTTTATAAACTCTCGCCCAACCCCACTCTTCAACCATTTCTCCTTACGCATGGCTTCGGCTTTTGACATAAATTCTTCGGTATAAATTACCTTCCAGGGGTGATATCGAGTTGACCAATCTTTGGTACCCAATTCATTGTGAGAATGAAGTCTGGCTATAAAATCAGAACTGTAGCCTGTATAATGTTTGTTGTATTTTTCTGAATATAAAACGTAAACGGTGAACATTGATCTAGCTAAAAGTTCAAACAAAAAAGACGCTGAAACCAGCGTGTTTCCTAGAAGCGGGGACAGGACTCGAACCGATGTCCGCCGCGGCGGATAAGAGCCCAGCGATTTTTTTGATGAAGTATAAATTACTAAACATTATCAATTTACAACAAAAAAAGATGATGAATCCAGCGTCTCTTCTACTAGCGGGGACCGGGCTGGAACCGATGTCCGCCACAGCGGATAAGAGCCCAACGATTTTTTTATGAAGTATAAACTACTAAACATTATCAATTGCAACTAAAAAAAAGACGCTGAATCCAGCGTCTTTCCTAGTAGCGGGGACCGGACTCGAACCGATGTCCGCCGCGGCGGATAAGAGCCCAGCGATTTTTTTTATGAAGTATAAATTACTAAACATTATCAATTACAACTAAAAAAAAGACGCTGAATCCAGCGTCTTTCCTAGTAGCGGGGACCGGACTCGAACCGATGACCTTTGGGTTATGAGCCCAACGAGCTACCAACTGCTCCACCCCGCAATAACCAATTAACAAACAAATATCGAATACTTAGAAGCATATGATATTTCCCTTTTTGGGGCTGCAAATATAGACTACTTTTGTTCTTTCATACATATTATTTCAAAATCTATTGGAAAGCACACACAAAGCGGGTTTCGTCAATATCATCGGCAATCCCAACGCAGGAAAATCTACACTGATGAATGCCCTGATGGGCGAAAAATTGAGCATCGTTACGCCCAAAGTACAGACAACAAGGCATCGTATCATGGGTATTCTGAACGGTACTGATTACCAAATTGTTTATAGCGACACTCCTGGTGTTTTGGACCCAAAGTATAAGCTTCAGGAAGGTATGATGAAGACGGTTGGTACAGCATTGTCTGATGCTGATCTGATACTGGTGGTAGTCGATACCAACGACAATCATCCCTTCCATCCTGGCACATTGGATAAACTAAGTAAGATGGAAACACCCATCTTTGTAGTGCTCAATAAATTTGATTTGGTGGGAAATGAAGGCTCCAATGTATTCTTTCAATTGTGGTCGCAACTTCTTCCCAAAGCAAGGATTTTCCCGGTAAGCGCCCTTGAAAAAATTTATACGAAGGAGCTTTTGACCGAAATCATTGATACTCTTCCGGAATCACCGCCCTATTTCCCCAAAGATGAAATTAGCGACCGATCCATGAGATTCTTTGTGAGTGAGATAATCCGCGAGAAGATTTTTATGAACTACGACAAAGAAATACCCTATTCCTGCGAAGTTCAGATTGAAGAATATAAGGAGGAACCCGAAATAGTCAGGATTTCTGCACTTATTCTTACAGAACGTGAATCTCAAAAGCGCATTATTATTGGCCATCAGGGAAGTATGCTGAAACGCGTTGGCACTCAGGCCCGCAAAGAAATGGAGGCTTTTATTGGTAAAAAAGTCTTCCTGCAAACGCATGTTAAGATTGATGAGAATTGGAGAAATGACACTTCACGTCTCAAGAGTTTTGGCTACTGGGAGTAAAACAGAAGATTATGATTGCTTTTCCGAATGCCAAAATAAATATTGGACTCTTTGTCACCGGCAAACGTGAAGATGGTTTCCATAACATTGAAAGTGTCTTTCTTCCTGTGAATCTGTGTGACTCACTCGAAGTAGTGAAAAGTCAGGAAGATTTATTTGATTTTGAGATGGCCGGATTAAAAGTTATAGGAAAACCTCAAGATAATATTTGTTTCAAGGCATACAATCTAATAAAATCAAAGTATAATATTGGTGGAATTAAATCAGCACTTCTGAAAAACATTCCCATGGGTGCAGGACTTGGCGGCGGTTCTGCAGATGGTGCATTTATGCTGAAGTTATTGAACTCAGTTTTCGAACTCAATTTAAGCATTAACGAATTAAATTCTCTTGCAGCACAATTGGGAAGCGATTGTCCCTTTTTTATTGAAAATACTCCTTCCTTTGTCGCTGGTCGCGGTGAGGTAATTGAACCCATCTTGCTCAACCTGCAGAATTACTTTGTAGTACTTGTCAATCCTGGAGTGCATGTAAACACCGGCGAGGCCTACAAATTGATTTCAATTGAAAAACCCGATTTCGATCTGGCCAAACTTGGGTCGATAGCAATAGTTGATTGGAAAGACTATCTGTGCAATTCCTTTGAAAAACCCATCAGCACCAGATATCCAATTATTAGTGAAATTCGTGATAAGCTGTACGGAGAAGGTGCTATATATGCTGCTATGAGTGGCAGTGGAAGCACAGTTTTCGGTATTTTCAGTGAAAGGAAAAATTTAAAAAGTCAATTTAGTCAACTGTTTTGTGAGACGGTAGAAATTTTGGGGTAAAAAAAAATCACTGGCTTACCCCCTATTTTCTGTTAAATTCCAAACAATCACCGAAGAAAATAAGAACTTCCCTGATGCTTTCAACACCAAAAGGAAGCCCCTATAATCGCTTATTAAAATCTCTTAAACTTACATTGACTGTTCATCGGCGCTGGGACCATAAACACCCGGAATGGGTATATTGAGCAATCGCAAATACACACCCAATTGTGCGCGGTGATGAACCATTTGAGAATATGCTTGGCGAATTACTTCCAGTTTTGTAAGTGTAAAATAAATTATGTCACCATTTCTTAATGTCCATTTCTCTTCAAGTATGGTGTCATTGGCTGCGCCAAGGTCAAGCTGAGCATTCTCCAGGTTCTTTTCAAAATATTTCAATAGCTCGTCTGCGTTGTTGCAATTATCAGGATTGTAAGGAGAAGTGACAAAATCAAGCTCATTCAACTTAAGGCCGGAACTTATCCAGGTGGGAAGATCGGCAATGTGAATCGCCAAGTCCTTCATTGCCATGCTCTTTGGATGAGGTTTGTAGTCCATTTTATCGGCAGGTACCAAAGTCAGCATTTTTCTTGTTCCTAAAGCTTCAAAAGCAAGTTCATTTTGGAATGATTGAATAAAAGTGATCATGTTGTTGTATTTTAATTTATTGGGCAAAGAACCCAATTCAAAATGACAACAGTATGTCAGCAGGAAATTTTATTTTGCAATCTTGAGGATAATGATGTTATGAATGCATGAGTCCTTTCGATCAATTCCGGTGGACTTACTATTTGCGCGCGGTCGGCAACCATGATATACCACCGCATAATTCCCTCCAGTGAAGAGGTTAGAAATTTCATCTCAGTATGCGTCTTACCTGCTACTTCAGAAACAAATCCGTTGTAGTACTTCTGATCACCGAGATATGGAAGAACTTCGTTGTCAAACCGAATCACAACAGTTACTAGTTTTTCCTTATGAGAAATTTCAGTAAGAAATCTTTTCAGTGTCGGGTGTATCTTTTTAAATGTTGTTTCCAGAATCGATAAATCCCTTATCCTGTCAATTCTAAAATTTCTATAATCCTTTCTAAGTTGACAAAAAGCAATTATGTACCACCTTCCGGACTGAAGGTAAACACCTACCGGCTCAATATTCCGAATAGTCAACTTTACATCGTTCAATCCAACGTAATGAAGCAACATAATGTGTTTATCTGCAATTGCGCGACAAATAAGATACAAGTAATCCTGACCTTCTTTAACTTCGCCTTTCTGACACGTGCTTACAACCTGAATATTGTCATTGATGGTTTCCAAATATATTTTATCCGATTTTCGCATTACTGCTTTAACCTTATACATGGCTGATTTATAGCCCTCCTTCATTGAGCGATCGGTAAATTTTTCTACCAATTTTTCTGCAGTAAGAAATGCGGTAGCCTCTTCTATAGTAAATTGTACTGGCGGTAATTTATAGCCTTCCACTAGTGAATAGCCTACTCCGGCTTCACCGAAAAGGGGCACACCAGACTCTTCCAGCGAACGCATATCCCGGTAAACCGTGCGCATGCTAATATTAAAACGATCGGCAATTTCCTGCGCTGTAACACAATTCTTTGATTGCAACTGAATAAGGATAGCCGAAATTCTTTCAATACGGTTCATTTGAAGATGCTTTTCTAAATTCGGCCAAAAGTAGACAGAAGACTGGAAACTGCGTTTTAAACTTTATAAAGATTGGTAATTCATCTGAGACAGATTAAATATAAAATCATTTTAAAGCAGTATTATGCGATTGCGTTCTTTATAAGACAAAAACGCCCAATAGAATTAGTCATTCCCACAAGATTTTCTGCAGAAGTAATAGTGTATCCTGTTTCGATAATACAAATCGGAAAAATGTAAGATTTTCAAACCGCTTAGTGTTGCATTAGACTATCTGCGCAATTGGATTAAACCCAGATTCAGCACTTATACCAGTTGCACATATAAAATAGTCCAATCTACTGGCTCTTGCTTATATCGAATTGGTTTTACTTCAACAGTTGTAAGGATAAAATCCGATGATCAATTTCGGCCCTTACTACATAAACTCCAGGTACCAAAATATCAATATCAAATTGCCGTAAACCATTGGCATAAGATCTTAACAATCTTCCCTCCACAGAATAGATAGCCACATTTTTAATTTCGCCATCAGCGGCAATACAAAAATGATCACTTGCCGGATTCGGAAAAAGAATAATATTTCCAGATTCAACATCTGACATTCCCACCTGATTATCACCAAATTTAGACAGTACAATATAAGGCTTGAAGTTCTCTGTGGCATACTGACTGCTCATTAATGTGTACATTGATCCTCCCAAAACGATAAGATTTTCCTTTATCTGGCCACTGTAAAATATAGGTGAAGGATAAGAATAACTCCAGGTTAATTGGCCTTCTGCGGTTACAATGGCCACTCTGCTCTGTCCTTCAAAATAATTGTAATTGGCAACGTGGTTTCCAAACCATGTAAGATCGTAAGACTCTATATTAAGGTCACTATCCGATATTTCATCTAAATTCCACAGCAATTCTCCATTTGAATTAATCTTAACAATATGGTGATGGCGCTCAAGTGTTTCGGTAATGAGTATATCCTGCTGAACAAGAATAGCACTATCAACTCGTGAAATTACATTTATGTAATAATTCCCATCATCATCTGCAAGTATATTTTTCGCCATTGCTGTTTGAGCAATTGAATATTCCTGGGCACTTATGATTTCTCCATTTACATCATTCAACTTCAAAACAAATGGCGTTGAAACCTCCAGCCCCTGGTCTGTGCCCACTGTAGTATTTCCAACCAGGAGCAGGTTACCCAAAGCATCCTTCGCAATTGCTTCTGGTCTTGCTGACTTGGTAAAAGTGTCATAATAGTCGAACACATTGGTCCAAAGAAGATCGCCTGAGGCATTCAATTTCCCGACAACTATATCATAAAATGCAAATAAACCGCTATTCTGGCTCATTGCGGTAAAATAAACATGGGAGTCTTCATCTACAAAAATATTCCTGACTATATCAACCCAGTTTCCAAGACTTGAATAACTATAATCCCAGACCATATCACCCTCTGTATTATAACATAACAAGTAAAAATCATTTGTTGAATTTGGAGAAGTAAAAGCATAATTGCCCGCAATTACAATATTTCCATTTGGCATGGATAACATCCTCATGGTACCCAGAAATTCAACATTGGGTTGGTTCCACAATTTTTGAAATACAAAATTTCCAGATGAGTCGTATTTGAAGAAACAGTTGGCCTGAGCACTCTGCCCGAATGGCCATGTATTACCGACCATGTAAAGATTGTCTTCACTATCAAATACAAGGTTATATAACCAAACCGAATCTGTTTGAATATCGTACAACATTTGTCCATTCGTATCGAATACTTCAATATAATCGATATCGTTTTTTTGCAGCAAGGCCGCAGATCGGCCGGTAGCCGATACGGCCATATTTTTATGATAAAAATAGAGAGAGGTATTTACGGTGTCCTGAGCAATTTGCCATTGTAATTGTAAATCCTGAGCCTTTGTCAGAAATGAAAAAGAAGAAACTAAGGCGAATAAAATTATTGTGGATTTCATATTTTGTGTATTGTTAAAGCAAACTATCTGATTTGATGGCAAGTCAGAAAACTCTGTATTGACAACACCGGATAGACAACACTGCTGAATGTTATGTTGCCTTGTAATAAAAAAATATGTTGTTCAGCCTTAAAGTTTAGCAATTGATAAAGATTCCGGGCTTATGATATAATTCATCCAAATCTTTTTTGCACCTGAGTTATAGTAAATATACAACCGGCAGGCTCATGCCTTTCAGATTCGTCAAAATGAAACACTGTTCCCTGCCTAAAACTACAGTTGTCATTTTACATCTTTGAGTGTAAATCACTTTCAAGACAAGTAGGTAGACTTAATTTATTCTTTAAGAAATAACTCCCAGTAAATAGGCAAGTTCAATCTGCGATTTCAAAAGTTTTACCTTCAAATCAACCAATTTAGATTGCACATCTACGAATTGTAATTCTCTTTGGTTGACCAAGAAAAGTGAACTTTCTCCATTGAAAAACTTCGTTCTTTCACCATCCAGCAATACAGAGTAGTTTTTCACATTGGCTTCACCCATGATGATCTGGCTCTTCAAAAGTTGAATATTCTGATATACTGAATTGGCCTTGTTGATCGTCTCCTGCGTTTTAAGTTGGCGTTCGTATTGGGTCTCTTCAATTTTTATACGTGTAAGTGCCAAATCACCGCGTTCACTTCGGAAAAGCAGTGGCAGACTGAATTCGGCTCCCCATTTATAGTTGTTTATTGTATAATTGGCATCGTCACCCGAATTGATCGGTTCTGCAAGGAAGTTATACCTCACATTTAATTTGGGTTTTAACTTTTCGCGCTTTAGTCTTTCCTCTGCAGAAATATTATCGAGTTTAGTATCGAACTGCGCCAGATAGGGATTATTATATTCTACCGAGTCAATGAGCATGAGAAATGGGCTCAGGTTAAATGCATTGCTTGTTATTTCAGTGAATTGATCCGGCGTAAAATTATTTCTAAGCACACGGGGTTCTATTTCATCATTGCTGCCATCCCAAAGAAAAGAAGAAAGGGCATAACGGAATTTAATTTCTTCTGAAAAAGCCTCCTGCAATTGCTGCTGTCTGATGAGCACCTGAATGGCAGCCTCAAGAGTATCTATTATTGGGGCCTGTCCTACAAGTGCCCTTGATTTGACTGCATCGAAACGACTGGATGCCACAGAAAGAATATTGCCTGCAATTTGTTGTTTCGAGTATGCTCCCCACCAATCCCAATAAGCATAGTAAGCGCGCAAAAGCAAGTCGTTTTTTATTATTAATCTCTCATACTTTGAGAATTCATTAAACGCTTTCGCCTGACGGATAGCGGTGCGCCTCTCATCTACAACAAGTCCCTGAATTATGGGCAAAGCCAGACCGAGACTCACCAACCCTGATGACGGTGTTTGATCTTCAGAATTTAAAAACTGACCTGAATTATATTCATAGCCTCCTTTAAATTCAACCGCAAATGGTGTGGGAATAGTAAGGGAAGTTTGTGTCAACTTGTAATAGTCTTTCCCATTGAATTCCTTATTGTCGAAATTGGAACTTAATTTCGGATCAAAGTTTCCTTTGGCTCTAAGCACGGCGCTTTCGCCTTTTCTCAATTGTAAATCGGCCATACGCGCCACCGGGTGGTTGCCATTGACCAATAGTCTGAATTCATCAAAAGAAAAAATGGCAGTATCCTGAGCATAAAATTCAAATGAAAAATTCATTAAAAGAATAAGCTTCACAAGAATAGTTTTCACTAATATATTATTCATTGGCCTACTTCTTATCCTTTTTTTCTGCTTGTTCTTCGTTTGGTTTTCCTTGATAAAAATCAGGTGGAAATCCATTGAATTGGCGCCAGAGTTCATACCATACCTGAACATTATTGAGCAACGCAATTCCATTGGCGCCCCCTCCTACTCTCAAGCCAGTGGGCCATGGTTCCTGATCCGGGTCTTGCGCGACAAGCACTCTGTACTTTCCATTTTCACTAATAAAATTATCAATGGCTACAATCTTACCTCCGAAAGTCCCAAATGAGGCACCTGGCCATCCATTAAAGACAAAAGCTGGCCAACCATCAAAAACAAACCTAACCTTCTCACCCGATTGAATCAGTGGAAGATCCATGGGACGTATGTACATCTCCACAGCCAGGTCATACTGAGACGGCATGATGGTAAGGAGATTATCCCCTGGCTTCACGGTCTGGCCTATTCCATTCAGCACTGCCCGGGTAATATAACCATCCTGTGGTGCAAGAACATAATATAACCCGCTGCGAACATCATAATTCGCGTAACTGCTTTGCAACTTAGTCACTTGTGCTTCTGTGTCGTACATCATACTCAGAGCCGAAAATTTTTCACTTTCAGACTTCGCAATTTTATCGGCAAATTCTGATCTGAGCGTATTCATTTCAACTTTAGCATTGATCAAATCCTGGCCGGCAATTAACAATTTGTTCTCTACTTCCATCACCTTCGCTTTTGCATTCTGAGCGCTTACTTCGCGCTGTTCCAATTCTGTTTCTGATATCAGTCCTTTTGAAAAGAGTTCTTTAAACCTGCCTATCTGTTCTTCTGTTACTTTAAAATTTGCGCGTGCGGCTACACAATCCGTACTATCGGTAATCACCTTCAGTCTAAGCTGTTTGATTTTTACTTCCTGCTGCTGCAGTTTCAATTCTCTGTTTTTATTCAAGGCATCTACCTGTGTATCCAGAGAATTCACTTTTTGCATATATGCCCCTACGCTAGACTCTTTGCTCTTGATCTGGTTGTCGACATTAGCCAACAGATTCGGGTCAAAATACTCGTCTTTTATTTCTGAGAGAAACATAATAGTATCACCCTTACTCACTTTATCACCTTCGCTTACATACCACTTCTCTATTCTTCCGGCAATTATACTTTGAATATTTTGTGGTCTCTGGTCGGGCCTCAATGAAGTGAGACTTCCATGCCCGCTGATGTTTTGGGTCCAGGGGCACATTAATACTACCAAAACAACAAGGGAACTTCCAATAAGCCACCGATAAGAATTTTTCTTATTGGTAATATCCAATATTCTTCTAAAAGAAGAAAAACTCTCAGCCGAGGCCGACTCCGGAGATGGTTTACCTGAATTGTACAACATAGCAATTATTATATTTCAGAGATTAATCCGTTTTCCAAAATGAATTTTTTATTACATCTTTCTATTACACTCACATCATTGCTTACAATAATAGCAGTAGCACCATTTCTGTAATTGAATACAATGTCGAAAAATGCCATTTTTTCCTCTACACTTTGTCCATGCAAGATATCTTCGATCAGCAGCAGCTTTGGCTTAACAGCCAGGCATCTGGCCAGAATTAGTTTTCTTCGCAAACTTCCGGGCAATCCCTGACCACCAGGCTCAAGCATTGTTTCAATTCCTTTTGGCAAGCCTTCTACAAAGCTGCCAAGGCCAAGATCCTCCAGCAATTTATATTGTTCGGTTATGGGCATAGCGCTACTACCGCATGTTATATTGTCTGAGAGTGTGCCTTTAAATATTTCCTGCTCGGTAAAATTCTCTCCCATTATACTTCTGATAGAATCTAACTTGAGGCTTCCGATGGGAATATTGTTGTATGAAATACTGCCCGCAAATTCTTCATAAAAGCCTGCTATGGCTTTCAAAAGAGTTGTTTTGCCAGATCCGTTAGAACCCTGAATGCAGGCGACATCACCTTTCTCAAGGTGCAGATTAACTTCATTGAGCACTGGTAACTTTCTGTCTGCATGTTTCAGTGTAAAACTTTTCAACGATACACTGATTCCATTCTGAGAGTTCTCATCGGGAAAATTCATACCATCTGTTCTTTCAGATTTGATTTCGGAAATGTATTCGATTTTATCAATGGAAGTCAATACATCGTACACAGTGCTCATGTTTAGAATGATCTTTTCGACCGAAGCCATAATCGACAAGACCACAATTTCAGCGGCAACGAATTGACCGATATTAATTTCCTTTGAAATTACCAGCACTCCACCAATGGTAAGCAATGCGCCGGTAAGCAATGTTTTAAAAATAATAAGCGCCTTATACTGACTCATTAATATTTTAAAATGCTCCGTTCTGGCATCCAGGTATTTTGAAGTAAGGCGATCTGTTCGTGACACGGGGAGCGTAGAATTTCCGGCTAATTTGAAGGTCATCATTACCCTTGATACCTCCTGGAGCCAATGGCCTACCTGAAATTTGTATCTGCTTTCTTCTTTGCTGGTTCGCAGACCAGCGGGTCCGGTGAGTCTAAAAATAAAATATACCACAACAACGAGCAGAAGCCCGATAACAGCGAAAAGGACGTTATAGAGAGACAAAAGCAAAATTCCAAACACCACTTGAATGATGGAAGCCGAAAAGTCGAGCAATATTTTAGATATACCCTTTTGCAGAGTAGACACTTCAAAGAAGCGATTTAATACTTCCGGTAAATATTTTCCATTGCCTGATTGAACTGAAATTCTTGGCAAGTAATCAGCGTAATTAAAACTCACATTGGCAAAAATTCTTTGTTCAATGGTTTCTGTAATGGTGAGTTGCTTGATTTGCAACATTCCAGCGCACAATATTCCTAGTAAAACAAAAAATACCAATACGTACCATGATGTGCTGAATGTGCCTGCCTGCAGGAAATTGATGATGGTCTGTATACCCAGTGGCAAAGAAAGACCGACCAACCCCTGAAAAAATGCAAAGATGTATATCGCGCGTACTTCTTGCTTCTCACCTTTCAGAATGCGCCAGAATGCGCGGAACTCAGATTTCCTTATGCTACTCATTTCTTTTCCTCCAATGCTTTATAGACTATTTGGGACAACAAATTGTGTAATGAGGTTTCGGACGAATTGGCATCTGTTAATTCAGGTAACCTCAGCTTGAGCAACAATTGAAAGTTTGAAGTTTCAATAAGTGTTGCGGCCATTGCCCTTGCGTTTTTAAAATTTTTATTGTGCAGAAGAATTATTTGCTCAAAGCGCAATGACAAATTGGAATAAGCTAAAAAATATCCCACCCTTTCCTTTTTCTTGAGATTCTTCAACTCAACTCCGCTAAATCCATAGCTTATTACAATATCCCTCAATTTTTTTTCATCAAAAAATTCGACAGAGCTCTCTTCTACCGGATTGGATAGTACTTTCAAAGCTTTGTCCATCATGGCAAAGGGCGATTCCATGTTCGCCGTTGCAAAAACCACTTTCCATTCCAGGAGATTCCAATACCAGGAGGATAGATACATAATAAGTTGATGCTTATTCAAAAAATACCTGTAAATGGTGCTCTCAGTAGACCCAAGTGCGGTTGCGAGCTTTTTGAATGTGAAAGATTCCAGCCCTTCAGAGTGCAATAAATCCACACTCTTACGAATTATTGCTAAGCCAATATCGGATGAAGTCGGGTCTTTGCAGAACAATGACTCATCAATTCTAACTGACACATTCCGGATCAATCCATTCATAATCAAAATATTAAAACATAAACAATTACTCTTAATAATTGTTCACTTACTCCCAACACCAATAGTAAAACTATCGGCAATGATAGTGATCAATCTCAAGTTAGAATGCAAAAAAAACTAAAATTCGATTTTGAAAGGTCAATGGCAGCCTATCCAATGCACAGGCTAAACAAAACGGAGATTTTTTTAATAAATAAAAAACAGAATTGGTTCATAACAGGGAAAAATTCCGCCAGGAAAAAATAATTGAGTAACTCAACAAGAAAAAACAAGTTCTGAGCAGGTCAGATTGCCATGTAATCAATTCAACATTATTTTTTCGTAAAATTCAAAAAATACCATGGAATCACATTTTTGTTTAACGAATAATACCCTTGATTTACTCTCACAAATCTGTCATACCAAATTTTCAAGCCTATGAAAAAGTACATTACGTTTTTGTTTGGTGTGTTGTTCATTGTCGAACTTCGCTCACAATCCAATCTTACGGTAGAGGTTCTGCCGGTAAGCGATCGCATTCTAATGCTTCATTTCGACGAAGGCGAAGTGGATCATCCGGAGGGCGGAGAACCTTTCAATTCAGATGTGGTGATAAAAACTGTTCTGGACATTGAGGCCGCCACATTAACTGCCAGCTACTCCATTGAAAGTGATGACGACGTCAATTATGCCAGTGCACAATCACCCGCTTCGATCAACCGAAAAAGAAAAGGAACAGACTACGCCAATAAATGTGATTGGACAGGATGGGAATGCTCTCCCAATGAAGATTACGTGGTATTTGATCACTGGATTTACCTGGAGTTTGACGATGCTTTTCAATCTGGTTCAACTTATTCATTAAACATAGCTGACGTCGGTTCTGGTAATACCGCAGTCAGCTTCACATTTGATGAATTCGAAATGCGTTCTGAATGTGTTCATGTAAATCTGGTGGGATATGTTACTGCGGCAGAAAAGAAATATGCCTATATCTATCATTGGATGGGCGATGGTGGAAGTGTGGATTATACTTCGTATGAAGGTCAGCCTTTCTATCTGGTGAATACAACTTCCAATGAAATTGTATATACAGGGCAGGTTCAATTCAGGAAAGCTTTTGACAATGCAGAATTCGCATATACTTACCAAAGCCCGAATGGAAATCTTCTTGGAGCAGATTGTTATGAATGCGACTTCTCCTCCTTTCAGGTACCGGGAAACTACAAAATTGTAGTAGAAAATCTTGGTTGTTCTTTTCCATTTGACATCGGATGCGATATATACAGGCCCATTTTCCATGCACTGATTAAAGGAGCTTATCATCAGCGCAGTGGCATTGTTAAAACCTCAGCTTATACGGATTTTGAGAGGCCAGCCGATCACAACCCCAACGTCACACCTGGCTTTGCGGGCATGTTGAGGTATACTACCAGAAGATTCTGCGATTATTCCAGCCCGGAGCCTTCATATGATGATACTACACTGATAGTCGCCAATGAATTGGGTCCAATCAATACATGGGGCTGGTACCACGACGCGGGCGACTGGGATACTTATTATTCTCATACCACAGTTCCGGCTTATCTGCTCACTACATTTGAAATGGCAGGAGCAAGAGTAAATGATGACAACATCAATATTCCTGAAAGTGGCAATGGAATTCCTGATTTACTGGATGAAGCGTCCTGGCAATTGCGCTATTATTATAGAACACGACACGCCATAATGGATGCCGGATATGGAACAGGTGGAGTTGGCGGAGCAAGAACCTTTGGCGACCTTTGGGGAAGCGATCTGGCCACAGATACGCTCAAAGGCTCATGGCAGGACACCCACAGAAGGTGGTATGTGAGCGGAGAAGATCCATTTATTTCCTACAAGTATGCAGGATTGGCGGCGCAAATGGCATATAACCTTTCTGCTATTGGAGCTACAGATCCGGAAGGTATCAACTGGCTTGAAGAAGCTTCGGAAAGTTTTGAATGGGCCGGTTCTAATACGCTAACCGGTGATGAAACACCCAGATTCGATGGTGAATTGGATCTTGCAAGAAACAGGGTATTTGCTGCCATTTCGCTTTATCGCACCACCGGAGATGCCGACTATCATACATTATTCTTAAATGAAATAGATTCGATTCTCACAACACCCGGATTTTATTGGAGCAATGATTTATACCAGGCCTGCTGGGTATATATGAATATGCCTCAAGGTATGGCCATTGATGCCGGTGCATTCGAATTGGTAAGAAGTAAAATTCACGAAGACGCAGATTTCCTTATCAATGGTTTTATCGACAGCCGCGCCTGTCGCTGGGGTGGTAATTACTGGTACAACATGCTTGTTGGTCACCAAACTACTCCCATAATTGTCCCCAGCGTTGCTGGTCACTTTTTCAATTCGGGCGACAATTCAGATGGATTTCTTCAGAATATTCTTACCACGGCCGATTACTTTATGGGAACCAATCCGCTCAATATGGCCTGGATAACCGGAGATAATCTGGTTGAGCGCCAGCCCGAATACATTTTCAGCCTCGATAATTTTGCCCTCAATGAGGACAAAGTTTATCCGGGCGTTATTCCTTATGGATCATGGTATGCACAGTATTTTGGCCCATTGGGCGCATGGAATATCAATTGGGGTGCCTATTATGCTTATCCGGCTGATGCAAACTGGCCCGGGCATGAGCGCTGGTGGAACAACCGATTCTCTCCCTTAATTTCAGAATTTACCATTCACCAGAATACTGCCACGGGTATAATGGTGTATGGATCGTTGTGCGGGATTTGTCAGGATCCGGTGGGTGTAGGAGAAGAATCTTCTGATGATGAGGTTTTGAAAATGTATCCGAATCCGGCCAATGAGGAAGTGAATATTTATCTTCAGGAGAATAAGACTTCTATTGAAAGGTTGGTTGTTACAGACTTACAGGGAAGAGTGATCGAATCCAAAAGCCTGAGAAATGTACAGGGTAAATTCCTCAGTATCGACACATCCGATTATTCTGAAGGCGTTTATCTGGTCAATCTGATGCAGGTTAACGGAACAATTACAAGCGGTAAAATGGTTATTCTCAGATAGTATCGGAGTAATTTAAAAGGATTGAAAAGCCAATCCATTCTTTCTTTAGATTTGCGGCCTGACCCGAAAGGGTTTGGTTTGGTCCCGTAGTTTAATGGATAGAATGGAGGATTCCGGTTCCTTTGATGGGGGTTCGAATCCCTTCGGGATCACAAAATGCAGCACCTGTAATGGGTGCTGTTTTTTTTTCTTCCTATTTCGAATAAGATTGAATAAGAACAATTGCAAGTAAAGTCAATGTTGAAAATACATTTGTTCGCGGTTTTGGTTAATTCCAAAATAGTTTAAGAAAAGCATTAAGAAATCTTAAAAAAAACACACGTCCAGATGAAAAAAATATTTAGTAAAAAAGAAGTAGACGAACTCACTTATGAGATTAATGGCTCCTTAATAGAAGTCCATAGAAGAGTTGGGCCGGGATTGTTAGAATCAGTTTACCACAAATGTCTTATGCAGGAGTTAGAAATTAGAAAAATAAAATTCGAATCTGAACTTCAGGTGGCAGTTGAATACAAGGGCGTAATTTTAAGTACGGAATTAAAATGTGATTTACTCATAGAAAAAAACATAGTCCTTGAATTGAAATCCGCCAAAGAGATGCTTCCCATTTTTATTGCACAAACACTCACCTATATGAAACTTTTGAAAGCACCAAGGGGTATTGTTACCAATTTTTCAGTCAGTAATTTAATGCATCACGGATATAAATTACTGGCCAGTGAATATTATACTCTTCTACCTGATCGTTGATAAAAAACTCTACATGGGTGACGTAATAAAAGGAATCAATTCAATTACTTTATGTTTCAGTAAAACCTGAACGATTGGATTTTTTTAACACTAAGTCACTAAGCGCTAAATATTCTGGCTGAAAAAAGAAATTCAAAGCATATACGAAGAAGATCGCTTATGAAGTTGAGGTGATCAAATGGCTGAAGCAAAGACGCTTTGTGGCTGCGTTTTTCTATAAAACTAAAACGGCTGGTTTTTTTTAACACTAAGTCACTAAGCGCCAAATATTCTGGCTGAAAAAGAGAAATTCAAAGCATATACAAGGAAGATCGCTTATGAAATTGTGGTGATCGAATGACTGAAGCAAAGACGCTTTGTGGCTGCGTGTTTCTATGAAACTAAAACGGCTGGTTTTTTTAACACTAAGTAAATAAGAGCTAAAAAATAATGCAGAAAAAAAAAAAAAAAAATA
>JANNEQ010000025.1:0-4534 GCA_031378885.1 Flavobacteriales bacterium
CAAGGATCCGTTGGATCCTTGCAGACCACCGGGGGCTATTCAATGTTCGATCCTTATCAGGATCGTGATTAAGTGTTATTGAAATTGTAGTCGGACAACAATGTATTTATTACTAAAAAGGAGAGCAGCATTATTCACAAACCGATCCAGAATGGACCTCTTCTATGCAGCACTATCACTTCGCTATGATCAAACGACAAGGGTCGAATGTTATCTTATCCATTCTTTTTACATTTTTAAATGTAAACCTATTCCGGAAAAGTCTCCCCTACTTCTTCTCTGCCAACTTTGCCTTTCGATCTTCCACAAAACCTTCATAGGTTTTTACAGAAAGTTCAAAGGCCGCTAAACACTTTTCTTCATAGTCGATTTTTTTGTCCAAATCTGCGCTCTTTCGTTCCTTCAAGGTATCCAAGCGCAACTGGAGTGCACCAATGCGCCGCGCTGATTCTTCTTTTACAGGACCCTCTTCCAGAAGTGGGAAATTCTCATTGAGTAAGGTGAGTTGCTTTTCAATTTCCGAAAGTTCTTCTACCACATCGCGCAGCATCCCGCGCAGGTACAACAACCTGTTGCGGCACTTCAATACAACTTTCATACTCTTGAATAATTCATTATTCAAGCTTTTCAATACCTTGTCCATTATATTACTTCGTTATGATTGAAAGACCCAATTTCTTCTTTAAGAATAATTATGCCCGCTTCGGACTCCCTTATTTTCAATTTTAGATCAAGGCAAGAATTCGGATGGGTCGTCAGATACACTTTAATATATAAGTCGTATTGGGTCTGCAAACTTTGCTCGTATTTCGGCACTCCTTCAAAAAGTTTTTGTTCTTCGGTAATCATACGGAGGGCTTCACGTGCGCCGGCAAACCTTTGTTCATTTTTCGCCAATTGATCGCGCAACTTGTGGAGCTGTTTTTCCAGATCTTCCAGTCGGCGGACAAGTTCAGCCTGATGGGCCTCCCTTTTGGCCACCAATAAAAGTAGATTCTCTCCGCCGGGTTGAAATTCTGGCCGGAGGCGCTGCACAATTTCCATCTGACCGAGCTTTATGAGGGAATTTGTGGACAGTTTCCGCCTTGAACCCTCAATCTGAGCAAGTTGAACCCTGGAAATTCCAAGCGCGTTGGCGAACAACTGTTGGTTCATACCCAATTTTTGACGAATATTTTTAAGCTCTTCCATAATTATGGTAAAAAAAAGTTGCTTGTAACAAAGTTCTTGTAACAAAACTACTTTGTTACAGACAAATTGTTACAAGCAACAAATTTTACCCCCTCATTTTTTTTTGAATGGGCGGAGCAAGCGAAAAAATCAGCCCGTATTTTTCCCTGAGAAAAAAAATTGCGTAAAAATCCTATACACAGATGGCTACCATCTGCGAATTACTTTTGCTGAATGAGAATAAAATACCTCCGTGCTCTAAATATGCTATTGAGACAGAATTCTCAATCATAAACCTGATCTGAATTGTTTACAGCCTATGAAACCAATATTTCTCTCCTTCTTGTTTGCCTTAGCTACTCTAATTTCGTGGAGTCAAAATGAATATACTTTGCCTCAGGAAAATTTGCGCCCCGATTCGATTTCAACTTTTTTCTTCCTGAATCAATCGCTGAAGGTTGAGAATTTTCCGCATGCCCGACCCACTTCAAATTATGGATTTAGAACAAGAAGTTTTAAGATTTTCTGGTCCTTTATCTCCACTACTGATATCAATACATTTGTGAGCCGTTCGATGCAAAGCTTTTCAAAAGACGCGGTGGTGGACACATTGAATTGTGTAATTTTCGGTGAGGGGCGTCAGGTATTTTTAGTAAAGAAAAACAGAAAAAATCAGATGCTTATATTTCCAACTCAATCCGGCGCCAGAGAATTTTTCTTGGTAGAAGTCTATAACAAAAAGAAGATCAGGAGCACAGTGGAATATATCGAAAAGAATTTCACTTTGCTTTGAGTGTGGCGGGCGGGGAATTGCGCTTGTATGGCGCTCAGCTATCGCCATTTAAGTCCTCAGCGCCAACAGTGAAGCAATGGCCGCCAAGCTTGGATAACTAAAGCACAAGTTGGCCCTCTGAGCGGCTAACTGCACAATGCTCTTCGGATATTATCAATCCATGCTAAATTAATCAATAAAATTCAATGTATTTCCTGAAAAATATTTATTCGCTGCACAACAACTCCAATCAACTTACTACCTTCGCGATGGCCTCAGGCAATGTTATAGCGGTTTATGAGTTAACCTCCACACCTGCCAATCCAGGCAACAACACTTTAGGCGAAACATCCATGAAAGTAACTGAACGGCATATCTATGGTTCTTCCAGATTGGGAATGGATGTTCAGTCTGTTGAGTTGATTGATCAGCAAGGGCCGCTGTTGGATACTTCCCAATTCCGAATATTGGGTCTGAAGCAATATGAAATTTCAAATCATTTGGGGAATGTGCTTTCGGTTGTGTCTGATATGAAACTTCCTGTGGTCGATAGTGGTTTGATAATTTCGTACACTGCTGTTGTGGTGAGTTCGACTGATTATTCTCCGTTTGGTGTTGGATTGGAGGGAAGGAGTTATTCGCTTAAGCATTATAGGTATGGATTCCAGAATCAAGAACAAGATGGTGAGCTTTGGGAAGGTGCTGTGAACTATAAGTATAGAGTTGAAGTACCTAGGTTAGGAAAGTTTTTTAGTGTTGATCCGTTGTGTTCAAAATACCCATATTATTCTCCATATCAATTCTCAGGAAATCGTGTAATTGATTTGGTAGAATTGGAAGGATTGGAACCAGCTTCACCTCCCAGTATAATGAATGGAAAACGTGATAGAATGGTAGATAAATTCCGAAGGAAAGAAGGAAGATTGGTAGCGCGAAGCAATGGATCATTGACGGCTGGAACGGACGCTAGCCGTGACGCAATGGATTCAAGATATGGGGCAAAGAAATGGTATCGTGATCCAGTTTTGGAGAGATCGAATGATAGGGATGAGAATGTGTCACGTGCTAATGATGATGAATCCTATCATACAGCAAGAACTCTGACTGATTATCAAGACAACTTAGCTGCGGCTGCGGCTCCTCCTGCTGCCCCAGCCGGAGGGATGGTAGAAATTCCAATGGAGGATTGGAATTATCAAGGAGCTGGTGTCGCTAGTATCCCGATTTTGAACTCAGGAAACATTCTAATTGAATTCAATTTTTCAGCTGGTGATCAATCCAATCAAGTTCAGGTATTCCAAGATGTAGTGCAATTTGGACGAGGAACGATTCTTAGCACTGATAACCTAAACGGCCCCGGTTTTCAAAACTCAACCACTGCAGCAGTCAATGTCGCAAATGGACGTTTTTTGACAGTTGTTTATAGAAACAATGGAGGTGCAGGCGGAGGATTAACTGCTATTACTTCTCGAATGACTGCGGGCATGGTGGCGGTGGGAGTTGTCGCCAACAATACAGTGCTGCCGAGAACGTTTACAATTCAAGGAGATGGAAAATGGGGAAAGAGAATGCGCGGTAGGACTGTTGGTGAAAAGTTAAGACAAAAAATCACAGACCCTAGTTCACAATAGACATGAAATTACTACTTTTTTTAATCCTCCATTGCTTTTTTACGTCTCACCTGATAGGCTCAAGCGGAGATACCCTTTTTTACTATAAATCCGTTGAAAGGGAAATTTCTGTAATTGGAAATAAGGAAACCTTTATAATTTATTCAAATATTCTAAATGCGACCAAAAGCACCGATAGATATGTTTATTATTTCTCAGATAGAAAATTGGACAGTATTTATGCAAATAATTTCAATTCTTTTGTTTTTTTGAGATTAAATGCATCAGGTTCTTTGCGCAGTATTTCTAATAATTACGATAATGAAATTTTAGGAAAGGTCATTTCAAACTATGACAGATGTATTACCCTCGAATGTCAGCGTGAATATGCAACACAATTTTCTCAAGGTTCTAGTCTATTAGTCTTTTCAAATTGTTGCAATAAGCAAATCACTTCTATTAGTGAGATAATTAAGAGGGAAACCGTAAACGAAGAAAGAATAAAGCATGGAATTGAAGTAAATCTGCTTGATAACAAGGTTAGAGTAGTTCAACTGTACTCAAATGGAAACCTTTCTGGGTTAAAGTTATTCATTGGGTATCGAGGAAAACTCAAAATGCTTGCAATTGCAGATGGAAATGAAATTCATCATGTAAGACTTTGGAAGGATCTTTTCAGAAAATGAGAAGCGCTCTCCGCTCCTAACGCTACAAAACCCTTCGGATATTCGTAATTAACTACAAACCAATCCCAGGAATAACCATTAAAATATTATTGCCAATTACTATAATAAACGTCATATATAATTGCGTATAGTTATGATTTTTTTATATCTTTGAAAAAAAAAAGGATATGAAAAAGTTAACGATTAGAGAACCTAAAAAAATAGAGCGCCAGATTGACAAAATGATAAATAGTGATCCTTCTGGAAAATTTATCTACCGTCTCTGTTCTTTGAAGGTATTTTTAAATGATCCAACT
>JANNEQ010000043.1:0-30254 GCA_031378885.1 Flavobacteriales bacterium
ATATAATTTAACCCAAAGGGTAAATTATTTTGTGAATTGGTTATGCCGCCACTAAAAATAAATAGTACTATGAGGCGTAGCCGAAACCTGCCTTTGCCGGCAGGCAGGTTGGACTATATTATTTTTGTGAGCGGTATTACCGGTTCGCAGAGTTTTTATTAGAGAATTTGTGGATAGCTTGCACCTTGAATCCTCAATCTAAGCCCCGGGATTCCGTCCACATTGGCGAACAACTTATGGGTCAACCGCAAAAGTTGGGGAGCGACTGTTTTTGATTTGAAAAATTGACCAAGCAGGCTTTAATGTTATTAACCCCGGCCTGCCCCAACCGAACAGTGGGAACAGGCCGGTGGCGCAAGATCCAAATGCGCGGCTCACAACTCCAACGGAGTTGAATTTTGAACCGATGAATGGACAGTTGAATTACCGAAACAAAAGCCAGGCATCAACAGTTCTGCCTTATGAATTTTTCTTACTTGAAATTATCCTGAGAAAAATGAATGAAATCAGGCCTTATACCAATGTTCATTTTAATTTAGTCCATGCCGTAGATGAAATCATACAGTGGTAAATACCGAAAGAGTAGCTGTTTAGTACAATCAAGCGCAGCGCAGTTTGGACTAAAACAGATACCAAATCGGTATTATTGACTAAACATTTTTAAGAATAAAAATCTTCCGTCTATTTGGCTTTGAATTGTCGAACATTAATGTAATTTGATTTGAAAAATCAAGATGGGTTAATAATAGGAATCAGAACATAACATTCAACTCCGCTGGAGTTGTTGGGTTCTCTTTTATTATCGTACCATCGGGTTCCACTCCCGAGGGGACAGGCCGGGGCTAATTACATATAAGTCCTCAGGACTTAGTCAATCCACTCAATTTGCTCCATCTCTCTCCAACTTTTGCGGTTGATCCCAACTTCTGGTTCATCCCCAATTTCCGACGAATATTTTAGACCTCTTCCATAATTACGATAAAAAAAAGTTGCTTGTAACAAAGTGCTTGTAACAAAATATCTTTGTTACAAGTACTTTGTTACAAGCTGTAATTTTTACCACCATTTTTTTGAATGCCCGGAACAAGTGAAAAAAATTAGCCCGAATTATGTCCACAAGGGAACAAACCAGGTCAAAATAGGCCTCCAAAGATGACCGCCCATTGGTGGTTTCATATTAAAACAGAGAACCTACAACCCAGGTGGAGTTGTGGGTTATGTTCCGGACGAAGTTGTCTTTAATCGTAATTCAATCAATACATACCTACGGACTTACAAATGATAATGGAATTACTTGTTTTCAAATCATACCTCCGTAAATCCCAATGGAACCACTTCCAACTGCCCCTTTAGCAATATTTTGAATAGTAACAATCATCATTTGGAATTACAGGGTGATATAAGTCTAATTGACACACCCTCCGATCTTGAAGAAATTGGAATTGCTCCACAACGGATTATGGACGAAAGCCGGACTGTGCCCTATTACCTCGGATACGAAATAAATACCATAATTTGTGATGCTCAAGTATGTAAGTGCCATGATTCATTAAAATGAACATCTTCATACTTATCAGATGCCGAGTTGATAATCCCTGTTAAAGACACGCTTAAATTTATTACTGATTGGCGTGCCTTTTTTATTCAATGGAGAATTGATTATTCAGGAGAAGATCCTAATCTTTCCGCATAATGAATCAAGATATTCAAGAATACTTTTTAGGCTGCCAAATTATCATTGCTTTGTTGATTTTTGTGCTATGAATAAGGAGTGATTTTATTTTATTTTATTTTTTAATTAACGCCGTCAACACACTCATCACACCTTTGTCCATGCGAGACCAGATCGGGCGAACGATTCCACTCACGGCCGATATGTTATTGTAATCTCCAAAAAATAATTTTGGATCTGGTATAAAGGGCGATTCACTTATTCTTTCGTTCGCCCAGGTGAGTCCGCCATTACTGCTGCTTGCCAGATAAACATCGGTCCGGTTGTCGGAGTAATTTCTGCGGTCGTAAAAAACGGCATATAAATTTCCCGTGGTTTGATCGATTGTAAGCCACGGAAAAAATTGATGTGTACCCATGGCGTCGTCATTTACTTTCACTGGTGCCGACCACGTGGAGCCTTCATCTTTGGAACTAATGACCCAGATGTCTGTATCACTTTCACCATTTCTTGTGTCAGCCCAACAAATATATAAGGTACCGCGATTGGGCGAATTACTGAGATCGCAATGCAGCACAGGCATTCCATTTGCCCTGAAAATGCCAGGGATTTTCTGATCCCAGCCGCCTTTAATTTCGGCGGCCACAATATCTTTACTCAACCATGTTTTTCCCTGATCGGTGGAACGATCGAAATATATTTTTTCATTTAAGGCCCAGGCCACATATACCTGTCCATTCGGACCAGCGGCTGGCACAGCGCCTTCCACGGTGCCATCATTGTCCAGACAATTACCACAATTCTCACTCAGTCTGGAGGCTTTCGACCAATGTTTGCCCTGGTCGGTACTCATCGAAAACAAGATTCTGGAACTGTCGGCCGGATTTGTGCTTTCGTACTCATCGAATTCTGTCCATGTGCAAAAAATGGATTTGCTGTCATTGGAAAATGTTGCCCATTCTTTGTCCTGATCTTTTGGAGAATTTTTTCCTATTGCAGATCCTTTGGACCATTTAAGCGCGTTTTTTTTGGAGGATTGCACCACAATACAATCCAATAACTCTGGACTCTCCCATTTTTTTTTGCCGGGATCTGCTAGATGGAAATAATAAAATTTCCCCTTGCGGTCCGCTATAATGCATGGATCGCCGAATACGCCTAATTTTGAGTGCATGGTTTTTTCAATCCATGTGGAGCCCGTATCATTGCTGATATAAACGCGATCCAGAATAGCGCCTGCCACGATATGCGCAGGATTTGCCGGATTGATACACAAGGATGGTTCGCATGGCGGATATTCTTGTGTGGAAGTTTGTTTGTCGATCAATATATTTTTATACTGACTCTGCGCAGGGAGCAATCCTGTCCAAAAAAACAACAGTAAAAAGATCGGATTATTTTTTGTGTTGAAGACTTGCATATTCTTTTGCGAAATAAGTGAGAATGATATCGGCTCCGGCTCTGTGTATGCTCAGTAACATTTCTGCCATGGCTTTTTCATAATTGATCCAGCCATTTTGGGCTGCTGCTTTGAGCATAGCAAATTCTCCGCTTACATTGTAAGCAGAAATGGGAAGGTCTGTATTTTCTTTCAATAAATGAATAATGTCAAGATAACAAAGCGCTGGTTTGACCATTAAAAAATCTGCTCCTTCCATTTCGTCTAATCTGGCTTCGCGGAGTGCTTCGCGTTTGTTGGCCGGATCCATCTGGTAGGTTTTTTTGTCGCCAAACTTGGGGGCAGAGTCTAAGGCATCGCGGAAAGGGCCGTAGAAAGCGCTTGCGTATTTGGCTGTATAAGACATAATACTTACTTCGCTGTATCCGTTGCAATCCAATTCATTTCGAATATATCCAACACGGCCGTCCATCATATCAGAAGGACCGAGAATATCGAAACCTGCATGGGCTTGCGCTAATGCCATTTCTGCCAGAATAGGAAGTGTTTTGTCGTTATCAATTTTTCCATTCTCTACAAAACCATCGTGGCCATCGCTGCTGTATGGATCCATGGCTACATCACTCATTAAACAAACTTCAGGAAAATTTGACTTGATATTTTTTGCAGCCCTGAGGTAAAAATTATTGGGGTCGCTACCGTATGTGGCTACCTTGTCCTTCAAATTGTCTATAACAGCAGGAAATAAAACAAATGAGTGAATGCCCAATTGCACGCATTCTTCTATTTCTTTTAATAAAAGATCTTCAGACCATCTGTGAATGCCGGGCATCGAAGAAATTGGAATTTGTTTCTTCACTCCGTCCACTAAAAAAAGCGGATACATTAATGAGGAAAGCGAAACACTGGTTTCTCTTACCATGTTTCGGATAGTTTCTGACTTGCGATTTCTGCGCGGTCTTACTTCCATATTGCTATTGGGCTATTGTTGTAATTTTGGTTTGTATGGCTTTCAGATCGTCTTGCGATTTTTTGAGCATATTCAAAATGTCCTGATCTTTGGCTTCATCACCAAATGGATTTTTTGCGCCATGCTGAATATCTTCTGTCGATGGAAGCAGCTTCAGTTCTTGTCTCCAGGTTTGCAGTTCTTTTTGCACAGCCATCAGGCTTTCATGTTTTTCGTTTACCGTTGCAAATGCCTTCACCTTTATTGTGTCCAAACTCATTGTGCTGTCGCTTACAAATTCTTCTATCTGGCTATTGATGGCGGTCAGAGACAATTTCATGGAACTGTCTACAGAGGAGTATGAACTCAAAAGATTGTTTTGGATTTCCCTCGCCCGGGAGAGCAGGTTACTTTCGCCCGTGGCACATGCTGCAAGCAATGCAGCACACAAGAGGAATGAGAATAATTTGGCAGTGTTGGTCATCGTTATTTTGTGTTTACTGATTTCTTTGGAACCGGGTCGTATCCATGAGTACCCCAGGGATGGCACTTTAGAATTCTTTTTGATCCCAACCAAATTCCTTTGAGCACCCCCCATTCCTCAATGGCTTCAACGGTATATGCCGAACAAGTAGGGACGTGCCTGCAATTTTTACCCAACCAGGGCGAAATCATGGCCTGGTAAATCTTTATGGGTAGGATAAAAAGTTTCTTCAACATCGGTTATAAAACAAAACAAAAGTAGGGCGAACAGAGGTGAAAAATTATATTGATTTTTTACCGGAATAACAGCCAGAGTGATAAGGAAAAGGCCAATAACGACATGGCAATGGTCAATGTCTTTTGAGAAATTAAACCCGTTTTGAGCACAATCCATAACAGACCCAGAATGCCGGTCAAAATAACCAATTGCCCTATTTCCACGCCGAGGTTAAAGCCAAGTAAACCTTGAACAAACGAACTTTGTTCATCATAGATCATTTTGAAGTACGAGGAAAAACCCATTCCATGAATGAGCCCAAAACTTGCCGTTATAAAATAACTCAACCTATTGGATGAATGATTTTTTTTATAGAGTAAGGCTAGATTGGTAAGTGCCGTAAGTATGATAGTGATGGGAATGAGCTTCTCGATGAGATCTCTGTTGAAGTGAATAGTATTGGTTGCGGCAAGCGCAAGCGTAAGGCTGTGACCAAGGGTAAAAGCGGTGGCCAGTTTCAATACCTTCAACCAATCCTTCAGAGCAAAGGGTGCGGCAAGGGCCAATAGGAACAGCATGTGGTCGTAGCCGTTCCAATCTGTGATGTGCTGAATGCCTTCTGAAACATGTGAAATAAAAGAGGGCATAGACTTTTTTTAAATACGGGGGTAATTAAAAAATGATTAAGAATTATTCTTCTGAATTTTTTGGTTCAGATTTTTCTTCCAATTCTCCACCGATATTTTCTTCCTCACCATTTTCATCTTTCATTTTTTGCTCCAATTCAGCTTTTACCTCTGGCTTTAAAAGTTGGAATATTTCAAATGAATATTCGTTTTCGAAATCAGCCGCCTGCGATTCGATTTTTGTTTTTATCCATTCCGACTCATCAAAATCGGGGAAGAATGCATCGGCATCCGGAAAACTTGCATCGACATAAGTCAGGAACATGTGCGAAACCAGATTGGCATCCATAGCGAGCTTATAAATTTGCGCTCCGCCAATAATGAAAACTTGTTCCTCGCCATTGTCGCGGGCCATTTCGATAGCCTCTTCCAGGTTGTTGAAGGTATAACATTCCTCTGCCATAAAATCTTCATTGCGACTTAGAATGATATTAATTCTATGTGGCAATGGTCTGTACTTCGGTGGAATACTTTCGAAATTTTTTCGCCCCATGATCACATAATGACCCACTGTGCTTTCTTTGAAAAAGCGCATGTCTTTCGACAAATGCCAAAGCAGATCATTGTTTTTTCCTATTTCTCTGTTGCGTCCAATTGCTGCTATTATCGAAACAATCATATGGTGATGAATTAGATTTTTATCGGGTTGAGTACAGACTATTTTTTTGTTTAAACGGCTACTGCGGCTTTGATGTGTGGATGCGGATCGTATTCGAGCAAAGCGAAGTCTTCATATTTAAAATCGAAAAGATCTTTCACTTTTTTGTTGATCTCCATCGAGGGTAAGTTTCTTAACTCTCTGGTAAGTTGGAGTTTTGCCTGTTCAAGATGGTTGGAGTAAAGATGCACATCGCCTCCTGTCCAGATAAATTCGCCGGGTTCAAGGTCGCATATCTGGGCTACCATGAGTGTAAGCAATGCGTAGCTGGCTATGTTGAAAGGAACGCCTAAAAATGTATCGCAACTGCGCTGATAGAGCTGGCAGGATAATTTTCCATCGGCTACATAAAACTGAAACAGGCAATGGCATGGTGGCAGGGCCATTTGATCTATAAAAGATGGATTCCAGGCGCTTACGATATGGCGGCGACTGTCGGGATTTTTTTTCAATCCGTCAATCAATTTGGTAATCTGATCTGTAAAAGTGCCGTCCGGATTGGGCCAGGAGCGCCACTGGTATCCATAGACAGGGCCCAGATTGCCATTGGCATCAGCCCATTCATCCCAGATACCTACTCCATTCTCTTTCAAATATGCAATGTTGGTATCGCCTTTTAAAAACCAGAGCAACTCGTGAATGATGGATTTGGTATGAAGTTTTTTTGTGGTGAGTAAGGGAAAGCCATCGGCCAGATTAAATCGCATCTGGTACCCGAAGACACTCAAGGTTCCGGTGCCTGTTCGATCGCTCTTAACCGTGCCATTGTCCAGTAAATGTTGGAGTAAGTCGTGATATTGCTTCATGCCGCGAAGGTATTCTTTGCAACCGAAGTCAATGCCTTAAGTTTTCAAGATTTTTGAATAATCTTATTGGTTTTACTCAGCCTCACTCACAACCTTTAAGCGCGACATAATCTGGCGCGCTACAAGTTTGGCCTCTTCCAGATTTTCATTGCAAATGGTCACATGGCCCATTTTGCGAAATGGTTTGGTTTCACTTTTCCCATATAAATGGACATATACTCCGGGAATGCTGCATATTTCATCAAGATGGAGGTATTCAACCGGGCCGGAATGTCCTTTTTCTCCCAATAAATTGATCATTACTGCCGGGCGTATTAAACTGGTATCTCCCAGCGGCAGGTTCAGAATCGAGCGGAGAAGCTGGTCGTATTGCGAGGTGGCACAGGCTTCTATGGTATGGTGCCCGCTATTGTGTGGCCTGGGTGCAATTTCATTGACCAGAATTTTACCTTCTCTGTCCACAAACATTTCTATGGCCAGCAATCCTTCAAACCCCAGGGCATTAACCACTTTATGGGCTATTTCATTGGCTTCTGCACAAATGGATTCTGTCATCGCCGATGGACTGTATAGAAACTCAACCAGATTGGCATCTGAATTAAATTCCATATCGACCATTGGAAATGTTTTGATTTCACCAGATTTATTTCGCGCCACAATCACCGAAATTTCTGCTTGAAAATCAACCATCTTTTCCAGCACGCCCGGGGCATCAAATGCCAGCTCGAGATCTTGTTCATTGCGCAAAGCCTGAACTCCTTTGCCATCATAGCCTCCCATGCGCAGCTTCTGCATCATGGGAAATTCGTGAAGGTATCTTTTCAGCTCATTTTTATTTTCTATGAGTTGAAATGATGCGGTAGGAATCTGATGTTTTTCGTAAAATTGTTTCTGAAGTCCCTTGTCGCGGATAATGCGCAGTATAGCAGGTGAAGGATAGACTTCTACGCCTCTTTTTTCTAATTCTTCAAGGGCCTCCACATTGACGTGTTCAATTTCTATGGTTATAAGGTCCATCTCAGAACCAAATTGCAAAACAGTCTCGTAATCTGCAAAGTTTCCTTGTGTAAATTCGTGCGCAATGTAGCGGCAAGGAGCATCTGCCGAAGGATCGAGAACGGCTACCCTGATATCGTAGTTGATGGCCTGTTGGATCAACATTCTACCCAGTTGACCACCACCTAAAATTCCCAATCTAAAATCTTTGCTGTAGAATGACTTCATGGTGCGAAAGTAAAGAGATCGGACCAGACAAAAGAAAATGTGATGTACTTGTGTATTAATAATGGGTTCAGCAGAAAAAAAGTCCACGGCTTTCCTTTATTCTCAAAAGAATTTTTTTTCTGATTGAATTATCTTGTCATCTTGCGGGCATGAATAGAAGAAAATTTACATTTTTATTGATCACGTTAATTGTGACTTCCTCTGCTAATGTTTGGGCGCAAAACCTGGGTGACATTGAGTCGGTAGAATACGACCCCATCAACCAACGCTTTTTGGTAACCAACAGCACAAGCATTGTAGTGGTAGATGGAAACGGCGATCCAACCGGATATTTCGGATCAGGGGCGGCCAATTATGGAATGGAAGTAATGGGCTCTGCGCTATTCGGAATTTATAATTCTTCAGTAAAGGCCTGGGATCTGACTTCTGGTCTTCAATTGGGTTCGGTTACTATTTCAGGAGCGTCTTTTTTGAATGGCATGGCCTCAGATGGTGATCACACTGTTTGGGTGACAGATTTCTCGGCCAAAAAAATTCATGAAATTGACTTTAGTGATATCGCAAATCCGGTGGCAACAGAAGTAGTAAGCAATACTGTCACCACGCCGAATGGAATTTGTTATGATGGTGCCAACAATCGTTTGGTATTTACCGCATGGGGCGCCAATGCCAAAATAAAAGCTGTTTCCCTTGCAGATTATACTGTAACTACTCTTGTGACCACTTCACTCAGCAACATTGATGGAATAGACAATGACAACAATGGAAATTATTACGTGAGTTCGTGGTCGCCTACCCGGATTACAAAATTCAGCAACGAGTTTGCAGTCAATTCTATTATTACGGCTCCCGGGCTGGGCAGTCCTGCTGACATCTGCTACGCGGAAGAGATCGACACAATCGCTATTCCTAATGCAAGTAATAGCACTGTTACTTACGTTGGAATTGATGTGGGCAATTCCGTTTTTTCGATCGAAAATGAGTTGAGTTTTTCATGTTACCCCAATCCGGTATCCGAAAAAAGCGTAGTTTCTTTTACGCTGCCGTTATCAGGCCTAACGAAACTTGAGGTATTTGATGCCCAGGGAAAAAAGATAAAAACCTTGTTGGACGAGAATCTCCCATCCGGCGAACATAAAGTTTTGCTCGCTGGTGTATTATTGGAGCAAGGTTCATATATTTGGTCGCTCACAATAAATGGTAAGTCGTTTACTCAGCCGTTTATTAAGCTGCCATAAGAGAACTGCAAGTCATTTATGGTTTTCGGACAGACTGGAATCTGTAAGGAAAATTTTGAACCCCAAAAAAGGAGAAGCACTAACTTCTCCTTTTTTAATTTGTAATCTGGAGATGAATTCAGATTATCATTAATTTTGGATATGTTTAAATACAAAGCCCTTGTATTCTTTTTGGTGGTGATAGTCTCATCGTCGCTCTTTGCTCAGAAGACCAAAGAAGATGATTATGCAAGCTCACCTTCATCAACTAAAAAAGAAAAGGCAGCCAAAAAACCTTTTAAAGACAGATTGCGCCTCGGCGGAAATTTGTCGGGCTCATTGGGGACTTATACTTTTCTTCAAATCAATCCAATGTTGGGTGTGCAAACAACAGATTGGTGGACCAATGGTGTTGGATTTAACTTTATGTTCGCCAGAGGAAATAACTTTTCAAGTTCGTCTTATGGACCAAGCATTTGGAGCAGAGCTTCAATAAAGCAAATTGTTTTATTTCAAACTGAATTGGAAAGTCTGACCATTAATCAAAAAGCCTCTGATGGAAATGGTTTCAAAAGGACCTTGCCCATCTGGTTTGTTGGTGGAGGCATTCAGAAAAATGGATTTAGTGTATTGGTTCTTTTCAATGTATTGCCCAGTCCATACTTTCCCTATATCAATCCTGTTATCAGGGTCGGAGGAATGTTCGGTCTATTTGGGCGTTAACATTAAGGGCAAAAAATCTGTACTTGTTTAAAGACTATTTTTTAGCCGAATAGAGTTGCAATAAGAATTTTTTTCTCTCCCTTTCTTCGTACTTGATGTGTTTGATTTTTTTACCACATAAGAAACGAAGGAAGTAAGACACGAAGAATAGTGAATGATTTTTCTTACTTTCTCACGTTCTTCGTTCCTGATGTGTTTATTTTTTTTTACCTCATAAGAATGAAGTAAGACACGAAGAATTTCCGAGTATACCATTCTTAGTGTTTAAAGTACCCAACTCTTGGGGAAATACTTTTTGCCATTTTATCAGGAAGTTTCCGGCGCTACTCTGAAATGGTGTCGGTTTTTAATGGCTCAGAATCTTGTGTGGATTCCTCCTTTTCTGTTTCAGGCCCCACCTCAATTTCCTTTTCAGATTCACCCGCGTCAGAATCCTCCTCAACCTGAACGGGAAGTTCTTCAGGAGAAATTTCTTTGATACGCGCTTCCTTTTCTTTCTCTCTTTCTATGCGCTTTTCTTCAGCCACATCATCTTTGTAAGTATCGAAATAATCGTCGCCAATGGAGCGCATTAAGCGCACAATCTGGCCCTGGCGTTTTTTCATATAACCTCCGGGATTGCCGGGATTCATTTTCTTTGGATTTGGAAGACACGCGGCGATCAACGCTGCCTGATCGCGACTGAGCTTACCGGCCGAAGTCTTGAAATAATCTTCGGCTGCTGCGCCAACACCAAATTTGCACGGCCCCATTTCTATCACATTCAGATAAACTTCCAAAATGCGTTCTTTCGACCAGAAAGTTTCAATCAGAAATGTAAAATAAAACTCCAGTCCCTTTCTTATAAAATTCCGTCCCGGCCAAAGAAAAACATTTTTAGCCACCTGCATGGTAATGGTACTGGCGCCTCTTTTTTTGCCTGTTCTTTTTCCGGTTGTTTCATTGTACTTCTTAGCTTTCTCCACCGCTTCCCAATCGACACCATGGTGTTTCATGAAGTTGTTGTCTTCGCTGGCTACAACGGCCAGCTTCATATAAGGCGATAATTCATCTGCATCAACCCAATCGGCTTTGTGAAACTCAGATTTTTCGGGACAACCACAGCGCTCTGAAATTTGCAGAAAAGTTGTAGGCGGATTAATCCAACGGTAAAGTATGACCCAACTAATGGTGACAATAAAAAACCACATGGCAGATTTCCATGCAATTCTCCAGAGTTTTTTAAGCAGAGTAGGAGATGCCTTTTCTTTTGTCATAAAAATGAACGGATACTTTCTGAATCCAGGTAAGAATCAGAATTGAAATCTTGCAAATCGAAAAATTAATTGATTCCCATTTTCGATTTTATGGCTTGTGGAATTCCATCTTTATGCACCACAATACTCACTGTTTTCATTAAAATATAATTCAAAGAAACATATTGGTAACCATTGTAAAGATTGCCCGCTCCCCAGGAGTTTTTCACCAGATAATAGATGTTGCCGTTTTGATCTTTGGCTTTGCCCACAATATGCATCAAGTGATCATCGGTGGTTTTTTGTTTGTCAAATTCAGCTTGCCTGTTTTCCTGAGTCACCTTTTTTTCCTGAACAATTTTAGTAAAGAGTTCTTCTTTGGCTACATTGTCATCAGGTAAAATGCCCAATCCGTTTTTAAATGAAAAACCTTTTTCACTTACATCCGCATCCCAGCAAAGAGTAAATCCTTTGTCGAGGGCATTGTCCAGAATTTGTTGTAATTCTTCGATGGGCACATTTTCAAAACTTCCTTTGGCCCAATTGTCAGGCACTTCCAAAACAAAATCCTGATAGAAAGGATGGTGTGAAAAAGATGTGATATTGACATAATCATTTGCATTCAATTTCATCGCGTCTCTGAATGATGCAGGCGTATATGATTTTCCCTCATAGTCAAAAGTGGTGGGCATTTTCCCTATGTAATTATCGAGCACCGCGTCGATCGATTTTTTCCATTCCGGACCTTCTGCCTGTAGATTTTTGTCTAGAACCGTTTTCAGAATATTTTCAAGAATCGCATCGAGCGCCGCATGGTCATATTCTTTTTGTCCTGCTGGCAATCCTGAAAATGAAGTTTCGGGTACAATGCCATATTCGCGCAATGCATTGATTACATCATGACCCAAACCACCGGGGCCAAATTGTTGTTTTCCCTGATAACGCACATAAGAATCGGCCTTTTTGGGATAATTTACTCGCACATTAAACATCTCACTCAAATCAACCGGCTTGTTGCCCAAACGAATAATCTCCGATTCCAGAAATGAAATTGTGGCAAAACTCCAACAGGTTCCTGTGGCACATTGGTCTTCAGTTGCACCGGCAGAGTTGTTCTTCAGCGTGGTGAATTGGTAGGTTGTTTTTTCAAGCTGTGCTGAAGCAAAAAATCCTGTGAGGATAAATAAAAATAAAAGTACTTTTTTCATTGTGGTTATAATTGGGGCTCTTTTTAAAACGCCGAATGCGGAATCTTAAAAAGGAGCTTATTCTTCATGCAATAATAGGAAAGGGAAACGGGCTTTTAACCTTAAAATGTTTAAATGGTTTGGAATCTGGTGGGATTGTATCGCTGTTATTGACCAATTTTGCTGGATAAAGCCAAAATGACAATGAAAAAAATTGCTGTAGTTTGCGGAGGATATAGCGGTGAGTCGGTAGTTAGTATGAGAAGCGCTGACATGGTGATGAATAATATTGACAGAACCAAATACCAACCTTTTAAAGTGGTGGTTACACGCGACCGCTGGTACGCGGTGGATGGTGAAACAGAAGCCGACATTGACCGAAACGACTTTTCATTTTCCGGAAATTCCAATAAGGTTGTATTTGATGGTGTTTTTATGATCATTCACGGTACTCCCGGCGAGGATGGATTGATGCAGGGATATTTTGAAATGTTGGGAATTCCCACCACAACCGGCGGCGTGCTCAATATGTCACTTACTTTTAACAAAAAACAAACTACACGCACCCTTGCCTCCATGGGTTTCAAGACCGCCAGGAGCATGACGCTGAAAAGCACGGAGCCTTATTCTGCTTCTTTTGTCGTACAAAGTATTGGTCTGCCTTGTTTTGTAAAGCCCAATTGTGGTGGAAGTAGTATTGGCACGTCACGCGTGAATGTTGCCGAGGATTTGCATCTGGCTTTGGAAAAGGCTTTTGCAGAAGACAATGAAGTGATAATAGAGGAGTTTGTTAAAGCAACAGAGGTTACCTGCGGTGTGATAGTACTCGATGGAAAGCCTACAGCCTTGCCCATTACGGAAATTGTTTCTAAGAAAGAATTTTTCGATTACGAAGCGAAATACCAGGGTGCCTCTGAGGAAATTACACCAGCACGCCTTCCCGAAAATATATATAAGCAGGTGCAGGGATTCTCTGAAGAAATTTACAAAAGACTCAATTGCAGAGGAATGATCAGGGTGGATTATTTAATCAGGGGTGAAGAAATTTTTGTAATGGAAGTGAATACCACGCCTGGATTCTCAGAAGCCAGTATCATTCCGCAGCAAGCAGAAGTGGCCGGGTTAAATAAAACGCAACTTATCAGTGCAGTGATTGAAAGTTGTTTTTGAGGTAATCAATTATCCGATACACCCTCCCCCTCCTTTTTCAGGCGCATACTTTTTTTGTGTTTGATGTAACTGCGCGCTACTATGATAGAGGTTACTCCGATAAATCCAACAATGATATACCCCACGTAATTCTCAATGGCAGGTACTTTTTCACCCAGAAGATATCCCAACAAACTCAGTGAAGTAATCCAGAGTGCCGCACCAATCAGATTAAACAGCATAAACGTTCCGAAGGGAACCTTGATTACCCCTGCAATTATGGGCGCAAAGGTGCGTATGATGGGGAGAAAACGACCAAGTACAAGCGTTTTCCCTCCGTGCTTTTTATAGAACGTCTGTGTGATGTCGAGGTATTTTTTCTTAAAAATTATACTGTCTTTTCTGTCAAACAATGATACACCCACTCTTCGGCCAAATAAATATCCGAAAAGACTTCCAATGATTGCGGCGCCAAACATGACAGAAGTAAGGGTGAGTATGCTTACGCCCAATAAATCAGGTTTCGATGAACAAATCAGTCCGGCAAGAAAAATCAAAGAATCGCCCGGAAGAAAAAAACCAATAACCAATCCATTCTCGGCGAAAATAACAATCAGCAGCAAGACCAAACCACCATTCTTAATAATGGTTTCAGGATTGAAAAGGTCTTTGATAAACTGCCAGGCGGAGTCCATTAATCAAATGTGCATTTTACGGTTGCATGATGTGACAAACCTACACGAATTTTAGGCTCAGACCAATTCTCGGGCTGTTTTGACTTAGAATCTTAATGTTGAATTGATTAGCGTTATGAAGCCCAAACTTTTGTGCCTTCAGAGCAGTTTGCGCATATATCAATTTCCTTTCTGGAGGTAAAAAGCTGCGACCTGAATGCCCGATAGCGCTCGCTGTTCCAGACTTCCTCTAAAGAAGTTTGATTCAAATCACCCAATTGATGTTCAGCGTCTTTGTCAAAACAACAGGGTACCACTTTGCCATCCCAGGTAATTACACAAGCACTCCACATGCGCCAGCAATGATTGTCCAGTGAGTTTTTCACTTCATAACTACCATCAGAATTTTTTCTGTACCGCGAGTACTTATCATTCTCCGGAATAAGTGGATTGCCATTTTCATAATTATAAACCTGTGCTGTTTTAAATCGCACTTCATCCACACCCATTTCTTTTCCAAGTTTTTTTACCTCTTCAATCTGATGTTCATTGGGCCGAACTACAAGAAATTGAAAGATTACATGTGGAGTATTCGATTTGAGCTCTTTTTTCCATTTCACAATATTGCGGGTTCCGTCCAATACTTTTTCGAGTTTACCGTGTACCCGATATTGCTCATAAACTTCTTGTGTGGTGCCGTCGATGGATATAATCAGCCGGTCGAGTCCGGACTCTACCACTTGCCGCGCCAGTGCATCGTGCAGAAAATGTGCGTTGGTGCTGGTCGAAGTATAGATTTTTTTTTGAGCAGCAGTTTTTACAAATGCCAAAAAATTTGGATGTATAAAAGGCTCACCCTGAAAATAGAAGTTGATATAAGTGAGGTACTTCGACATCTCACCGATCCAACGATTAAAGTCCGGTTGCTGCAAATTTCCGGTAGATCTGCTGAACATTTTAAGGCCACTGGGACATTCGGGACAGCCGAGGTTGCATGCTGTGGTGGGTTCGATACTGATGCTGAGCGGCATTGCAATGTGCGCAGGGTTGCGGGTGATTTTACTCCAAAAGAAACTGAAGTAAACCTTTATCCCATTCCACAAACGTGGAGCATTAAGCTTACTTAAATAGTTTAATCCATCCTTGATTTGCGCCGCATTCATTTGGTCAAATCTATCTTTAAAAAGGGCTGCCTGCAAATAATACCAATATTACTTTCATTGTTGTCCGACTAATTTTTTGTTTCAGCTTGAAAATAGTAGAGATAAGGTTGCGAAATCAGTTGTTTTCCTGACTCCGTAAGGAGTCGAACATTTCAAAAAACGGCACTTAAAATTACTCATCTGGAATTTTGTTCAACCCTTGTCAGGGTAGGGAATATGGGCCAGTTATCTATTAACCCCCGGTGGTTTGCAAGAATCCGTTGGATCTTTGCAGACTACCGGGGGCTATTCAATGTTCGATCCTTATTAGGATCGTGATTAAGCGCTATTGAAATTTTAGTCGGACAACAATGTATTACTTTGTTTTTTTTCCAGATCATAGATTTGTAACTAATTTCAACTCATCTTCGTCACATGAACGAAACCTTTATCGCTTGATCATGACTGTACATTCTCGTTTTATAATCTTTGTGTTGATCTTTGTTTTCAATACCACACTTCAATCGCAAACCATCATTTCCGGAAGAATTTTCGATACAGAAACAAAAGAACCTCTTGCATTTGTGGCTGTAGTGCAACCCGGAACTTCCAACGGATCTTATTCAGACATTGATGGACGGTTTCAAATGTCATTGCAAAATCAGAACACAGCACTCTCTTTTAGTTATGTGGGTTATGCGACATATACCGCACCATGGAATGGCGAAACACCCTGGATAGTTTATTTAAAAAGAAATCAGGAAACAACAGCGGAGGTGGTAATAAGACCTGGTGTAAATCCTGCGGAAAGAATTATTCGAAAGGCTATTGCAAATAAAGATAAAAATAATCCGGAGTCCGATATCGCATTTACATACGACAGCTACAACAAACTTTATTTTACGGCTGACATTGATTCTACTATCTGGGCAGACACCAGTGCAATTGCTGCAATGGATTCGTCTAAAAAAAATACCCTGGATTTTTTCAATCAGCAATATTTGTTTTTGGTAGAAAGTATTAGCAAGAGAAAATTTTTCCCACCAGATAGATCAGAAGAAACAATTATTGCCAACAGGGTTTCGGGATTGTCGTCACCAGACTTTGCTCTGCTGGCCTCGCAGATGCAGTCATTTTCTTTTTACGGAGAATCGGTGGTAATTCTAAATGTGGATTATCTAAGCCCTTTGGCCAATGGATCCATTAACAAGTATTTATTCGAATTGGAAGATTCTACTTTTATCGGAAAGGATACCGTGTACACCGTTTCATTCAGACCCAGAAAGGGAAAAAACTTTGATGGCATGAAAGGTCAGTTGTACATAAGCACCAATGGCTACGCCATTCAGAATGTCAAAGCCCAGCCTGCTGCAGGAAGCGATGGCATGGAAATTAAAATTCAGCAGCAATATGAATTTCATGACAATAGAAAATGGTTCCCAAAACAATTGAATCTTTTTCTTTCGATGAAGCAAGCAAGTTTAAATGGATTTCCAATGGCAGGTGTGGGAAGGTCTTATATTAAAAACATCGTGCTCGATGCGCCACTTAAAAGATCCGAATTTACTCCTGTTACATTAATGATGGCACCACTGGCTTCCAAACAACCCGACTCACTCTGGAATCAATACAGGGATGTTCCACTTGAAACGAGAGAACTAACTACTTATCGCGTAATTGACAGTTTGGGAAAGGCAGAGAATTTTGATAAAAAGTTGAAGTTAATGCAAGTTGTTACAACCGGCCAGCTCCCCTTGGGCAAGATCAGCGTTGATCTTGGAAAACTAATGGGTTTCAATAGTTATGAAGGTTATCGCCTGGGTTTGGGTTTGAGAACAAATGATTTTTTATCGGAGAAATTCAATGTGGGAGCTTATTACGCTTACGGATTTAAAGACAAACATTCTAAATATGGCGGCGACGCAATGGTCTACTTCAACAGGAAAAGAGACTTGTGGATAAAAGCAATTTATTCGAATGATGTGAAAGAAATGGAGGGCAATGAATTGGAGAAGTCTGGTCAGATGGGATTGATCAAAGGTATTTATCCATTATTTGTAAATCGAATGGACAGAAGAGAGAAGTATGAAGTGCAGTTGAACGGCAGAATGATCCGAACCATCTCCGCCAATTTCTTTGCCAACCATCAGTTCATCAAACCCTATGGTGGTTATCAGTATCAATTGGTCTCATCTGAAAATGTGACATTGTTGACAACTGATTTTTCAGTTGCTGAAACAGGCACCACCATTCGATACGCACCAGGTGAGAAGCTTGTAAGGACAGGTATGAATGAAATTCGTCTGGGTGGCAGGTTTCCTGTTTTTCTTTTAGGAATAACCAAAGGATGGAATGGATTATTGGAGGGCGATTTTGATTACCTGCGCCTGGACGCACGTATAGATAAGACATTTAAAATAAAAAATATCGGCCGGTTTTCTATTGCCTTAATTGGCGGCAAGATGATGAACGACGTGCCTTTGTCGCTCATGTACAATGCTCGTGGAACTTACGCCAAAAAATTGACCCTTGCGGTAGCCGAAACTTTTGAAACCATGCGCACCAATGAGTTTATGCACAGCGAATATGTGGCGGTGCATATCAGGCACAATTTTTTGAGCTTGTTATTCAAAAAACCTGAATTTCAACCGGAGTTTCAGCTTGTACACAATATGCTCTGGGGGAATTTTAGCAATGCCGGCAACCACAACTTCGACTTTAAGTCGGCTACAAAGGGTTATTTCGAAAGCGGATTGCAGATAGATAAATTATTGCGTTCAGGATTCAGCGCAGTAGGCGTTGGTGTTTTCTACCGCTACGGACCTTATCATCTGGCAGACATGAGAAGTAATTTTGCCATTAAACTAACTTCAAGTTTGAATTTTTAAGATTGATTTTTAAGTGAAGTCGCCGAAAGTTTTTTCTTGAAAGAAGGAGTAATGTTCTTTTATGGCTGTCACTTGTTTTGGTTACTTTGCTGCGAAGAAAAAATGGCAAAGAATGGAGGTGCATACAAATACCTTATTGATTGGTACATTTTTATATGTATTCACTAAAAGGTAGCTTGTGGTAAGCGAGTTTTTCATCCCTTGCTTTGTGGGTAATCCCCCGATCCAGTATGGATCGTATGTTTATAGCCCAATTCACTTCGGACCATCCCCCGATCCAGTATGGATCGTATGTTTATAGAGCCATTCGCGGTGGGTACTCCCCCGATCCAGTATGGATCGCATGTTTATAGAGCCATTCACACGAGACCATCCCCCGATCCAGTATGGATCGTATGTTTATAGCCCAATTCACTTCGGACAATCCCCCGATCCAGTATGGATCGTATGTTTATAGCAAAGTTCAAATCGGCTAATCCCCTAATTCAGAATGTATCGAATGCTCATCGAATAAAATCGAATAAACTTTCCCAAAAGTCAATAAAGATGCAATATAGTTTTGTGTTTCTTTAATCATCACAATGCACTTTTTCAATTAATAGGCCAAACTAAATAATAATCTAATGGTAGGCACATTTTCTCAGATTTATATTCAAGTGGTTTTTGCAGTAAAAGGAAGAAACTGCTTAATTCGTCCTAATTGGGAAGAAGAGCTATACAAATACATAACTGGAATAGTTCAGAAGAAAAACCAAAAAATGCTCGCTATTAACGGAATGCCCGATCATATTCATATATTCATAGGAATGAGACCTTCATGTTGCCTGTCCGACTTGATTCGTGAAGTAAAAAAATATTCAACAGAATTCATTAATTCTCGAAAGTTTAACAATTACAAATTTCAATGGCAGGAGGGATATGGAGCATTTTCATATCATCATTCCAATTTGGATAATGTGTGTCAATATATTTTGAATCAAAAGAATCATCATAGAAATAAAACCTTTAAAGAGGAGTATATGGATTTTTTAAAAGAATTCAAAATTGATTTCCGGGATGAATATTTATTTGAATGGATTGAATAACGCTTAACATTCGATCCATACTGGATCGGGTCATGCTTGTTCATTCATTTTCTATAAACATTCGATCCATACGGGATCGGTTCATTCTTGGTGATTCATTTTCTATAAACATTCTATACATACTGGATCGGTTCATTCTTGGTCATTCATTATCTATAAACATTCGATCCATACTGGATCGGTTCATCCTTGGTGATTCATTTTCTAGAAACATTCGATCCATACTGGATCGGTTCATTCTTGGTGATTCATTTTCTAGAAACATTCGATCCATTTGAGATTTTGTAATCCATCAAATTTGAAGTTCCAGAATGTATCGCATGTTTGTAACAGAGTTCACCGAAAGTAATCCTCCGATCCAGAATGGATCGCATATTTATAGATCAATGCACTGCGGACAATCCCCCGATCCAGTATGGATCGCATGTTTATAGCGCCATTCACACGAGACCATCCCCCAATCCGAAATGCCCCACATTTTCATCACAAAAAAATCCCCTCTGTAATACAACAATACCAATCGTGGAATCTGATGGGTAATTTATTCACTGCTATTGCATACAACTAATAATATCGTACTTCGTAATGATGTGGTATTTTCCATTGGCCAATTGCACCAACACCGCCGGAACTTCTTTTGTGATAAGCTTCGATACATTCTCAATTGATTCGGTTTCCTGCACAACGGGCAATGCGGGCCCCATCAAATCTTCAATGCGTTTGTCGATGTTGTTGCGGTCTTCTACTATGCTCTGGTATAATCTTGTTTCATCTACAAAGCCCGCAATCTTGTCGTCTTTTATAACCGGTATTTGAGAGATGTTGAATTTCTTTAATTTCTCAATTGCATGGCTTACCAATTCACCACTGCCTACGGTCACCATTGGTTTGTCTGAATGTCCGGTGATTAAATCTTTGGCCGTTTTTTTCTCGTCCTGAAGAAAGCCGCGATCGCGCATCCACTCGTCGTTGAACATTTTGCCGAGATAGCGCGTGCCATGGTCATGGTAGATCACTACCACCACATCTCCTTCTTTGAAGTGGTCTTTCATCTGTACTAATCCGGCCATTGCCGAACCGGCCGAATTTCCCACGAAAATCCCTTCTTCTCTTGCAATTCTTCTTGTCATCACCGCAGCATCCTTGTCGGTTACTTTTTCAAAGTGATCAATAAGATTCATATCCACATTCTCCGGAAGAAAGTCTTCTCCAATTCCTTCTGTAATATATGGGTAAATTTCATTCTTGTCGAATATGCCGGTTTCTTTGTATTTTTTAAAGACAGAACCATAAGTGTCTATCCCCAGAATTTTGATATCGGGATTTTTTTCTTTCAGGTATTTTGCTGTGCCGCTTATTGTGCCACCAGTTCCTACACCTACTACAAGGTGGGTTATTTTTCCGTCTGTCTGATCCCATATTTCCGGCCCTGTGCTTTCATAGTGCGCTTGTGAATTGGATGGATTGTCATATTGATTGGGCTTCCATGAATTGGGAACTTCCTGAATTAACCTCGATGAAACAGAGTAATAGGATCTTGGATCCTCTGGATCAACATTTGTCGGACACACAATTACTTCGGCACCAAAGGCGCGAAGTGCATCGAATTTTTCTTTCGATTGCTTATCGGTGGAAGTAAAAATACACTTGTAACCTTTGATGATGGCTGCGATGGCCAATCCCATTCCGGTATTGCCACTGGTGCCTTCTATGATGGTGCCACCGGGCTTAAGCCTTCCATCGCGCTCAGCATCTTCTATCATTTTAAGGGCCATGCGGTCTTTGATGCTGTTGCCTGGATTAAAAGTCTCAATCTTGGCGAGTACAAGTGCAGGAATATCTTTGGTAATGGAATTTATTTTTACCATCGGTGTATTTCCGATTGTTCCTAATATGTTGTCGAAATATTTCATTTGGATATATTCTTAAATGGTATATTTTTTTTATTAATTAAATCTTATGGCTTTTATAGGAGATATTTTTGTAACGTAATACGCAGGTAAGAGCATAAACAATACGCAAATTACGATCACAAATAAATCCAGCAGAAAAAAGTACAGCAAGTCGAATTGAATGGGTACTTTATCTACATAATAGTTGGTTGAGTTGAGTGTGATCACACCAAATTTCCACTGAATAAAGGCAAGGGATAATCCAAGAATATTTCCCCAGAGTATTCCCTTGCCTATAATGCTGGCTGCATTTCGGGTAAAAATAACCATCACCGGCAAGTTGCTCATGCCCAAAGCCTTCAAGGTTCCAATCATATTTTGCCTTTCTAAAATAATGATGAGTAGGGCAGAGGTCATATTTACTATTGAAATAACCACCATCAGAATAATGATGATGTCCACATTGATGTCGAGCATTTGCAACCACGAAAAAATCTCTGGATTTCGATCCGTTATTTTTTGTGTCTGCAAAAATTTAGTGCTGAGTGAGGCAAACAATTGATCGTCGGCTTTGATGAGTTGTTCGTAGTCTTGTATCTGAACTTCGTATCCGCCGATATAATTTTTTTCGCTGCCTCCGCTGGTGGTTACCGTCGACTGGATTCTAGTGATCGATGCATCAGAAAAGTCGTCGGGTACATCTATGCGAATAAATGCAGTGTCCGGAATGGTGCCGGATTCATCGCTTACAACAAGCGTTATCGAAGTATCTCCTTTCACATTTAAAAAATGCGGTCCCTCGCCACGCCAGGTTTTGTCGGTCCATTGGTAATGCAGTTCTCCTTCACCCCCAAAGGCCAAACCACCTATTCCAATGGTTCCCATATAGGCCATGCTGTCCACCACAGCTTGCGCCTGCAAGCCCCATCCGGACAGCCTTTGCACATGACTTAAATCTACAAAGACAAATTGTTTGTCGAAATTTTCCAGACCAGTGTCGTAAATGCCTTTAACCGTAAAATTCCTCTGGCGCGGATCGGACTGGTCATTGAACAAATAAAGGCTGGTCTTGTCGCCCACTTTCAACTTCATTCTCTGAGCCAGATAACCGGATATAATAATATCCAATGGGGCCGTGGCCGAATCATTGGTCAGAATTTCCCCGGAAGTGAGGGCCGATTTCAGAAAGGTCCAATCAAAATCTTTGGCTATGCCCTTGATGATTACCCCTTGCAGCGCTTCTTTTGTTTCAAGTATGCCCGGTTTGGTGGCATAGACCTGCACTTGTTTTACACCTGGCGTTTGCGAAAGGATGCGGTAAACCTCCGGATCAAAGGTGAGTTTTTGGGAGTCGCGGCTGTAACTTCTTTCGTTGGCTACAATTTGAAAGTGAGAGCCAAATCCAATTACCTTATTCCTGATTTCAGTTTGAAAGCCTTTCACCACGGCAAGACTCAACAGCATCAGCGCCACGCCAATGGCAATGCCAATGGTGGCTATGCGCACAATGGGACGTGAGATCTGGGTCTTGTCGTTGCTTTTGAGAATTCTCCGGGATATAAATGCGGGTAGATTCAAAATTTTCTATCTGATGCGCCAAAGGTAAGTTGGGCGTGGTCTTTGGCATGTGTTGATTTAAACCAAAATTGCCCACACATTTGCACACTATGAATAAAGTGTATTTATACATCCTCTTCTTGCTCGTCGCCACTTCCTGTTCTCAGGCCCAGCCTTCGCGGCCCGTTCCTTCATTGGTAGAAAACAAGTCTATAGTTACCGGAGCCGAAAGAACGGACATGTACCTTCCTCAGCTCAAGGGCAAGAGGGTAGCGGTGGTTGCCAATCAGACCTCTGTGATTGGCCACGTACATTTGGTAGATACACTGCTTTCTTTGAAAGTGAATGTGGTAAAAGTCTTCGCACCCGAGCACGGTTTCAGGGGCGATACAGAAGCAGGCGGGCATGTCGCCGATAGCAAAGACAGCAAGACCGGGCTGCCACTAATTTCGCTTTATGGAAAGAACAAGAAGCCTTCTGCAGAAATGCTTAAGGACGTCGATGTGCTGATATTCGATATTCAGGATGTGGGTGCAAGATTTTACACTTATATATCTACCATGCATTATGTCATGGAGGCTGCGGCCCGAAACAACAAGGAAGTTTTCATTTTCGACAGGCCCAATCCCAATGGATTTTATGTGGACGGGCCAGTGTTGGATATGAAATATTCTTCTTTTGTAGGAATGCACCCAATACCTGTGGTACACGGCTGTACCGTGGGAGAGCTGGCCAATATGATCAATGGTGAAGGCTGGCTGGGCAATGACCTCAGGTGCAAGTTGACCGTAATTCCCTGCGAGCATTACAGCCACAGCGATTTGTACAACCTGCCTGTCAAACCTTCTCCCAATTTACCCAACATCGCTTCAGTTTATCTTTATCCTTCTATTTGTTGGTTTGAAGGAACCATCGTGAGCGTAGGAAGAGGAACTGATTTGCCTTTTCAGAGCATTGGCTATCCGGGCAACTCCACCGGAAAATTTGAATTTACTCCAGTTGATAAGCAAGGTGAAGTGAATAACCCAATGTATGAAGGCCAAAAATGTACAGGCCATAACCTCGCTGAATTTGGCAGCTTTTATTTCACGTCATCCCGACAGCTCTATTTGGAATGGATCACCGGACTCTATGAAAATTGCCAGAAAAAAGAAAGTTTCTTCACATCGACCGACTTTTTCGACAAACTTGCCGGTTCGGATATTTTGAGAAAGCAACTCATCGCTGGTACCTCAGCGTCTGATATCAGGAAAAGTTGGGAGCCTGACCTGGAAAAGTACAAGGCGATGAGAAAGAAGTATTTGATTTATAATGACTTTCAATAAATTGAAATTGAGTAAATTAATTGCGTTGAGGAACGATAGATTAAGTGATTTGAAGAAGGAATTATTTGAAATTGAAATCAATTTCAGAAGTTATTCCTGTCAGGATGTAGAAATTCTGTGGCCCTGATTCGCTATTTTGGCTTATTTTCGGGCTTCCGTTTAGAAAATATGAATATGAAAAAATATTTGATTTTTACTGTAGCATGTGGTGCACTGATGTTTTTCGGATGCAAAAAATCTCCGGATTATGTACCAGATCCTTATGCCTGCGAATGTGGTGCAGTAACCTGGTTTGGAACGGAATATCAGGTGTTGGATGCCAATTATATCCATCCTGCCGGCTTCGATTCAAGAAGGTATTACATCACATCGAAAGTGGATCTTCCGGAAGAAATGGGAACGCATACCATGAATACCTGGATTGAAATTCCTGATGTGACCACATCTATTGCTCACCGCATCGATCCGGGAGATACTTTATATCAGTTTACCGCATTGGTGGACGAGTTCAATGTGAACGATCCATTGGATACCCTCAGAAAATATGTTCCTGTTGAAGGTGTTGTCACCATCAATCCACCTGCTCTTTTCGGTGGACCTGAAACTGTTCAGTTTCTGCTAATCCTCAATGAGTTGAACAATGGTGTGCCTTCCGGAGCCAATATTCAATACAAGGGAAGTTTTACTGTGAATATTGAAGCCAACTAATTGAAACTTTGCCCGATGTTTATCGTAGACGGGCATTACTAGCAATTATTAAAATGTTTCTTCGACTCATCCTTCTGCTGTCTGTTTTCATTTCATTTGAAATGAGGTCGCAGGATAATGCGCTGGAGAAAAGGATTGTAAACAAGCACCCCAATGGTCAGCCCAAGGTGATTATCTACGTGGATAAAGTTTCAGGCGACATGATGAAGGAAGAAGTTTTCTTTGCCAATGGAAAACTTGAATGGTCGGGCTCTTATAAAAACAGTCTTGAAAATGGCCTCTGGACTTTTTATTGGGACAATGGCAAGGTGAAAACCGAAGAAACTTACCTCAATGGTAAAGAGCACGGCACCAGCACCCAATACGACCGCGACGGCAAGAAGCTTAAAGAAAGCTACTGGAAGCACGGCAAGATGTTGAAAGAAGTGAAGTTCTAAGATTCTTTCAGTTCCCCTTTAGTTCAATTACTTTTTGGTCAGCCAGCACAAAAATTCTGTCCTCTCTGTTTGGACGTACCACATGTGTTCCGGTAAATTCTCCAAATGCAGGCAATACACATTGTGTATCGGTAGCATAAAAGCACGGTAACTTCAGACTCTGGCGGCCTTTCCCGTACATTCTTACCGCAGGATGAATATGCCCGCAAAGAACATATTGCTTGGTATCGCCCAACTCCAAAGGCTCGTGTCGCAGGCGGAACGGGCCTGCTATCAGTTCTTCCAGCACTTCAAACCCACCTTCGCGGTACAAATTATCCTCATCCACTTCGTGATTGCCCTTGATCAAAACCCTTTTAATTCCCGGGAAATTATCCATAAAATCCACAAAGGAATCCCACTCAGTATTTCGGCGGCTGTGTACCATATCCCCGAGAAAAATGACCCTCTCCGGAGCAAAAGCCTGGAATAACTCAGTCAATTTCCAATAATTATTGGAATTCGTCATTCCCGGAAGATTTACCCCATTTTTTCTGAAGTGCTCAGCCTTTCCGATATGAAGATCCGCACAAAACAAGGTTTTGGCAGCAGGCCAATACATAGCACCCGTGCCATGAAGATGCAAGGTTTCTCCCGCTAATTCAATGATATAACTTCCTTCCACATTCATTCAGTGGCCTAAGTTCCATCAAAAAATTGTTCCCTATAAAAAAATATTTGCATAGAAGGCATGTCATACTATATTTGCACCCCACAAAAAAAGGGGAGCTTAGCTCAGCTTGTTTAAAACAAATAGAGCAAAAATTATGGGAGCTTAGCTCAGCTGGTTCAGAGCATCCCCTTACATAGTAACGGGAGAGTCACAGGACCGAAGAGCGATAATAAATATGGGAGCCTAGCTCAGCTGGTTTAAAAACAAATAGAGCAATAAATGGGAGCTTAGCTCAGCTGGTTCAGAGCATCTGCCTTACAAGCAGAGGGTCACAGGTTCGAACCCTGTAGCTCCCACAGAAAAATGGAGTTTCAGAAATGAAGCTCTTTTTTCATTTGAAATAGTTGCCTTTTGAAGCTTAGCTCAGTTGTTTCAGAGCATCCCGTTGCGCTCGCAACGGGAGGGTCACAGGTTCGAACCCTGTAGCTCCCACAAAAGGTTGCCAAACGGCAGCCTTTTCATTTTGAATAAATGTACACCTTCTACATCCTCTATTCCGAATCCGCCAATAAATTCTACATCGGTCACACAGGTGATCTAATGGAAGAAAGACTGCGAAGGCATCTCAGCGATCACACCGGATTTACTGGGAAATACAAAGATTGGGTTATATGCTATAAAGAAATATATGACACAAAATCTGAAGCGTACACGAGAGAAAGAACCGTAAAAGGTTGGAAAAGCCGATCAAGAATAGAAAAACTTATTGGAGCTTAGCTCAGCTGTTTCAGAGCATCCCGTTGCGCTCGCAACGGGAGGGTCACAGGTTCGAACCCTGTAGCTCCCACAACAAAAAGGCCTCCATTTGGAGGCCTTTTTTAATTGGAGGTGTTTATCTCTCAGGTTCGAACCCTGTAGCTCCCACTACAACTAGAACGTCTAAGAAAAGAAGCCCTTTTTTAATTGAATATGTTCACCTTTTACATCCTCTATTCCGAATCCGCCAATAAATTCTACATAGGTTACACAGGTGATCTAATAGAAGAAAGACTGCGAAGGCATCTCAGCGCCCATAGCGGAAAATACAGATCTAGAAGAATCGAATGATGTAAAATCGATTTGATTATTATCAAAATGGTGTCTAAAGCTCTTCTCTGAATAGCCCCCGAATGAGGCAAGGGCCGAAAATTACATCTCCCTTGCAGACTCAGCAACAAAATGTGCAAATTGGAAACAAATTTTGAACAAGGCTTGCTAAGTCCACTCATCGACTCTATAATTGTGTTCAGAAGATCTTTGATCTCGGAAAGGAGTTGTTTTTTGCACACAAACTAAAATGCTAACTCTCTTCATTCTTTATTTGCTCAAAATTGCTTTTTTTCAACTGTAAAAAATTATAAGAGTATTGTTATCTATAATTGAAAAATAATTCAATAGAAAATGAAATTCAACGATATACTCAAGTCGCTTCATTATGCCGTTCGTGTTGAACAATACTCGGATGATTTGACGAAGGCGGAAATCTCGGCACTCGAAAAATTGAAGTCAAGAAACCATGAAATACTTGTGAAGTTTTCAAAAAATGAATCACTGTATAAGGGTACAAAGATTGTAATTGCTGTGTTCCCAATTGCTTCGGTGATTCTTGTAACTGCTCTTACTAAAATGGAGTATCATAATGTTGCCATTGTCGTTGGGATTTTATCAGGTCTATTCGCAGGTCTTTTGACCGTGGTTGATAAATTCGTCTTAAGAAATGATATAGGCGAATTGAAAAGCGCATTAAGCGAATACGAAATGAAACATAATGAAAATAGGCTATTAACTCAATTGGCATTGTTGCATGAATCTCACCAAGTTATTAGTAAAGATGACCATGATAAAGTGAAATACCTTAGTGAAAAAATTAGTAGCATAATAACAAATAGTATAGAAAGTAGATACGACATTCACTTAAAAGGGATTATAGAAGGCACGATTGATTTCGATGTCACTCGTGTTCAAATTGAAATTCCTGATGTCCCAGAAGAAGTAACCAGTTTTCTTATTCCAGTTGCACGTACCATATCCGAAGCGTGCCTCCAGTTTTTTGGACAAGCAAACTTCGAAGTAAAAATCTATCTGAGAACTGAACATCAAATAAATGGCAACTCGGTTAGTGTAATGACTTCCCTAGCTCGATTTCCCCCCAAGAATGCAAAAGATAGTTCATTAACTGGTCGTAGTTTTATAAAAGGCGAACCGATAAAGCATAGCGGGTTGGTTTGGCGATGCTACGAAGCTCAGGAAGTATTGTGTGTAAAAGAGTATGTTAAACCGCATAATCCCAATGAAAGGTATGAATCACTTGCATTTTTGAGTTTTGGGAGGATGGGTGTTGTTGCTATTGAAAGCTCCGAGAAAACGACATTTCACAGTGAAAAAGTGATTACAGATGACATTCGATTGACAATTCAAGCCTATACTGGGGCGTTGGTGAGAGAAGCACTTTTACAGATGAAAAACAATGATAAGAAAAGGGCTGATAGCGCAAATGGAGTCCTAGATGAACCTGAATAGGACTTTACGCTTAGGACGTTTTTTACTAGAATAATTCAAAAAGTCGGTAACTTTGTGATAAATATACTGGGGGGAGATGATAAGTATTGATTTGAAAATAAACCTACTGCAAGAAACAAAACGACTGGTTGAGACCGCTTTAAACTCAACCTCTTTCTTAAATGAAATTAGAAATAGATCTGTTGAACATGAAAATGGCTTTTTGAAAATAGTACTGAAAGAAAGGAGCGAAAGGAGCTATGGCTGCCGATTGCATAAGTGGAAATCAGGCTATTCCGATTCAGATATTCACAATCATCGTTGGAATATGTCTTCATTGATATTGAATGGATTGATTTATGCCGATAATTATGAGCCTGATATTATTGGTGAGCCATATAATACCTTCCAATTTACGCCTCAGGATAATTCAAAGGGTGTTATGCTATACTCTGGAATCAGCTACTTGCGAAAATCTGAAAGTATTGAATATTCTAAAGGACAGTCCTATTCCGTAAAAGTTGGTTCAATTCATAAAATTTCAAAGATTGGAAATTCTGGGGCCATTACAACTATGTTTAGTTGGGGCGAGCACTCCCCAAGTGCGGCGGTATATTCAACCAAGGCCAAACTTCCAAATGAAACGTTTCAGAGAGCCGTAACAATTGAAGAAGTAGTGAGTTGCTTGATGGAGGCTAAGCTGGAAATTGAATCCATTGAGGGTGATAGTAACTAATTCTTTTTCGATGTTGTATACCTGCCCCATGTCTTTATGGTCCAAATAAGCGCCTACTTTCCAATAAGCCAATCAGCACTCTTCAAGGATAGTGTATCTTGATAGCAGATTCAATTTTTATTTCCAATCATTTTTAAAATTTTTAATAGATCTTCGGGGAATTCATATATTTCAAATGATCACGTGTTTTTTTTCTGTGTTCGTTTGTCTTTTGACTTTTTGTATTCAAACCGTTGATCGTTCTTTATGTCCAATTTCTTTTTTAAAATGGTGAGATGCCTTGAAAGCTGCTTTCTTATGGCAGGTGAATTCATGCCTATTTTCTCTTGACCTTTTGAATTTAAGTATTTTTCTCTTGAAGCTTTGTATGCGTATGTCAGAAAATTGCGGTCACCAAGATGTGAATAGCGCTCTAGAATTTGACGCTTTCTTATAAGGTTGTCCTTACTTTTCTTGCTATATGACATCATAACAGTTTTTACGATTCTTCCAGTCATTTTCCTGAAATATCTAGATAGACTACTTGATCTTATAAAAATATCCTGCCCGTTGAATTCAAAGCCTAAATACTGTAAAGATTTATAGAAAAGTTTTTCATTTTTTGAGTTAGTTTGCAAAACCCCAACTTTCTTTTGTTTCACATAATTGAATGCTCGCAGCGATCCTTTGGAGTTTGGCCTGAATACGATTGTTTCAACTTTCTTTGTTTGAATCTTTAAGAGATACTCCTTCTCAATTTTATTTATTAAATAGTCACTTATAACATCTACTTTATCTATATCACAAACAATTAACAGATCATCACAATATCTCCGATAAAAAAAGTTCTCCTCAATTGCCTTGTCATTGATTTCTTTATCAAAATCTATAAGATACAATACTCTGGTAACTTTTTAAAGTTGAAAAAAAGTAAAAAAGGATTAAAAAGGAAAGAAAGGAGTTAGGATTTTAGTTTGCATGCAAAAAAACAACTCCTTTCGGAGATCGAGGATCTCTTGTCAGCAAGTATAAAGTC
>JANNEQ010000086.1:0-24662 GCA_031378885.1 Flavobacteriales bacterium
AACTGAGTATAAACTGCTTGCTGATGCAGGAGAAGATACACAAAAAACATTGAATGAACTGTATTACGCATTGAGTGCCATAAATAGACTGGATATTGAAGCGGAGGCTTATCTCTCACAAAATCAAAATCCACTGAGCCCTGACGATCTCAATGGCCTATTCCTGCGAGATGACGCAACCTATGGCATTGTCGACAACTGGCTCGGTGACCCGCCCATTCCCAACGCCCCAATTGTTTCAGATGCCTCTTACATTGGCGATGTAGGTAACCCCAACAATATGCGCGGCGATAACCATGGCTGGATTGGTTATGGACCATCTGCCACTCCTACCACATTCAACGATGGGAATGTAATTAGCCTCGACCAGATGACTTCTTTCAGATAGAAAAAATCAAAATTGATACATTAAAAAAAATCTGACCGAATAAAAATGAATAAAATACTTCTCCGAAAAATATAATGAGAGTTAAATTCTATTTACATTTGACCATAGTAGAAAAATGAAGATGAAAAAACTTATACCCATCATATCTCTGTTATTTGGTTGTGTGGCTTTGATAACCTGCCGCCACGAGCCAGATCCGGATTCAGGGGCATGTGGAGAAGCCACTTCCATCGACGAGATGAAGGAATGGATTTTTTTCAAAACCGGCACCTATTGGATTTATCAGGAAGAAACAACAGGCGAATTAGACACTATGACTGTTGTATCTGATGGTGAAGGTATTCATGAAGGAACGAATTACAGGTGGTTTAGCTATGATGTGATTAGTTCAAGAGATGGTTGGAAGTATTATTGGTGGTTTAGTGAGTCCTATACAACAAACTGTTCGCTAAGTGAGAATTGTTATTGTCATAAAATATATTGCGATAAATCCAGACCAGGAGATTCTTTTGGAGAAGATGTGATGCTTGTTTTTCCTTTATATCAAGGGAATTACAATAATAAATTAGGCGGAGGAGAAGGAGGAATTATTCAAATTTCACACTATCCTCTGCTTGCTACCATTCTTGATACAATAACCGTTTCTGCATGTTCCTTTTTAGTTGAGAATAGCGTTAATGATCAATGGCTTGACGTAAACCTTGTTATTGCAAAGAATTATGGAACAATTCAGAAAAGCATAATTTCAAATTCTCAAAACTGGATACTAAAGAAAACTCTAATAATTCAATAAATTTAAAATGAATGAAAAAAACGATGCTATTTTGTGTGCTTTTCGCACTGCATTTAATTGGTGTATGCCAACTCCCAGAAGATCAAGCTAATCTTGAAAAGTATTGGAAATATAGGCAGCAATTGCGAGAAAGATTTATGAGAATTGGAACGGATCAGGGTCAAAGTATTCCCATGAGTTGTATTATTCCTGGATATAAATACGGTCCGGGAGAGACGGGCAGTATTCTTCATTGGAGGGACAGTAATATTAGTTTGGGATATTATTTTGTTGTATTAGCAACTGAGTATCAGTTGCTGAGCAATGCAGGCGAAGATACTCAGCAAACACTGAATGAATTGTATTATGCGTTAAACGCTTTAAATCGATTAGACGTAAACGCTGAATTTTATTTAAGTCAGACCTCCAATTCATTGAGCTCCGACGACCTAAACGGACTATTCTTGCGCGATGATGCCATACACAGCACTGTCGACAACTGGCTCGGTGACCCGCCCATTCCCAACGCCCCAATTGTTTCAGATGCCACTTACATTGGCGATGTAGGTAACCCCAACAATATGCGCGGCGATAACCATGGCTGGATTGGTTATGGACCATCTGCCACTCCTACCACATTCAACGATGGGAATGTAATTAGCCTCGACCAGATCACGACCATTTTATTGGGGCTTCGTTTTGTGGTTCAATTTGTAGACGACCAGGTTATTCAACCCACTGCTGCCGATACCCCAATGAATATAAGGCAGGAGGCCAAAGACATTATCTGGCGCATAGCAGATAATATGAATGATACCACTGAACCAATAGATAACGAACACGAATGGGTAATTAAAAAATGGGATGGACAATTGATTAAGTCAGGGCCGAGTTGTGTATTTGCTTCTTATCCCGTTTATAAACTGATTGAATATACGCATGGCGCTACAGAAGCAGAAAAAATTAAGCAGCCCGGGGATATTGTGTTGGAATTTGCTGAGGAGGACGTTTGTAATACTTTAATGTCAGAGTACTCTGACGACTATGGGGATGTATTAGGTCCCATGGTAATCGGTGCACTAGTTGGATTATTCATACTTGGGGATCCTAATGTATCAACAGATATAGCAACATATCAGGGGATACATTGTATGTCTACACCAGATCGATCTCCCTCTGAAGGTCCAGTTCCTATTAAGCTTAATATTGATGAGATTGGTGATCTATGGAGTGCTTTTAGCGATCACAACGTTCCTTACTATACTCAATCTGAAGAAACTATAGAATTTATCAATCTCGATTTTGACTATTGGACGCAAAATTTTAATGCTCTCAATATTTGGGTTCATCAAGAAATGAATAATGTCAATTTTAACCTCAACAAACCCAAAAGACGCAAGTTGGTTGACGATGACAACGTTCACATCACCTTTGAATTGGCCACTATGTCAGGAATTTGGGATATTGATTATATCAACGAACGCAGCACTCAAAGCCATTTTCAGCATATTGGATTAATGAATGCCGTACTGCACAACAACGGAATGCCTACAGCAGGAATGGTTCAGGATGAGTATAGGAATTTGTTGTCACTTGCACCATGTGTGGGACCATGGTCCAATCCACATGTGTTAACCGAAGCGGCGCCTGAGTGGGCCAGTGCAAACCGATTATTTCATCAGGGAATTCGTAATACAGGATCGGCTGGTACAGACGACAACGGCAATCCCACTGCCGATTGGGAATACCGTGGCTATGGCAATGGACTGGATTATATGGTCTACTACAACTTATACCATTTATTGTGGGGTGATCAGTTTTCATACAAATCAAATAGAGAAAAATGCGAATGTGTTGTTCAATTCACCAACGAAACTTCTTCTGCAAATGTACTTGAAGTAAAACCCAAATTTTCTGATTATGAAGACATGGGTATTCTCACTGAAAAATACCTGAGCCACGATTTGGAAATTACCTCCAATGCAGGTGAATTGAATTTGCACGCCGATCTTATTGTGTGCAACGAAACAGAAATTCTCGCCCCTGGCGATGAAACCGAATTGCACATTACCAACAGTGCTGAATTGAATATTTTCGGCGGGCATTCACTCATCGTTAGAAGTGGCAACAAAGTCGTTTTAGATGGAAATAGCTCTCTCATTACCTCATTGGATGGCTTGACTAAAATTATTTTGGAGCCGGGTGCTGAACTGCTGTTCAACAATGCAAACCTTTCGCTACATACTCAAACGGATATATTTGTTGGCGAAGGAGCTAAATTACGAATAATTGATGGCCTCTTCTCGGTAATGCCTGGTAATGCGCCATCTAAAATTTATCTTGATCAGGATGCAGAACTTCAGGTTCTGAATTCAAATTTTGTGACAAGCGCTAATTTCTTATTACAAGGCAATCATGCTCATATCGTTTTCACCGATTCTTATGTTACTCTTCAGGGCAACAGTAGGATCAATCTTGGCGGAAGTTCTTTGGATATAAACAATACCCAATTGGTATTCGATAACTCCAATATGATAGCAATAGGATCGGCGGTTAACCATAATTCAGGTAAAGTTTTGGTTAAAAATGGTGGTTACATAAAATTGTATGAATCGGCAACTTACAAATATGATTTCATAGATAATTTGCCAGCATCTATTCACCTTGAAGGCGAAAGTTCATTTATTTCTTTCGAACTCGGAAAACTCCAAATTGCAGAAGGAAAAATATTTGAACCTAAGCATGACAATGTCGCCAGCGGCTTCATCGAATTTAAAGGCTCCGGTGATCAGGAAATCACCATGGGTGAAAATGCTGTCATAAAGTTAATTGGCGACGGACCCAATGACGAACTTTTAAGAATCAACAATTGGGCAGACATGTGGAATGTCAACAATGGATTTGGAGAATTGTACCTTCAGGACTGTAAAGTTAATTTGTCCGACCACGGCGCTATCTGGTCAGATATGAAATTCGGCGCCTTAAATGTAAATTTCGAAGATGCACAACCGGAAGCCTCCTCAAGCGGTGGTAACATTCAGATTTGGTACTCCGATATTTGCGGTTTAATGAATTGTGAATTTAATCATGTCAAGTTGAATTCAATCGGTTCTCATGTGGCTTTGAACGCATGCAATTTCCATTTTCAACAATCGGGTTATAGATGTCAGGAAGGTCATTTTCTGATGAACAATTGTTATTTTGAAGGTTGCCACATGGAGAGTAATTCGCTTTCTCAATTCAGTTCCATGACAGAGTGTACATTTGAAAATCCCGAATTTTTCGGACAATATGGATTCAGCCAATCCGCTTGCTACTACGACGAAAGTTTGGTAGAAGTAAAATTGAATAAATGCACTTTTAGAAATGGACGTGATGGTGTATCAAAAGAAGGCGGTCAGCTCTCCCTTAAGTGTTGCTTATTTCAACAACTTACAGATAAGGCCGTTAGTTTCGGCAATGGATTTCTGCTCAATATGTCATCTAACGCACTAGCCGGTTACAACAGTTTTGATCAGGTCGGTACTTGTATCTACCTCATGAATGCCGAGTATATTGATTTGTACTCGGGATTTAATAATTTATCGGGTTTCACCGATTGTTGTATTTGTGGCACGATGAATTGGAAATGTATTGGTGTTCCGTGCGACCTTCACATTAGCGCGGATTATAACTATTGGGGAGCACCACAAAATACCTTTCCACCATCACTGCAACCAGATGGCCCATATTCGCCTGAAATGCAGGAAGTAGTTATTAATCTATACACAGATGACGCGTCCTCCTATTGTTATGTTTATACTGAAAATGGACATTCAATTTGTTTGATTCATCTTTCAGATCACTTTATTTCTGTTCCTACGGGTTGTGGAACAAGTAGTCTGGTTCCGCATTATAGCCATAGGTCTGCAACTGCAGCCCATTCAGCAACAGAGCATATTGTACATACCCGATCAGAAAATCTGCCGATAGGACACGAACTCAGAGATATAGCCATCAATTCTAAGAACCCCCATATTAATACCATTAATTTCAATGATGTTTCATTAGACAGTGCTCTGACATACGCAGCAAGTCAATTAGAAATTGTCGACAGCTCTGGTAACAACTACGTGGCGATGGGGCTGCTCCATGAAATTCTCACCAGCCCCCTCGACAGAACCAATGCTGAGGTTAGATGGAAAATGGAGTGGGGAAGAAATCAAATGAAAACTGCGTTGGAATATATGTTCCAAAACCATCAATTGGCGGAGGCCAATAACCTGTTGAGTTTTGAAGTTCCGGTAAGTCAATATGTAGATGTACTTAACATTATGACAGATACTTTGCTCACTGATTCTACCTATAAATCTCAATTCTACCTGGAGCTTGATAAAGGACAGTTGTTTAGAACGCTCGGGAATCCATTAATGGCCAAACACATTTATATGCACCTGGATGACTGCCAATTGGATTCATTAGAACAAAGCTTTTTGAATAACTGGCGTGAGGAGGTTGATTTGGAGTTGTCATTGGCAAATCAGTTTATGGCTCAAGGCCTTGCGCCTGATAGTATTTCTTTTTCAGTAAATACTTCTGCATACACTCCTCCAAGCGCATCTTCATTGAGTGATTTCTACTTTGGAGTTTGGATTGATTCACCTACCTCAGTGACATTCGTAAATTGCGGCAGCAATCCTGTATATAGATACGAGCGGTCATCGGCCAATTCAGTTTCAATTTTCCCGAATCCAACCCAGGGATCCATTACGATTAACGTGAAGACTTCGGGAAATTATGCTTTTGATATTCTGGATTATGAAGGGAGGACTGTTTACAAAACACAATTGAATATGCATGAATCAAATACCTTGAGTTTACAACTACCGTCAACAATTGCTAGAGGAAATTACCTCTTCAAGTTGGAGAATCCAGATGGAATGTATCTGGATCGATTGATTCTGCAATAGTTTTGCTTTACATGACCAATAAAAAATCCCCGCTCTTGTGAAGCGGGGATTTTCAATTAAACATATTAAAATTCTATTACAACATCTCATTCGCAAGATTCGCCAGATCACTTCTTTCACCTTTCTCAAGTGTTACATGGCAATAAAGCTCGCTGCCTTTGAGTCGTTCAATCACGTGCGACATTCCGTTGGATTGTTCATCTAAATAAGGAGTATCGATTTGGTTTTCTAAAATCGAATTGGGTCTAATTCCGGATCGCTCTAAACAGTCAATATAAATAAGCGGCAAAGTTTAGGATACCCCTGAAAAACACCCATGATTTTACGGGAAAAACACCCTGTCCATGCATCAGATATAAACCTAAATTTGGCTTAAGTTTCAGTTAGTTTATATGGACAAGGCAAATTAATACACCCGGCTTCTTATTTTAATGTTAGATCGTAAAAAATGAAACGAATAACTGGTTATTTGATAACATCAGTATTAAAATTAAAAAAGAACACAATGAAATTACCCTCATCAATTATTGAATAATTTAATAACTAAAATTTCGAGACAATGAAAAAAAATGAATCCAGGACTTCTGGAATTTTAAGAAGTAAGAGCGACTCGTTTTTACCTCGTAAAGACCCAACTGCACTGTCCGCCGCCGAATCGGAAGTTCACATTTACGGAAAGGGGCATATTTGTTTGACGGACAATAAAGGGTATTCGACACCCAATAACAGAAATCCGGATGAACTAGTTATTGATGCTTCAGAAGGTTTCATTCCACTCTGGTCAAAGAATGTGAATTTAAGGTGGAGATTTAATCCGAATTCAATGAATTATTTTCAGTTCCCTGAGGATGCAAAGAATGAAATTAGAAAATTATTTTCCAATGCAATTTTGGCGTGGGGTGATTCTGCACCAGTTACTTTTAGTGAAAGAGATGAAGCCTGGGATTTCGAAATCGTTATTACGCCTGATAATTGCAGCCCAAGAGGGTGTGTCTTGGCTAGTGCATTCTTCCCTGATAGCGGACGCCATGAGCTAAAATTGTATCCAAAGCTATTTTCTCAAAGTGAAGAAGAACAGTTAGAAACTCTGGAGCACGAAATCGGGCATATTTTCGGATTGCGCCACTTTTTTGCTAATGTTTCTGAGACTGCCTATCCAAGTATTATTTTTGGAACACACAAACCATTTACTATTATGAATTATGGCGAAGAGTCGAAACTTACTGATGAAGATAGATATGATTTAAAGGCACTTTACCAAAAGGTTTGGTCCGGTGAGTTGACAAAAATTAACGGCACCAGAATAGTTACCTTCAATTCATTCCATCAACTTGGAGGTATATAAGAACAGCAAGATGAATGGAGCATGCTTATTTTACCGGATTGAATAAGACTCAAGTATAATTTCACAACAAAAACGGCCCCGTTATAGAGGCCGTTTTTTATTTATACAGATATTTCTGATACTACAACATCTCATTCGCCAGATTCGCCAGATCACTGCGCTCACCCTTCTCAAGTGTTATATGGCAATATAGCTCGCTGCCTTTGAGTCGTTCAATCACGTACGACATTCCGTTGGATTGTTCATCTAAATAAGGAGTATCGATTTGGCGCACATCGCCGGTGAGAATAATCTTGGTGTTTTCTCCGGCGCGGGTGATAATTGTTTTCACTTCGTGTGGTGTGAGGTTTTGTGCTTCATCCACAATGAAGATACAATTGGTCAAACTGCGTCCGCGAATAAAGGCCAACGGACAAATGGTAATTTTTCCGGCAGTTTGCATTTCATCAATGGCCTTGCGCTTTTTTTCATTTTCACCAAATTGATTTTTGATAAAATTGAGGTTGTCCCACAACGGCTGCATATAAGGATTCACTTTCTCTTGCGCATCGCCCGGCAGGTAGCCGATTTCTTTGTTGCTCAGCGGCACGATAGGCCGTGCCAGAATCAACTGGTCATAACCATTTTTCAGTTCAAGCGAACCAGCCAGCGCTAATAATGTCTTTCCTGTTCCTGCTACACCCGAAATGGTTACCAGTTTTACAGCAGGATTTAAAATGGCGTGCATGGCAAAAGCCTGCTCCGCATTTTTAGGCTTGATACCATAGGCGTATACTTTATCCACGCGCTGTATCTCATCCGCTTTTGCATCGTAATAGGCGAGGGCAGAGGAAGTACAATTTTTAAGGATATAAAAGTGGTTGTTCTGTTTTTCTTTACCCAACACATCCACCACATCCGTTCTTCCATCCTGATAAAGTTTGCGGATAAATTCAGAATCGATATTTTCGATGGTGGTGCGTCCGCTGTACATCATCATACTGTCTTTCACCTTGCCGGTTTTGTAATCTTCCGCCGGAAGATTGAGGGCTTTGGCTTTCAGTCTGAGGTTGATGTCCTTGGTCACCATCACCACCTTTGCCCTCTTATCTTCATTCTGAAGTTGTAAGGCAGCGTTTAAAATTTTATGATCGTTCTTTTTATCGCCAAAAATGTACTCAGCATTTTTCGGCATTTCATCAGAAGTATTCAATATGATTTTGAGTGTACCGCCGGATCCGTTTTCTAACGGAATCCACTCCTGAAGCGTATGGTCCTGCGACAACCGATCAATGATTCTGATGCATTCGCGGGCTTCGAAATTTTTTGTGTCGTTGCCCACTTTGAATTTGTCCAATTCTTCAAGAACCGTAATCGGTATGGCTATTGAATGTTCTTCAAAGTTGTTTATCGAATTGTGATCGTGTAATAATACTGAAGTGTCTATTACATATATTTTTCGGGTCTGTACTGTTTTGACTGGTTTTTTATCTTTAGATAAGTTAACAATCTTCCCTTTTTTTTTCGCCGCTTGCTTTTTCACCGGAGTGGGTGTTTGCTTGCTAATCTTTCTCGCTACTGGCATATATAAATAGTTTAGGTATAAAAAACACTACTTGTCCTTTGCGGTTGTTTCGCACTTTAGGAACAGCCATTGTTCGGACAGGACTAAAGTACCCGTTGTCATTTCTGCCTTGCAACGTGTGTACCAAAGTTTTCAACCTATGAACGGTGAATAGCTTCGAAACATTGTGTTCATAGCAACTCAACATTGGCTTAATAGTGAATAAGTCATACATTTTTTTTAATAAGTCTATAAACGAGCCAATACATTTGGCTGTTAATTGGAAAATTGTACAACATAAATGATATGCCATTGACAAATAATACGAAATTCAAATGACAATAAAAAGACTAACTGTGTTTTGTGGTTCGGGTGTGGGAACCGATCAGGCCTATAAGGAAAGTGCAATTGCGTTGGGAAGAGCAATGGTGAATAGAAATATAGAACTTGTTTATGGTGGAGCACAAATAGGAATAATGGGAGCAGTAGCCGATGCCGTTCTGGCGGCTAAGGGTAAGGTAACCGGTGTGATTCCAAAATTTCTTTCGGGAAAAGAAATCGCACATTCCGGTTTGACACAAATGTTGGTGGTAACCACCATGCACGAGCGCAAAGCCCTCATGAACAACCTTTGTGATGGCTTCATCACTTTACCCGGCGGTTTTGGCACTATGGAAGAACTTTTTGAAGTGCTTACCTGGGCTCAATTGGGTTTGCACAGAAAGCCTGTGGCATTGCTAAACGTCAATGGTTACTATGACCAACTTATCGCAATGGTCTCCACCATGCTCGAAAGAGATTTTATCAAACCTGAGAACCAGACCATGTTCATAGTAAGCGACAACATCGACGATCTTTTGGAGAAAATGGAGCACTACATTCCACCTGCAGTGCCGCAATGGATCACGGAAGAAACTACATAATAAATATTACACTTTGTATCCGGGCTTATGAAAAATTGGAACGTTCAAATTGTTAATTGAACTTTCATCAGGATAGGTGTACAGCCATTACATTGAGATAGATTTGTGGCTTTATGAAGGGATTTTACAAATGGATATTTGATTCGCCCGCTGTGATGCGCTACATTGTGGTGGCTTGCCTGATGAGTATGGTGTATTTTATCCTCCAGAAATTTCATCACCGCGAACCGGTAGCCTATTTCGACAATTACATGGCCATGGCCAACGAATTTATTCATGGCAACTCGTCATCGCCCTCCATAGAGAACAGCTCACCATTTCAGAACCTGTTTTTCTTACCGGCTTTGGTATTGCCTATAGGTCTGGCTTCCGGGATTTATTATTTTGTGGTGTTGTTCTCCTTTATTTTTTTTACTTTAATCTTATTGTACTACCACGAATTGTATGGTTGGTCTTCTGCCAGAATAAGAGGTTGGATGCTCTTCTTCATCACTTTTTTTCTGCTCGATCATTTCGAACGTGAGTTGCATCTTGGCAACCTCAATGTGTTTTTACTGATGACCACATTTGCAATATTCCTGCTGTATCAATCCAATCGCTACTTCTCAGCAGGGTTGATCTGGGCGATGCTGGTCTTGTGCAAACCTGCCACGCTTCTTTTGTTATTCTTTTTTGTTTTGAAAAAAAACAGAAAAGTTCCTGCTATTATGGCAGCGGGTGTTTTGGGAATTGGATTGCTCACCTTGCTCATTCCCGGATTGCCGGTAGGATTAGAATGGACCAAAAGCTGGATCGGTTTCAATTCGAATTTTACTGTGCTGATTCACGAGCATCCCAATTCTATCTGGGGAATGCTTCATAGCTTTTTTTCAATGATGGGATTTGGATTTCCCGATGCTGTAGTGATTGCTCTTGCACTTATCCTTTTGTTGTCGATGTTGTTTTTTCTCTACAAATTGTATCAAAAAGGGCAGAGCGACTCATTGGATTATCTGGTTTATTTTGTACTGGTGGGTTGCATTCCAAATTTCGTGCGCACAGACACCGAACATTTTATGTGGACATGGCCCCTGTTGGTTTTTATTTTTACCCAAGTCTTATCGGGCAAAGGAAGTTGGCGCAAAGGCGCCATCGTGACTTTGATTGTGGTGTTCATTCCCTATTGCCTCAATTCGCCTGATATCGTGGGAAAAGAAGTGAGATTTATTCTGGATGAAACGGGGTTGCTGGGTATTGCAAATATCTTAATTTTGCTTCTGGCGTTGATGCTTTATAGAATTCAGTTGAAAAATGAGGGATTGAATAATTTAGAAATTGGGAACGGTAGATTTTAAATGGTTTTTCAGTAAGATATATGGCATAGTGCATTATATTTGTTTTTATGCATTACTATACATTAAACAATTAATCTAAACCATTCAAAGACGATGATAAAATTAACTTGCTATTTGAGCCTTGTTGATTTGAGTTGCATTTTGACTTTATCCAGCGCCTCTCAACAGATCATAAATCCATATACGAATTGCCCGCCCGTTCAGCAATTCATTGAACAACAAGAAGCTTATTGGTAAAGTCAGTTTGAACTTGTGGGACAAGAGGCGCTTCTTGAAGAAGGTTCAAGCTATAGCCAATATTTAAGGTGGAGGGAAAACACAGCTTACATCCTTTGTATTGAAAGCAATAGATTTGTAACATCAAAAAGAATTGTAGTAACCTACTAGTCCGTAATCCATGAAAACCACCACATATCTTGCTATTATTATCCTTGTATTTTCTCAATACAAGGCATTTTCTCAAAACGAATATTTTGCCAACGACCCAAGATGGGGTATTGATAGGTGGCATCAATGGGCACCATTCGAACCGATATGGGGCGAAAAGACCACTTTTTATGTCGATGGTGATACCTTGCTTAATGAGGAGTTATTTGTGAAAATATTTGAGGAAGGAGTGGAATACACGAATGGTGGTGAACCCGATTATGTGGAATCTCTCTACTCCAATCCATTGCCTTTGGCCTATTTGCGCTCAGAGGGAATGAAGATGTATAGATGGAGTGAAGAATTATCAGATAAAGAGTTACTCTATGATTTTGATGTAGCCGTGGGCGATACATTCCATGTAAGCTCCCATATCTACAACGGAATAGTGCCGCCTGTAGTGATGTCGGTTGGTAATATTACAGTTGGCGGAGTTCTGCGCAAATTTATTACCGTTTCAACTGGTACGGGCGAACCAATATCCTTTGATTATATAGAAGGCGTTGGCCATTGGCGTGGACTATGGTATGAGAATGGTCCACAACTTGAGTCCGGTACATATTTGCTTTGTTTTTCCCTCAATGGTGAATCCTATTTTGTAAATCCAGAGGAAATTAATTGGCTGGAGCCATCTGCTGAAAATTGCGAATTCGTCGTTGGTGTTCAAGACGTTAACACCCTTGAAATAAAGGTTTATCCAAATCCATTTGATGGCTTTATTAGCATTCAGGGCAACCTGTCAATTGAAAGTGTTACCATTTTTGATTTACGAGGTAAGGCATTGATGGCCGCTCTGATCAACAAGAGGGAAGGGAAAGTAGATACCGATGAAATCGAAAGTGGTATTTACATTATTCGAATTGTATATAACAATGGCGAAACCATCACCCGGAGACTCCTGAAGGAATAAAAAAAAAACAGCACCAATTCACCCGAAGTAATCGAATTTTCCCGTTATTTGTATTGCATATTGCTCCCAGATGGTTGTGATTCATGAGTAAAAAAGACCTTTATTTTTCATCTCAGCCGTTGCAAGCAATGTTTTAACTCTAAGTCAGTTTAACTCACCACAAATAATTTTTAATGAAAAAGCTCTTCATTCTTCTTGCACCAATGTTCTTCTTTTTGCTTTCATCTCAGTCCCATGCCCAGGTTATATTTGACGTTCCGGTGGACTATAAACTGGACAAACCCAAAGATTATGACCAGTACGAAGACGAAGTGATTCTGGCCTCAAAGTGGCTGGAAGAAACAGACATGGACAAAGAAACCGAAAAACGCAAAGAAGTAAATGCTTTTGTTTTAAACTGGGTACAGGGAAGCCCTAAAGTCTCCGTACTTCTTTCTGCGGAATTGATGGAGGTTATGAAGAAGAACGAGCCACTGCTCATTATTTATATGGGAAGTTTTACCCGATATAAACTCGAACATAAAGACGATACTTCAGATTTTAATGCCACCAAATATGCAGTTCAATCTTTGATTTCAATTTACAAAAAAGGTATTGAGATGAAAAAGAACAAAGAAATGGCCGAAATGATCAAATACAATGAAGAAGGACGTCTCAACGAGTACTTAATTCAGATCATGAAAATAAAGAAGGATTGATATTCATGCCGGATTTCTATCCATTCGAAATACCTACTTTCCTACCCACGTACTTATTTTCTTCTAATTCCTTTACCATAAAGTCAGCCAGATCGCCGGTGGTGATACTCCAGCCTTGTGTAGGATAACTTTCCTGTGTCTTGTAATTTCCGGTTCTGTCGCCCTCCGGAATCATTGGCGGGCACACAAATGTGAATTGCAGTCGGGAAGTCTGCAAGGCATCCAGTACCCTTATATGGGCCTGCGTCACCTCGATATACTCTTTGGGGAAAGTAGCTGTTTCATAAACTTTCAAATGCTCACTCGCCTGCAAAGCCCCGATTCCTCCAATGGCAATGATCCGTTTTACCTTGTGCTCGCGCATGGCATTGATGATGTGGTTGATAAAAACCATGCGATGAGAATTTTCAGTGGCACTCAGTGCTGTCAAAACAGCATCCTGTCCCTTTACGGCATTGCTTACAGACTCCTGACCAAGCGCATCGCCCTGCACCACGGTCAAACGCGGATGTATCAGCGAAAAGTCTTTGGCGTTGCGCACAAAGGCAGTAACCTGATGTCCTTTTTCCAGTGCGCGCTTCACCGCCTGAAGTCCGGTTCTTCCGGAGGCGCCCAATACCAAAAGTTTCATAGACATAATCTTTAAGAAGTTTTCAAAAATCAATAACAAACTTTCCAAAATCCTTTCACTTCTCTGTTTCGTTCAGGATAATTCGCAAATGGATTGGTTAGAGTGAACAATTATAGTATAAAGTTGGTTCAGTTCAAAGTTCATTTAGTCAGTCTTTAAGACCAGCAATGTTCATTTTTCAAGGGTTCACCCCTGAATTCATAGTCGAAGCCTGCACAGATGATCTTATTTTCGCCGCCTTATGTGGAGTGATAAAAAGACAGTTCAGGATTATATCATGTTATTGGTGGAGCACAATATCCGCCACGTAATTATTACTCCCGGCTCCAGAAATGCTCCTTTCAGCATCAGTCTTACTGACCATCCGGATATCACAGCCCATAGCGTAATTGACGAAAGAAGTGCAGGATTTATAGCCCTGGGTATGGCCCAACAACTCAATGCACCCGTTGCGCTTATTTGCACCAGCGGCACTGCCGTACTCAATTTTGCACCGGCCATAGCAGAGGCCTATTACCAAAGAATACCCTTGTTGATTACCACAGCCGATCGCCCGCAGGAATGGATCGACCAGGGCGAAGGCCAGAGCATCCGCCAGCCGGATGTCTACAGAAATTACATCAAAGCCTCGTTTGACGTGGTATTGGACAATGGCGACAAAGACCTGATCTGGTATAACGCCAGAATTATGGACGAAGCCATGCGCCTCTGTGTGGATGGCGTTCAGGGGCCAGTGCACCTTAATTTCCCTTTAAGGGAATCGCTCTATAAAAAGTCTGAGTTTTTGGGGAAGAATCCGCGAAAAGTGTCGCAGGCTAAAATGACGAACGATCTTACAGAAGAAGAATGGAAGTCCATCAAAACGATGATTGCTTCTTCAAAAAAAATAATGGTGCTTGCCGGTCAGCACGTTCCCCACAATGAGCTGCAGCAAGCCATCCAAAGAATCTCACAGAACGATTCAGTTGTAGTGCTCACTGAATCGCATAGCAATCTGGCAGATGCTAATTTTGTGACAACCATCGACAGGTTGCTCATGGGCCTTAGCGAAGAACAAAAAGATTGGCTTGTTCCGGATTTGCTCATTACAATAGGTCACAATATCATTTCAAGAAAAATCAAGGATATTCTTCGCAAAGGCGAATACATGCACTGGCATGTAGACCATTCCGGTGAAGGCCTGGATACCTTGCAGCACCTCAGTAAGATTATTGCACTGCAACCTTCATTTTTCTTTTCCAGATTGGATTCGTTTGAATTTGCCCCAAGCAATTACAAACAAGAGATTTTGAAGTGGAATGAAGCATGCAGATATGCAGGAAACAAATATGTGGCAGACCACGAAATCAGTGACCTGACAGCTTTTGAAAAAATATTGGAAGCCATACCCTCAGGTTGCGATTTGCAAATGGGCAATAGCTCGGTGGTACGTTACATACAACTTTATGATGCCAGGGAAGACCTGAATTATTTCGGAAACCGCGGTGTTGCAGGCATTGATGGTTGCACCAGCACTGCTGTCGGCGCTTCGTTTGCCTCCGGAAGATTGACTACCCTCATTTCGGGGGATGTCGCTTTTTTTTACGACAGCAATGCCTTTTGGAATGAAATGGTAACGGCACAATTGAAAATAATTCTCATCAACAATGGCGGGGGCGGAATTTTCAGAATCATTGAAGGTCCATCGGGCACTGGCAGTGCATTGGAGAAGTTTTTCGAAACGGCTCATCAACGCACTGCAGAATCTTTTGCAGCCATGTTCAATTTACCTCATCGTTTTGCCAGTGATAAAAATGAGTTGACTGGGGGACTTGAATGGCTTTTTCAAACCAACCAGTGCTCAATATTGGAAGTGACAACACCAAGATTGGAGAACGACAAAGAACTAAAAAAATATTTCGAATTCATCAAACAACAAACGCAAGATATTTAAGCAATGAGTACTACCAGAAATTGGCAAACCATTAAGACTTATACAGATATTCGTTTCGAATATTTTGAAGGTATTGCAAAAATCACTATCAACAGGCCGCAGGTATATAATGCCTTCAGGCCTGAGACGAATACTGAAATGATAGAAGCCATGGATATCTGTCGCGAAAGGCAGGATATTGCCGTGATTGTCTTTACCGGAGAAGGTGACAAGGCATTTTGCAGCGGTGGCGACCAGAATGTAAAAGGAGTTGGAGGCTATATTGGTGAAGATGGAATTCCAAGACTCAACGTATTGGATTTGCACAAGCGCATCAGAGAAATAGCCAAGCCAGTAATAGCTATGGTAAATGGTTATGCCATTGGCGGTGGACATGTGCTGCATGTGGTGTGCGACCTGACAATCGCTTCAGAAAATGCGCGCTTCGGTCAGACAGGCCCTAAGGTGGGGAGTTTTGATGCCGGCTTCGGTTCGAATTATCTCGCAAGACATGTTGGACAAAAAAAGGCCAGGGAAATCTGGTTTCTTTGCGAACAATACACTGCCGAAGAAGCTGAAAAAATGGGCATGGTCAATAAAGTAGTTCCATTATCCGAGTTGGAAAATGAAACTGTGAAGTGGTGCAAAACCATGATGAAAAGAAGTCCACTGGCTTTGCGTATGATCAAGCGCGGGCTCAACGCCGAATTGGACGGACAAAGAGGTTTGATGGAATTTGCTGGCGATGCAACATTGCTTTATTATCTCACTGAAGAAGCACAAGAAGGCAAGCGTGCTTTTCTTGAAAAACGCGAACCGGATTTTCAGAAATTTCCAAAATTCCCTTGATGCAAAATTGTTCGTTGATCGATTTCAAACATATTCATTCAGGTACTCTAGTTTGCGCCAATGAGTAACATCAAGGCGTGGATAGGAGCCATTCGTCCAAGAACATTGCCCCTGGCAGCTTCCAGTATAATTGTGGGAGCAGCCATGGCTATTCAGGCCAATGAGCACAGCGCTCAGATTACTTTTCTGGCGCTGATCACCACATTATTCTTGCAGATTTTATCCAACCTGGCCAATGATTATGGCGACTTCAGTCATGGTGTGGACAACGAAGAGAGGGTAGGCCCGCAAAGAGCCATGCAAAGTGGGGCCATCAGCAAGAGCGCCATGACCAAAGCACTTGTCATTACCGCCGCTGGTGCTTTATTTTTTGGCTTGTGGTTGCTGTGGATGGCATTTGGCCAATCAGGACAATTCAAATTGGCATTGGGATTTTTAATTTTAGGGATGGCTGCTATTGCAGCAGCAATAAAATATACAGCCGGAAAAAATCCTTATGGCTACAAAGGCCTCGGCGATTTATTTGTTTTTATCTTTTTTGGAATTGTGGGTGTTACCGGATCTTTTTATCTGCACACACATTCCATGCAATGGAAGGATTTGCTGCCTGCCATTACAGTGGGATTGTTGAGTACTGCTGTGCTGAACCTAAACAATTTACGCGACCATGTAAACGATGCGGCAAGCGGCAAACGAACTCTTGTGGTGAAAATGGGATTTAAAAATGGCAAGGTCTATCATATGATCTTGCTGGGCGCTTCTTTTTTATCCATCGTCATCTGGCTGTGCGTTACAGAAGCCGGCTGGTTTGCATGGATGCCACTGTGTATTTACTTCATTCTCTTTGCGCATGCCCGCAAGGTTTGGGTTACCTCAGATCCGGCGCAGATTGATCCTCAATTGAAAGTGGTAGCCTTGAGTACCTTTGTTTTTTCAGTACTTCTGCTGGTCAGTCAGTCCATTTAAAATTGATTTTAAAAGTAAACAGTTGAGGCAGGATGTAGTTCTTCATGCATTGTCTTTCTATCTTCACGCCGAATTAGAACTTTATGCCAGAATCTAACAGACTGATTGGGATTGACTTAGCCTACATTCTTTCCATTATTGGATGCATTGTGGCCGGGTATCTTTTTATTATCGGCGGAAGGGTTACTTTGCTCGATCACGATTATTTCTGCGTCTTTTTTGACGTATTGCCTGCCATGTTTTTCTTTCTCAATGGATTTACCACATCCATTACCCTTCGCGATCGTCGTGTGAGCAGCAGAAAATTATTGAGGTATCTCCGCAAAAGGGGTACTGTAATGATGGTGGTAGGCCTGGCACTTTGCCCGTTCTGGCCGCTCAACTTATTTCTGATGACAGGTTTCATGTATTTCTGTGCAATGTATATCGGTCAGCTCAACAATACTTTGATGCGCATATTGCTATTGATAGTGATAGTGCTTTCTATTCTCTTGTTGTACGTTGATGTCCCTGCTTTTGTAGAGTTTGCGCCATTAAAATTAGAAGGAGGAGGATTGTATGATCTCGCGGGCTTCATTTTTTTCAATGGATATTATTCCATTTGTCCCTGGTTTGCTTTTTTTATTGCTGGCCTTTTGCATGGCCGTTCGGAGTTGCGCCCTCGGGGTTGGCTTCCTCCTTCAAGCGTTGTTGGAATAGCCGCGATAGCCCTTTCTTATCCATTGCAAAAATATGCTTTGCAGATATTTACCAAATCGATTCGCTACAAACCCGATGATTTCACAATCATCAATTATAAATTGCTCACACCTTCGTTTGTGGCTTTGGCAATTGGTGTGTCAATTGTACTGACCAATTTGTTCATCTATATTTTCAGAAGATTGGACAACAAGAAATTATTGAAGCAAATACAAATGTTTTCGTCCATGAAGTATAGTATGATTTTTATTTATACTTTTCTGGGCCTGCTCACCACAAGAATCATCAACCTCGAGTCATTTAAGTCCAAGTTGGCAATAGCTATTTATATTATTGTTACCACTTCACTTACTTTCATATTATCCGCTTTATGGAAAAAACGAGTCAACGATCTTGGCCCAATGGAATGGTTGGTGAAACGTATTTCAGGGTCTTCCAAGACGTAAAATTTTCCTGGACAAAACGCCAACTTATTTTCAAAAGACCAGCCCGCACATCGCGTGATGTGCTTCATTCGCGGGATATTTGGTATGTATTGGTGCATTCAGAAAAAACTGGATATACGGCCATTGGAGAATGTGCGCCCATCAAAGGACTCAGCATCGACAATTCAGATCAGATCGAAAAAGTGCTTGAAGGCATTTGTACAGGAAAGTTCAATTCATTTGAGCTAAACCAGATTCTCGCTGACTTTCCATCTGTAAATTTTGCTCTGGAAACAGCATTGGTTGATTTAGAGCATTCCGATAGCAGACTTTTGTTCGGTCAATTTCCCATTGAAATCCCGATCAATGGACTGATCTGGATGAATGAGAAACAAACCATGCTCACGGAGGCTTTTGAAAAAATTGCCTCAGGATATTCATGTATTAAATTGAAAATCGGAAGTCTTCATTTTAGTGATGAATTAGATATTCTTGAACAAATCAGAGAAAGACATTCAGCCGATAAGCTTGTTATTCGCTTAGACGCCAATGGTGCTTTTGCGCCAGAAGAAGTTATGGCTAAGCTTGAAAAGTTGAGCCGATTCGACATTCACTCCATCGAACAACCCATAAAGCCAGGTCAATGGGAGCGGATGAGAGATTTGATTCAGGCACAAATCATTCCTATTGCCCTCGACGAGGAGTTGATTGGCGTAAGAGCATCTGCTGAAAGAGAAGCATTGATAATGAAAATTCAGCCCGATTACCTTATACTCAAACCAGGCATTCACGGTGGATTTTCTGTATGCGAAGATTGGATAAAACTTATCACACAATGCAGCGGGAATTGGTGGGCAACCTCAGCACTTGAGTCAAACATTGGCCTCAATGCCATTGCACAATGGGTGGCGCAATTCAATCCCGGATTGCCTCAGGGATTGGGCACCGGCGCCCTTTTTACCAACAACATAGATTCGCCCATCATTATCGATCATGGATATTTACAAATAAAAGACGGCTTTGGATGGAATCTTTCACCAATTTTGGAAAATAATAAATTGTCACATTGAAAAATTATACACTCTCGGGAAAAACTTTTACCAAAAATGAATTGGAAGAATATTGCTGGAAGCAACTCAATTCTGTTCCTGAGTGGGAGAAGCATAATTTGTTGTTTGTACTGAAGTGGTTGTCTGGCGACGAAATGTTTGATGTGAAAACGTCGGGATCAACCGGGGAGCCCAAAACCATTCAGATCAAAAGAACGTCCATGGAGGCGGGCGCAAAGATTACAGCGGAATTCCTGCAATTGCCGGCCGGAACAAATACATTACTCTGCCTGCCGTCTTCATTTATAGCAGGTAAGATGATGATTGTTCGTGCCCTTGTAAATGAATGGGCTTTGCATTGGATTGAGCCACATTCAAGACCATTGGAACAGATACAGATGGCCATTGGTTTTGTAGCGATGACACCCATGCAGGTTGAAACTTCATTGCGCCTCGATACTGAAAAATTCAAGGCAATAAATACTGTCATTATTGGCGGTGGTGCCATTCATCCGGAGCTTGAAGCTTTGCTGCAGGAATGTCCCAACCAGATATTTGCTACTTATGGAATGACCGAAACAATCACCCATGTGGCTATGCGCAGGGTGAATGGTGTCGAAAGGAGCGAATTATTTCGCGCGCTGAAAGGAGTGAGTTTTACTAAGGACAATAGAAATTGTCTGGTCATTCATGCGCCCCATCTTCAGGCTGAACCTCTTGTGACCAATGATATAGTTGATTTAAAAGACCCATTTACTTTTCAATATTTCGGAAGATGGGACAATGTCATCAATTCAGGCGGCATCAAAGTATTTGCAGAAGAATTGGAGCTCAAAATTGCCGCATTTATTTCCTCCAGGTTTTTCATTACAAAAGTTCCCGACGTCACATTGGGAGAGAAAATTGTACTTTATGTAGAACAAGAAGTTTTATCTGAAGAAGGAAAAAATATTCTTCAGCAAAAATTGAAGGAACATCTTTTGGCCTTTGAAGTACCGAAGGAAATCAGATACACACCAAAATTTGAAACTACTCCCACGCAAAAAATCATACGAAAAATTTATTGATGAAACCACTCATTTTTTCCACCCGCAACACCAATAAGATCGTAGAAGTTTCGGCTAAACTTGGAGGTTGGCCCCTGAGTAGTCTCAATGATATTGGTTGCGATGCAGATATTGAAGAGACAAGCGAAACGCTTGAAGGCAATGCAAGACTCAAAGCCCATTACATCTGGGATCAATACAAACAAGATGTTTTTGCCGACGATACAGGCCTTGAGATATCTGCCTTAAACGGTGAACCGGGTGTACGCTCGGCGCGCTATGCAGGTCAAGGCAGGAATGCAGACGACAACATGAACCTTGTCCTTCAGAAGTTGGAGACTGTATTCGATCGCAGAGCGAGATTCCGGACTGCAATTTGTCTGATTCTGAATGGCAGAGAATATATGTTTGAAGGAATTGTGGAGGGGCATATTGCCAGGGAGAAAAGAGGAATGACCGGTTTTGGATACGACCCCATTTTTATCCCCGAAGGCAACTCCCGGAGTTTTGCCCAAATGTCGATAGAGGAAAAGAATTACATCAGTCACCGCGGCAGGGCATTGCAGGCCATGAAAGACCACCTCCGGTTTGTTGATTAAGTCATCGGATCATGATAAGGATTCGGATCAGGTGCTATTAATATTGCCCCCGATTGTGATTACTTCGTTTGTATTGACAGACTTTCTCTATTTTTCGCCCGAATTTAAACCATGCACGCATGAATTATCTTGATTTTGAAGCACCTATAAAAGAGCTTACCGAACAGATTGAAAAACTGAAAGAGAGTTCAAGAAAGACCAATGTCGACATGTCGTCGGCAATAGCTGATCTGCAAAAGTCATTGGAAGAAAAAACCAAAGAAATATATTCGAATCTCGATCCATGGCAGCGAGTGCAACTGAGCCGACACCCCGACAGGCCGTATACTTTACAGTACATTGAATACCTTACAGGTGGACAATGGCTCGAATTGCATGGAGACCGAACCGTCAAGGACGACAAAGCCATGATAGGAGGCTTTGGCATGGTTGACGGGCAGAGCATTATGTTCATTGGTCAGCAAAAAGGAAATACCACAAAACTCAGGCAATACCGCAATTTCGGAATGGCCAATCCCGAGGGCTACAGAAAGGCGCTCAGATTGATGAAGCTCGCAGAGAAATTCAACAAACCCATTGTTACTTTGATAGATACGCCCGGAGCATATCCCGGGCTCGAAGCAGAAGAAAGAGGACAAGGAGAGGCCATTGCCCGCAATCTCTTTGAAATGATGAAGTTAAAGGTACCGGTAATTTGTATAATAATAGGAGAGGGCGCTTCGGGTGGAGCCTTGGGTATAGGCATTGGCGATAGGGTATTGATGATGGAAAATACCTGGTATTCAGTTATTTCACCAGAGTCTTGTTCTTCAATTCTATGGAGAAGTTGGGACCATAAAATCACGGCAGCGAAGGCACTTAAACTTACTGCAGTCGATATGAAAGCGAATAAGCTTATTGATGGCATTATCAAAGAACCTACAGGAGGAGCACACGCCAATCCCGAAGAAGCATTTCAGATTGTAAAAGATGTTATTATCAATGAGTTGGCTGAATTGTCTAAATTGGATCCCATCAAGCGCTCGCAATTAAGAATTGAAAAATTCTGTGATATGGGCGTCGTTGTTTCGTAATGTTCAAAACTACCCACTTTAAATGCGTTGGGAGGTCAAATATTCCCGTTCGGAACATTTGTTTTCTCACTGAAATTCAACTAAAGCCGTTGGAAATGGCTGTCTCTCATTCAATTCACTGAGTAGATGTGAATAATCTTTCAAAAGCACGTTAAGTTTATGTTGTATAAGGAACATAGCGGATTAGCTTTGCACCGGTTTTTTCTAAGCTAAAGAACCATAATAAATCTCATAAAAGAATGAAAAAGAAAGGCTCCTACGCGGTAGTCATTGCAGTATTATCTGTATTAATCATCACTGGATGTGGTGGTTTGAAAAAAATGGATAAGTACATTCAAGAACTTGGTGCCAAAGCCGAGCCTAATCCACTCGAAGTTCATGGAGATAGCGTGGCTATAACCATTTCCGGAAAATTCCCTCCGAAGTATTTCGCTAAGAAAGCTATTGTGGAAGCTACCCCCGTTCTTAAGAATGATGGTGGCGGAGAAACCAACTTCAAAATGAAAGGATATCAGGGCGAGCAAGCTGCCGGCAACTATGATAAAATTCCGTATAAAGAAGGTAAAAGCTTCAGCTATTCAGACAAACAGGCTTATCAGCCGGCAATGGCCAACAGCAAAATGGAACTTCGCATACATGGTAAACAAGGCAAAAAGGAAATGGATTTCACTCCGGTTCCTGTGGCTGATGGTGTGATCACTACTTCTTATCTTGTAAAGAATGATGACAAGACCATTATGTCTACTGACAATTTTGTTCGCACAACGAATAAATCAACAGAGGCCGAAATAAATTTCGATTACAACTCATCTGTAGTAAAACCTGCAGAATTGAAACAAGCTGATCTTGCTCAATTCGTGAGTTTCCTTGATTCTTGTGGTCGCAACCCAAGACTGGTTATCCAGAAAATTGAATTTATCTCTTACGCTTCTCCTGAAGGAGAAATTTTGTTGAACGACAACCTTGCCGTTGAACGTGCTGATGCCGGTAAGAAAGTTCTGACGGACATGATCAAGAAAGCTAAATTGACCAATGTTCCTGAAACAGTATTTTCACTGATGCCTAAAGGCGAAGACTGGGAAGGTTTCCGCGCTGCAATGGAAAAATCCAATATTGCGGACCGTGACATCATCATCAGAATTCTTCAGAAAACTCCTGATCTTCAGAGCCGTGAGCAGGAAATCAAAAACATTTCCAAGACTTACACTGAGATTCAGAAAGATATTTTCCCCTCATTGCGTCGTTGCAGAATTGTTCTTTCCTATGCCGAAGAAGGATATTCAGATGCTGAATTGACTCAATTGGGCTCAAACAATCCTTCAGTTTTGAACTACGAAGAATTGATGAAATCCGGTTCATTGGTAACTGACCTTGAGAAACGCGCAGCTATTTATAAAACAGCAGCCGGCAAGTCTGGTGCTGATTACCGCGCAAGCAATAACCTTGGTGTTATTTACTACATGCAGAACAAAATGTCTGATGCTGAAACACAATGGAAGAAAGCTTACGACATGAAGAAGACAACAGAAACAAGCAATCACATGGGTATTGTTACCCGTTTGAAAGGCGATCGCAAACAGGCTTCTAAATATTTCAGCGAAGCAGGTGGTGCGAAAGAGGCGAAGTACAACCAGGGTCTTATCGACATCCAGAATGGTAACTACAGCAGCGCAAAAAGCAACTTTGGTGATTTCAAAACATTCAATACAGCACTTGCTAAAGTATTGAGCAAAGACACTTCAGGTGCAAAGGCAGATATCGATTCAAGTGGTGATACTTCTGCTATTGCAGATTACCTCCGCGCGATTATAGCCGCACGTGGCAACGAAAGTTCGTCTGTTGTCTCTAACCTCAAGAGTGCAGTTCAGAAAGACGGCTCTTTGGGAGACAAAGCCAAAAAAGATTTGGAATTCCGCAACTTCAAAGACGCGATGAGTTTCTAAAATTAAGAAATTATAATGAAAGAACCCGGGCCATTTGAGTCCGGGTTTTTTTAGTGTGTCAGGCATGTCAATTATCTCTAGGGTGCAAGTCCCGAATGAGAGTTGCAGTACTTATCATTAGCTGATGGCAAGGGTGTCCATTGTGAATTGGAATCTGAAGGAAGCCTAAAGCAAACACTTGA
>JANNEQ010000113.1:0-6677 GCA_031378885.1 Flavobacteriales bacterium
AATTTTTCTTACTTGAAATTTCCCTAAGAAAAATGAATGAAATTAGACCTTATAGACAAATCTCTTTAAGAATGAAAATCTACTGTCTATTTGGGTTTGAATCGTTGAACATTAATGTAATTCGATTTGAAAAAATCAAGATAGGTCAATAATAGTGCTCAGAAAATAACATTCAACTCCGCTGGAGTTGTTGGGTCCTCCTTTATTATCGGACCACCGGGTTTCACCTGGGGCTAATAAAATTAATGTCCTCCGGACATGGTCGATCCACACAATTTCTTCATTACTCCCCAACTTTTGCAATTGATCCGTTATGGACTCTGTATAAGATAACATTCGACCTTGGTCGTTTGATCATTGCAAACCGATTGTGCTATAAACATTTGATCCATACTGGATCAGGAGGTGCGTGTAAACAATGCGATAAACGATCCAATGCATCGCATGTTTATAGCAAATGAATGAATGCTGATTACCCGACCAAGGTCGAATGTTATTTTATAAATAGTCTTGTGTTTTTTTTCGAAAAGGCAATCAATCCACTCCCGATCTTTTACGGTTCATTCCATTAAATTTTTCACTCTTCTATTTTTTGTGCTCTTTGTGCTCTTTGTGGTAAGATTTTCACTTCTCCACCACAAACCTTCCAACGAATTGTCGCTTCCTGCCAAATAGCCTTACCAAATATTCACCATTCGGAAGGCCATTAACATCAAGAAAATATTGTGGCCCATTGACATTGGAAATACTTTTTACCACAGCGCCATTCGAATTATAAATAATAAGTTTGTCATTTTTAAAACCATCAGGCAACGCCAGTTGAATGAAATCTGAAGCCGGATTTGGATAAACCGAAATGCCGGAAATGGATTCAGTAGTTTGAGATGGAATTCCAATGGGAAGCATCGAATGCGACATTATTCCATTGGAGTATGTTCCCATCAACAAATTATCTCCGGCAAAGACAAGCCCCGGATTTCCGTAACAATGCGAATTACTGAGATTTCCGTTGAAGTCAGTCCAGGTCGCTCCGAAATCAGGTGAGAGCCAGATTCCACCAGACAGGCTATAAGAAGTATCTTGTTCGGCTCCACTCAAACCAAGATAAAGTGTGTCATTGTGAAACACCAGATTTTTGGCCACCGCGATTCCCCAATCTCCTGTGAGATCTTCATAAGTTGGATAGGCCCGAATTACCTGTCCCGTAATCAGACCGACATAAACATCGCCATTGTGAATGGTTATCGATGTAAGGCTAAATCCAGAAAGTAAATTCGACCATGAATCTCCGTTGTCGGGGCTGATGTACAATCCATTTTCACTGGCAACAAATAAACTGTCGGAATTGGGCGAATTGTAAATCATTGAGACCAACTGAGGAAGAATGAGTTCGAATGATCCGCCGCCATTTTCACTTCTGTAAACACCATAAGTAAAGTCGTCAAGGTTTATTTCTCCAATGAAAACTTTCGAAGTATCCTGCACATCGATGCTGATGTCTGAAATAAGGAGATTTCCCTGTCGAATATTCGAATAGGAGTTAAAGTTATTGGTGGACTTGAAAAGCCCTTGACTAAATGTTCCGCAATAGACAACATCCGAACTTCCCGGCGCAAAACGCGCGCAGAGAGCATGAGCAGTCGGACCCTTTCTGGTCCAGGTGTCGCCACCGTTTGTGGTTTCGTACAAACATTCTTTGTTGTAGAACGAAGAATAGGTGCCCAGTAAAGTCGCGAAGAAATGATCGGAGTTATTTGGATCTACAGTTATTGAACTTATTTCTGTACACTTTGGAGCATTTTCTGCCACGGTAAAGCTTGTACCACCATCCGAAGAATGCCAGAATTCGGTGTTGGCGAACACGGCATAGTAAATGTCATTTCCACGGGCTGTAATTCCAATTCCGAGATAGTTGTCAGGAAGGTCCGCAACTTCCAGCCACATATCAAGAATAGACATGTAGCGCATAAGACTCGTGGTAGAAGTAGAATAAATGTAGTTTTCCCCGAATAACGACCCAATGGAAATATCGAAGTTAAATTCTCCCACCAGCCCAATATTAGTGAAAGTACTTCCATCATTTGTGCTCTGAAATATTCCATTGACATCTGCCCCAACAGCAATAAAATCATCTTGCGCTTCAACCTGATGGATCATGGCATCAGCAGGAATTCCGGCAACCTGATTCCATGTTGCGCCAAGGTTCAGCGAATACCACAAGCCATGGTGATCCGTTCCGGCAAATAACTTTCCCGAGGCAGTCATGGTGATACAAGTGACTGTGGTGTCCTGCAATCCCGACGGCACCCAAAGAGCGCCGCCATTGGTACTTTTGAAAACACCATTGCCAGGTCGCGGTGGAGTTCCGGTAGAATCCATGCCTGTGCTGATGAACAGATTCTGATTGTCGCTCGGATTAATAGCAAGCTTGGTGACCATCTTATCATATTTCGAATTGAGACCGCTATTGATCACCGACCAATTGTTGCCTCCGTCGGTCGACTTGATCACGCCATACCTTCCATAAGCATCGCAGCCATAAATTATATTCGGATTAGAAGCATCAATTTCAATGTGCCATCCGGTCATATCGGGAATTTCTTCTGTTACCAACTCCCAGGAATTTCCACCGTCAGTACTTTTCCAGATCCCGCCAGAGTCGTCACTTCCAGCAAAGACTATTTGGTTGTTGGCAGGATGAATTGCAAAATCTTTGAAGTAACCACCAACAGGTCCAATGGCGTTCCATAATTGCGCAGAAGCTGAGGTTGACACGAACAGCAGTGCCAGAATAAAATTTTGTTTTAGTTTCAACATGGATGTGGGCTTATATGATTTTCAAATATATATATTTAACCATTGTTGTCAGATTAAAATTTCAATAGCGCTTAATCACGATCCTGATAAGGATCGAACATTGAATAGCCCCCGGTGGTCTGCAAAGATCCAACGGATCCTTGCAGACCACCGGGGGTTAATAGATAATTGGCCCATATTCCCAACCCTGACAAGGGTTGAACAAAATTCCAGATGAGTAATTTTAAGTGCGGTTTTTTGAAATGTTCGACTCTTTCAGAGTCGGGAATTATTGACTCTTCTTACTCATACCCCGGGTTTCGATCCTGCGGATCTTCACCCAGGGCTATTCAATGTTCGACTCCTTACGGAGTCAGGAAAACAATTGATTTCGCAACCTTATCTTTACTATTTTCAATATGAAACAAAAAATTAGTCGGACAACAATGACATTTAACTATACATTAAAGGCTTAAACTCCGAAGCATTCTTTCGGTTTATTTTTAAGGACGCGTTTCGTAGATTTAATGTCACAAAATCACACTCTTTCCATTCCCAAACTATCAATCAAATCCTTATCAATAATAGGCAACAATATTTCACACAAAAATGGCTCAAGTGGAAACATATTATAATACCATTTAAAGTACCAGCGAATAGCCTCTCTGGCTTTTTCAATTTGTTGAAGTGTAACATAAACTACTGCGGCCCGCAGATGATGATCAGGTGATACAGTTTCATAATGATTTTCGTAGAGAGACATAAAATTTGTTGAAGATCCATCACTAAACAGAAAATACAGTTGATAATCCACTTTAGCCGTTTTGTTTTTCTCCTTCAACAAATCCTTTCTCCATTCTATAATCTGTTTCTCAATGTCATCAAGCGTCTTTGGATTTTCTTTTTCAGAAAAAACATATTGCACATACCTTGGCGGGAAGCTTATTCTATTTCTAACGGCATCCAGATAACGATCAAGCGTGGCCGCATTCGTTGGAATGATTGCTATGTCATCTGACAGATAATTCAAGAGCAATATTTGATTTTGAAGAAATATTTCCAACTCCTCAAATTTGTTTTCTTTTGCAGCAGATATAAAAAGAAGGTCATATATATCCGTTTGATTTTGACAATACAAGTACCTTTTGTATTGCAGAATGAAATCTTTTGCCACAGCATACACATTCGCCCAGTTCAGTGTAAATAAAGCATCGCGCAAACTGTAATCGATTTCATTTTTTGGATTCTTGACCTTCGTTTCCTTTTTTAAGAAAGAAAGCTCTGATGTAAAATACTTTTCCAGCGAAGTAAATTTTTCCTCTCCCGGAATCCAGTTGGCGAATTTCCAATAGCCCCATTTTTTAGATTTGCCCAACGGCGGAATCAACAGGAAGTATTGCTCTTCATTTAATCCACCCACAAGAATGGCAGCTTTGAGCGATTGTATCAGTTTGGAGTCATCATTTTGTTCGGCCCAAATTTCAACCAGGTCTTCATCCAGTTTGTGGAGATAATCAATTTTATCTATCGGTAAAAAGGAGCAGCCAACGTTTGTGGGTTGAGCAAATCCATTGGTCCATTGAATAAATTCAACATAGTCAGCCGGAAGTTTTATCTTTAATCGTTCTTCTGCTGCAACGATGTTATCAATCGTGGCTCCTTCATTTCCGAGCCAAACAGATCTTTTTTGATCGTCGGTAAAGGTACAATCGGCCAGAAGTAAAGCTTTTTCTGAAATCTTTTTGAGGATGTTTAGCATAGAATTAATGTAGCGTGGATAATTGAAGCTGCTCTTACCGGACGAAGATAAGGGATAATTCAGGAGTGGTTGATCACGATAGATTCGAAGATGAATACCCTTTACTGGCTAAACTGTGGGTAATTAAACACAAATGTAAACCTTAAGCAGGACTAACTTTATACTGTAAACTAATAGCAGGATTTAATAACTAAAGGGTCGAACGTTAATCGGTCAATTCCTTAACTTAATGACATTGTCCCCAACCCAGGAGTTCCATCAAAAAGGCCAGCAGAATCAGAAAGGATTTCATGGATGAAAGTTTAGTTTGTAAATGTGCCGAACGGGCTAAGGTATAAAAATTTCCAAAATTATTGGCCTTGTGCGAAAATAACTGAATTGTATTTGGGTTAATTTTTGTTGTACATTTTTGTGAAATGCTTTCCCGAAGCATATCCTTGATCAAAGCCCGAATCAAAAAACAATATAATATGGACATACTCAACCCATTGATCTCCACCTTTACTCCTAAAAACATTACCGAGTTCAGGAATCAGCTTAGCCATTCGCCATCCGATAATTATTTAGAACTCTTCGACCTCATGCAGGCCTATCCGAACGCTACTGTCGAGGAACTGGCGCCCAGGTTTAAGAAATCCATCACCCAGACCGCATGTTATAGTCTACGCGCCCGGTTATTGACGAAAGTGATAATTTTTCTGTTCACCAAAGAAATTGAAGAAGACACCTCCAGGTGGTGTCAGGTTCTCGGATATCTTATTTTGTTTACGCGGTTGATGAGGTATCAGAAATATGAAGTTGCCGGTGAGATATTAAAGTCTGCGGAGAAGCAAGCTGAAGAAAACAATCATTTTTCCTTATTGGATCAGGTTCTTTATTTCAAAACCAAATTCTTTGAAAAGTTGAAGATTAATTATTCCTTTGTCAGGAAAAAATTGGTGAAGAATTCAGAGCTCGTTCACTCATTCAGAAAACTTGAGCTCACCTATTCCGATACCAAAGAGCAATTGGCCAACGCAAAAAGGGATGGAATTCCATTGGATGCGGAAGCCATCATCGATGCTACTTTTGGCGATTACAAAACCTCCAGGACAGAAGCCAACAATCCGGAATTGATGTTGCGTCTTTGCACCATTGCCCGCAACGCTTATATCTCTGTCAAGAACTACAAAAAGATCGAGCCTTTCATCAGTAGAATTTACAACAGATTGGAAGAGGCAAGGCGCTTTGAACCCGCATCTCTTCATTGTCATGCAGAATTTTTAATGATGTTGGCTCATATCGAATACCGGAACCGGAAATTTTCGGCGTCCAGCGAAAAACTGGTGAAAATAGAATTGCTTTCCGCAGGCAATCCATTTTTGATGCAGGAACATTGGTCGAAGTTTGTTGCCCTCGAAGCTGGCGTGGCCAGTTACACAGGAGAAAATCAGCGCGCCATTAAAATTGTAGAGAAGTCGCTGAAGGACGACCGTGTTTTCACCGACGAATCCGAGCGTTGTAATTTGATGCTGAACCTTGCCGTTTATTATTTCAATGCAGGCCGGTTCAAAGATTCCAATGCACAATTGCGCAGGATCGACACCGATAGCACCGCCAATAACATCAAAGGGCGAGAGTGGAAGATGAAAAAGGAAATGATTGAGATCATTGTACAATTTGAGTTGGGCAACGACGACCTTGCCGGAAGGCAAATCAAAAGATTGCAGAGAAGTTATTCCGACATGTTGCAGTTGCCCTTGTATCAGTTGACCGCCCGATTTTTGAAATTTACGGCCAGGATGGTCGACAATCCTGATATTGTGAAGCGCCCCGAATTTCGTCAGGAAATTGATCAGGCCAGAAAAAGCGCACCCGATGTGGTGGAAGATATTCAGGCCATAGCATTTTATTGCTGGCTGAAAAGCAAAATTTTGGACTGCAATTATTATGAGTTGCTCGTGGAGCGGGTGAACAGATAAATTTTGCGGAAAAAATTTTAAAAATGATCCTCTACAATCACCCCCAAGGCACCGCTAGGCAGGCATTTATTAAGTTTTGAAAAGGATCCTTAGAGTTTCTCCTATTCAATTTATAAATGAACTCATCAAGATAATTCTGAAGGTAGTTTTCTGAGACATGG
>JANNEQ010000120.1:0-2258 GCA_031378885.1 Flavobacteriales bacterium
CTGGGTGGTTTGCCAGCCTTGTTCTACAAAGATGTCGGGTGTTGGGTTGGCAATGGTGTATTTGGCCAGAAATGCGTCTTCGCCATTGGTGATTCCCAGATCATACTGACCTTCGGTAAAATCAAAATCTGTACTGAAAGATGTAAAATAACCACCTATATACATATAGTTCTGCGGGGTAATACAAATGTCTTTGATTTCATTGTCACCGGCACTGTCGTAAATAGTATGCGCCCAAACCAATTCGCCCTCGGGTGTCCAGCGTGCTATAAAGCCGCTGTAATCACCACCGTCTGTGTAAGAAATATTGGTGCCTTCGAAAGAAATGGAGGTGTTGTAATAACCACAAGCGTTGATGAAGCCGTTGTGGTCGATGTCGATGCGGTTGATCAAACTAAAATCACCAACGGGCATTCTTCTGATCCACTGAAGTTCCTTATCTGCTGATAGCTTAATCATAACCAACTCCATGGGGTTAGTGACAATAAAATCTTCTTCGTGGTCGTTGAGCTTTAGGGTATAGTTACCTTGTTCGATTATTCCGGATATGTAGAGGTTGCCATCTAAATCATATTTAATGTCAGTGCACCAAACGAAATCGTTAATCGATCCATTTTGGTTTAAAAAAATGAGTATAGAAGAAAGTTCGTAATCACCATTATAACTGGAAACAAATCCAGCCTGAAGATCGTTGGAAATGGAATAAGGTGATATTCCGTTCCATTGAAAATCAACTGTTCCCTTTGTGGTCCCAGAAATAGCAAACTCTTGAAGAATTTTAGAGTAGTCACAACCAGTTAGATAGTCATAATCCGAGGATCCAAAAACACGGTTTTCAATAATAGCCCCATCCGAATCGAATACTACAACCACTCCATTACTCAACTCATCACTGGTAATAGATGTCGTATCAGTAATTCCTTGTAACAATAAATTTTCACCACATGAACCAGCAAAATAGGTATTTTCATTAGACCTTACACTATTACTGAAAGATCCATTGAGTGCCCAAAACCAATTCAATTCTCCATTATCAGAATAACTTCCGATAAAGCAAGTTTCCGACCCATTTATTGGATCTGCCCAAAAAGGAGATTGTTCAGATTGATCAAAATTTGTACTCTCGTTGAAATATCCAACTAAACTTAAATCATTAATCATCGACCTATCAGAAAACGCGAGTATTGCTGCCAAAGAATTGGAATTGATAATTTCGTCATTATTCGAATAATTAATGTACATACCCTCAGAAATAACGTCATTAGGGCCTGATAGAAAATCACTCTCTCCTTGGAGGCCAATACTAACTTGATCATAATAAAAACCACAAACTGAAATGGAGCTGTCAGGCATTAATTGAATATGCGATATGAATTCGTTGCTATCGTCAAATGATGATATGTTTTGAAATCTCTTTGCAAAAGCAAAGATTGGAACTTGCGAACTTGTCGAAAGAGCGAAGAAAAAAAAAGTACTCAAAAAACAAATCCTTACTTTCATAGCTATGTTTCTAACAAATTTAAAGAGTGAGTTAAATACAAAAAAGGTTTCTGATTCAATATATAGGCCATATTAGAAGATGACTTACCCCAAGAATCAAAACCCAAATCATCATTGAATATTAAACCAGGAGGATTATCATGCGGAAACGTGCCAACATCAATTACCGGTGGATTAAACAAGATTGGCCAAGACAGAGAATTCCAGGAATTCATATTAATGTATGCCCCGGTCTCATCCAACCCAAACCTCAACTGCCCGGGTCTCTCCTGCAATGCAAAGAAGTACCCGGCATTATCTGCTGTGTACAACCATTCGGCATTTTCGTCCAAAGCGCCATTCGCGGATGATTTCCCCAAAGCCGCATTCACGGATAAATCGAAACCCAATAAAGTCACGTCCGTGCCGAGTTTGGCGGTAAATGTGGGGTAAATGGTTTGTCCTGATGTTTTCATTTGGCGGGGGGCGCTTTTCAGTTCTTCCTGACTGCTGCCAGGGTCACCTGAAAATTCAGCTTCCAGTGCAAATATGAGGGTATCGGGGAATTTTTGCAACAATTGGCCACGAATTACCAAAACTATTTGATCAGTGCCCATCGAAATATTGGAACCCAAAGGGCCAGACCATTGGTGCAATTCACTGGCTATATCATTCTGCTCCGCTGCATTGCCTGCCGAAACTACAGAATCGGTGCGGTCCCAGAACTTGCGCAAATAACTGCCCCGCTGATCGGTTGGAAACTCACGCCACAACAATTC
>JANNEQ010000115.1:0-39510 GCA_031378885.1 Flavobacteriales bacterium
AAGATAATCCCACTACTCATGTCCAGTTCTACATCTGAGATATCCCAGTTACTATCTAAATTCAACAATGACTTGTAAAAGCTTGCTTCTGTCATAATATTTTTGATTCAAATATAATCCACGAAATTTCCTGTAGAACCAAAAAAATAGGAAAACAGCAGGCTCATGAAATTATTACATCTTGTCTTACTTTTTTTATTGAGTAAAAATTGCTTCGGTTATTGCTGTTTAAATAAGGCTGATTCTGTGCCATTGCCGGATTCTATTCATCTCGTTCACATCGTTCTTTACGGACAATATACTTCAAAACAGGTTGTGCTTATTTCAAACGAGTCAATATTAATCGAAGAAACATTGAGGATGCATAGAATTCTTAATCCAGCATCTTTTTTAAACACTTGTCTTAAACCTGATCACTCAGATTTTAAAATTCAGGTAGGTAGAAAAATATTCAACCTCAATTATGCGAATGGAAAATTTATAAGAATACGAAGGATAGGTTGTATTTATTTTCTTCGACAAGAACCGGATGAATTCGGCCCGTGGAGACGAAACCCCTTGTGAAGTATAAGGCACTTCTTAATTTGGGCGTATACTCTATTTAACTCCTCTGAAAGTAGCAAGGATTTCTTTCTTTGCCGGGTGTGCTAAATTGACCTTCAAATAACTATTCAATCAATTGAATGACCAAAATTGAAATCATTCCTTTCTCAATTATGTCTATTCATAAAAAGCGAAAACCCGGTGGATTTTACTCCACCGGGCCTTCTACTTTGACCAAGTAACTTGGTCTCCACCCTATATCTATCGCACAACTAATTTCTCTTCACATATCTTTCCATCCAGACTGTATCTTAATACATATATTCCTGGTGAAAGCGGGTGTCTAAATCGGTATGCTTGTGGGGCTGATTTTTCTGTCATATCATTGAGCACAATGTTTTCTACCAGTGCTCCATTTGAACTGTAGATTCGGAGGTCTTCAACGGTGGTGTTATTCGATAAGTTTCCGAAATCAAAATAAATATTTTGTCCATCACAAGGGTTCGGATAAACCAACAATGTGCCGTTTGTCTGAGGGAATTCTCCGATATTTATACCAAGGGCTATCGTAAAGTTACATGATGGCCCCCATGGAGTAAATTCTCCACCGCCCAGCGAACAGCGCAATTCTACTGCATAGGTTTCACCTTCTTCGAATAACATGTTGGCATCCAATACCAATACATTGATGTCAGAGAATGTAGTCCAGTCATAATCCGGACCTGTTATGTGCCATTGGTAACTCAGAGCTTCAGGATATTCATTGGCAATTAGTGTTTCGCCCCAGTCGACAATTGTACTTCCACAATCTTCCAATGTAAGTGAGGGAAGTATTTGTATTACGCTTTCAATTCCAATTAAGCAGGTGTTTCCAAACGCGCCCCAATTGTTGTCGATCATTACTTTAAGGCTTACAGAAAATTGAGCTCCGGCTTCTAATTCAGGTATTTGCGATACGTAGAAGACATTGCTCAGTGAATATTCATCGGAAATCAACATACCGTTAGGTTGTGCAAATCTCCACATATACATTTCTGCTCCTTCAGCTACATCGCAACTGATTAGTGAGCTTTCGGTTAGATTCATGTTGCCGCAATCGCCTTCCACCAATTGAGTGGTTGGAATATTGAGTGTACAATTGTATGGTATTTCTATGCTGCCGCTAAGCTGGCATCCATTGGCGTCGGTAATGGTTACCTGATAATCTCCCGATGCAACTTCGTTCAGCATTTGACCTGAACTTCCGTCACTCCAGGAAATAAAGTATCCGGGTGTGCCGCCCATTATATTGGCTACCGCACTTCCATCATTTCCAACACAGGTTTCGAAGGTAGTCACTATAATACTCGCAGTGAGCATGGATGGCTCCACAATTATTATACTTTCTGATACCGAACAGCCGTTGTTGTCAATAGCAGTTACACTGTGCAGGCCTTCACTGAGGTCAGTGACTGATGATCCCATTGATCCGTTGTCCCATTCATAGGTGTAAGGACCAATTCCTCCAGTTGCAGTGGCGTTTCCGGTTCCGTCGTTTTCTCCGAAACAAGAAATATCTGTCTTGAATACTGCAAGTGAAAGGGCTTCAGGTTGGGTAATTACTGCCTGAGCAGAGCCCTGACACCCTTCAGAATCGGAGACGATGAGGCTATACAATCCAGCCTCCAGAGAGTTAATGGATGAGGTAGTAGCGCCATTGCTCCAAACGTATTCATAAATTCCTGAACCACCGCTTACTATTGCTGTGGCGCTTCCGCTTGCAGAATTATTGCATTCAATATTTTGTGAGTCGATGTATACATTCAAGCTGGTGCTTTGAACAATAGAAAAACTTTCCTGATCGGTACATCCATTCGAATCAGTTACGGTTACCGAATAATTTCCGGCCGCCAGACTATTTACCACAGACCCGGTTGTGCCAGTGCTCCATACTGTAGTGTAGGGAGCAGTACCACCTGTTGGACTCACTTGTGCTGAGCCATATAAATTGGAACAGGCAATATCAAAATCACTATGATTGGCATTCACTGCCGCAGGCGCTGTGATGGTATAGGAAGCAGTTTTGGTGCATCCATTTGCATCAGTTGCGGTAACGGTGTAAACTCCATTGCCCAGATTGGACAAGGTGGCACCAGTTGCGCCAGTGTTCCAGTTGTACGTCTTATTTCCGGTTCCGCCTGTAGAGCTAACCGTTATGCTTCCATTTGTGCTTCCAAAGCACGATGGTTGTGTTGTGGTATTCGTTATTGTAATGGCCGCAGGAGCTGTAATGGTAAAGCTCTGTGATGCTGTGCATCCGTTTTGGTCTGTGGCCGTGGCTGTATAGCTTCCGGCAGCTAAATTGTTTATAGTTGCTCCGTTACTTCCATTGCTCCAGGTGATTGTTTTATTGCCAGTTCCCCCGGATGCAGTGACTGTTATACTTCCGTTGTTTACACCATTACAGGTGTTGTTGGTACTCGTTCCGGTAATGGTTAACCCAGTTGGATTGGTTACCGCAGCGGTGGTTGCCTTTGTACAACTGTTCGCATCCGTTACAGTGAGTGTATAATTTCCGGCAGCAATTCCTGAAAGATTGGCTGTTGCTGCTCCTGTATTCCATGAATAGATATATGGTGCTGTTCCGCTTACTGCGGAAATAATGCTGCCGTTTGTACCATTCGCACAGGCAGGCGCCGTGGGAGTGAGCGTGACATTTGGAGTGCCGTAAACAGTTACACAATTCGGGCAGACATAGGTATTGCTTCCGTTGGCATTTGTGGCCACAAGGGTTACATCATATGTTCCCGCATTGGGGTAATTAATATTCTGTGGATTTTGTGTTGTTGAGGTAGCCGGTATTCCTCCTTCGAAAGTCCAGCTCCAAGATGTGGGCGTATTGGTACTTGTGTCGGAAAAATCAATCTGGGTATTTTTACAAATAGTATTGTCTTCGATAGTAAGAGATGCAACCGGAGGCAGGGCTGGTGCCACAAGACAAAAGTCGTTTGCTGAAAAATCATCCCAGGTATTTCCGGCAACCGAAATCAATGTTTCGTTTGTTGGACTTTTCAGCACAAAATTACCGGTAGTAAAACTTTGTCCATCGCCGAATTCATCGAAAAAGGTTAGGGTATAACAACCTGCTTCCAGACAAACGGGTTCAGTAATCTGAAGCCCTTGCTGATTGTCAACATAAGGTCCACCTGAGAGTAATATATCATTGGCCTCATTGGTAATTTGCCAGGTAGTTTCAGATCCGAAATAATCGAGCGTTACTATAATCGTGGCAGTTGCCCCGGTGGATACACTGAATGCACCGGTTGACTGGTCGTTGGACGTGTTTTGGTCAGATTGCCCATTGGGATTGCTTGTCCATGCATATAAGGTATGACTGCCTCCTGTGGGTGTAATACTATTGAGTGTAACTACTGCACTGGTGCCTGCAGAAAGAGAACCTGTCCAGTTGTACGTATTGTTGCCCGAACCATCAATATTATAGTTAATGGTTACACTTGTAAGTGTTGCACTACCAAAATTGGCGAGTGTAACCTGAGGTTGAAATGCACCTGCACAATTTGTTCCTGTGGGGCTAACAATGCTGGTAATTCCTGTATCACGCGTGAACACCGGCATACATCCCATTGAAGTAATCATCGATGCCCTTTGTGTTTCCAGCGTAGTGCGCATTCTTAATTTTTGTCCTTCGCTGAACATATTCTGACAGGTCTGGTTGGTGTAGTCCATGTAGTTTTCTACTTGCTGTGTGCCACTGCACGCAGGAACGGAACAGGTTGTATTTAATATGGTCTCGGGTGTATCGCAAACGCGGTCGCCATCTGTCTGGCAGTTCAACTCTGTGTCACATGCGTCTGTATCATGAAAGGTATGGTACAAGCCGAGGTAGTGTCCTACTTCATGGCTCATGGTGCGGTTCATATTCGTGTAAGACTTCAGGTTGCCGGAAGTGCCTATTGCGTTATAAAGTACCACTACACCATCTATCGGGCTGTTGAAAGGGAAGTAGGCGTAACCCTGTATTCCGGATCCGCCATCGTTGTTTTCAATTTCTGTCACCACCCAAATATTGAGGTAAGATGTTCTTGGCCAGGTTGAAAGTGCTTTTACTGATTCTTCACTGGCTCCATTTCCTGCCGAAGCTTCAATTCCCATGGTGGCATAATTGGCCACAGTACTGCCATTTACACGGTTGATTCCATTGGTGGGTTGTCCATTCGGATTGCGACTGGCAAGACAGAATTCAATTCCAATATCCGGCCCGTCTCCATAACCATTGGTACCTGGCAAATGGCGGTAATCCTGATTGAGCGCAGTGATGGCTGAAAAGATTTGTTCGTCTGTAATATTGGTACCGGTGCCATAGGGTTCGCCTTTGTGTATCACATGCACTACAACCGGTAATGTATAGATATCGTTTGTACGATCCGATGGGCTGAGTTGCTCCTGTTGCATGAGCTTCTGCTGTAAGTATTGAAAACTCCTTTTGAATACAGGGTCAATCTTAAGCAGTGTATCGTTGAGTGCGTCCGAGTCGCAAGCCGTCGATTGGGCTTTGGTGAAAACGGAGATCATTAATAAGGCAGCAACGAGTAATAGGGGGGTCCTTCCAGTCATTTTTATAGATTGCAGGTTTGGAGGCTTTTACTCTATCCTGCAAGGCATAGTTGCGAAGTGCCTTATTAATTCGACAGAAAGACAGAAGATATGGATTAAACGCCTTCGTTTATCGTCGAAATTGACTAAACGACCGATCAATTTATGAAATGGATAGACAAAAAAAGACCGCCTCTATGGGCGGTCTTCCTATAATCATGAACTATATTATTTTTTTCCAGGCACAACTGCTGGCTTAGCTTGTGGTGCTGGCGGCTTTGGAGGCGCTGGTGCAGCAGGAGGCTTAGGTTGTCCGGGCTGTGGGGTCACATTGGCCGCGGGCTCAATTTTAATTAATTCTACATCGAAAATTAAAGTAGAAAATGCAGGGATTTTACCTTGTCCTCTGGCGCCATAACCGAGGGCTTGAGGAATGTAGAATGTGGTTTTGCCACCTTCTTTCATCAATTGCAGACCTTCTGTCCAGCCGGAGATAACCTGATTTAATCCGAAGGTAGCTGGGGTTCCACGGTCCACAGAGCTGTCGAATATGGTTCCGTCCGGTAAAGTGCCGTGGTAATGCACAGTTACTTTATCTGTTTTAGATGGTGATGCGCCTGTTCCTTCTTTGGTTACTTTGTACTGAAGACCAGTAGCGGTAGTCATAACGCCCGGTTTGGTTTTGTTGGCTGCTAAAAAGTCTTCACCTGCTTTTTTGGCAATGGCACTTTTGGCGTCGGCAATTTTTTTCTGCTCATCGCGGTAGACTTTATCGGCTGCCGTGGGTTCCATGGCGCTTTTGCCCTTCATATGGGCCTGAATGGCCTGCATAAAGATGTCTTCATTGTAATTGGTTATGCCGCTTTTCTTCAGGCTTTCTGCCATCGACACTCCTAATGCATAGGATACACTGTCTTCGTGTGTTTTTAATGTTTGTGAAAAGGCTGACAAACCAGCGGTCAGCAGCGATGCAACTAAGATTGTTTTTCTCATTCTATTCGATTATTAAATATTCTGTTGTTTTATCCTCTTGCGAAGATCCAATGATCTTCAGTCGATAATTTCGGTTGGTAAATATAGCCATTGCTGTCGAAAGACTTAAGATCTTCTGCTTTGGTTGTTTTTTCGGTTACCATAAATCTTGCCATTTGTCCTCTGGCCTGTTTGGCATAGGTCATAACAATGACGTATTTGTCGGCCTTTTTTTCTTTAAAGTCGCAGGTAATAATCCTTCTGGAAAAGTTTTTTGGGTTGATGGCCTTGAAATATTCACTGGAGGCAAGGTTGATCAGAATTCCTTTTTTGTCCATCTCTTTATCCAAAGCCTCACTTATTTTATCTCCCCAAAAGGTATAGAGGTTTTTGGTTTTTGGCTCGGGAGAAAATGGTGTGCCCATCATTAGCCGATAGGGCTGAACAAGATCAAGGGGTTTTAACAGCCCATATAATCCGCTGAGTATTCTCAAATGTTTCTGGGCGTGATTGAATTCTTCGCCCGAAAATTCTTCTGCCTTTAATCCGCGGTAAACCTCTCCTTTGAACATCAGAATGGCTGGATGCGAATTACTGTGATCGAAGGGCAAATGCCAGTTCATATACCTTTTCTTGTTGAGTTCACCAAGATCTTTACTCAAATCCATCAGCTCCGATAGTTTGGATGCTGTAAGTTTCCTGAGTTTAGAAACAAGGTATTCTGCTTCTTGCAGCATCTCCGGTTGAGTGCACTTCATTCCCGGATAATGGCTTTGTTCGTCTATTAATTTCGCCGGTGAAATAACGGCCATCAATTTTGTCATATCAGTTTCTTTTTTTATCGAGAAAGTTTCCCAGGCTATTTCTGAAAGCAATTGCAATCAGATCTGCCTGAAGTTCATATCCTTTTTTGGTCAAATGTATTTTATCCAGGGCTGCCAGTTTTTGCTCTTCCCATTTTTTAATCGATCCCAGGCCTCCCATAACCGCAAAAAAATCATATACACCACCATCGTATCTGTCGGCTAATTTATTAATTACATCTCGAACCCGGAAGACATTTGTATTAGGGGTTGTACCTCCTATATAGGTGTCGTTATTGTTCAGAAAGAGAAAACAAGCTTCGGGGTTTACTTTTAGAATGGTTCGAATGAGTGAGTCGTATTTTGCTTCATAGGCCTGTGCATTAAACTGGTCGGGCGGCACGTTGGCGTCATTTACTCCAATTCCCAGAATAACCAGATCGGGATAAACGGTTTGCAATTGATCGGGTAATAATTCGCAGCGCAGAAAACTGCCGGAATTGGCGCCGTTCACACCAATGGCATTGTAGGTTATGCCTCTCTGTTCCTGTTGGAGATAAATTCCCTGAAGGGTAAATAAGCACGGCATTGTGTCAGTGGAGGCAATGTTGAGTTGAAATACCTCTGTGGGTTTTGACAAGCTGATCTCCACGCAGCCTTTGCCGCAATAACTCAAATCTGTCCAGTTATTCAAGCTGTCACCTTCGATATTGATATTGGAAGTAGCATTAAAGTACAGCTTTACTTTACTAAAAGTATAAGCAACGCTGTCATAATTCAATGCGCTGAGGGTAATGCTGGCATTGCGCGATCTTGTAATGGCATTAATGCCTGATACGCCCCAGACTGCGGTATCGGCTTTTACGCTGTTGCGCTGACCGGTCCAATCTCCGGTCCATTTGCATTGTATGGATTTGGGTGAGTTCGATTTTGCCAGATCAAAGGGAAATAAAAACCCTCTTTCTCCCTGAGCGCCGTAAATCATTTGGGTGAAATTATGGCGCATTTTATCCGTTAGAAAACCGGCCTGTACATGCGATCCTCCCATGTGTACAATGGAAATTTCGCAGGTTCCTTCAAATGCCAGTTTTTCGAACTTTCCAAATAATTTGTTCCATTGTGTATGAGAACCGTGGAGCACTATTTCATTCGAATCATATCTGATAAATTCAAATGAGTTGTTCTCAGTTGAATTGCGAAAGTCCTTTTTTTGAGCAAATAGCGAGGAAAAAGAGCAGAGTATAAAAATGAAGCACAATTGCTTTTGCGCCAGCTTTAAGGGCCATCTTTTTTCTGCACTTATTCCATCTACCATTTTTTGTAATAAACTTATGACAGTACTTGATCAGAAGTTTGGCTTCAGCAAGTATTGTGAGTAGAATTTATCAATTTCATCCACAGCTTCCTGCGCGGTATCTACTATAGAGAAAAGAAACATATCCTTGGCACTTACATTTTTTTCTCTGTCGAGCAATACTTCTTTGATCCATTCTACCAATCCGGTCCAGAAAGATTTCCCTACAAGTATAATAGGGAATCGACCGATTTTTTCGGTTTGAATCAGCGTAAGGGCTTCGAAAAATTCGTCAAGTGTTCCAAATCCACCGGGCATTACTACAAAACCCTGACTGTATTTAACAAACATAACTTTTCTTACAAAGAAGTAATCGAAGTTGATGCTTTTATCGAGATCCACATATTCGTTTCCGTGCTGTTCGAACGGAAGTACAATATTTAATCCCACAGAAGTGCCACCGCCTTCGCGCGCGCCTTTGTTGGCTGCTTCCATTATACCCGGGCCGCCGCCTGTAATTACACCATAGCCCTTTTGGGTAAGGTCAAAGGCAATGTCTCTTGCGGTCTGGTAGTATGAATTGTCTGGCTTGGTGCGCGCAGATCCAAAGATGGATACACAAGGCCCCATCTGGCCCATACGGTCATATCCTTCTACAAATTCACCCATTATTTTGAAGATCGACCACGAGTCGTTGCTCTTGGTTTCGTTCCATGAGCGTTGCTTGAATTTATTTAAAATTCTACTGTCTTTTTCCATATCTAATTATTATATTTTATTTCAGAATTTTGTTATCTTCTTCTGGAAGATCTGCCTCCAAGTCCGAGTACACCAAGCACACCTCTGAACAGTGCCATTCCTGCCTGTCGTATCATTGGATTTTTACTGGCTCTTTCAAACAAAGATGGTTCTTCTTTCTCTGCCTTTGCTTTCTTTTCTGCTTTAGGTACTTCTATTTCGTCTTCTTCCTTTTCGACTTTGGCATTGTTCAGTTTTGCCTCGAGTATTTCGTAGGCACTTTCGCGGTCTACTTCCTCATTGTACTTCATCACCATCATGGAAGCGTTGATTACCCTGTCGATTTCATCGGGCTGAAGAATACCCATGCGGCTTCTAGGCGCTCTGAGGTGGGTAGCAGCAAGTGGAGTAGGGATACCCTTTTCGTTCAACGCAGTGATGAGCGCCTGTCCGATTCCTATACTCGTAAGCAATTCTTCCGCTTTGTAAAATTCAGAAATAGGATAATTCTCGGCTGTTTTATTGATGGCTTTGCGGTCCTTTTCGGTAAAAGCTCTAAGTGCATGTTGCACTTTCAAACCCAACTGGGCCAATACACTTTCCGGAATGTCGTATGGGTTTTGTGTACAGAAATAAATGCCAATTCCTTTTGAACGTATCAATTTGATAATGGCTTCGATCTGATCTAAAAGTGCCTTGCTCGCCTCATTAAAAATCAAATGGGCTTCGTCGATAAAGACGCACAATTTTGGCTTATCCAAATCTCCTGCCTCTGGAAAACTCTGGTAAATTTCTGCCAGCATTTGCAGCATAAAAGTGCTGAACAATTTGGGCTTATCCTGTATATCGGTTAATCTCACTATCGACACTATTCCTCTGCCATTCTGATCCATTCTTACCAGGTCAGACACTTCAAAAGATTTTTCGCCGAAAAACAATTCTGCTCCCTGGGTTTCCAGCTCTATTACTTTTCTGAGAATGGTGCCTACAGAAGCTTCACTGAGTTTGCCATATTGCTTCTCTACCACTTCCTGACCTTCGTTGGTAACGAATTGCAGCAAGCGCTTGAAATCCTTGAGATCGAGTAGAGGAAGGTTGTTGTCGTCGGCATATTTAAATATTACCGATACAATTCCACCCTGAACATCATTGAGTTCGAGTATTTTTGAAAAGAGCACCGGACCAAACTCACTCACCGTGGCCCTCAGCCTCGCTCCGCGCTCTTTGGACAGGGTAAGTAGTTCAATGGTTACGCCTGTGGGTTCGTATGGAATACCAATGGCAGCATGGCGTTCTTCAATTTTGGTATTGGAAACACCTGCGGCGGCTATGCCACTCAAATCGCCTTTCAGGTCCATCATCAGCACAGGAATGCCTTTGGCAGCCATGTTTTCGGCAATAATTTGCAACGTAACCGTTTTCCCGGTTCCGGTTGCTCCGGCAATTAAACCATGCCTGTTCAGGGTTTTGAGAGGAATGTGCACCTGGCAATTGGCCAATGGAGCACCGTCCAGAATGGCGCCGCCCATTGTCATAAAATCACCTTTAAAGGCGTATCCTTCCTGAATACTTTGTCTGAATTTCTCTTCTCTTTCCATTTTTTACTTTTCTAATAAGCGGCTACGAATGTAATTGTCGGAAGCGCTTTCAACATTAAATAGGCTAAAATTCTTTGAAGTCCACAATTACAACAACATAAAGGAATAAAAAAAGCCCGGAACATAATTCCGGGCTTTTATGAATATAAGATTTACGCTATTGCTTAATTATCTGACCAGTTTTAATCACAATTTGTTGTTTGCTGGCACCAACAATATATATTCCATTCTGAAGATTATTTATGTCATAAGACTCAGATCTCAGACTAGGATCTGGCTCTAATACGGCAACCGTAATTCCTTGAAGATCTTTAATTTCAATTCTGTCTATTGTATTAAATTCCCTTGAAACAATTAATATTCCATTGCCCGCAGACATGATTTGTACAGAATCTCCACCTGGCCGAGAAGCAGTAGGGAAACCTTTGGATGTTAAAAATGACGCCATAGCCTCATTTACTTCAGGCGTTTGAACCAATACTCCAAGATCAATTACTGAGTATGGGTCGCTTTGCGGAGCAATTTGGGGGCAACCAGAGCCAACAGTTACTTCGCCAGAGCCCATATAAATTGGACCATTTCCGTCGCCATTATCAAATGTTACTACCACAAACAAGTGATGACAGTCTGTAGGTTCTTGTCTTATGTAAAAAGCAGTTGTAATAAAACCAGACCAGGAAACAAAAGGGATTAATGAAAGGATGATAATAATAAATTTTTTCATTTTTGTATAAATTTAAAAGTTAATTGTTTGATTACGGATCAAATATAAGCAAAGAGATCGAGAGTTGGTCTGGTATTTATTAAAAAGGTAAAGTAAAAGTGTAAGATCTTCAATTTTAGCGATTTGTGTTTGTTTAGATAGCAAGCTAGTAGATTTGAATCAATTATTTTTAGTTTGTGTACTTCTTATAAAAAATACCATTCAATTTTGCATTGCCGAAATGTTTTTTTTTTTTCATTTAATTGAAAATCATTTTATCATTAATAATCAGTTGCTCTAAAAATTCAAAAAAAAGCAATGCCCGATCAAAATTTCAGCAGTTATTCCCGACAATTGCCCCAAAAGTCTATTAATAAGGTGAAAAAGGTTGAGAAGCCTTAGGGTTTTGGGAATAAAGAAATTGACATTTTGAAGATTTCGTGTGGTTCAAATAAAACTTTTGAAGATATTTGCGTGACTAAATTGTTGCGTAAAGGTCTGGAGTAATCCATTGTCTTAATGATGACAAGAGGTAAGATTTGTAATAACAATTAACCCCTAAACAAATGCTCGATCAAATTATCAATTTCGCCAAAGAACAACTGGGCGACAAACTCAAAGGTGATCACGGATTGGATGATAACCAACACAATGAAGTATTCAGCACAGCGCAAAGCTCAGTTATGGATACCATTAAAAATCAGGTTACCAGCGGAAATTTAAGTGGGATCATGGACCTGTTCAATGGAAAGGACTCTGCAGACCACAACACCAATGCCATTGCCGGCGAAGCTCATTCATCTGTTATTTCCAACCTGATGGACAAATTCGGATTTGATGCTGACAAGGCTGGTGGAATTGCCTCTCAGATCATTCCATCTATCATGAATCGTTTCTCCAGTCCGGAAACGGGCACTGCAGATGACGCAGGAGATTTGATGAAAAAGATTGGAATGGATGGCGACAGCGGCATCATGGATACCATTTCTAAATTCACCGGTGGTGAAGGCGGATTGATGGACAAAGTGAAAGGCTTGTTCAGCTAAACAACAATTTCTTCTTAGTAAGAATTGAAAGGCTGCTTCTCCGGAGGCGGCTTTTTTTGTTGACTTTTACACTACTGAGATTCTAATTAATAGTCTTTCGGCTATAAAAAATTAAACACATAAGAATATAAGGGAAGTAAGAAAGCAATTACCGCTTCTTCATGATCTTACTTTCTAACTTTCTCAGTGGTAAAAAAATTAAACACATAAGAATGTAAGGGAAGTAAGAAAGTAAAAGTGCCTTGTCGTTTTTCCTTAGTGTACTTACTTTCTCAGTGGTAAAAAAATTAAACACACATAATAATGTAAGGCAAGTAAGAACGTAAGAGTGCATTTTCGGTTTTTCTTCGTGCTCTTACTTTCTAACTTTCTCAGTGTTAAAAAAAATATTTTGCTTAAGAATATGAGGTTCAAAATATAATAATCAGTCTCTATTTTTTCTTCGCCGAAGTATGTCTGTAAGGCTTCTTTCTGCCCGGCTTTTTGTCTTTGGCCGACTTACTCTTTTTATCAGAAGGTATGTTTTTCTTTTCGTGGAAAGCACCTTTGAAATCAGGGTTTTCCAGTTTTTTCTGACGGTCTATTTCTCTAAGTTGTTTCTGTTTTTCGGCAAATCCGGTGTCGATAATTTCAAGGTCAGCAGGCAATTCAACTTTGGGTAAAAACTGTCGGATGAGTTTTTCGATTTTTCTCAAATGATATACTTCAGATATTTCAAAGAATGAAATGGCTGTTCCTGTTTTGAATGCACGTCCTGTCCGACCAATTCTGTGTACATAATCTTCGTACTTGGTGGGAATATTGAAATTGACTACGTGCGAAACTTCAAAAATATCCAGACCGCGGGCACTTACATCGGTGCTCACCAAAACACGCACCTCCCCATCTTTGAAATCGTCCATGGCATTCATGCGGGCATTCTGACCTTTGTTGGAATGCAGCAATCTTACCTCGCCAATTTGGTGGCCAATCAGAAAATTGGCAATGCTAGTGGCATCAGTCTTTGTGCTGGTAAAAACAATTACCCTTTTCATGGCATCATCCTTCAGCAGATAAAGCAGAAGATTGAGTTTTGTCCGGAAGTTGGGCACTTCATACACCAACTGTTCAACCGTTTCAGCCGGAGTGGCTTGTGGGGTCACTTCAATTTTGGTAGGGAAAAGCAGGAAATTATCGGCAATTTGCTGCACTTTCTCCGGAAAGGTGGCCGAAAAGAGCAATTGTTGCTTCTTTTGGGGCATTTTTTCCTGAATTTGTCTCAATTGTGGCCAAAATCCCATGTCCATCATCCTGTCACATTCGTCCAATACAATGTGCTTGATTTTCTTGCTTGGGATAACTCCTCTTACATAAAGTTCCAGGAACCTTCCGGGTGTGGCTACGATCAGGTCAACGCCCTTCTCCAATTGCTCAATCTGCGTCTTCGGGCCTATGCCTCCATACAATGCCACCCAGCGCAAGTCGGTGAATTTGGCCAATTGGGCTAGCGTTTTTTCAATTTGAACGACCAATTCTTTTGTTGGGACGAGAATGAGACAACGAACTTCAGTGCCCTGTGCATATTTAAGGATTTGCAGCAAAGGCAAGAGGTAAGCTGCGGTTTTTCCGGTGCCGGTTTGGGCAATGCCCACCACATCCTGACCGGCCATAATGGGAGGGATGGCCTTGAGTTGAATTTCTGTGGGAGTCTGATAACCAGATTCTTCCACAGCATTCAGGAATTGTCGGGTGAGCTTAAGATCTGAAAATGTCATTGGCGCAAAGCTAAGGCCTGTTAGATTATGCTTTCTTTTTCTTTCATTAATAACAGAAAGTGTTGAATAAACACTTTGTAGTAAATATAAACAGGCAAGTACAATTTATCGATTTACTGCTAATTTCGCAACCCTATGCATCATTCATCAATAGACGTCAATAACTTCGATGATATTCGTCCTTACACCGAGGAGGAATTGCGTCCGGCAATGGAGCGTCTGCTTGCCCAACCTTTGATGTACAAGATGATGAAGTGGTTATATCCCGGTCTGGGAAAGATGGCCATACAGAAAATGTTTCGCAGTGTCAATTCCATTCAACAATTTCAGGAAGAAATAGGTGGCCCGGCCATGAAAGTCATTGCACAAATGACCACGAGCGGCCTTACTTTTTCCAATATGGACCACATCGAACGCGACAAGGCTTATTTGTTTATTTCCAATCACAGGGATATTATACTGGATAGCGCGCTTCTCAATGTGAGTTTGATGGAGAAGGGCTATAAGACCACTGAAATTGCCATCGGAGATAATTTGCTGAAAAATGACCTGGTAAAGGATCTTGTGCGGGCCAACAAGAATTTTATTGTGAACCGCGACATCAATGCCAAAGATGTTTATTTCTATTCGCTCAGACTTTCCAATTATATAAGACATACGCTTTGCGAAAGAAATAATTCGATCTGGATTGCCCAGCGAGAAGGCCGTTCGAAGGATGGAGATGACCGCACCTCAACCGGCTTGCTAAAGATGTTCGCCATGAGCAGTTCTATTACATTGGAAGATGCACTCAAAGAACTCAACATCATTCCGATGGTGGTAAGTTATGAGTACGATCCATGCGATATTCTGAAAACGCATGAACTACTTCATATGCGTTTCTTTGGCTCTTACGAAAAAAAATCGGGAGAAGATTTTCATTCCATGCTTACTGGACTTACAGGCCACAAAGGAAGAGTGAATATAGCCGTCGGACGTTCGATGGATTGGGCCTTTGAAAAAATGCGCAATGTGCAGAACAAAAACGAAAAGATAAGATTGCTCGGCGATTGTATTGATGAGGAAATGCACAGGGTGTACAAACTCTGGCCCACCAATTACATTGCTTATGATATACTGAATGGCACAAGAGAATACAAAGAACATTATTCGAATATCCAGCGCATAGCCTTTGCCAATTATGTGCGTGGCCGTGTAATCAAACTTTCGCTCAACCGAAAGAAAACTGGTCTTCCCAAAGAGAACCTCACCAAAGTGGCCAAAGAAATTCTGCTTCAGATGTATGCGAATCCGGTAACCAATAAGAAGGATGCAGAGAAGGTTGAAGAGATTATTAAGGTGGGGTAGGTTGGGCTGTTTGGCTTTTAGAAAACATTTATTTTTCTTTATTTTCCTTGTCATCAACACCCAGCAATTGTTTGCAATTTGCCAATTGTGCATGAAGCCCGATGAGTTTTTGTCTAAGCTCAGATTGTTTACTCAATGAGCAGCCTTCCATTTCCGCAATCCTTTCCTTCAGCATTTGATCCGGCCATTGCATATAGGGAGGTTTATTTACATCTGTCGAGACAAATTGAATGGCCGATAGCTTTTTTATGGCCTGGCAAAGTATATCGTATTGTCTTTCAAATCGCGTTAGTTTTCGGTCGTTAAAAGCAATATGATAGTTCAAATACCTGATTTGCTTTTCCAGAAAGACCTTTTGTTCTTCCTGTTGTTTGGCAATAACCTGTTCCAGAACCGGACAGGCTTCAGGAGGTTCTTTGTCCATTTCGGTCTGCAATTCGGTATAGAGAAACCAAGCTAAGTCGGGCATTATCCGTCTGCCGGACTCGATCATGGCTAAATGTCTGCGGTCTACCTCAAGGAAATTGGCCATTTCTTGCTGACTACAAGCCAGTTCGTGTCTGAGTTTATGACCCAATTGGCCGGGTAATTTTGTTTTTCTTTTTCCGAGGCTCATTTTTTTCGTGGATTTTGTGTTGCCACAAAAATAAAAATGAAATGACGCAACAACGGTGTTGCGTCAAACAGGATTTTTTTTTGAGGCAACAGCAATGTTGCCTCAAACTGAATTTTTTTTTTGACGCAACGCTTTTTTTTTGAATTTTTATCGGGCTAAGAATTTATCGTAATAACATGAGTTTGATGGATAGGAGCACGGCAATTTATTTTTAACACTTAGCCACAAAGCTTTCAAAGCGAAGCTGATAGATTATAAAATCTTTGTATTTAAGTTTTACCTTATATGGAGATAATGAGGTAAGAATAAAGGACCGGTCGCAAAAGTTGGGGAGTAGTGAGATAAATGGTGATTTAGTAATTAGACGTCTCGCTATTCATCTGGTTACTTTTGCTGTTAATAATAGAACCAAATGTTAAATATAAGTCCAAAGGACTAAATGTTATTAGCTCAGGCCTGTCCTAACTAAACAGTTGGGGGGAACCCACAAGTCTTCGAAACCTCTTCAAACCCATTGCAGTATTGGAAGGATTTAACACCGCGATACTTTGATCATCACCAGATCTCTCATTCCGCTTCGCTGCATTCGAGATGACAACACCGCATGGAGGTTAGCAAAGCACTCTTTCAGAGTGCTCACAATGGTCGAAGGTCTTTTTTTGCATTTGTGATGAAGAGTAAGTCCAATGTACTGTTAATTGGCCTTTGCGCATTGTATCCCCACCGAATGGTCCTCACCGAATGGTGAGGACAGCCCTGTCATTCCGAAACGCAGCGGAGCGGAGTGAGGAATCTGGTCAAGTCAAAAGAAAGTAGCATGCACAACGATGCATCCACGACCTTGTCAATGGCAACGAATTGAAGTGGAGTGAGAGATCTGGTAATGTTAGAAATGATGCAATTTTTTGACATTGTAAGTCGAATCTTAGTGATCTCATTCTTTAATATGTAGGACGGCCATTAACTCGGATTTGTCGCCTCATTCCACAGGTTTCGAACACTAATGGGTTGCACCCCACAACCAGTTCGGTTGGGGCAGGCCGAGGCTAATAAAATTAATGCCTGCATGGACAATCCACACAATTTGCTTCATTACTCCCCAACTTTTGCGGTTGATTCGTTTTATGGATGTTTTGGCCTGTGCAGATGCTTGAGGAAAATGTGAGGTATATTCGCGTGCAAATTTTTATATATGAGATTTCTTAAGCCAGCTATTATTACTCTTGTTTTCTTGGCCATTTTATTTTACCTGAAACTACCTGTGCTTAATTTTGGTTTTAGTAAAATAGCGGTTTATATAATATTGGGCGTGCTTGTTTTTGAAGCGTTACAAAATTTAGCTTCATTAAAAGGATTGAGGGTTAGGAAAGATGGCAGAGTAGAGGGTTTTCGGGGACTTAGCTTTAATAGAATCAGCATATGGATTTTAGGACTATCGCTGATCTACGTACTGGTCGTAAATTTTATTACTACCGCTCCAATAATTCACAGTGCCAGATACCAAAAATTATTGGGCGATGTTAGCAAAGGTGTAGAACTGAATAAACAACTATCTCCTATACCGCTGGACAAAATACGCACGGTAGATCAGGAGCTTGCAGAATTACTAGGCGATAAAGTATTGGGAAATCAGGTAGCATTGGGAAGCAAGGTAAACCTGGGCGTATTCAATATTCAAAAAGTAGGCGATCAGTTTTTCTGGGTGGCACCTTTAATACATTCTGGTTTTTTTAAATGGTGGAATAACAAAGCAGGATGTAATGGATATGTAATGGTAAATGCCTGCAATGAGCGCGATGTGCGCTTGGTGCAGGATGTAGCAGGAAATCCGGTATGGATAAAATACCAGCAAGGAGCCTACTTCGGCGATTATTTACCACGGCATTTGTATATGAATGGAATTGCTACCAGCGGCATTACCGATTATACATTCGAGTTGGATGATTCAGGAAAGCCATATTGGGTAGTAACACTTTATAAAAAAACAATTGGATTTAGCGGAAATGATGCCACGGGTATTGCAGTTGTTGACGCTGGCACGGGTGCTATAGAAAAATACGATTTAAGCAATGTACCTCTCTGGGTAGATAGAGTGCAGCCCGAAGATTTTATTTACTCCCAGATAAACGATTGGGGGGAATACATAAATGGTTATTTCAATTTTAGTAACGAAGGAAAATTACAAGCATCCAATAACCCCTTACTTGTATATGGAAACGACAACGAAAGTTATTGGTATACAAGTCTTACCTCTGTGGGTAAAGACGAAAGTACTGTAGGATTTGCCCTTGTAAATACCCGCACCAAAGAATCAGTCTGGTATCCGCAAGGTGGTGCCACACCCAATTCTGCCAGGCAAAGTGCAGAAGGTAAGGTGCAGGAAAAAGGATATTTTGCCACGGAGCCCATTCCATGCAATATCAATAATATTCCTACCTACGTGATTAGCCTGAAAGATAATGGCGGCTTAGTGAAAATGTATGCTATGGTTTCTATTGCCGATTATACTATTGTAGGCGTTGGTAATAATTTACAAGAAACATTAATGGGGTATAAAAATGCATACAATAGCAGTGGCACCGCGCTCAATAAACAAAATACGCTCAGTACAGATTCAGTAGTGCATCAGCTAGTAAATCGTATTAATGCCGATGTGAAAAATGGAAATACTTATTATTATTTTACATTGCAATATTCCAACACTATTTTTATGGGTAGTAGTTTAATCAGTAGTGAGCTGCCATTAACGCAGGTAGGAGATAGTGTAAAAATCAGCTTTACGCCCAATAACCAATCAGTAATTGATATTACTACATTCGAAAATATGGGGTTGAAAAAATAGAACGTTTTTTCTTATCGGACTTAATTCTGCGATCCGCTTTTAGCCTCTGGTGGCATTGCGATGCTTTTCCACCCCTTATTGTGAGTTCTTTATTTTTTTGTAAAAATTTTGGGCATAATTGGAAAAAAAATATGGAATGCCGCATCATACTTTGTGGATATGGCAATGCCATAATCAGAATTATGAAGGCCGATGGGAAACTGGTGAAGGAATTTCGTTGCACTTCCATCAGTCAGGTGGTAGACGTGTCCATGCTTTCAAAAGGAATTTACAATGTGCAGGTATCAGCGGGTGAACTCGCTGAGATACATACCGTTTTGGTGATTGATTAAATCAACCAAACATTAATCGAAGAAAGGCCGCATGACCATGTATCATGTGGCTTTCTGGTTTTTTTTACTTTTTTTGAGGAATATTTATGGAATAAAAACTTAACCGGCATCTTTGAATAAAATGCTTTAACCAAATTAACCATTTCAGATGATCAAAACACTCTCCTCCATTGCACTACTGTTTTTAACCGTAATAATCGGAAAGGCACAATTCAGTAATGAAAACTATATTTATAATCCAACCGCTGGAGCGTTAGGGAACGTTGAAAACTCCTATTCCGTTGATTGGGATGAGGATGGTGATAAAGATATTATCCTGGTGTCTGCTGGTTTTTGGGTTGTAGAAAACCTGGGTGGTGGAGCTTTTGCTCAACCCTTCAAAGTTTGGTCGGGTCAGACGGCTTTCAGCGCTTACAGTGAAAATAGTCTTGATTTTTTTGATATAGACAGTGATAATTACGTTGACGTATTATCCTATGCGGATTCGGCCCGTATCAGATGGATCGATCTTTCTCCGAATACCTATTTACCTGTAAAAACCTTACAACTCACAAATCAACCGGATGGTGATATCTATGATTATATCATGCGTGCAGATGTAGACAATGACGGAGATATAGATATTATGGTGGACAGAAAATCAAACCCGGCGGGAACAAACCCATTTTGGCTGAAAAACAACTCAGCAGGCTTTTTCACCGATTTCACTCCTACCAATTTACAATATTACGACTACCCATTTGATGTAGATGGAGATGGCGACCAGGACATCATCAGACAAGTGGGTTATGCCTTGAGCTGGTTTCCCAATCAGGACGGTACAACCTTCGGGAATCCTATAGCGATGGGCAATATTCCATTTACCAAAATGCGTATTCTTGGTGTAGCCGATATGGATGGAGATGGTGATCGCGATATTTACGGAACAAGATTCAATTATCAGGTAGTAAAAACAGAAGCGCTCTGGCTTGAGAAAGGCACCAACAATTTATACAATACCGCTCATTTCAGTGGAGTATATGCAGATGAGGATAATTCAGAAATCCTTCAGTTTTTATACGTTGATCAGGACAACCTTCCGGATCTTACAAAAACTACAGGAGCCAGTAATGTCAATAAAGTTTTTACGATCGCTGAAAATGCACAAACTACCTGGTACCAAAACAATGCTGATGGAGATTTTCTATTGAACTCTACTTCTTCAATGGAGCTTGGTGAAGTTCCAATGTTTGGTAATGAAGATTTTGACAATGACGGATTCAGGGATGTAATTATTTATAATCCTGACGAATTCTTTAATTTATTTTGGAAAAGTGATGTAACCACCTCCAATGCAGGTAACCCTCATTATGTGTCTTTAGATATTTCTATTGATAATATGTTGGTACTGGATAGGAATCAGAATGGTGATTTGGATTTGTCCATTACCAATAAGAACTCGTCTAATAACTTGAGTTATGGTATGTTGGAAAAGTCATCGGGAGGTAATTATGATCTTCCCACTGCTATTCCGCAAATACCATTAGAAGACCAGGGGCGGTTTTATTCTGAGGACCTGTGGGGCGATGCAACGGAGGAAGTTGTTTTTGTCCCCAACGCTGGTAGCAGTGGAGTGAAAATATATTCGTATAACCAGGCCACGGATGCATTTACACTTGTCAATACGTATTCTGTAGCATACACCCTTGTCCAGAATACTTATAATCTCGATTTTAAAGACCTCAATAATGATGGCTTTAAAGATTTGATACTGGTTTCTTTTACAAGTACTGCCGGTTCAGCCATTACTTTTCTGAATTTGAACAATGGCAGTTTCCAGTTGAATGTTATCGATGGTGCCCAATCGGGTGTTCAGGTCTTTGAGGATTTTGATGGAGACGGTGATGTGGATTTTTTATCCAGTAATACAACTGAGGGAACATATGCAAGATACAATGATGGAGCAGGTAATTTCGCAGCTCCGGTTACCTTGCTATCCAATAGAACTACGATTCACCTGGTTTTGGATGCCGACGGAGATGCTGATTTGGATTTTGTGGCTACGCCCGGCCCGGCTACGCGGCCGTATTATTATATCCGCGGAGCGAATGGAGCATTTACAACAGGCGAAATGTTTGACGAAAACAATTATAATGATGCCGAATCTAAGTTATTACCACCATTTGATATAGATAACGATGGAGATATTGACCTTGTATTTACATTGAAAACAGAATATAATAATCAAACCCAAAGAAATCGGGTGGTACTCATTCGCCAGGGAAATACTTATACCAAATTTCAGTCAACATCTGCATTGCTTTTGAACAACTACAATGCTTTGGTAGAAGATATTGATAATAATGGGTACGATGACCTTATTATGTACCAACAGAACGGCAGTATATTCTGGTTACAGAATACATATGGAATGGGCTGTACGGATTCACAGGCCTGTAATTTCAATCCTGAGGCTTTCATAAATGACGGTTCTTGTTGTACAGTAGATTGTGGCTGTACCGATCCGACTGCCTGCAATTATGATCCCGCCGCTACATGCGACAATGGCACATGTGAAATATCAGGCTGTACGAATGCGCAAGCTTGTAATTACGATCCAAATGCAATCTGCGATGATGGATCTTGCTCTGATGGAGTGCATGTGACATTGGAAGTTGAATATATTAATGTCGCACCCAACTCAGTAGTGAATAAAATTATTTTCGATAATTTGGATGTACCCAATGACGATGTGATGCGCTATGGGTTGGTAGGTACCCCTACTTACACCAGCGAAATTCAATGCATGCCTAAGGCTTGCTTCAATGTATTGTTGAGTGCGACAGGTTTGGTCGCTGACAGCGCTGAATTTAATATCCGGCTGATTGATTCGAATGGTGGTCAGATTTTCAATAAATGGGTTACTCTTAATGCATATACAGCAAATAATTTTGGAGTAATTAACGTCTATAATAGCATTATTAAAACATTTTGTATTTGTGATGATGAAGATATTGAGGGGTGTACAGATCCGAATGCGACCAACTACAGAACAAATGCTACCTGCAATGATGGTTCTTGTAAATATGAACAAACGGGTTGCGTATTCAACGACCTGAATCAAAATGGTACAGTTCAGACAAGTGATATATTACTCGCCAGCGAAGTGTTAATCATCACTCCCGGAAATATCATGTTAATTACGGATGAAAATGGCAGTTTTAGTGTCAATCTCACTCCCGGTCAGTATCAGATTTCGCTTGTACCAAACCCGGATTTTCCATTTTACACAACACTTACCACACAAAACTTCACCGTATCAGCCAATGCACCCAATGTTAAACGCAGGTTTGGTATTAGGGCAACCGCAATAGAGCCTGAGGCGCACCTGCACATATATGGACCCAATCAACGATGTGATTCATGGGTAGTCAATTATGTTACCGTACAAAATACGGGTAATATCTTGATCTCTGGTATTCTGGCGGTGCAATTTGATCCTTTATTTGTTGATATTAGTCTTAACGGTGCAACTACACCAGATTCTATTGTCAACGGAACATACTATTATTCGTTTACCAATATTGCTCCAGGGTCTTCTTATTATGTTAACGCATACTTGTTGACCCCTAATTTTGAATTCATGGGGCAGTACATAAGTGTTAATGCTGTTGCTACTCTGAATACGAATTTTGGCGGAATATCATTTAGTAACAATTACACCAGACTCATCACCTGCGCCTACGACCCCAACGACAAACAAGGTTTCCCCGAAGGTTATACCGATTCGCACTATGTACGGAATGAAGATGAAATGGAATACCTTATTCGTTTTCAAAATAAAGGTAACGCCGAAGCGTACAATGTTACCGTTCGCGATACTCTCGATGCAAATTTCGACTTTAGCACATTCCAACTGGTAGATAAATCGCACAGCGTAATGGTGAGCCTGGAGCCTGAAACAAGAGAACTGGTTTTCTTCTTTGAGGATATTATGCTTCCCGACAGCGCTTCCAACGAGCCCGGCAGCCATGGTTTTGTGAAGTATAAGATGAAAATGAAGAACAATCTTCCGGCAGGAACAGAAATCAACAACAGGGCAGATATTTACTTCGATACCAATCCTGCTGTATTGACCAATACCACCCTTCACACCATTTTCGATTGTGAAGAATATGATGTGACCATTGTTACCGAGGATACAGGTACCTGCGAATCGCCCGTTGTATCGGCACAAGCTCAGGCATTGTGGACAGAAAACTTCACATGGAAACTGGATGATGAAGTGGTAAGTGAAACTGATTTGGCAAGTATTACCACAGCAGGCGAGCATTGGCTCAAGCTGGAAGTATCCAATCCATTATGTGGTTCGCGAATGGACTCAGTGATGGTGAATCTTCAACTGGTTACTTGGGCTTCCATTACAAATTCTGACAATTCACTTTGCCCGAATGAAATTTCTACCTTGACATCAAATTATGAAACCGGCAATGAATGGTTGTATAACAATGAAGTCCTTGGCACAGATCAGACACTTGAAGTTTCTCAGCCGGGAACATATTCGCTTCGCGTAACCCTGGATGGCTGTGTACTTACCGAAACACAAACCGCGATTTCAACTATGCAAATTGAAGCTCCGGTTATTTCCGGAGATCAATTTGGATTTTGCTCGGGAGGTGAAGTTATGCTTACATCCAACTATGCAGAAGGCAACGAATGGTGGTTGAATGGGGAAGTGGTGGGCACTGAACAAACTCTGGTTGTGTCAGAGGCCGGTACTTATTATCTGGACATTACATCAACCGAATGTCCTGTAGCGGCAGCCGAACAACTTATTGTTGTGTTCGATGATGCCCAGGCGGTTATTACAACAGCGTCCAATACATTTTGTGAAGGAGAAAGTACACTCCTCACTTCAAACTACAGCGCAGGTAATGAGTGGATGCTCAACGGTGTAATAATCGGTACCGATCAAACCCTTGAAGTAACAGAATCTGGTACTTATGCACTTCATATTAATCAGGACGAATGTGCGCCGGAAGATGCGCAAACTATTATTACAGTTCTGGATAACCCGGCGGCATCTTCCTTTGTTTTGTCGGGCAATACCTTGATTGTAGATCCTCTCGATGGCGCGACTTACACCTGGTATCTGAATGGAGAATTGATTGAAGGTGCCAATACCAACATATTAAATTTCACCGAAAGTGGTGCATATACAGTTGAGGTATCCAACAGCGAAGGTTGCTCATCGTCTGCCACAGTCAATGCCACTTACATTGGTGTGGACGAAAGAAGTGGAAGCAACTTGCTGATGTACCCCAATCCAACCCACGATCAATTGACATTGGTTCTTCCTGATGGCTATGGCAATGCCCTCATCAGAATTACCCAGGCCGATGGAAAGTTGGTGAAAGAAATCCGTTCAACTTCTATTAGTCAGGTGATAGACCTATCCAATCTTTCAAAAGGAATTTACAATGTACAGGTAACAGCCAGCGAACTTGCTGAAATACATACGATTTTGGTGATTGATTAAATCAACCAAACATTAATCGAAGAAAAGCCGCATGACCATACATCATGCGGCTTTTTGGTTTTTTTGAGTTTTTTTTTTAAAAAAATTATGGAATAATATGCCTACCGGCATTTTAGTATTAAGAATCTTAACTAAACCTCATTTGTAATGATGAAATTTTTTTACTCTCTGGCCTTTCTTTCTCTCTGGAATATTGGCCTCCACGCTCAATTCAGCAAAGAAAATGAAATTTATGGCGCTAGCTCTGTTGGTATGAACGACGCATATTCCGTCGATTGGGACTCAGACGGCGATAACGACGTAATGTTCGTGAATGGCGGATTCACGGTATGTGTGAATTTGGGCGGAGGAGAATTTGCCCAACCACTTGTTTTAAGAGGAGGACCAACGGGCTTCAGCAACTACAATGAGAACTATGTGGACTTTTTTGACATCAATGGTGATGGTTATGCCGACGTATTGTCTTATGCAGATTCTGCAAGAATCAGGTGGATGGATCTTTCACCGGGTGCTCAGGGAATTACTCCTTACACCTTGCAACTAACCAACAGTCCCAATGGCGACATCTATGATTACATTATGAGAGGTGACGTTGATAATGATGGAGATATTGATCTGATGGTGGATAGAAAATCTGACCCTCCAGGAACCAGTCCGTTTTGGATTAAAAACAATTCTGCCGGTTTTTTCACCAATTTCACTTCTACTAATTTACAATTCTTCGACAATCCTTTTGATGTGGATGGAGATGGCGATAAAGATATCATCAAACAAACAGGTTATGCCCTGAGTTGGTACCCCAATGAGGATGGCATTACCTTCGGAACGGCCATATCAATGGGCAATCTATCATTCACCAACTTGAAAATTCTTGGTGTAGCCGATATGGATGGCGATGGCGACAGGGATATTTATGGAACCAGATTTAATTTTCAGCAATTGAAAACGGAGGCAGTGTGGCTCGCACAGGGTGCCAACCAATTGTTTAATAGTGTTCACTTTACACAGATCTATGCCGATGAAGACAATAGTGAAATGGTTCAATTTCTAAATGTTGACGCCGATAATAAATTGGATATCGTTAAGACCACTGGTGCTAGTCTGTACAATCTTTATTTGTATGTTGAATCAACCGCTCAGACAAGCTGGTACCAAAACGATGGTGCAGGAGACTTTGTAGCGGCTACTTCTTCTATCGGGCTTGCCGGTCAGGTTTGCGCTAACAGCAATGGTGATCTTGATGGTGATGGTTTTGGAGACGTGGTCGTACTCAATTTGGTGGACCAACAGAATGAATTTATCAACTCATTCTGGAAGTCAGGCGTAACCGCTACAAACAATGGGACAGATAATAACCTGAGTTTTTATCTTAGTGTTGAAAACATGTTGGCCCTTGACAGGTCGCAGGATGGCAATGTTGATTTATCCATTCGCAGCAATGATTTTTTTAGTCTCGAATCCCATTGTTTGATGGAAAATCAAACGGGTGGTGAGTTCGATTTGCCCGTAGGTATCAATCAATCACCTCTGGAGAGTTACATCAAAGTATATACTGAAGACCTTTGGGGTGATGGTACAGAGGAAGTGATTGTTTTGCCACTAAATGGTTCGAACGGTTTGAAGCTGTATTCATATAATGGAGTTACTGACGCCTTTACATTGGTCAACACGTATTCTGCCAACTTCAGCATTACCCAAATTCCATATAATCTGGATTTTAAAGATCTCAATAATGACGGTTTGAAAGATTTAATTCTGGTTGGCATATCAAGCACCGTAGGATCAGCCATTACCTTAATTAATCTGGACAACGGGAATTTCGAACTCCGGATTATTGATGGTGCTCAAACTGGTGTTCAGGTTTTTCAGGATTTTGATGGCGACAATGATCTTGACTTAATTTCCAGCTCAACCGCAGATGGGACATACGTGAGATACAACGATGGTGATGGCAATTTCGATACTCCGGTTATTTTATTGCCTTATACTACCAGTGTGCACTTAGTGCTGAATGCTGACGGCGATTCTGATATGGATTTTGTTGCTACACGAACTGGTACCGTCAGACCTTATTATTATATTCAAAATGCAGATGGCACCTTTACTCAAGGTGATATGTTCGATGATTATGATTATACCGACGGTGCTACAGAAACGCTACCCCCATTTGATATAGACAACGACGGGGACGAAGATCGGTTTTTCTATGTGTTTACAGGTTATCCTGATAATTCCAATTCAAATGGTTACTCCATTATATCCTATTTAAATAATGGCGATACCTATACACGAAGTTCATGCTTTGGTCAGTTTAACTTGTCGAATCATAATGTATTGATTGAAGATATGGACTCAGATGGGTATAACGATTTCGTTGCCTATGAAGAAGGTGGTAATATTTTCTGGATGCAGAATACTTATGGTATGGGTTGCACCAATAACCTCGCGTGTAATTACGATGCCAACGCATTCAGAGATGATGGGTCATGTTGTTATGATACCTGCGGTTGCACAGATCCCGATGCATGCAATTACAGCGCATCAGCAACATGCGATAATGGTCAATGCCAATATGCAGGTTGCACCAACCCTCAGGCTTGTAACTATGATCCACTTGCTTCGTGTGATGATGGATCTTGCTCAGAAGGTATTGATCTGACAGTTGAAGTGGAGTGTCTGAATTACACGCCATCTTTGAATATTACTGAAATAAAATTCCAAAACAATTTGGATTTTCTAGATACATATAGCTTATACTCATTATCGGGAAGTCCAACCTATAGCGCATCTATTGAGTGCGTAAACAAAGAATGTTTTAACGTTCTGATTTCATTTCAAACCCTCAGAGCCGATTCTTCTGAGTTTAGAATAACAGTAAGAGATTCAACGAACGAAGAGATTTTCCATGAATTAATTAATGCAACGGCCTATCCTGCCTTCGGTGCTAATGTGAACGTTTATTCCGACCTCATCAGAACTTTTTGTGTGTGTACAGAAGAAGACCTGGAAGGATGTACTGATCCGTCTGCAGCCAACTACAGAGAGACAGCTACCTGCAATAATGGTTCCTGCAAGTACTTACTCACAGGAGTAGTATTCAATGATGTGAACCAAAATGGGCAACAGGGAATTGGTGAAATCGGACTGGCATTCCAAACGCTAATGATTATTCCTGGCGATCTGATTGTAATAACCGACGACAGTGGACATTTTAGCATAGAACTTCCTATAGGTCAGTATCAGATTAGTCATGATAACAGCAGTATTTTTCCATATTATTCGACCAGTACACCGCAAACACAGTACTTTGATATCTTCGGGCCAAATAATGCCGTAAGGCGTTTTGGTCTTACCGCTACCCAGCCAGTTTGGGGAATGTGCATTGACTTTTATCCTGACGCACCCCGCTGCGATACATGGGTGAACCACAATATTTGTTTTAGGAATGAGAGTACTTACCCCATAAGCGGATACCTCTATATTGATTTTGATTCAATTTATGTCGGAATAGATACCATTACTCCGATAGATTCTATTGTAGGCAACAGAATTTATATGAGTTATCAGAATCTGCAGCCTGGTCAGATGTTCATGTACGATGTATTGCTGAAAACTCCCAATTTCGAATTCATGGGAAGTATGATTCATAATCACGCCATGATATTTGGATTTTATAATGGTGAGTTGGTTGCCAGTGGAGAAAGATTCAGAGAACTCGAACTGACATGTGCTTATGATCCCAACGATAAAATTGGTTATCCATTGGGATATACTGATGCGCATTTTGTGGAAGATGGAACTGAAATAGAATATGTCGTCCGATTCCAGAATACTGGAAATGCCGCGGCTTATGATGTAATTATCCGCGATACATTGGATCAAAATCTGGATATAGAAACGTTCAGGCTTGTAGCCAACTCCCATAGTGTAATGGTAGTAGTTGACCCGGAGTACAGAGAAATAGCATTCAACTTCTCTGATATAATGCTTCCGGATAGTACAAGTGATGAGCCAGGTAGCCACGGGTTGGTTAGTTTTAAGATAAGGATGAAACAAAATCTGCCAATGGGAACGCTTATCAGTAACACGGCCGGCATTTACTTTGACACCAATCCTGCGGTAATTACCAATACATACACCCACACCATTTTCGATTGTGCCGATTATGAGGCAGCAATTAATTCTAATTTGACCGGGCCGTGCGACACTCCGGTTCTGAATGCAGAAGCCGATGTATTGTGGACAGATCAATATGCATGGATATTGGATGGAGATGTGGTTGGAAACGAAGATTATTTAGCAATTTCTGAGCCTGGCGAACACGACTTGAAATTGATGATCTCGAACAATCTTTGCGGCGTTAGAATAGATTCCACGACCTTTAACATTGAGCCAATGTCGCCTTCGAGTATAATAGTCGATGACGCCGTAATTTGTTCAGGGGAGGTTTCCACACTTACTTCTAATTACGCCAATGGCAATACGTGGTTGTTCAACGGTGATGTAGTGGGAAGCAGTCAGAGTCTGGAAGTTTCTGAAGAAGGAACTTATACACTTCATGTTGATCAGGGCAATTGTTCTTTGAATGATGTGCAGACTTCCATAGATGTATTCGAAATGCCGCAATTGCTGGTGATAAGTCAGTTGGGCAATAACCTATCTGGTTCTACTGTGCCTGATGCTACTTACACCTGGTACTTCAACGGAGTGTTAATTGATGGAGCCCATTCGAATACACTTTCTATTACTGAAAGCGGCACATACACATTCGAAGCTGTCAATGTGGAAGGATGCTCTGCTGAGGGAGTAATTGAGGCAGTGTTTATTGGTGTTGACGAACAAATGGAGACCGGATTATTACTTTATCCAAACCCAGCCCACGACCAACTCACCATTCAGATTCCCGAAGGATATTCCAATGCCATCATTCGTATTACACAAATAGATGGCAAACTGATCAAAGAACTTCGTGCTACGTCTACCAACGTGGAAGTAGAGGTGAAGGGCTGGCCGGTTGGAAACTATAATATTCAGATCAGCAATGGTGTGCTGCCCGAATTGAATAGAATTTTGATGGTTAAGTAATTTTCATATTTTGAGTTGTAAAGCCGCATGGATTTAGGTTCATGCGGTTTTTTTTATTGCTGCCCTTTCAAACCTTTTTGTTATAGAACTTATCTATTAACCACTCGTCAGGATTATTTTTAATGTAATTCGAAATCTGGTCAAATGATTTTGGTGATCGGATAATCACATCAAAGAATCCGGGCTGCCACCTGAACGGAATATTATTCTTCCTGGCATATTGCGTCACCGCCGATTTGTATCCGCGCATGATAGATGCCAGGTTTTTGTATTGGGGGCCGAATTGGTTCGTTGATACGCGATGTATCGGGTACCCATTATCCATCCAATACCCATCATCCATCGCGTGTCTACCTTCCGCATCCGCATCCGCATCCGCATCCGCATTCGCATTCGCGCCCGCGTCCGCATTCGCGCCCGCGTCTGTTGATACGCGATGCATCGCGTATCTACTATCATCCTCATCCACCGATACGGCACGAATCGCAATTTTACCAATCATTATTATCCCATGTATATGATTGGGCATCACAACGAATTCGCCCAATGTAATATTCATGTCGGGCCGTAATTGAATGGATTTGTACCATTCCTTTTCTGCGATAATGGCGATTTCGGTGGGTCGTAGATACGCGATGCTTCGCGTATCTACCTTCGCGTGTTTACACTGCGAATGCCCATTACATAATGCATTTCCACTGGATTGTTCATTGACGTTACATTGGCATTGTGGATTTCCACTGGATTGCGGATTACATTGGCATTGTGGATACCTGATGCATTGTGGATACGCGATGCATTTTGGATATGCGTTGCATTTTGGATGCGCGTTGCATTTTGGATACGCGTTGCATTGTGGATACGCGATGCATCGCGTATCTACCGCAATTTCCCCAAAATAATTGACTTTGTCATCTGTACAAATTGTGATGAAATACATGCCTTCACCCGAATAATCCCATGACTTCAATCTGGTTGTTTCGATTCTGTATTTGTTCTTGAATAATTTGGCCATTTGCAGGTTGGATTGAATTCAAATTTCAAAAAACAATCCTTCCATTTAGAGACCTTGTTATTCAATTTTATTCGCTTTAGATATCTGGAATATTTCAAACCATCCATTTGTCCAATTCCTGTATTTGCCAGCCACATTTAATTTTACCATGTTGTTTTCCATCGCGATTTCACCTGATAACGATCAACCACTCCAAACCCATTTCTCATTTTGTACATTTGCCACGTGTTCTTTTACCCGAACACCTGCAATAATTAACCAAAATGCCAGATCAGCTCATTAAGTCGCTAGTTGTTTGCGCGCTATTTTCATGGTTTATGGCTATCGGGCTTCAATCGGGCGCCCAATGCGCGGCCTGCGAACACCAGGTTCAACTCATTACCAACGGCAATTTCTCTTCGGGAAACACTGGCTTTACCACAGATCTTAACCTCGGAACAGGTTTGTTTTGTCCACTTTGTCCCGAAAATACTTATGCTGTCGGTACCAATGCTTTTTTCTACCACAGTAGTTTTACCGGAACGGACCATACTAATCCACCTACCGGAAATTTCTTTATAGCAAATGCGGCTGCGGTCGCTGGTACAGACGTTTGGTGCCAGAGTTTTGGCGTTCAACCCAATACAGATTACACTTTTACTTTCTGGGCCAGAGATGTCACCAACAATTCCGACCCACATCCACAGGCCTGGCTGAAACCGGTTTTTAATGGAGTAGCCGCGGCAGATTCCATTATCGCCATCGCAGGCTGGCACGAATACACCACCACATGGAACAGCGGTGAAAGTTCATTTCTCGAATTGTGCATTGAGAACAACCAACCGCAAAGTGGGGGAAATGACTTTGGCCTCGACGACATCAGTTTTACAGCCTGCGAAGCCTACAACTTGTCGCAAACGGCCTCTGCCGGAGCGGATGAGGAAATTTGTGGTGGCGAAAGTCTCACTCTGGGAGCGATATCGCATTCGGGCTATAATTATTCCTGGACCGAAACTACAGGCTTGAGCAATGCCAACATTGCCCAACCAGTATTTTCCATGTTCAACGACCTGGATGTTCCCCTTCAAATGACGTATATCCTCACCATGGATTCGGCCAATGTGGGTTGTATTCAAACCGACACAGTCAACATATCAGTACTCCCAATGCCCGAAATTAACATCGGCGCGGACACGGCTGTGTGCCCGGGAGGCACTTTGGTTTTAGATGCGGGGTTGGGCTGGGATAATATTCTTTGGTCTACCAACCAGATTGTACAAACGATTGAAGTGAGCGCTGGAAATTATTCATTAACAGTAGATTTAGGCTCATGCACTTCGAGTGATGATATAATAATTACTGAAATCGATTTGCCGGTAATTGACCTGGGGCCGGACACTTCAATTTGTGAAACCTCTTCCTTTCAAATTGATCCGGGCTACGAAGGCGTTTGGATTCCCGGAGGCACTTTTCAGACCATTGAAATAACCCAAACGGGCTCATACCAGTTTACCTATTTTGATGGATCTTGCTCAGTATCTGACAATATTGAAGTGGAGGTTTTCTCAATGCCCAGTCCCAACCTCATGGACTCTTTGGTCATTTGCGAGGGACAACCCGTTACCTTGAATGCCGGATCTGTTGGTCTCTGGAGTACTGGCGTGGAAGCCCAATCTATACTTGTGGGCCAGCCGGGATATTATGAGGTCGTGGTTCAAAACGGCCCTTGTCAGACAAGCGACGCGTCAGTCGTGTCCATGATTTTACTACCCGATCTTAATTTACCTGAAAATACCACCATTTGCGAGTTCGACTACCTGAGAGTAGATGCATCTGCGTCTCAGAATCAGGAATATATTTGGTCCACAGGCGACAGTGTCGCGGTAGTTTTGTTCAACCAACCCGGAGAATACTCAGTAGAAATAAGCAACCAATGCGGAACAGTAAGCGGAGATTTCGAAATTACCACCATGGTATGCAACTCAGGTATTTTTGCTCCTTCGGCCTTTACTCCCAATGCCAACTCCATCAACGATGGCTGGTTTGTGCAGGGTTTTAATGTCACCGACCTGAAAATCACCGTTTATAATCGTCTGGGCAATTTGGTTTTTTACACCGAAAAATTTGGCGAAACCTGGAATCCCGGCGAAAGTGTGCCCGACGATGTCTACAATTACAGGGTGGAAGCCACCGATTACCAGGGCGATCCAATAGTGAAGCTCGGGCATATTTACATTCTTCGATAAGTCAATTATATACTTGCACCCTATAAGGCGCATATTTGCATTATGAAAATAATTCGATCTCTCATATTTATATGTTTTGTAACAATCACTTTTGCCAGTTGTACAGTTGAGCAGGAGGTTCACTTTAAGGATGATTTTTCGGGTGATTATCAGGTAAAAATCGATTTGACTGATTTAATCCCTGCTTTGCCGGATAGTGCAAGAATTGATACTGTTTTTTCTAAGAAAAATTTGTCAGAACTGCAGGAACGATACCAGAACATTGAGGGAATAAGCAACTCAAATGTTACTTATAACGATGGGGTTTATCTTTCTAAATTCAGCTTTGCGGATATGATGGCCTTTAAGAAGGCACTCACCGATGAAGATGGCGACAAGGAAGGAAGTTTTTTTGTGTACAAGCTGGCCAAAAATTCTATGATTATAGAAATTGATCCGGACGGACTGGCCAAATTAAATAAGGAAAACAAAAGTAAAGAGGCATTGGGCCAGGATGGCGGAGCGGCCGACCTTTTCAAGTTAAAAGCCAAAGTAAAATTTGACAAACCCATTAAAAGTGTAAAGGGCAAAATGGCCACATTTGATTCGGCTACCAATACAATTTCATTTGATTTTAACATTGCAGATGTGAAGGAGAAAGCTAAAAAGTTCAAAACAGTCGTCAAATTCAGATAAATTCGTCCGCTTGATTTATACCATTAAATAACCCCTGCAATATGAGTTGGTTTAAGAGAAAAATAACTGGAATTACCACCAAGAGTAAGGAAAAGAAAGAAATTCCGGAAGGGCTTTGGTACAAATGTCCGGAGTGCAAAAATGTAGTTACCAGCGACCAACATGCCGATCAAAACTGGGTTTGCGATAAATGTGGATACCACGATAAAATCGGTTCACTGCAGTATTTTTCTATTCTTTTTGATGAAAATGAGTTCGAAGAAATTGCGGCCAACCTCATCAGCGGCGACCCACTGGAGTTTACAGATACCAAATCTTATAAGGACAGAATAAAAACCACCATTGCCAAGACCGGCCTGAAAGACGCTATTCGCGTGGCCATGGGTGAGATAGAAGGCGAGAGGGCAGTAGTGGCTTGTATGGATTTTGCCTTTATTGGCGGCTCAATGGGTTCTGTGGTCGGCGAGAAAATTGCCCTCGGAATTGATAAGGCCATCGACAACAGATGTGCTTTTATCTGTATTTCCAAAAGTGGCGGTGCCAGAATGATGGAAGCAGGTTTTTCGCTCATGCAAATGGCCAAAACCTCAGCCAAGCTTACCCAATTGGCCGATGCAAAACTGCCCTATATATCCTTCCTTACAGATCCTACCACCGGTGGGGTAACTGCTTCTTACGCCATGCTGGGCGATATTAATATTGCCGAACCCAAGGCCCTGATTGGATTTGCCGGCCCAAGAGTGGTAAAGGAAACCATCGGCAAAGATCTTCCTGTAGGATTTCAAAGTGCAGAGTTTGTTTTGGAGCACGGCTTCCTTGATTATATAGTAAGCAGAAAGGAACTCAAACAGAAAATCGGTTTGTCGCTTAAAATGTTTAAGTAATACCAATGTTCATTTCAATGCGGTGCAAAGACCAATTAACAGTAAATTGGCATTACTCTTTATCACAATTGCAAAAAAGACCTTTGACTATCGAGAGCATACTGGACGTGTCCCCACCGATGGGTGCGGGAAGAGTGCTTTGCTAACCTCAATGCGCCATGTCATTAGGTTAAGGTCTTTGAATAAAATAACATTCGACCCTTCCGGGTCGTTTGATCACTGCAAACCGATTGTGCTATAAACATTTGATCCATTCTGGATCAGGAGATGAGTGTAAACAATGGGATATAACGATCCATGGATCACATGTTATAGGTGTACGATCTTGAGTTTGGCGATAAACGACCAAGGTCGAATGTTGTTCGGTCAATTTCTTAATTTAATTACATTGCTCCATGCGGTGTTGTCATCTCGAGTTCCACTAGTAAAACCAAATCATCCCACACCATCCCACACCATCCGGTGGGGACACATTGCGTTGACATTACCATTAATTGAATGCGGATCAAATTTTATGGACCGAGCCTACGGCTCTTTGTTCTCATTCGCCATTTCATTTCAACGGGTTAAAACCCTTTGCTACAATATAAACCGAGCTTACGGCTCTTGTATCCGCTTCGGACCTTAAACTATGAATATCCATCATAGTGACGGAGGCACGGCCTGAAACCTTGAACCTCATTGGAGGGGGAATAAGATAAGTCGGGCGACAATAAATGATTGGCTGAATGATCAACTGTTCAATTGAGTTTGACAATGCTCAAAAGTTTTATTTGTCGCAACCTTTTGCTTTTACTACCTTTGCAGCCCTTTAATAAGAGAAGCTTTGTGCTTCCCGAGTTAAGGATCACATAATAATCACTTAAAAAAGTATTGGCATGTACCTTACTACAGAAAAAAAACAAGAAATTTTTAAAACATTCAACAAATCGGAGAAAGACACCGGATCGTCTGAAGGACAAATCGCTCTTTTCTCTATGCGTATCAATCACCTTACCGAACACTTGAAAAAGAACAAAAAGGATTTCGGTACCCAGCGTTCACTTATTCGTCTGGTTGGAAAACGCAGAAGTTTGTTGGATTATCTTCAAAAAACAGAAATTGGTCGTTACAGGGCAATTATTAAAGAACTTGACCTCCGTAAATAAAGTATTATATCGTTAGCAAAAGCTACGTGCAAAGGGCAATTGAAAGCAATTGCCTTTTTGCGTTTTTTTTAAGTACACATTTTTTGATTATAATTTTCACATGAATTACGAATTGATTACCAAAACCATTGACCTCGGTGACAACCGTCCGATCATTATCGAAACCGGAAAACTCGCCAAGCAAGCCAATGGTTCAGTGGTGGTTAGACAAGGCGACACGATGCTTCTGGCTACAGTTGTAGCAAGCGAAGATGCAAAAGAGGGTGTCGACTTTCTTCCATTAACAGTAGAATACCGCGAGAAATACGCCGCAGCAGGAAGATTCCCCGGCGGATATTTCAAAAGAGAAGCCCGTCCTTACGACGACGAAATTCTCACAGCCCGTTTGATCGATCGCGCTTTGCGCCCTATGTTTCCCGATGATTTTCACGCCGAAGTTCAGGTAGTAGTTACCTTAATTTCTGCCGACAATACCAATATGGCCGACAGTCTTGCCGGTCTGGCCGCTTCTGCCGCCATTGCAATGTCAGATATTCCCTTCAACGGACCTATTTCTGAAGTCCGTGTAGCAAGAGTAAACGACAAATTCATTCTCAATCCAACCTGGGAACAACTTTCTAAAAGTGACCTCGAACTACTCGTAGCGGGAACCGCCGATAGCATCGTAATGGTAGAGGGTGAGATGAAAGAAGTGAGTGAAGATGTAATGATCGAGGCCCTTGAAATTGCGCATGCTGCTATTAAAATTCAGGTAGCTGCCCAAACTGAAATGGCTTCTAAAGTAGCCAAATCACTGGTTAAGCGCACGTACGACCACGAGCCTAAAGACGAAACTTTGAAAAAAGCCATCTGGGACGAGTGTTACAAAAGCTATTACGACGCCGTAAAAATTCCGGCAGGCAAAAAGGAGCGAGGCGCTTCTTACAAGGCCATTGAAGATACATTCAATGCCAGATTTACCGACGAAGAAAAAGCAGAGAAGAAATTCCTGCTTCATAAATACCACCACGATTGCCTCAAAGACGCCATGCGCAACATGATTCTCGACGAGAGCCTTCGCCTGGATGGAAGAAATACCAGACAAATCAGACCGATCTGGAGCGAAATTGATTATTTGCCTGGAACACACGGCAGCAGCATTTTCACCAGAGGAGAAACACAATCTCTCACCACGCTAACCCTTGGTACCAAATTAGATTCTCAAACCATCGACAGCGCTGTAATGCCAAGAGAAGACAAATTTCTCTTACACTACAACTTTCCACCATTCAGCACCGGCGAAGCCCGCCCGATACGCAGCACTTCACGTCGCGAAATCGGCCATGGAAATCTGGCTTTGAGGGCCTTAAAACCTGTACTTCCTGCTAATGACGTATGTCCTTATACCATTCGTATTGTTTCTGATATTCTCGAATCGAATGGATCATCTTCAATGGCTACCGTGTGCGCAGGTACATTGGCATTGATGGATGGTGGTGTGCCTATTACTTCTCCTGTATCAGGAATTGCAATGGGATTGATCACCAATTCAGATAATTCGAAATACGCAGTGCTTTCAGATATCCTCGGAGACGAAGATCATTTGGGAGATATGGACTTCAAAGTAACCGGAACTTCCAAAGGAATTACTGCTTGCCAGATGGACATCAAGGTAAAAGGTCTCAGCATGAAAATGGTGAAAGACGCCCTTGAACAAGCCAAAGAAGGAAGAATGCACATTTTGGGCGAAATGCTCAAGACAATAGATAAGCCAAGAGCAGACTACAAGCCACATGCACCACGTATTGTGACTTTCGAAATTCCATCAGAAACCATTGGTGCGGTAATCGGACCTGGTGGTAAAGTGATTCAGGAAATTCAGAAAACCACTGGAGCTGTAATTAGTATTTCAGAGGCGAATGGAGTAGGTATTGTAGAAATTGCCTCGGCCAACAAAGACTCATTGGATGCGGCAACCCGCTCCGTGAAAAATATAGTTTTCCCTCCGCAAATTGAAGTGGGAGAAATCTACGAAGGTGTGGTAAAGAACATTCAGGCCTTTGGTGCGTTTGTAGAGATATTGCCTAAGCAAGACGCTCTGCTGCACGTATCAGAAATTGATTGGGCCAGAGTAGACGATGTGCGCGACGTGCTAAAAGAAGGCGATCGTGTAACTGTGAAGGTGATTGGAAAAGATCCTAAAAACGGCAAGTACAAATTGTCGAGAAAGGCACTTATTCCAAAGCCGGAAACGGCCAACAACTAGCACAATAAGTTTCGCTATCGCTCATTATAGGATAGCAACACATTGTGGATTTGTATTTTAAGATTGTTATTTACCCTATGATGCCCTTTGGTTTTTCGAGTTGAAAAACCAGATCGCCAACTACAACAACAAAAATGAGGCAGTTAAAAATCACCAAACAGGTAACGAATCGCGAAACCGCATCGCTCGATAAGTACCTTCAGGAAATAGGCAGGGTAGACCTGATTACAGCGGAAGAAGAAGTAGAATTAGCCCGCAGAATTAAAGCCGGCGATCAGGCAGCCTTAGAAAAACTGACAAAAGCCAACCTTCGATTTGTAGTATCGGTTTCCAAACAATACCAGAATCAAGGCCTTTCATTGCCGGATTTGATCAACGAAGGAAACCTCGGTTTGATCAAAGCCGCTCAACGTTTCGATGAAACACGTGGTTTCAAATTCATCTCTTACGCCGTATGGTGGATTCGCCAGTCGATTCTTCAGGCATTGGCCGAGCAGAGCCGTATTGTGCGTCTTCCATTGAACAAAATCGGTTCGATCAACAAAATCAACAAGGCATTTGCCAAGTTGGAGCAGGAGTTTGAGCGCCCGCCAACACCAGCCGAATTGGCCGAGGTATTGGAGATGACATTGGACGAGGTAAAACAATCATTGCGCAACAGCGGCCGTCACGTATCCATGGATGCACCATTGAAAGATGGCGACGACAGCAGCAGCACGATGTACGATGTATTGCAAACCAACGATACACCATCACCCGATACAGACCTTCTTCACGAATCACTTCGCAAAGAAATCGAGCGTTCACTCAGAACCCTCACCAGCCGCGAAGCCGACGTGATCAGATTGTATTTCGGTCTCAATGGCGAACACCCATTGACCCTGGAAGAAATCGGAGAGCGATTTGACCTTACCCGAGAGCGCGTTCGTCAGATCAAAGAAAAAGCCATCCGTCGTCTGAAGCACACCAGCAGAAGTAAGATATTGAAGTCTTATCTGGGATAATTCACTCAGAAGTATAATATTGAAAATCGCCTTGAGGGGCGATTTTTTTTTTGATCCATAAATCCAAATCACGCGATAGAAAATCGCTGTCAGAAATTGGTGCCAACTTAGGAAAACGCCACAAGATTATTTTCGTCTTTTTATTCGACGAATTTTCCCCATCCACCAACGCGTGGTTTTTTCCAACGGGCAGGAATGGAAGATAAAAAAGGAAATTATGGATCAACCGCAAAAGTTGGGGAGAGATTGAGCAAATTGAGTGGATTGACTAAGTCCGTAGGACTTATATGTTATTAGCCCCGGGTGAAACCCGGTGGTCCGATAATAAAGGAGGACCCAACAACTCCAGCGGAGTTGAATGTTATTTTCTGAGCACTATTATTGACCTTTCTTGATTTTTTCAAATCGAATTACATTAATGTTCAACGATTCAAACCCAAATAGACAGTAGATTTTCATTCTTAAAGAGATTTGTCTATAAGGTCTAATTTCATTCATTTTTCTTAGGGAAATTTCAAGTAAGAAAAATT
>JANNEQ010000121.1:0-1933 GCA_031378885.1 Flavobacteriales bacterium
CTGGGTGGTTTGCCAGCCTTGTTCTACAAAGATGTCGGGTGTTGGGTTGGCAATGGTGTATTTGGCCAGAAATGCGTCTTCGCCATTGGTGATTCCCAGATCATACTGACCTTCGGTAAAATCAAAATCTGTACTGAAAGAAGTAAAATAACCACCAATGTACATATAGTTCTGCGGGGTAATGCAAATATCTTTGATTTCATTGTCACCGGCACTGTCGTAAATAGTATGCGCCCAAACCAACTCGCCCTCGGGTGTCCAGCGCGCTATAAAGCCGCTGTAATCACCGCCGTCTGTGTAAGAAATATTGGTGCCTTCGAAAGAAATGGAGGTGTTGTAATAACCACAGGCGTTGATGAAGCCGTTGTGGTCGATGTCGATGCGGTTGATCAAGCTAAAATCACCAACGGGCATTCTTCTGATCCACTGCAGTTCCTTATCTGCTGATAGCTTAATCATAACCAACTCCATGGGGTTAGTGACGATAAAATCTTCTTCGTGGTCGTTGAGCTTTAGGGTGTAGTTGCCTTGTTCGATTATTCCGGAGATGTAGAGGTTGCCGCTCGCGTCGTAAGACATGCCGGAGAATTCGCAATTGTCGTTTTGTCCTGTTTCATCGTTTGTGATGATCAGTAAGGAAGTAAGCTCGTAATTATCGTTGTAAGAAACTGCAAATCCCGCAGGGCCATCATGATCAACAACCATTGGAACTGAGCCTTCCCATTGGTAGTCAGAGGAGCCAAGGGAACGGCCTGTGGCGGTGAATTCCTGCATCGTTACAGAGTGGTCGCAATCACTAAATATGTCGTTTCCTTCTGAGCCCAGAGTTTTACTGGTAATTAAATTTCCATCTGGGGAAATGCTCATTATTAAACCATCAACAGAACCGACAGTGTTAAACGCAATAGTATCAATAGGACATAATAACTCTCCCAAACCAATAAAATAACCCACTGTCAAAACCCTATTAGTCAAATAGCGTTCAGAAAGGACAATACTGGTATTAATATCTATCCAATTTAACTCACCTGTGAATGAGTGCTTGGATATGTAACCATTGATTAAACTGAAGCCATAAGAATTGACTATAAATGGGCTAGAATCGGTTAAGTCAAAATTTTCAGATTCAACAAAATACCCTATTGTGAATAAAGAATTTGGAGTTAGTCTTTTACTAGACCTTATGAAAGAGCCTAATTTATAACTATCAACTATATTGTCTTGATTGTCATAAGTAATGCTTAAACCAAGAAATTCGTCATTACCATCGAATACTGAATCAGCACCAAAAATATTTACTCTAGCCCTTTTACCAAATCCTCCAGAAACGTTAATTTTGCCTTCAGGCAATAAATCAATATCCCTTACTTCATCGTCATTATCATCCACCTCAAAATAACCATAACCATGGGCCCAAATAAATGAAGGATTTTGCGCTTCCGCATGAATCAGAAAACAAACAAACAAAAATAAAAGTGCTATCTTATTCATTTAACATTTCGAGTGCTGAAATTAGAATTAACGTAGGTTTTTGCCAAAATACAGAAGCAACATCACATGAAGAGTTTGCCCATTTTACATCGTCAAAATTGTAGTTGAATAAAATTGGGTACTCCCAAAAATCCAGCATTGAAGGATTAGTTAGATAATCCCAACTTAATTCGCTCCAACTTGAAATTTCTGCGGAGGGGCTTTCCTCATCCAACCCAAACCTCAACTGCCCGGGTCTCTCCTGCAACGCAAAGAAATAACCCGCATTAGCTGCGGTATAACCTTGTTCATTTTTCCCCAAAGCCGCATTCACGGTTAAATCGAAACCCAATAAAGTCACGTCCGTGCCGAGTTTGGCGGTAAATGTGGGGTAAATGGTTTGTCCTGATGTTTTCATTTGGCGGGGGGCGCTTTTCAGTTCTTCCTGACTGCTGCCAGGGTC
>JANNEQ010000162.1:0-2035 GCA_031378885.1 Flavobacteriales bacterium
TTCAATCTTCCACATAAGCACAACCGCCACGGGCGACCTATTCCGAACGGATGGCCCCACAGCGAGTACCAACCAATGGCAGTTGTTCACCAGCGCCACCGAACGCTTCCGCATACGCACCTTTGCCAATAGCTTCGACACATGGCTGGAGCGAACGCAAGTGGGGAGTGAGGCAGATATTCGATTACTAACGGCTCAGGTTGAAATACGAGCGCGCAACAAACGATTGGGCGACTTCAATGAATTCGCAGGCGCATTCGCAGGCGCATTCGCTGATGAGGTAACAATGGGCGATGGTTCGGATGCGAAATTATAGCTATGGCTAAACCCCCAAAAACATTTTTCAAAAATGTTTGCTATCACTAAAATTTTCCCTATTTTTACCCTAACAATGAAAACAAAGACAGCCCTAATGAAAACAAAATTATCCCTCCCATTATTTTTTTCTACTTCGTTATTATTCTTTACGAGCGGCATTGTCGCCACCCAAATATTTCTAAAATGCTTTTTAGGCTATTTGAAAAACAGGACGCTCAAAATCCAGCGTTCATCTTTTTCGAAAGCAAGCACGATTCGACAATATGCAACATCCAATTTCGATTTGGTGCGCCTTACCGAACATCCACCAGCGGCAACGCTGCAACCATAGAAAACATTTACCCTGAACAAAGTTGATTATAGGGCATTTATCGGTAGCTTTTGATTAATCCCGAAACAATGGTTTAATTCACCGATTCACAAAAAGAAAAACAAACCAATTGTTTCTAATCATTTTCATCTTTTACAACTACATGAGAAGTATAGCCCTTTTGTTTTTACTGGTGCCAGTCTTAGGATGGAGTCAGAATCTTGTACCGAATCCGAGTTTTGAAGAGTATGAGGAATGCCCTGTTTCATTTGGCGAATTGGAAATATGCACAACAAATTGGAAGTCTTGGCAAGAGTCACCCGATTACTACAATGTCTGTAATAACAGTATCAATGGCAATTTGGGAGTTCCTCAAAATAATCAAGGATATCAAGAGCCGATATTGGGTAGTGCTTACGCTGGCATTTTCACTTACTCAAACTATGGCCAAAACGTTCGCGAGTATGCTGCAACTGCCCTTCAATCGCCCTTGATTATCGGTCAATCATATTATGTCATGTTCTACGTCAGTGATGTAGAGGGTGAAGGTGATAATTTTCCTGGTGAATATAAGTGTTCCACGAATCATCTTGGACTGAGGTTTTTTAAGAATCCTTCATACAACAATTCTGACAATATCCTGTATCCAGACAATTTTGCGCATGTAGATTTTAGTGAAGTCATAGTTGATAGCACAAATTGGGTAAAAGTTGAAGGATGGTTCACGGCAGACGATTCTTACAACTGGGTTGCCATTGGCAATTTTTTTGAGGATGATCAAACTACTGTTTTAGTTCAGAATTCTGGATTGCAATGCAATGCCATCTATTATTTGGAAAATATTTGTGTTTCTGCCGATCCTTCGGATTGTGATTACCTTTTGAATGTAAATGAATCAGCAACTCTAGATGCGATTCAAATTTTTCCGAATCCAGTTGCTAGCCTCATTAGAATTTACAATCGGAATCACACTCTAATTAATGTTTCAATTTACGATTCTTTTGGAAGAGCCGTTTTCAATGAAGAATCGAGCAACGAAATGTCCATTCCATCGGATGCTTGGACAAAAGGCTTTTACTATGTTGTACTAAGAGATAAGTCAAATTCAATAAAAACATTTAAACTTTTGAAAGAATGAAAAAAATAAAATTTCAATTAGTAATAGCTTTTTTCGCTATTTCACAAATACTAGCAGGACAAGCAACTGTTGTTGGTAATGGAATTGGGGTAAACCGTTTTCTCGGCTTTAGCGGAGCGCAAGACCTCCAATTTCGCACCGATAACGTTACGCGCATGACCCTTACCCAAACAACGGGAAGATTGGGCCTTGGCATTGCGGCACCAACTTCAATCTTCCACATAAGCACAACCGCCACGGGCGACCTATTCCGAACGGATGGCCCCACA
>JANNEQ010000163.1:0-12048 GCA_031378885.1 Flavobacteriales bacterium
TGGATCAGTGAGTTTTGAAAAATGAGCTTCGATATTCATACCGTTTTTTTATGGCCAAATAAAAAAAAACTAAACAATAGTTTAATCAACTCAGTTAATATGTTGCTGATATTCAGTTGTTAATCATGCGGTAGCCCTGGTCCATTCGTATCCTCACATTCCACTCAATCTCGCCTTCGGTACCTAATTTTACCAGAACTAAATATCTAAAGTAGAAAAAAAATCTTTTCCACTGATTCGGATCACCCGACAAAAGCCTGTTTTCATACACATCGCACTCTTCAGCCATTAGCAACATTCCGCCATCCGTAAGCGATACGAAACAATCCATGTGCATTCCAAGAAAAGGACTGACCAGACCGCCTTTTTTTGTCGAATCGGATAAAGTGTTTTCATTTGGCCTGTTAGCAAATTCAACAAAACCCTGATCAAATTCTTTGACATGCGATGCCATAACTTTGTGACTGTAAATATCCAACTCCATTGAAAAACTGCCCCGCATCAATTTCATATCCTTTGAATAGTAAAACCCAGCAACGGCAATGAATCCCTGTTTTGATACGTTTATTACAGCATTTTTTATATCCCATTCATCTAATTTAAGCCTGCTTTCCTTGAATTCATTTCCCTCATTCATGAAAGACATTACCCTATAACGGAAGTTGACTTTACCATCATCAAACATCACCCTCAAATCAAAAAACTCCTGAACCAGCAGATGTACATTTCCGAAATCATCGACAAAAATCTGCTCGAGGTAATTCAGTCTGCTCTCACCATCAAATTCAAATTCTTTCTTCCATACCAAATTCATATCACGATCGTAAACCCTCATTTTACCAATATCAACATTTGAGTTATTCTCTTCAAATCTGGTCCAGAAATCCACCATATAATTTTTTTGCAGTGAAAAAGCGGCCTTACTGCGTTCTTCGCAATTGGTGTGATGCCTGGCAAACTCTTCAACCTGACTGGCCAACGCATTACGTCCATCCACTGTGTCTATCTGCAAGGTCCTTTTAAAATTCAAAGAATCAGCGGTGTATTCGTCGATTTGGCGAATGGACTTATCGTGGCGTCGATCGTACTTTTGAAATTGCACAAAAATTCGGTTATTAAAAATAAATCCACCCAGAATTTGCCGGTTATCAAACAGGAGTTTTGGAACTATCTTTTTTGAGAGTTCTATATTTCCTGAAGCATTCCATTTTTGAATCCAGACTTTTTTATCTAATGTGGACAGTGCAATTACCTCATTTCCTATTGCGCCCAATACGCGGTGCATACGGTAATTCCTCACCCAATGATTGGCTCCATTGGTATAACTCAAGAAACTACTTTCACTCTGAGCCGAAACGAAACAGACTAGGGATAAAACATAAAGGGTAAGCAATATTTTTTTACGCATATACTTAAACATCAAAAATGAATAGAGTATTTAAATGAATACGACTAATGAAAACTTTTTTACGAATGAATCCTAAAACTACTTCACATCCAGCAAACCAAACTGGTATGTTTTCCTTTTAGAGGAATACATCAGCATGGAGCAATCAGTAATTCTTGCAGAATAAGCAGGATGAAAAGTAAGCTCATCTTTTTCGCTGTTAATGAGCTTTTCCTTTACAACTTCACCTTTTGAATCTACCATGGCAGCCATCACCTCATTTTCCTTGCGAAAAGGAGCGCTATTATAAAGGATATAAATTTTTCCTTTACAATAGAACCATGAATAGGACAAGGGTGAAATAGCGCCTGAAGATGACTGGTTTTTAGGAATCTTTGTATTCCATTCTATCTCTCCGTTGGCATTCATTTTAACCAAAATAATGTCGTCGTAATGATAATATGTAATTGTTCTTGTACTCATTGAACCATTTGGTCCGGAAGTAGTAATAGTCTGTGTGGTAATATAAAATTGTTCTGCCATCAGTAACCATCCACCGTCCGGCATCAAAACAAATCTATCCAGATCGAAGTTGGGTAATTCAAGGTCTTCTCCTTTATCTTCTTTTTTGTTAGACCTTTTGATTTCTCTATCGCTCATTCCCATTTGAATAAATTCTTTGCCAAATTCTTTACGGTTAGAAAAAAGAACTTTATGGGATTTGATGTCCATTTTAATAGAAAAAGAGCCGTCTATGGAGTTCATGCTTTTGGTGCCATAAAATCCTGAAGCCACCAGAAAGCCATCGGATGTGATACCGATAGCAGCATCGGTAATAACAAAATTATCGATTTCCAGAGAATTGTCTTTAATCTCCGTTCCTTTATTCAAAAATGAGAGAACGTGGTATTTGAAATTGGACTTTCCTTTCTTGAAAGATTTTACTTTCTCGAAGAATTCTTTACCCAACAAATGAGTGTTACCATTCTCATCCACAATTACACGATCAATTCGAAATAAATCGCTGTTGTATGGAATTTCGAATTCTTTCTCCCATGCGAGGTCCATATTGGCATCATAAACGCGCATGGTAATATTCTCCTTGGCTGATTTATCTTTATCAAAACGGCTGGAATAATCGACCACATAATTCTTATCGGCTGAAACAAAAAATCCGGCTTCTGATAACTCAGAGAAAGCTCTAGAGGCGCCAATTCCATACCAGTAAACACCTTTTACACCTTCGACGTTGTTGGATTCTGTGCTTACATTTCTGGAAAACTGCAATGAAGCGGAATCGTATTCGTCAATCAGTCCATAGGCTGTCTTGTTTTTTTTATCAAAAGCACCGAAACGAAGAAACAATTTGTCCTTCAAAATAAAAGCTCCGACAAATTTCTTTTTGATTTCCTTGTATTTCAGGCCTTCCAGGAGAACAGATTTTAAGACTGTGCCATTTTGATCGAGAGCTTCCAGATAGAGTTTTTTCTTTTGTGTGCGGACAATTATCACCCGATCGTCCATAACGCCAACCACGTCCTCCACAAAAGAGGCTTTGCCTTCATATTCAGGGCCTTGTTTGAGATCGAGATTAAATAATTTGATGTCGCTTTGAGAGAATGCTTGCAGGCTCAGAGTGATAGAGCAAATGAGAAAAAGAATTTTACGGGTCATTTTGTATTGGTTGTTTGTGCGGCTAATATATGAGCCAACAAGTAGAATCCAAAAAAGATAAAACTATCAATAAGCTAAAAAATTCCTTCAATAAGATGTCCAGTTATAGAAAAACATAAAACTCAGTTAATCAAGGCGGATTTGAGAACTAAAAATCAGAAAAAATTACTTCCCCTCCACCATTTTCTTTAACGCACAACCATCGCACTTGTCCTTTTTACGGATCACATTCTTCCAGACGAAATACACTACATAGCAGGCAGCGCTTGCGACGATGATTGAAGTTAATATGGATTGAATCATGAAAACAAATTAAATGTAATCAAAGCACCAATGTACGCCAAAACGCCCATGTACACTACCTGAATGAGCGGCCACTTCCAACTGGCCGTTTCTCTTTTTACTACTGCGAAGGTGGCCATACATTGCATGGCAAAAACGTAAAAAACCATGAGGGAAAGGCCACTGGCAAGATTGTACACCGGTTTGCCTGTTTCCGGATTTATTTCGCTCCGCAATCTTTCTGTGAGACTTTTGTCTTCTTCAAAGTCTTCGCCTACACTATAAATGGTGGCCATCGAGCCCACAAAAACTTCGCGCGCAGCGAAAGAGGTAATCAATGAAATTCCTATTTTCCAGTCATAACCCAAGGGCTTAATGACCGGCTCGATGGATTTGCCCAAAATGCCGATAAAGGAATTTTCGAGGCGCACGGCATTCAATTGTCGCTCGTAAATCTGGTCTGAATCAATGGTCTGCACCGCGGGTTTTTCTACCTGCGCCAAAGCCTTTTCCATTCTTTCGCCAGGGCCGTAACTGGCCAGCGCCCACAGTACAATAGATATGGCCACAATAATTTTCCCTGCGTCAAAAACAAAAATTCTGACCTTCTCCCAGAGATTGATAAATACATGGCGCCAGCGTGGAAATTTGTAAGGGGGTATTTCCATGATTAGATAACTGCGCTCCTTTGTTTTCATGAAGACCCTCATAAAAGCCCCTACCAGCAATGCTGAAATAATTCCCAATGAATACATGGCCAGTAAACACAATCCCTGAAGGTTGAACACTCCCCAAAGAAATTTTTTGGGAATTACAAGCGCAATCAATAAAGTAAACACAGGAATGCGCGCTGAACAACTCATCAATGGTGCAACCATGATGGTAATCAGTCTTTCTTTCAGATTCTTGATGGTTCTTGTGGCCATAATGCCAGGAATGGCGCATGCCACGCTGCTCATCAAAGGCACCACACTTTTGCCATTGAGTCCAAAAGGTCTGACCAGTTTGTCCATGATAAATACAACCCTGGCCATGTAACCGCTTTCTTCTAAAAGAGAAAGAAAGAAAAACAGTAGTGCTATTTGCGGAACGAATACAGCTACTCCACCAATTCCCGGAATAATTCCTTCGGCCAGCAGATCTGTCAAAACTCCTTCAGGCAGAATGGATTTTGTGTATTTCGAAAAGTGCAAAAACGCTCCATCAATCCATTCCATAGGAAATGATGCAATGGAAAAAATGAATTGAAAGATTATGAGTAAAATCGAAATAAAAATGGCATAGCCCCAGATGGGATGTATAAGGATGCGATCTAGTTTTGTGGTAAATGAATGTGCATCTTTCTTTGCATTTTTGTTATTGATTGATTGAAGCGTTTTACGAATAAGGTTATAGCGTTGGGTGGCGTCAATTGCCTGCGCATCTGTATCTCCGGCAATTGACTCAATTGGCTTCTTTCCAAAAATTGTATTTCCTTTTTGAGGTTGGGCCACAATTGTTTTTTTGAGTTCATTGATGCCGTTGCCAGTTCTGCCATTTACAATACATACGGGCGTTGAGTTGAAAGCACTTGAAATAGCGCCTGAATCAACTGCAGGATATTGATCTCCCACTACATCACTCATTGTAAGGGCGATAATAACTGGCAATCCAAGGTCGTAAACCTGGGTAAAGAGCAACAGGTTTCTTTCCAGATTAGTTGCATCCACCACTACTACAACAATATCAGGATGGCTGCTATTCGATTTCTGTGATAATACTTCATAGACTACGGCCTCTTCGGTCGATCTGGGGAAAATGCTGTAAGTTCCGGGAAGGTCAATTACTTCGGCCTTTTGACCATTGCCCAGATCGAGACGTCCGGTTTTTTTATCTACAGTAACTCCGGGGAAATTCCCAACCTGTTGGTTTAACCCGGTGAGATAATTGAAAATGGAACTTTTGCCTGTATTTGGGTTGCCCACAAGGGCCACCTTCAATTTTGTGGTCATTCTTGCTGCCCTTCAATTATGGAATCCATGAAGACCAACCTGGCTTCATTTAATCGCAGACTCAAGACATAGCCATCCACATCAACGGCAATAGGATCGCCCAATGGTGCTCTGTATAACAATTTAATTTTTTTGCCTTCATAGAAGCCCATTTCAATTAATTGAGACCTGAGTGCATCTTGTTCAACCGAAACGACATTTCCAGATTCTCCTGGTTTGTATTGGGATAGAGCTTTAACCAAAATTGCTTTGACTTAACTAAGTATGCAAAGAAAAGTGCACCTACTCAATAGTGACTACCATTTTTAGGGTATTGTTGCCGTTCAAAGAAAAATACCCGGTCAATTCGGATAAGCAATAGAAATCAATCCAAATGGACTATTTCTGTCTGAAATACAACCTGACAGGGATACCAGAAAAATCGAAATTTTCGCGCAGTTTATTTTCAAGAAAACGCTGATAAGGAAGTTTAATATACTGAGGGCCATTACAAAAGAATGCAATTGCCGGAGATTTTGTAGGGAGTTGCGTAACGAACTTTATTTTTACATCATGTCCTTTATAAACCGGAGGCGGAAACTTCTCAATAATGGGCAACATCACATCATTTAATTTGGATGTTGGAATTTTTTTCTTTCTGTTTTCGGCAATGTCTATGGCCTTTTCGAGGGCCTTTAATATTCTTTGTTTGGTAATACTGGAGGTAAAGAAAATCGGCACATCGGTATATGGCGCCAATTTTTCCTTTAATTCTGCGGTGTATTTATCCACTGATTTAGTGTCCTTCTCAACCACATCCCATTTATTGACGAGCAATACCACGCCTTTGTTCGCTTCAGCAATTTCTTTGAATATAGACATATCCTGTTGGGTAATTCCTTCCACTGCATCAATAAGCAGCATACACACATCAGATTGACGAATCGCTTTGATGGTTCGTATTGTACTATAGAACTCTATGTCATTGTCTATGGCCCTGCGTTTTCTCAATCCTGCAGTATCAATGAGCATCAACTCTTTACCGAAAGCTTTGTATTCTGTATTGATAGAATCTCTGGTGGTACCAGAAACGTCGGAAACAATGCTGCGATGCTGTCCTGAAAGTGCATTGAGCAAGGAGGATTTCCCAACATTAGGGCGCCCAACTATGGCCACTTTAGGCAGTGATTTTTCGTCTTCTTCGGGCTCGTCGGGAATCATTTTACCCACCTCATCAAGAAGATCGCCGGTGCCGTAGCCGTTATTGGCGCTCAGGGGAAATATTTTGTCTCCGAGGCCAAGTTCATAGAATTCATTGATCCAGCCTTCCTTATCGGAGGTATCTACTTTATTACAAATGACAATAACCGGCTTTTTCGCCTTGCGAAGGAGGTTTGCAATGTCTTTGTCGGCGTCCGTAAGACCGTCTTTACCGTCCACCATGAAAAAGACCACCGAAGCCTCTTCAATGGCCAATTTTACCTGACCGTTGATTTCCTTTTCGAAGCCGTCAGTAGACTCATCGGACAATCCGCCTGTATCGATAATGATATAATTCTTGTTGCCCCAGTCGGCGGTGCCGTATTTACGGTCGCGGGTAACTCCTGCTGTAGGCTCTACAATAGCCTCATCACTTCCGGTAAGTCTGTTAAACAAAGTGGACTTACCGACATTCGGACGACCTACGATAACAATAGTAAAACTCATGGGGCAAAGATACAAAGGGCATTGAAGGAATTGAAAAGGAATGTGATAGTAACTGGAATTGACGGTTTCGGGGCCGGTTTAGTATGTTTTAGAATGAATAACAAGTGAAAGCCGCGTGTTAAATTGAACACTTTATTTGCCATCGTAAAGCCTCATTTAGAAACAAAATCTCACTTTGAATATTAATTTATTAAACACTCCAAAATGAAATCAAACAATGGCTATAAAGCCTGGCTTCTTGAAGTAAAGGCAAAAATCCGGTCTACTCAAATAAAAGCGTCATTGGCTGTTAACTCAGCGCTGATAGAGTTTTACTGGGATCTTGGTTCGATGATCTATGAAAAGCAAACTGCATGGGGATCCAAATTCATTGAACAACTATCTCTGGATTTACAGAAAGAATTTCCTTCTATGGAAGGTTTTTCGAGGAGTAATTTATTTAATGTTTCCAGGTTTTATCGCTTTTACAGCGAGTGTCAAATAGTCCAACAACCTGTTGGACTATTACCAGAAAATACAGATAAGCCATCTTCAAAGGTGAAAAATGACAAGAAAAAATTAGTCCAACAAGCTGTTGGACAATTACAAAAAAGACAAGCCGAAAAGCAATATGGCAAAGGGAAAGCACTCAAAAACACCTCTCAAAAATTATTAAATAAATCCGCTAAACGAATATCAGAATCGAAAAATACTGAAATAGTCCAACAAGCTGTTGGACAATTGCCGGTTGCGGCAGTTACCCAAATTCCCTGGGGACACAATATTTTAATCATTACAAAATCACAAAATGTGGAAGAGGCCAGGTTCTATATCCAAAAAACCATTGAAAATGGTTGGAGTCGGACGAGCCTGGACATACAGATTGACGCAAAACTGTATAAACGTCAGGGCAAAGCGGTGAGCAATTTCCAAAGTACCTTACCCAGATTTTCTTCGGATTTAGCGCATCAACTTTTAAAAGATCCTTATCAATTCGATTTTTTATCACTAACGCAAGATTATAAAGAGAGAGAATTAGAGAGTGCATTGGTAGAAAACATTACAAAATTCCTACTAGAGCTTGGAAATGGTTTTTCGTATGTTGGTAGGCAAGTTCCCGTAGAATTTGGAGGCAAAGGATTTATTCTTGACTTACTGTTTTATCATTTAAAATTGAGAGCTTATGTAATCATTGAGTTAAAGACCACCGAATTCATCCCTGAGTATGCCGGCAAGCTTAGCTATTATCTATCCGTAGCAAACGAAATTATGAAGCATCCTTCAGATAATCCTACAATAGGCATGTTGATTTGCAGAAACAAAAACAACATAGAGGCAGATTATGCATTGAAAGGCATCAGTCAGCCCATTGGTATCTCCGAATATGAATTGACCAAATTATTTCCGGAAGAATTTAAAAGCAGCCTGCCGACAGTAAAAGAAATTGAAAAAGAGTTAAAGATGCGGAACAACGACAAAACAGCGACCACCGATAAGAGCAAAAAAAGTAAAAAACCAATACCCAACAAAAAGAAAAAGTGAAAAACACTTATCCCCTTATTCAATTAAAAAACAACCCGAATGCCCTGAATGAAATAGGCGCACCCGACGATGGACAATCGTCAAAACAGGCAACTTAAAACGCTTATCCAATTTGAAAAAACTGTGGCTTTTTTATCGAATGATTTGTATTTTAAATTGTTCACACGATGTTTCAATCCAGTAAATCCCCGATGCCAATTCGCTTGTATCAATAAAGTTCTAGCCTGAATGAGGTTTCGTCAAAACCAAAACAATTTTACCCAACTGGTTTTTCACCAAAATATTCGATGAAAGTGCAATATTTTCGATATCCACAACTACAGAATTACATACAGGGTTGGGATATACAGAAACTCCAGAAATTAATTCCTGATTAATTGAAGTATACTGATAACTGCCGCTCACAATTTCTGAGATACACCCGTTGTTGGTGACAGAAACTCCATACATTCCTGATTCTGTGTTGGTCAATTCATTGCTGGTTTCGCCAATAACTTCCGTGTCGTTCATATACCACGTTAAAATACCATCGCCATTTGTTGAAAGTACATTCCCGCATAACACAGCAAAAGGAGATATCGGAATACTATTTACAACATTGTTTGTGTTATAACCAATTTCAGAGAAAATGTTGCTAACCACTTGCTGAATTTCATATGGATCTGATTCTAATATAATATTTAATTCCGAGGTTCCACTCAATTGGCAATCATTGACATGCCAGCAGAAATTTTGAGCATAGTATACTTCATAAATTGCTAAAAGGCTTTGGGCAATTAAGTACAATCCTTATCTTGCCCAAAATTGTTCATCCTTGAGGTATTTCACTCCCCATATCATGACGCACTCGCTCCAGACTTTGATAAATGTACAGCTCTACACTCCATTACCCATAACCTGTACTATCAATGATTACAAAGGCAGACGTGCTACCTGTCTATTCAAACGAGCTTGGAAAATGTCAGATGTTAGTCTACCCGGCCAAGGAAGGTAGATTTGAAGTTGGTTATCCTAAAATCAAATAATGAGCAGAGAAAGTGTTCAGAATATTATAAATGCCAACCGGGAAAAATCTGATCCGGTACTTGACCTTTCGAATCTTGGTCTAAAGGAATTACCGCCAGAAGTACTTGAATTGGAGCACCTGGAGACATTAATTCTGTCTGATAGCAATAGTATGCGCTTGTATGGAAGAGGCGAACCATATTTTGGTCAGTCAAATAATATTACGAATATTCCAAATTTATCCTGCCTCAAAAATCTCAGCGCTTTGAGAATATTGGGCCAATCCAGAATTACTCTGAAAGATCGTTTTCCAAGATCTCCTCAGCCGGAAATTACTGATTTGCAATTTATCAGTGAGAACTACAACTTGAAATATTTGGATTGTGCCGGCGGTCAGATCACTTCATTGGGCGGTTTAAGAGATTTGAAGCAATTAGAATACTTGAATTGTTCCAGAAATCCAATCACCCAAATCAATGACCTTCGCAATCTATTGGAGCTAACCCATCTCAATTTATCACACAATCCGATTCAAGACTTTACTGGAATTGAAGGATTGTCCAACATCGTTTCACTCTCTGCTTCATATTGTCAGAATTTTGAAATAAATAAAATATCGGAACTTTATCATTTGGAAGATTTGGGCCTTGATTGTTGTCGAATTGACAACATTGAATCATTGCGAAAGCTTGTGCGAATCAAATATTTATTCCTTCGAAATAATTCGATTTTAGACCTTGAACCACTCAGTTCTTTATCGCAACTCGAAAGATTAGCAATAGCTAAAAATGAAATTCAGTCATTTTCCTCCTTATCACATTTAAATAATCTAGAGCAGATAGAGTGCGAAAGAAATTTCAGTTTAGATTTAAATTCCCTTAAAAACAATACCCACATTAAGCGGTTATGTTGTGCTGAAATGCCTATAAATGCGGTAAAACAGTCGCTACCGGAACAATTGACAGAGTTGTATATGGTCCGTTGTCAACTTGGGCAGATCGACTTTTTAAGTCATTTGTTTAATTTAGAAAAGCTCATCCTGCATGATAATGTTATCCGATCTGCTGAGCCAATTTCTGGTCTCACCAAACTAAAAAAACTTAAACTCAACAACAACAAGATTCAGAATATCAACCCACTTTATAAATGTTTCGATCTTGAGGAACTTTACATTTCAGACAATAATGTAGAATCATTGGACCCGCTATATGGTTTGAGTAAATTAACCGTGCTTCATTGCTCAAACAATCCAATTCATTCACTAAAACCAATCCGTAGGCATCTCAACTTAGAATTCTTACACATTGATGGATTACAAGTGAGTAATCTGGACGAGATTTCGAAATTAATGAAACTCAGATATCTATCAGCCAACAACAATGGGATTGAGGATATCAATTCAATACGCGAAATGCGTGACTTAGAAGTATTGAGATTAAGTGGAAACAACATTGTAGAAATCGATATTCTGCAAACATTACCGAAATTATTTAGGGTATATCTTGGGAAGAACAAAATAAAAACACTTGAGCCCCTTATCCACCACACCGGGATGGAAACATTAAGCGTTCCTGAGAATGAAATATCAGATCTTTCTGCGGCATCTAATATGACCAGACTCATCTCATTAGATGTGAGAGACAATCAGATAACGAGCTGGCTTCCTGTACAATTTCTACTTACGCAAGAAAATAACGAAGTGACCTTCAATTATGATAATAATCCTATTGTTGATTCGCCAGCGCCCACTGAATAATTTGGTATGATTAGTTGGAAAGCATGATTTGAAGGATCAATGGAATTATGTGGAATAAAATAAATATCTAATAAGACATTTCCGTATTATCCCACTTATTCTAATTGAATCCGAATTGGCAATCGAATCTTGACCCTAACTGGTAAACCCTCCTGCATGCCAGGTTTTTGATAACGAGTTAAATTACATACTCTCCATACTTCCTTTTCCCAATCGCGGGCCTGGCAATATTGATCTACAGTTTTATGTATTGAAGTGGAGCCATCTTTCTCCACAATATATTCCATGTATACAGCGAAATTAAAGTCGGGATAATCATATGTGTCTTTTGGAATCACAATATTCTTAGAAAGAAACTCAAACATTGCAACATCTCCAGCATTAAATAGAAGCATTGTTGTAGGTAAAAAGATTGGTTCATCTTAACATGAGTCAGACGCTATTGTATCAAATGTCAAATTTGTAAACCAGGTTAAAGCAGAAATATCTTGGGTTTGGGCTTCAAGATTTAGGATTCAAGTCAAGGGGAAAATAAGAAACTTGTTCATTATAACAGAACCTGAGAATTCCAGGAGTATTCACAAATCATCTCATTTATGGAATCAAAATCACTAGTGTCCGAAACAAATAATATTAATGTTAAGAATAAAGGGAGTTACTAACAAGTAAACTCCCCTTTTCGACGCAGTTTTGTCTTTGCACAACAAACAGCATATGAACAAAAGTAAGTATTATTTCGGACAGAA
>JANNEQ010000168.1:0-91075 GCA_031378885.1 Flavobacteriales bacterium
AGAAGGATCACTATTTATCATTTTGTCAATCTGGCGCTCTATTTTTTTAGGTTCTCTAATCGTTAACTTTTTCATATCCTTTTTTTTCAAAGATATAAAAAAATCATAACTATACGCAATTATATATGACGTTTATTATAGTTGTACAATTTCCAGCTCGATAGTTTTCGCGTTCATCTAACAATGATGTGCTATTCATTTTTAACCGAAAGAATACGAATAATTTCGGCGTATGTTGTATCGTTTATATGGCTAATATCTAGACTTAAAAGAAATTCTTTTGCATTACTCAATAGTGTGCTTACCAGAAAATAATTTTCATTAGAAATAGCAAAGATTTTCTTTTTATCCTGTGCAACTTCTATTGCTTCTTTAATTGCTGAATCAATTGACGTCTTTTGGCTTACAGCCTTGCCCTCGGACAATGATTTTAACACACTCAGGTAAAGAGGTGTTTCAGAGGCCGACGATAATGAATTAGCAAAATACATGGGGAAGAATTTAATAGTCAAAAGAACACTGAATTGGGTTAATCTGGAAATTTATTGTTTAGGAGTTATCCAGTGTGAACTGTTTGTTTTGTTCAAAATTATTTAGAGTCAAATCTTTTATATAGGAAACCATTTCAAATCGCTGTTAGTCATGAATCTAAACTGAACCAATCAAATGGGGTTTTATGTAGTTTGTATTTGTTAAACCTGCTTGAATAAATTGCCATAGGGTTAATCCCAAACCAAACAAAAGTCAATTCCAAAATTTCCCCAGCAAAAATTCACACATAAAAAAAGACGATCATTCCGATCGTCTTTCATTTCCATAAGGAGCTTTCGCTCCTCAGCCTGGGCTCGAACCAGGGACCCCATGATTAACAGTCATGTGCTCTAACCAGCTGAGCTACTGAGGAATTTTCTGTTGAAGAGTGTCTTTACTCTCTTCTACGGAAACTTTCTCTTCGCTTTAGCCATCCTCACAGAATTTGTGGGGACTAGATCACCAGAGTTTCAAAGGGTTATCCTAAAAAGGGCCGCAAATTTACTCATTCTTTGTCCACAACCCAATATCTTTGCAGAAATATTTTAAAAAAATGAATTTAGTCGCTGTTGGTACTGTCGCTTTTGACTCCATTGAAACCCCATTTGCTAAGCAAGATCGCGTTATCGGCGGTGCTGCAACCTATATTACCCTCGCCGCTTCGCATTTTGTGAAAGCCAGCGGATTGGTGTCTGTTGTCGGCGACGATTTCCCCAATGACATGCTCGCCACCATGGCAGAGAAAGGAATCGACCAGAAAGGACTTCAAATCAAAAAAGGGGAAAAATCCTTTTACTGGTCAGGTAAGTACCACTACGACCTCAACTCAAGAGATACCCTGGTTACAGACCTCAATGTATTGGCCAACTTCGATCCGATTCTTCCCGAAGAATACAAAAACTGCGATTTCCTCATGCTTGGAAATCTTGCCCCGGCCGTTCAATCAAAAGTACTCGATCAACTCACCGAACGCCCAAAGCTGGTGGTACTCGACACCATGAATTTCTGGATGGACTCCTGCTGGGACGATTTGATGAAAGTAATTGCCCGTGTGGATGTACTTACTATCAATGATGAAGAAGCCCGTCAGATGGCCAAAGAACATTCATTGGTAAAAGCCGCACGCAAGATTTTGCAGATGGGCCCCAAATACCTCATCATCAAAAAAGGAGAACACGGCGCTTTACTTTTCGATGCGCACAATGTCTTCTTCGCTCCCGCATTGCCTTTGGAAGAAGTGCTTGACCCAACAGGAGCCGGCGATACTTTCGCCGGTGGATTTATTGGCTACCTCGCACAATCTCAGAATATTTCATTTGAAAACATGAAGAGAGCCGTGATCATCGGTTCTGCCATGGCTTCTTTCACCTGCGAAAAATTCGGTCCTGAGAGACTATTAGAACTAACCAAAGATGAGATCAACGACCGCATCGAACAATTTGTAAACCTTACCGATTTCGAAATCTACGTAGAGGGATAATCAATTGCAATTGCGAATATTACATTCCGATATTCCTTAGCATCACTTCCTTACCATTGCCGCTGACAATGGTGTGCATTTTCGTGCAGACAAAACAATGGATTTGCTAACGCCTTACTTCAATGAAAGATAATTCAGCGGATCAACCGGCACACCATTTTCCCACAATTCGAAATGCAAATGGGGTCCTTCAGAATGGTCACCGGAGTCCCCTATAAAGGCTATTGATTCACCGGCTTTCACAGTATCACCGGTTTTCTTAAGCAGCGCAGAATTGTGTTTGTACACCGAAACAAAATTGTTGGAGTGCTGAATTTGAATTACATAGCCACCATCCGCAGTAAAAGACGCTAAAATAACCGTGCCGGCCAGTACAGCCTTTACAGGATCTTCTTTGGGCGCAATCAGGTCAATACCAAAATGCCCGTCTTTCGGATTAAAAGAATTCGAAACAGTTCCATTTACAGGCTTAAACATCAAAAAACCCATGCGCGAGTCTTTGTTGACCTCCTCAATTTCAAGATTATAACGCTCCTGTTCCGACAACTTCTGGCGCAAGGCTTCATCCATTTCGGTTACAGCATAATTCAGGTTGGCAGGCTTGACGGCCTTTTTTGTGGTATCAGAATTATTGCTGAGGTTTCCGCCGGAAAGTACCACCCTGAGATCATTGAGGTACCGATCATTTTGTGCAGAGATTTCCACAAGCGAATCAGCCAGATAACGCGCTATGCGCGCCTCTTCGCGGTATCCGTCATCAGCAATATCAGGAATAACATAATTTTTTAAAGGGGTAAAGGCCACCAGTAAATATATAATTGCCCCGAATACAACCATCAGACCACCAAACATTACAATAATATTGAGTGGAGTAAGAGAATATGAAAATTGCTCTTCGAATGTATTTTCATTCAAAACAGTTAGCCTGAAACGGCTTTTTAACTTTTTGAGCAGCTTTTTCCTTCTGGTTTGTGGGGTTGCCACCATGGGTTACATACTTTTCTTGCAAATGGATGTTGACGTTGACAAACCTAATCTGAAAATGGCAATGCTGCATCTTCAAAAATCACATCACCATCTAGACTGCTGTAAATCAGGGTGGAATGCTTTAGATGGATGGCCCTGTATTGTATCATCAGGAGATTTTTGATCTCTTTCATGCCTCATTTTCAAGCAATATTGACAATAATTTTGAAAAACTCTGGGCAATTAAAATTGAAATTGATTGAAAATGCTCTGAAATCAAATATTTTTGGCGCCTTTCCGTTATCGGGCAGCCGTAATTTTGAATTTTATTGTGAAGTTGAGATTCCCCTTTACCTACCTCTTGGTATTCGTCGGTATGACGATATTCTTTTCGTGCTCTACAAAGCGCGATAGCAATGCTGCACGCCTTTACCACAATACAACTGCACATTACAATGGCTACTTCAATGCCGAAGAGATCATTAAAAAGTCAGTAACAAAGTTCAAACAAGATTACAAGGAAGACTACGATAAGATTCTTCCCATTTTTATTTATGGCGAAGAAGAGCAAGCCAAAGCAGCTTATCCCGACATGGAGAAGGCAATTGAAAAGTGCGAAAAGGTCATCGATCGCCACAATATCAAGGACGAGGGGAAAAAGGCCAAAAAGCGCCCTAAGCTCAACAAGTGGATTGACGAGAACTACGCGGTAATCGGCAAGGCATATTTTTATAAAAAGGACTATTTCAAAGCCTCAGACGTCTTTACCTTCATAAGCCGCAAATACAAAGATCCTGATAGTCAGGTGAGCAGCAGTACCTGGCTGGCCAGAACCTATCTTGCGAAGAATGAATATGGCAAAGCCATTCAGGCTTTGGTAAAGGCCGAAGACCAGACGGAGGTGAGCGACAAGAAAAAGGCAGATTTTTACCAGGTTTGGGCCGATGTGCTCTTGCAACAAGGCAAGTTGCCGCAAGCTGCAGAAAAATTGGAAAAGGCCATTGGCTTTATTGGGAAAAAGAAAGACCGTGCAAGACCCTATTTTATCCTTGCCCAGATTTACCAGCAACTCAATAAAAGTGATGAGGCACTGGAAAATTATGAGAAGGTGGTGAAATCAAGACCTCCATATGAGCTGGAATTCTACGCACGAATCAACAAAGCGTTGAGCTACAGCCGTCGCGGAGGATCCTCTGATGAAATCAAGAAGGAGCTCTTCAAGATGTTGAACGACGACAAGAACCTAATCTACAGAGATCAGATTTATTATGCACTGGGTGATATCGCATTAGAGGAACAGCAGAGGCCCGAAGCCTTGAATTACTTTCAGAAATCTCTGCAAACCAACATAGACAATAAAAGGCAAAAGGCAAAGACATTTTTAAGACTTGCGGATTTGTATTTTGAAGAAAGGCAATATGTCAATGCCCAGAGTTATTACGACAGCACACTTACTACCATAAGTCCTGATCACGAGAGGTACAAGATTGTGAAGGTGCGGGCTGAAAGTTTAACCGAACTGGTGGGTTACCTCAATGCCATTGAATTGGAAGACAGTCTTTCTAAAATATGTAAGCTTCCTGAAGAGCAAAGAGATAAAAAGCTGGCCGCTCAGATAAAAAGAATAGAAAGAGAGAAAGAGGCACAACGCCAAAAGGACATTGCAGATGCCGAAAAGGCACAGCAAAACGCCGTAGCAGGAATCAATGGCACATTCTGGATCTACAATGAGTCATTGCTTAAAAAGGGTAAATCAAATTTTGTCGATTATTGGGGAGAACGCCCGCTCAAAGACAATTGGCGTCTTAGTTCAAGGTTGGCCGGTTCTTTTGGCCCGGGTGAAGAATCTTTGACAGAAGTACCCGATTCAAATCAGACCAATACAGGCGAACCGGCTGCAGAAGATAAATACAAAGTTCCTACATTAGAAGAACTTAAGAGTTCACTTCCCTGCAGTAATACTGCACAAATGAAAAAGCTGGTGGACAGCGCGGCGGAGGGATATTACAATGCCGGAGTAATCTACAAAGAAAAGCTTGATGATGAAGACAATGCTACTTCTTCATGGGAACAATTAATTCGTAGCCTGGACGAAAGCGCATTTCACCCAACTGCGCACTATCAGTTATTCAGAACCTTCCTTAATCAAGAGTCGTCACCCGGATATAGCGCCAATCCATTTTGCAGCAATTGCACTTCGCAATATTGGGGCGATGAAATCAAAGAGAAGTATCCAGGTTCGGATTGGGCCCGTCTGGTAGATAACCCAACTTATTTCGATGCCCAGGAAATGAAAAAGGCCGAAGAGAATGCCGCGTACGAAAAAGTATACGCGATGTACAACAACGGCGCTTTTCAGCAAGCCATCATAGCTTGCACCGAAGTAATCGACACGCAGCCGGACAATGGATTGCTTTGCAAGTACAGGTTGCTTCGCGCTGTTTGCGTGGGATACTCCGAAGCCTCATACGGAATAAAGGAAACTTACCTGAAGGAATTGAATGAAGTAGTTAAAAACTGCCCTTCCGGTGAAGAAGCCAAACGCGCGCAGGATTTGATCAAATCGGCCAATGCCGGAAATGCTTCATCTTCCAATACTTCTAATGTTCCCGATCCCAAAGACGGTAATTCCGAAATTCCTTCAGACTCTACAAAAACGGATGGCACAGAACCGCCCGCAACAGAAGGCCCGTTTAAGCTCGACTTAAATGCAGAACATTACTTCGCCATGATCGTTCCCGTCAAAAATTCGGACGTGAATAAGATCAAAAGTTCTATGCAGGATTTCAATACCGCATCCTATGCGTCAGCTATGCTGAAAGTGAATAACAATTTGCTCGACAAGGACAATCATTTGGTTTTGGTAAAGTCTTTCAAGAAGATTGATGAAGCAAAGGATTATATGAGCACTTTCATTTCAGACCAAACCAAATTGTCGGATATCAATTCAGCGGGCTACGTATCTTTCCTCATTTCCAAAACAAATTATATCGCGTTGTTCAAGACCAAAGAACTTGACACGTATTTGCAGTTTTACCTGGCCAATTACCAATAACTAAAATTAATGTTCGCAAATACCAATAAACGTATGGCAAGATCAAATGAAGCAGTGCCGGATATGGCCATCAACAGGATCGTAGAAGGTACGTCCATTGAAGGAGAGATAAAGTGCGAAAGCAATATCAGAATTGACGGCGTTTTCAAAGGAAATCTAACCACCAAAGGAAGATTGGTGGTAGGTCCTGCCGGAACAATTGATGGGACCGTGATTTGTCAGAATGCTGAAATTGAAGGGCTGGTAAAAGGTCATTTATCAGTTCAGCAATTGCTCTCATTAAAAGGCAATGCCAAAGTAGAAGGCGATATTTTTACAGATAAATTGGCGGTTGAACCAGGAGCATCTTTTACAGGAGCTTGTAATATGGGCGGTAAAGTAAAAGAGCTTAAAAAAGATGGTGCAGCAGAAATCGCAACGGCCACAGGGTCCTGACAATAAAATCTTACGGTTTAGCGGAATGGCCTTCCAGATGGGAGCCACTATCGGTCTGGCCGTTTGGGCTGGACTGAAGCTCGACGAAAAGACACAAAACAAGCATCATATCTGGACATTGGTTTTGTCCATGGCTGGAGTTGCCATAGCTATTTACAGAATTATAAAGGACCTGAGCAGATTATGAAACCCACTTCAAAATTCAACATCACCATTGCCATTTTCGCCTTGATTATGGCAGCAGGAAGTTATTTGTATATCAGATACTTTTCTCCTGAATTAACTCTAGCCGTGATAAGTGTTCCTATCTATCTTGCCCTGGTAGTGATGTACATCAACTGGAGTGTAACCAAGGCCAACGAAAAGAGCCCGGCCAGATTCATTACAGCATTCATGGGGGGTGTTACAATTAAGCTCCTTGTTACAGCAGCCAGTGTCGGAATTTTTGCATATCTCAACAAAGGCCAAAAAGTAGAAGTTGCATTGGTAATAGGTGTAATTTATATCATTTACACCATTATTCTGGTTTCATCATTGCTCAAACAAACGGCAATTCCGAAATAGTTTCGCTTTGCAAGTCCAGTAGAATCAGGCTTTTTTGCATTTCCTTCACATTTTTTTAACCCATACCTTTTTTCTTTGAACTGCGTGACTACTTTTGCCGCGCATTTCAAGAGGCAAAACCTGCATGAAGATCAATACCAAAACAACGTCATTCAAAGGCTCTACGAAGATTTCATCGATTTTCTTATTTGTGGTATTGGTATTTTTATCACTTTCTGGTTCCGCCAGTGGTGGAGAATCGAAAGAAGGCGGCTTCAATGCAGGTGAAATGATCATGCACCACATTGCAGATGCCCACCAGATTCACATCATTGGTTCCATTCACATTCCACTTCCGGTAATTGTGTACCACGAAGGTCATCTCGATATGTTCATGTCGAATAAATTCTGGAATGGCCACAACCAAGAAGGCGAATTGCAGTTTGTTCCTTATACAGCTTCGTCGGGTATTACTTATGAGAATGATCAAGAGGCCATTATTGTGTCAAGCGGAGATCACCCGAATGTAGATCATGCCCATCATTCTGATATGCACAATGATGTTCATACATCGCATGTTGCCGATTCTTTGGCACTAGAAGTTGCAGCGCCCGTTGCAGCGCATCATCCTGAGCAAGTTAAGCCCATCGACTTTTCTATTACCAAATCTGTATTTGGTATGCTGCTCGTACTTACGATCATGTTCTTCCTTTTCAAAGGCATGGCCAAATCGTATGTAAAAAGAAAAGGCATGGCTCCCAAAGGCGCAACGAATTTGCTCGAGCCTTTTGTAATGTTTATCCGCAACGATGTAGCTGTTCCATCAATAGGCAAGAAGAAAGCCGACAAATATGTTCCTTTCCTGCTCACAGTGTTTTTCTTTATCTGGATGTGTAATCTACTTGGATTGATTCCATTCATCGGTGGATTTAATATTACAGGAACTTTGAGTATTACAATCGTTCTCGCAATCATTGTTTTCTTAATTACTACATTCAGCGGAAATGCCCATTACTGGGGTCACATCTTCTGGCCTCCCGGAATTCCTTTGGGAATTAAACTTATCCTCGTACCGATCGAAATTTTTAGCATCTTCTTAAAACCAGCAGTCTTGATGATACGTCTCACCGCAAATATTGCGGCAGGTCACATTATCATACTCGCATTCGTAGGACTTATTCTGATGTTTGGTCAGACAAGCGCTGCGGCCGGTTATGGAGTAGGTGTGGGTGCTGTATTGTTCATGGTGTTTATGTTCTTTATAGAATTGCTCGTAGCATTTCTGCAGGCCTATGTATTTACATTGCTTACAGCCATCTACTTTGGCGATGCTACACAGGAGCACGCTCATCATGACGACGACATGAAACATTAGTATATTTTTTTTAATCAAAATAAAACCAAGTAAAAATGGAATTACTTATGACTTTCCTTCAGGCTGCAGGCGAAGTAGCAACAGCAAAAGGTTTGGCAGGAATCGGCGCAGGTTGTGCTGCAATCGGAGCCGGAATTGGTGTGGGCCGTATTGGTGGCTCTGCACTCGAAGCAATGGCTCGTCAACCGGAAGCTACCGGTGACCTCCGTGCAAACATGATTGTAGCAGCGGCCCTTGTAGAAGGTGTTGCACTTTTCGCTGTAATCGTTTGCTTGCTGGTGGTTATTGCCTAATCAATTATTCAGATTTTTTAACCCGGAAAACCGATTAAAATGGTTTTACTTTCAGCATCAGGAATGCTCAGTGTATCGATAGGTACCGTGGCTTGGGCGACAGTCTCTTTCCTCCTTGTATTATTTCTTTTGAAGAAATATGCATGGGGACCCATCGTGAAGTCGCTTCAGGAACGCGAGCACAGCATCGAAAGCGCATTGAACGAAGCCCAGAAGGCGCGCAATGAGATGGCCAACCTCAAAGCCGGCAACGAAGCATTGCTTCGCGAAGCCCGCGATGAGCGCGATCGAATTCTCAAAGAAGCGAAAGCTGTGGGCGAGAAAATGCGCACCGACATCGAGCAAAAGGCTAAAGATCAGTCTGAGCGCATGTTGACTGCTGCCAAATTAGAAATCGACAACCAGAAAAAGGCTGCGATGACCGAACTCAAGAACTATGTGGGTACGCTGTCTATCGATATTGCCGAAAAGCTGGTGAGAGATCGCCTGTCTGACAGCGAAAAGCAACAAGCACTGAACAGTAAACTCATTTCAGAAATCCGCGCCAACTAATCTTATGACCGGAATCCGAATATCATCACGCTACGCAAAATCACTGCTGAATCTCAGTTTCGAGAGAAACTGTATGGATGCAGCTTATGCGGATATGCAGCTAGTATTTCAGGTAATCAATGACAATCGTGAATTTGAAGTGCTGCTCAATAGTCCTGTGGTGAAAACGGACAAAAAGGTGAAGATCATCGAAGCTATTTTTCAAGGTAAACTCGATCCACTCACACACGGATTCATCAAATTACTTACAGAGAAAGGCCGCGAAGGTTATCTCAAAGAAGTAGCTCAGTCATTTATTCACCAGGTGAAAGCCCACAAGAATATTACTGAGGTTGAATTGATATCAGCCGGTGTTTTGGATGAAGTTACCAGAAACAAAGCATTGGATGCCGCCAGAATGCTGGCAAAAGGCGAAGTAGCATTGATCGAAAAAATCGATGCTGACATTATCGGAGGATTTATTCTCCGGGTAGCAGATAAACAAATAGATGCTTCTGTTTCAGGAAGAATAAGACAACTCAGAAGAGATTTCTCTGAGAACCCTTATATCCCTGAAATCTGATCGGCATAGGAGAGATTGTAGTTACGCAAAGCTACATTCCAACATTGAAACAGACTTTGCGGCTTTGCGCAATTGCGCAAGTTGTTTAATTCAGAATTTATAAACAAAATGGCAGAAGTTAAACCTGCGGAAATTTCGAATATCCTGCGCGAGCAACTCGCCGGCTTCAAAACAGAAGCTGAGTTACAGGAAGTAGGTACCGTCCTCCAGGTGGGTGATGGTATTGCCCGTATTTACGGGTTGAACAACGTTCAATACGGAGAATTGATTGAGTTCGAAAATGGCGTACGTGGTATCGCATTGAACCTCGAAGAGGACAATGTCGGCGGCGTATTGCTTGGCCCGAGTGGCGACCTCAAAGAAGGTTCTACAGTGAAACGCATGGGTAGTGTTGCTTCCATCCAGGTTGGAGAAGGAATGCTTGGCCGTGTGGTAAATACACTTGGCGAACCTATCGATGGTAAAGGTCCTCTTACGGGCAAGCTCATTGATATGCCGCTCGAAAGAAAAGCACCAGGGGTAATCTACCGTCAACCAGTTAAAGAACCACTTCAGACAGGTATCAAAGCGATTGATGCGATGATTCCGATCGGAAGAGGTCAGCGTGAGTTGATTATCGGTGACCGTCAGACAGGTAAAACTACTGTGGCCATTGATACCATCATCAATCAGAAAGAATTTTACGATGCAGGCAAACCTGTATTCTGTATATACGTGGCCATCGGTCAGAAAGGTTCAACCGTAGCTTCTATTGTAAAAACATTAGAAGACAACGGAGCAATGCCATACACAGTGGTAGTTGCTGCAACAGCCTCTGATCCTGCACCACTTCAGTTCTACGCTCCTTTTGCCGGATGCGCAATCGGAGAATTTTTCCGCGATACAGGTAGAGCAGCTTTGATTGTCTATGACGATCTTTCAAAACAAGCTGTGGCTTACCGCGAAGTATCACTTCTTCTTCGCAGACCTCCCGGACGTGAAGCTTACCCAGGTGACGTATTCTACCTTCACAGCCGCTTGCTTGAGCGTGCAGCAAAGGTGAACGAAACACAGTCGGTAGCCGAGCAGATGAACGACCTTCCTGAATCACTCAGGTCGATGGTTAAAGGTGGTGGATCGCTTACAGCACTTCCTATCATCGAAACGCAAGCCGGTGACGTTTCTGCCTACATCCCAACCAACGTAATTTCTATTACAGACGGTCAGATATTTCTTGAGTTGAACCTTTTCAACGCCGGTGTTCGTCCTGCGATCAACGTAGGTATCAGTGTAAGCCGTGTGGGTGGATCTGCACAGATCAAATCCATGAAGAAGGTAGCTGGTACATTGAAATTGGATCAGGCACAATTCCGCGAATTGGAAGCATTTTCTAAATTCGGTTCCGACCTCGATGATGCCACCAAATTTGTATTGGAGAAAGGCCGTCGTAACGTAGAAATATTGAAGCAGAATTCCAATTCTCCGATGTCGGTAGAAAAGCAGGTTGCTATTCTGTACTGCGGAACAAAAGGACTTCTGTCTAAAGTACCAGTAGATCAGATAAGAACTTTCCAGGATGAATACTTGGCTATTCTGGACAGCAACCACAGAGGAGTTTTGGACGCCATCCGTGGTGGTAAAATTGACGATGAAATTACCAACGTACTTGAGTCCGTTGCTAAAGACCTTGCAGCAAGATACAATTGATTTTGAAACAGGTTATTTCATTTGCGAATAGCTGATGAAATGATCAACTGATAGCGCCCATGGCCAACCTGAAAGAAATACGCGTTCGCATTACATCGGTCAACTCGACCATGCAGATCACCTCTGCAATGAAGATGGTTTCTGCTGCCAAGCTAAAGCGCGCGCAGGACGCGGTGACGCGCATGCGCCCTTATGCCGAAAAATTGCAGGAAATCCTCAGTAACGTGAGCAGTACGCTCGACAGTACGGATGGTGTTTTAAGTCAGCAGCGCGAAGTGAAAAATGTATTGTATGTAGCCATTACCAGCAACAGAGGTCTGTGTGGTGGTTTCAACAACAACATCATTAAAGAAATCAGAAGTTCCGGCAAATTGCATCATTCCGGTGCCAACGTAAAAGTTTTGTCTATTGGAAAGAAGGCTTTTGATTACTTCAGAAAAACAGATCTTCACACCACTGAAGGCTTTAGCGAAACCCCTTATACATTGTTGGATAGCCCCGGCTTTGAAGCTGTTTCTGCTGCCGCTACAAAGGTTATGGAGCAATTTGCTGCCGGTAAGTACGACAAAGTATATCTGGTTTACAACAGGTTTAAGAATGCAGCCGTTCAGGTAGTAACGAATGAACAATACCTTCCTGTGAAGCCAACAGAAGTGGCAGGTAGTTCCTCAAAAGGTGAGTACATATACGAACCGGACAAGGCAAAGATTGTGGAGGAATTGATTCCAAGATCACTCAAAATTCAGTTGTTCAAAGCCATTCTTGATTCTACCGCTGCAGAGCATGGCGCCCGTATGACCTCCATGCATAAGGCAACGGACAACGCAAAAGATATGGTCAAAGAACTCAAGTTGACTTACAACAAAGCCCGTCAGGCGGCCATTACAGGAGAAATCCTGGAGATTGTGGCAGGAGCCGAAGCGTTGAAAGGATAAGAAAATTTTATTGCCGATATTTTAAGGACTGCCATCTTATGAGGGCAGTTTTGTTTTCTGGCATCATGAATGTCCATGATTTGGTCGTCTGGCATTACTCATTTCATGCTTTGAAAGAATCATAAGCCATATATGTTGGCGTGGAGTGATTTTTGCGCAACTTGCGGCCTGTAACTCAAGTAATGAACTTTCACTTCACCCTGCGTACCAGAATCTATTTGTCCATGTTGGCAATGATTCTGATATCCTTTCTGGTTACAGGGGGTCTGACCATTTATGACCATTACGAAAAAACAGAGAGCCATCATTTACAAGTACTCAAGGAAAATGAAACGCATATAAGAAATTCACTGGAGTACGTGTTGGATGAGAACGAAGGACGAATTCCGACAGATTCTATTCCATACATATTTGGCGAGAGGATTTGCGAATTGTCGTCGGTGCACGAAATGTACATTGCGATGTTTGATCTGAAGGGGCATTACCTCATTTCATCCAACAGCAGCCACCTTGATTCACTTGGTGTGCCAAATAATCTCAATTACTCCATCCTGAAACAGCTCAGTACAGGGAGTTCGCAAACCGTAATGGACGTTTCTCCCACAATAGCCAACATGACCCTTGCTTATTGGTATTTTATGGACAATCAGAAGCGTCCTATAGCCATCACAATGGTGGCGCATCCCAGAGTGGAATTGGATAAGTCCGCATTGTGGCTTTTTCTGAGAGAATTACTTCAGACTTATGTTGTGTTGTTTTTGCTCGCCGCTTTGGTCGCGTATTTCCTCTCTACTTATATAACCCGATCGCTCCAACTGATCAGCAAACGACTTCAGGGTGTAGAGCTTGGGGTTCAGAACGAACCCATCATCTGGAAGAGTGATGATGAAATTGGCGCCCTGGTTAAAGTCTACAACAGAATGCTTACAGAGCTCGATTCGAGCGCTGATTTACTCGCCAGACAGGAAAGAGAAAGCGCCTGGCGCGAAATGGCCAAGCAGGTCGCACACGAGATTAAGAATCCACTCACCCCCATGAAACTCAGGGTGCAACACCTCGAACGCTCATGGAAAGACGGTAGCGAGGGTTTTGAAAAAAAACTCGCAGTTTTTACCACCAGCATGACGGAGCAAATTGAAACACTCACCAATATCGCCAATGAGTTTTCCAACTTTGCTAAAATGCCAAAGCCCAACCTAACAGAGGTTGATCTCAAATCCGTGTTGTTCAATACGGTAGAACTTTATAAAGACAATGACCTTATAAAAATGGATGCCAGGGTCATTGGCAATGGAGCCTTTGTGGTTTCGGCTGACAAAGACCACACCGTTAGAATTTTGAATAATCTGATCACGAACGCAATTCAGGCCATGCCGGTCGGATCAAAAGGAAAGGTGGATATTTCTTTGCGGAATTATCGCAACTACAGCATAATCAGGGTGTGCGACAATGGTCCGGGAATACCTGAGGACAGTAAAGCGCGGATTTTTGTGCCCAACTTCACTACCAAATCAACCGGAACAGGGCTTGGCCTCGCCATGGTAAAGAACATGATGGAGCAATGCGGAGGTAGCGTTTGGTTTTGGAGTAGAGAAGGAAAAGGAGCTTCTTTTTATTTATCATTCATTAAGCGATAAATTAGCCGCGCAGACCGCGACACACTATGTTATTTAATTCGCTGGAGTTTTTAATTTTTTTTCCTTTGGTTACGGCCATGTACTTTCTGTTGCCACACCAGTGGCGATGGTTCCTTTTGTTGGTGGCCAGTTGTGTGTTCTACATGTTTTTTATTCCGTATTACATCCTCATTCTGTTGGTCACCATTCTTATCGACTACTTTGCAGGTATGTGGATAGAAGACTCTTCCGGAAAAAAACGAAAGTGGTATTTGTGGATGTCCATTGTCAGCACATGTTTGGTGTTATTCGTTTTTAAGTACTATAATTTTTTTATTGGAAATTTCAATGAACTGGCTTCTCTCATTGGTTGGAACTATTCACTGGATATACTCAAAATAATACTGCCTATAGGTCTTTCTTTCCATACGTTTCAAAGTTTGAGTTATGTGGTAGAAGTTTATCGTGGAAATCAAAAGGCAGAAAGACATTTCGGGATTTACTCGCTCTATGTGATGTTCTATCCACAGCTTGTGGCGGGCCCCATAGAGCGCCCACAGAATATTCTCCATCAGTTCTACGAAAAAAACGAACCCAATTATCCTGATTTTTCGAGAGGAATACAACTCATGATCTGGGGTCTGTTTAAGAAGGTGGTCATTGCAGACAATGTATCCACCATGGTGGATGCGCTGTACGCTCATCCCGAAGACGTAAGTGGAATATGGCTTTTGTTCGGGTCATATCTTTTTGCTGTGCAGATCTATTGCGACTTTTCCGGCTACAGCGACATGGCAATTGGTGCAGCCCGTGTGATGGGATTCAGGCTCATGGAGAATTTCAACACACCCTATGTCTCCAAGTCTATCAGGGAATTTTGGGGCCGATGGCATATTTCATTGTCTACATGGTTCAGAGATTACTTGTACATTCCTCTTGGGGGCAACAGATTGGGCGAGTGGAAAACCAACAGAAATCTTTTATTGGTATTCGCCATAAGTGGCTTCTGGCATGGCGCCAACTGGACATTTATTGTTTGGGGAGCATTGCACGGCATATACCTGGTCATCGAAAATGCATTGAAAAAAGTGAAATGGTTCAGCAATTACCTTTTGTCTGAAAAGTGGTGGGTGAGAATTGTTGGTGCCACTGTTATTTTTCAGTTTGTAGTTTTCGGATGGATTTTTTTCAGGGCTGAGTCCATGCAAAATGCCTGGCAGATCATTACACGTATTGTTACATTGGCTCCGTCTAAAGAATTCATTCCTGCCGCGCTGGCCATGTTTGGTCCTATCGGAATTTTGCTCAAAGCAGGTTTGGTAGCTTTGTTTTTGGCGGTTGATCCGGCAGTGTATAAAGTAAGTAAAGGTGCGATAGGAGTAAAGATGAATTCTAATTTGAAATTGGTTCTTTTCTCTGTGCTGCTTGCAGCAATTGTATTATTTGGATATTGGGGCGACGTTGAATTTATCTATTTCCAGTTCTGATGAAAAAGATATTTACAAAAGGAATATTATTGCTTGCACTCAGTGCGATGTTCTACCTTGGATTTTGTTTTGTCATCAATAAAGTTCAGATTTCCGGCAAACGCGTAGCCTGTTGGTTCAATCCTTTTTTCCAGCGCAAAGGCGGACAGGAATACAGAATTGTTCGCGACTGGCAGCCGGAGAAAAACTACGACATCGTTGTGCTTGGATCATCACATGCTTACCGCGGTTACGATCCACGCGAATTTGAAAATGCGGGCGCTTCACTTTATGCCGCCGGCAGTGGTTTCCAGAACACACTCGCTACTTATGTCCTGGCCAATAATGTATTTAAACCAAAGAATGATCCACTCATCATTGTCGATTTATTCGATCAGACTTTTACAGACGATGGCATGGGTTCCTTTACCAGATTAATCGAAAACTTGCCTGACGATCATTCGGCCTGGCAATTGGTAAGCAGGCAGCCCGACATCAGGTCATTTAACTCATACATGTGCAGACTTTTCAGTAAAAATATAGCCCCGGAAGTTCCGGACGAGCCAGGATATTTGCGCGACGGTTATTGCCCGAAACCCGATACGATGACGGTTTTACCACCGGCCATGAGTGGCGACAAGAAGTTCAACGAAAAATTTATCCAATACCTCGATAGGTTATTAGATTATTTCGACAACAATAAAATCAGGTATGTGCTGGTGTCACATCCTCAGCCTAAGGTTGATGGCTATGATGTTTTTCATGAGCAATTCAGAAATAAAATATCTTCGGTCATTAGTCAGCACAAAGCCCAATACCTGGATTACAATTCCAATCACGATCTGGATAATTTTAAGCACTTTGCTGATGCAAATCATCTTAATCAGGCCGGAGTATCCTTGTTTAATCAAAGGCTGATTGCGGATATGAGAGCTAACGGACTGCGCGATTGAGTTTTCGTCTATAGGGTTGATTGTTTAGTCGGGATCTATTCAAGTTTTGTCGATTTTTTTATTTGTTGTGTTTACTTTGGGTTGAACTTTTTACATTTGTTTAGTACTTGATGAGTGATAGCCACACTTGAAAACAACTCTCCAGTAAGTTTTCATCATTTATTGAAATGAACGAACCTTCCTAAGGATCTTTTTTATTGTAAAGGAGTACTTTGTTATTCAAGTTAGCTTTTGAGGATTCAAGTGTTTATTAGTATATTTTTAATTATCTAAATAAATCACATGAAAAAGTTAACCTTATCCCTTTTTGTAATTTCGTGGGCCTTGTTTTCAAGTGCTCAATGCTGGACATTTAGTATCGGGCAATCTGTCGTTCTGGATGAACCCGGTGGTGCAACTGCATCCTTAGATGGAGATCTTAATGTAGGTTCATGTTTTAACTCAAGTGTTGGTCTTACTGCTGTTAAAACAGGAAGCCTGCCTGACGCTAATATTCAACTTGTTTATAATGGCAATGCTTTCAATTTTGTTGGAGGTGAGGCTGTTTTTGTGGGGTCAGACCTTCAGACAGATATCGACTTCATTGTCAATCTTCCTTCTACGGCAACTTGCACAAATGTCTTCAACGTTAACATCGAAATTAAAGCTTATAATACCCCCACCGACCCTGGTAATCCGGACGTAAGTTTCACCGTAAGAAGACCGAAAGCAAATCTTTCTGGCCCTGCGACTTTATGCAATAACTCAAACGGCACTTATTCAGTTTCAACTGATATTGCCGTTACAGGTGCATTTACTTATTCCATAATTAGTTCTGGTAGTGGTTGGAAAATTAATGGCGCTGCAGCTTCGGCAATATCGACAACTGCGACCTCAATAGTTGTTACTGCGCCGCCTACTTTTAATGGTTCAGCAACAATTACTGTTAGCAATCCTAATATAAACTGTTCAGGATCTATTGTTGTTTGGATTGGAGCACCACCTGCTCCAGGTGTCATGAATTGGGGAGCATGGGTAGGTCACAATTGTTATTCATGGGCCGAATGGACACCGATACCCAACGCCACAAACTATTCATATCAATACGGGCTAGGCACAGGTACAAGTTACGGCACCGTTACCACATTTGCACAGCCCCATACTGTAACGGGATGGGCCCCGGGAACCACTTTGCATGTGAGGGTAAAATCGAACAATACCTGTGGATCTTCCGCATGGCAAGTCTTGCAAAGCACAACGCCAACGTCGCCCAATTATCCAAATTGTAATCAATAGTAAAACCAATATAATAAAGGGAAGACACTTTTATACTTCCCTTTATTTTTTTAACAGCGCGGGTTAAATTATTTTATACAACACCGGCCGCGAAGGCGCAGCGTCATTTCTAAAAGACGCCACCTGAAGATTCAACAAATATTCTCCATCCATTACCTCTTCCTCCACATAAATAAATTCTGTAATTGTTGCATTTAAGCGCGGTGCCAATGGATAATTCCAAAACTCATGATGCGCCTGTAGAATACCACCGTCCGATTCGCGGTCTACTGAAGGAAGATCAGTGAGCAAATGCAGGATTCCATTTTCGCGCATCCACTTTAAGGCGCCTTTCTCGAAATAAGGAAAGTTGCTATCTGAATAATTTCTGGTTTTTTTATTTGTTAAATTGGGTTGAGTGCGCACAACCAGTGCTTCGCAATTTTTATTATTTAAAGCATGTTGAATGGATTGTAAGGTGATGATCTGATCGCCCCTCTTTGACCATTCTTCATCATGGCTATGCGTTTCTGGAATTACAGTGATGAGTTCAGCGATAAAGAAATACCGGTCGATTGATTCTGAGATGTAATAATTCTCTTTTGAGATATGTCCCACATTTTCTGTATGGGTACCATGTCCATGCGGATTGAATGAAATATTGTTGAAGTTAACCGAGCCACCAATTTTTACCGATCCTCTGAAAAACTGATTGATCACAGGAGAAATTCTGGCAGGCTCTACATACCAGGCCCTTGGCCCATCAGGGGAAATGGCAATTGATATATCAATCGGTTCATCGAGATTGGCCTGATACTTTTCCCCCTTTTGTTCAATGGTAGCCAGCATATTTATTTTCTTAATATTCTTTTTCTAAAATAAAAAAATCAGAGGCAATTTTATCCGCAAGCAAAAAACCTTCAGAAGTAAGAACGATTTGATCTGATTCTAATCGCAACCATCCCCTTTGCGTATAATCGCCAATTTCCTCTTCATAGACTTTTAAAAAATCAAATCCAAATTCTTGTTGAATTCGCGAGGTATCAATTCCCCATTTGGTTCGCAGTCCTGTCATCAGGTATTCGTTGAGCCTTGTCCTTTCGTCAATTTCTTCCGATTGAAAATTCAATTTTCCTTCGGTCAATGCCTGCACATAAAGCGGATTGTTTGCCACATTCCATTGCCTGCTTTTTCCATTAAAGGAATGAGCTGAAGGCCCGAGCCCAAGATACCAGGCGCCTTGCCAATAAGAAGTATTGTGCTTCGATTCCATACCTGGCCGACAAAAGTTCGACACTTCGTAATGTTCGAATCCAGCAAGAGCCAATGATTCGGTGAGAATCTGAAAATGACCTGAAGTCACTTCCTGTTCTACCGGAAGTAGTTTTTTTGTTTTTTCGAGATGTCCGAAAAAAGTTTTTGGTTCAAAGGTCAGGCTGTAAGCACTGATATGTTGTACATGAAGATCAATGGCCTTTGCCACATTTATTTTCCAGTCAGAATCAGAAAGTCCGGGTATCGAGTAAATGAGATCAATGGTGATGTTTTCAAAGCCCGAATCCTGAGCCAGTTTTACGGCGTAATCAGCTTGTTGTGCTTCGTGTGCTCTGTTCATCATTTTCAAATCCTCATTGCGAAAACTCTGAATGCCAATACTGAGTCTGTTAATGGAAGTCGAACGCAGGTCATTTATTTTTTTTCGGTCCAGGTCATCCGGATTGGCTTCAAGCGTCACCTCAGGATGCGACACCACATTAAAGCTTGAATAAATTTTATCCAGCAAAGACTTTATTTCGTCAGAAGAGAGCAGGGAAGGTGTTCCACCCCCAAAGTAAATGGTCTGAATGGCCAGACCTTCCAGATAATCTTTGCGTATTTCAATTTCCCGGTGAAGTGCAGCCACAAGTTCATCCTTGATTTTCAATGAAGTAGAGAAGTGAAAATCACAATAATGACAGGCTTGCCTGCAGAATGGAATATGTAGATAAATGCCAGCCACGGCTCAAAAATACCTAGCTTCGCACTGATTTTTACAACAACCATGTATCACGCAACAGTAAACGGGAAGAAAACATACGATGTCGAGTGGGATGGGAAATCTCCGGAAGGCATTATTAATGGTGAGAATCTTATCATTGACATGATCAATGAGGATGAGAATAAGTACCACATTTTATTAAAAAACAAATCATATTCTGTCGAGCTGATCGATGCCGATCGCCAAACCAAAACGGCATCAATAAAGGTCAATGGCCATGTGTACCAGATTGCTTTCAAAGATCGTTTTGATGATTTGCTTAAGTCATTGGGTATGGAGGGAAATGCCACTGCGAAAGTCAGAGAAATTAAGGCTCCGATGCCCGGCTTGGTGCTGGACATTCTTGTTTTAGAAGGATCTGAGGTGGAAAAGGATTCCCCCCTTTTAATTCTGGAGGCAATGAAAATGGAAAACATCCTCAAGAGCCCGGTTTCAGGCATTGTAAAAAGAATTAATGCAGTGAAAGGAACGGCAGTGGAAAAAAATACTGTATTGCTCGAGTTTGTCTGAGCAACATTTGGGGTTGTAACAGCGTTTTTTCTACACAGATGAACTTCACATTGTTTTGTTTAAAATCATGTTCAGGCTTTTGTCCTGGAGGCTTTTCCGGCTTGAACTTGGCATCCATTTACCAATTGATAAAGTTGAGGATTTTCACCAGGATAATTATTGTGCTTTTGTGCGTGGTTTCGGGCATCTGGTCTCATGCACAGGATTGTTCGCAGGCACTGACCAATCAATTGTGCGCCGAAGAAACCCCACCGCAGGACAGTCTGGCGCCCAACCCTGTCAACATGGGGTGCTTCAATGCCGCCAATAGTTATTTTTATTCTTTTCATACCAATAGCACTGCGGGCCAGAATGTACAGATTAGTATTGGCTTTGTTGACTGCGACACCTCACTGGGCAACGACAGCATCCACGTGGCAGTTATCGAGCTAGCTCCAAATGGAGATCCTTGCGACCCAAGTGATTACAGCCTTATGGGATGTGACAGCGACACCATCGACTTTACATTTCAAACCAATGTCAATCCGGATACTGACTACCTTTTGGTTGTGGCCTCAGATCATGCGCCGGGCTTCGGCCCATGTGAGTATACCGTAGATCTTAATGGTGATGGAGTGGACATTATAGGAGGCGCATCTCCCTTTATCATTACCCTGGGCGAAGCCTCCAACCTGAGTGTTTCAGGTCAGGATACCGGATCGGCCGTTCAATGGTCCGATGGACAATTTCTGGATGACGCTACTTCTAACAATCCGGTGGCTTTGCCTGAAGAGACCATCACCTTCACCGTTTCCGGAACAGTTGCCGGTTGTGACGTCACCGATTTGGTTACCGTTACCGTAGGCCCGCCCATATTTGTGTTCAATACGTTTACACCCAATAGCGATGGAATCAATGATACATGGGCCATCAAAGAAATAGAGCGCTTTCCCAATGCATTGGTGAATGTGTATGACAGATGGGGTCAGCAAATTTTTAAATCCATCGGGTATGCGCGCCCATGGGACGGCACCAATAAAGGCAAGTATCTCCCGACTGCGGCATATTATTATGTGATTGAACTCAACTCATTAGAAGTAACCACCCCTCCTTTGGTGGGCATTGTATCCATAGTCCACTAATTGTAATTGAAGAAACTCCTCACATACCTGTGTTTTATTTTTGTTGCAGCAAATTGCAGGGCACAGCAACTTACCCATTATACGTATTTCACATATAATTATCTCAATTATAATCCGGCCGTAGTAGGAACTACTCCCTGTCTGGAATTGCGCGTTGGATACCGCCGGCAATGGACCGGAATCAAAGATGCGCCGGCAACCAGTTTTGCCAGTGCCCATGGGAAGTTTCGTCAGAAGGGATTTAATTTTAACGGCATTGGAATTTCAATGGAAAATGACAAAGCCGGGCCATTTAGCTATACCCAGTGTCAATTGATGTACGCAAGGCATATGCGAATGGCCAGAAAGTATCAATTGTCTTTTGGACTGGGCGTTGGTTTTACCCAATACCGGGTGAGTTTTCCGGAAATGACCTTAGAAAATCAGAACATAGATCCGGTTATTACCAATTCGTTGAATGATTTTGTTTTTCCTCAGTTTAGCGGAGGTTTATGGTTGTACAGAAGCGACCGGTTTTATGGTATTTCATGGCGGAATATTGGTGGCCCGAAGGTGAAGGATCTCGGAGATACCCGGTTGAAACGCCATGCCACACTTACCTACGGCACCGCGCTAAAAATGAGTGATGATCTTGTATTCAAACCAGCCGTCCTTTTCAACTATGTCGGAAGAAGCAAAATCTCCATGGATGTACAGGCCATTCTTGAGTACAAGAAAAAAGCTTCGTTTGGTATTGGAGCCCGCTCAGGAAGTGGATTGGCAGGAATAATCAAGCTCAATGTAATAAAATACATGACCATTGCATACTCTTACGACCTCACTTTGACTAAGATCAAATATGAGGCTACCGCATCGCACGAAATTATTATTGGAATGCGCGCCTGTGCTGAGCCTGAAAGATATCATGTACCTTGTTCTGCTTACGATTAATTGAGTTTCAAAAGAATGTATTTTTAGAAATATTGATATATGAACATAGAGACTTTTCGGGAGTATTGTATTTCGAAAAAAGGAGTAACAGAAGAATTTCCTTTTGACAGCGAAACACTTGCTTTCAAAGTTGGAGGGAAGATATTTGCTCTGACTGACGTGGAGAATTTCCGGTCGGTAAACCTCAAGTGCGATCCGGAAAGGGCCATTGAATTAAGGGAAATGTATCCAGGCATTATCCCTGGATACCACATGAATAAAAAACACTGGAATACAGTGACCATGGATCAGAATATTCCGATGAAACTCAAGAAAGAACTCATTGACCACAGTTATGACCTGGTTTTTGCCAGTTTGCCAAAAAAGGACCGTGAAAAACTTGCTTGAATATCGCCAGAGATACAATAGCTAAGTCACTAAATTTGTTATCATAAATATACAAAAAGCCATGTACGAGCCAGTTCAGTTCAAACGATTAAAGGAAATTGCCTCAGAGCTTAACTATAAGTTAGAGCAGTTGCAACTCGGACTTCTGTCACGGGAAGAACTAGAGAATCTCACAGACAATAGCCGGGATCTCTACGAGCGCCTGGTAGTGCTGCGCTTCAAAGCTTATGATGAAGAAGTAAAACCCAAGGCCGTTGAGACTAAATTGGCAGAAGAAGAAAAACCTGTTGTCCAGTCTTTTTCATTTAAAATAGAAGAGCCCCGTATTGAAGTTGTCACACCCAATCAGGTTTCGCTTATTGATGCCATTGAAGAAGTGAGCAAATCAGAGAGCGTGGTTGCAGAAGAAAAACCAGTGGTGGTTGACAAGAAAGCAGAGATGGATAATCAGGTTGCTGAGCGGATAGTTCCTTCAGAAGTGCGCCCAATGGCCACTTCACCCATTACCAATACTTTCAAGGCACCGGAGAGTTTGCACGAAAAACTTACACGTTCTGCATCAGCTCCTACAAGTCTGGCGGAGAAGCTCGAGCATTTGCCCATCAGTGATCTCAAAAAAGCAATAACCCTCAATCAGCGTTTTCAATTTTCCAAAGAGCTTTTCAAAGGAGACAATCAGGAGTATGAAAAGGCAATAGAAAAACTCAATACTTCCTCGCGTGAAGATGCGCTGAAACATTTGGATTCGCTCAAGAGCACTTATTCCTGGACAGATGGTTCGGCAGTAGCGAGCGACTTTATAGATTTAATCGAAAGAAGGCACGCATAACCGGGGTTTTCAAAGTCGAAAATCTCAACCCTATAATTCAGATCAAACCTGATTCAAAAGAATCCTGAATGGCCAGACTTGTCTTAGTACCCACACCAGTAGGCAATCTGGAAGATATTACTTTTCGTGCAATTCGGATTTTAAAGGAATGCAGTTTTATTCTTGCGGAGGATACACGCGAGTCGAGAAAACTTTTGCAGCATTTTTCTATAGACAATCAACTGGTAAGCTACCACCAAAACAACGAGCACAAGATTTTACAATCCATGGTGCGCAGAATTGAGTCGTCAGAATCGGTAGCTCTTATAACAGATGCCGGAACTCCGGGCATTAGCGACCCGGGCTTTTTATTGGTAAGAGAATGCCTTAAGAACGATATAGAAGTGGAGTGCCTGCCCGGTGCAACTGCATTTGTACCGGCACTGGTGGTAAGCGGTCTTCCATGCGACTCATTTATTTACGAAGGATTTTTGCCGCACAAAAAAGGAAGAGAAACCCGCGTGAAAAGGATTGCAGAGCACGAACAGACCACAGTGCTTTATGAAAGCCCGCACAGATTAATCAAAACACTGGACCAACTTATTCAGTTTTGCGGTGAAGAAAGAGTGTGCTCCGTGAGTCGCGAAATCAGCAAAAAATTCGAAGAAACAAGAAGAGGAACTCTTGCAGAAGTAAGGGCACATTTTGTGGCCAATGAGCCAAGAGGTGAATTTGTAATTGTAGTCTCCGGCAAGGAATAATAGAAGACCAATAACACGTTATTCCAAATTCGGTTAACCGAAAACTTTCTGAAATAATTCTTCGACTTTACCTACAGGTGTTACTTTTATTCCTTTAGAAAGTTCCTTCAGGCCTTTGTTGAATTGTGATACATAAATTTCTTCGAAGCCTAGTTTTGCGGCTTCATTCACGCGTTGATCAATTCTGGTGACAGGCCTTATTTCGCCACTAAGACCTACTTCTCCAGCAAAACAAATCAAACGGGGAAGCGCAATATCCTCATTGCTTGAAAGAATAGCCGTAATCACCGCAAGATCCATTGCCGGATCTTCAAGCCGCATTCCACCGGCTATGTTGAGAAAAACATCTTTCATTCCAAGTCTGAATCCGCATCTTTTTTCGAGCACTGCCAATAACATATTTAGTCTTCTGATGTCGAAGCCTGTGGTACTTCTTTGCGGAGTGCCATATACTGCCGTGCTCACAAGAGATTGTATTTCCAGCAGCATGGGGCGCATTCCTTCCATACAGGCAGCAATTGCAGAGCCACTTAAATTATCGGCGTGCGATTGAATGAGTATCTCCGAAGGATTGGCCACTTCTCTCAGGCCAGTGCCCTGCATTTCATAAATACCAAGTTCGTTGGTACTTCCAAATCTGTTTTTGGTGGTGCGAAGCAACCTGTAAATGTGGTGACGATCACCTTCGAATTGAAGCACCGTATCCACCATGTGTTCCAAAACTTTTGGTCCGGCAAGGGTACCCTCTTTGGTGATATGACCAACGAGAAAAACAATGGTCTGTGTTTCTTTCGCAAACTTCATCAATTGCGAAGCACATTCACGCACCTGCGAAATGCTTCCCGGAGTGCTTTCAATAGTTTGAGTGGATAATGTCTGTATGCTGTCTATAATGAGCAAGTCAGGTTGTTCTTCGTTCAGATGGTGAAGAATGTTTTCCAGCGAAGTTTCCATTAAAACCTTACAAAGAGGATTGTCGAGGTTTAATCTCTCTACCCTCATTTTGATCTGCTCTTCACTTTCCTCTCCGCTTACATAAAGAATTTTCATGTTCACCTGTTGCAATGCCAATTGCAACATCAGTGTACTTTTTCCGATGCCCGGTTCGCCACCAAAAAGAATAAGACTTCCCGGCACCATTCCATTGCCCAAAACCCTGTTCAATTCATTGTCCACAACCGGAATTCTCGCAGAATTGGTTGTTTCAAGATCGCGAATAAATTGTGGTCTGCTCACTTTCTGGCTGCTTTTTATTGCCAGCCCTTTGCTTTCGTTTTTCTGTACTACTTCTTCCACGTAGGTATTCCACTCTCCGCAAGATGCACATTTTCCAACCCATTTTGGAGATTGCATACCACAGTTCTGGCAAAAAAATGCTGTTTTGACTTTACTCATATAAGCGGCTAAACTAATTCATATATCTTTTGAAGCAGATTCATTTTTTCTCATCATTATTCGGTTGTGGTTTCAATAGAAGATACTTTGGATCAACCGCAAAAGTTGGGGAGTGATGAAGCAAATTGACTGGATTGATTATGTCCGGAGGACTTATATGTTATTAGCCCCGGGTGGAACCCGGTGGTCCGATAATAAAAGAAGACCCAACAACTCCAGCGGAGTTGAATGTTATATTCTGAGGCCTATTATTGACCCATCTTGATTCTTTCAAATCGAATTACATTAATGTTCGACAATTCATACCAATGTTCAATTCAATTTAGTCCATGCGGCAGATGAAACGATACAGTGGTAAATACCGAGAGAGTAGCTGTTTAGTAGAATCAAGCGCAGCGCAGATTGTACTAAAACAGATACCAAATCGGTATCAAACCTAAATAGACAGGAGATTTTGAATCTTAAAGAGATTTAGTCTATAGGACCTGATTTCATTCATTTTTTGAGGAAAATTGATGAAACAGAACTGTAGATGTCAGACTTTTGTTTCTGTAATTCAACTGTCTATTTACCAGTTCAAAATTCAACTCCTTTGGAGTTGTGGGCCGCGAATTTGGATCTGAGCCATCGGGTTGCACTCCCAAAGGGACAGGCCGGGGTTAATAACCTTAAAGCCTGCTTATTCAATTTTTCAAATCAAAGTCAGGCACTCCCCAACTTTTGCAGTTGATCCGATACTTTCATCAGTACTTTGGCAAAATGATTAACAAAGCCAGGGCTGTGCAAAGTTTTTTTGATGCAGTGACTATAAAGCGCGAAAAAAAAGACCGCCAGCAAAGACGGTCTTTCCATATTGAAAAATAACTTTTATGCTATTTCACCACGGTGAAAGTACCCTCATAAGCAGTTTGCACTCCGAAAGGCAATTCGATTACATAAAAGTAAACTCCTGTATCAAGATCTGCCGGAGACCAATCATTTTTGTAATTCATGCTTTCAAAAATAGAATTACCCCATCTGTTGAAGACATAAAGTTTTACATCAGTGTAATTCTCCAGACCCAACACGTAGAAGATATTGTTGAGGCTATCGCCGTTGGCCGTAATGATATTGGGTATAGTGAGTTGGCACGCATTGGCTTGAATATACCATGTAGCGCTCGATGATCCGCAGGCATTGCTGGCTGTTCCGGTAATTTGTATAGGCGAACCCAAACAGGCAGAAGGAACACTTGCTGAGCAAAATGACATGGTGTTTTGTCCTGCTCCAAAAGGATAACTGCAAGAGGAAGTCCATGCATAATCAATGTCTTCACCTTGTGCATTCAGGCTCAGGCTTTCGCATTCGTTAGGACAAAGAATTAAGATATCTGAAGATCCTGTCCCACTGGTAGGTGCGTTAAGAAAGTTAACCTCTGCGCAATCGGTTACTGTGGTATTACAACCTTGATTGTCGGTAATGGTAAAGCAGTATACACCGTCTGAGGTAACGTTAATTTGATTTCCGGTTTGTCCATTATCCCAGGCAATCGTGTATTGTCCGGGTTGTTGAATCTGTACAGTGAGATCAACATTGTTTTCATCACATTCATTGAGATTGGGAGGAGGTTGCGAAATCACTACAGCGGCCGGAACCAAGGTAATATCGGCAGTGGCTGTGGTAGATTCATCGCATGCATTGTGCACAGTAACAGAATATGTTCCTGTAGAAGTTACGTTCAACGTAGGAGTTGTCTCATCATTCGGCGTCCAGTCATATTCGAGATTCACATTGTCAAGATTCGAAGGAATCGGATCCAGAATCACTGAACCATTATTACACAAGAATTGATCAACGAGGACAGGGTCCGGGACATCCGGTTCATGGTCGACCCTCAAACTATCACTTGCTGTTCCACAACCATTCGAAATTGTACATGTAATGTAATAACTGGTGTAACCGGTGTAAGGGCCTGCGGTGCCAGAGATTTCATCGGGAGCCAGAACAATACCTGTTCCTGTCCAGCTTATGTCTGCGCTTCCAGCCAGATCAGTGTATTCTATATAAAACGGCCAGGTATCATTGTCGCACAATGTTACAAGGGTATCTTCGGGCATGATTGATAGTGTGGGAGGTTCGGTAAATTCGAGATCGTAACAATGCGTTAAATCAGGACAGGCCGGGTCTTCAAAGCACATGTGGTACAATCCATATTGTGTGGGTGTGAAGACGGTGTTGAATTCTTCGGTGTTTGTCAGGGTCCAGCCGTTTCCCGGTGTTACTGTCCAGTTTCCGTAAAGTGGAGAAGAAGTACAATCTGATAACCCTGTCCACAATACACCAGCGTTCAATGGTGGTTGAATGATGGTGTCAATGTCGTTTCCACAGTTCAGAATGTAGATGGTGTTATTTTCATCACCGATTCCGCTGGAAACATAGGTGATGACAATACTGTCGCCTACGCTGATTACTGCTTCGCTGTGAAGTGTCACGGGTGTGCTTGTGGTCATGATATATTCCACCGGATCGCCACCACCTGCAGGGAAAACCTGAACATTTAAATAAGAGCCCTGCCAGCCGGTTGGCCAGGAAGAAATAGTATAAATGGTAATTGTACTTTGCGCCGGATTGGAAAATCCACCGGTGAATTCGACAGATTCTAAACCATCACAATACGCGCCACTGTTTTGATCATTGATTGGATCGATAAACGATTGAATGATCTGGACCAGTTTAATATTCTGGCCCTGACAACCACTTGAGTCGGTTACGATCACACCATAGTTTCCGTTTACGTTGCCAGTTACCTGAGCGCAACTTTCATCCAGCGGTGTGTTGGGAACAAATTCCCCTTCATATCCGGGATAAATGAACCATTCGTAACTGACATAATCGTCTTGTTCAATTACACATACTACACTGTCTTGTCCCGGGCACATCACAATGGGGTCATTGCCGCCAACCAAATCGGGGATGAAATAGGCCGTCTCATTTACTATTGCCGTAGCAGTGGATGCGCAGCCATTTGCATATCCAATCACTGTTACGGTTCCATTATCGTCTATTGTGCACGATTGATTATCGCAGCCGGTGCTCCAGGCGTAAGCATTGAAGCCTGGTGTTGCTGTAAGTTCTGTTTCCCCACCTGCACAAATGTCTAGTATTCCTGTGATGGCAATATCAGGTGCCTCAATATTGAGCACATTAAAAACGTAATTGATTACCGTAACGCCAGCCGGGCTGCCGTTGTCTGTGGCGGTTATAGTGAGCGTGTTCACACCAATATTTGTGGTTGAAGCCGTAAATGTTCCGGACATACTTGCCGTGTTTCCAGCTATGCTTGTTCCTGAATACCCTGATCCATCTATTGTAGTGGTAATACTCGTAATTTGTCCGGTTTCCGGGCTTAGGAATTGCATTGCAATATCATATTCATTACCCAGACAAAGTACGATTGTATCACAGGGTACAGATCCGGTTGCAATGGGTGGTACATTAGAATTCGATTCACATGTATTGAAACCAAAAGTCTGATTGTCGAGCCAGTTTACGCCATCCTGCTGATTGGTGTTTTGTCCATAGGGTCCATTGTAAACTGAGTTGTTTTTATTGAATCGGCCAAACTGGATATGTGAAGTTCCGGCTACCCGGTCAGCACCAACTGTTGCCGGAGTAGGTCCTTCAAATCCTGCATTGCCGCCTACATCACCGTGTGCCCAATCCATGTTTTGATAGCAGAATTGCACGTTGTTGCCATTGGGCAGTAAGTTGGCGTCATTGGCAGTAAGTATAACTTGAAATGTGTTGGTCTTGTCGTCGTGATTGGCCCAATATCCGGCTTCTATATAATTGACATAAAGAGCATCGTCAGTTACTTTGTAGCGAAGTTCGCCGGTTTGCCTCCAATCGAAATCAGCCCAGAATGCACATATGTGATCGTACTCAGGCTCATTACCCACCGCAACAGGAAACTCTGAAGGTGTCCAATCAATATATCCGCTACTGCCAAATACAATAGTACCTTTTGAAGTAAAATATACTTCATTGAAATTCTGACCATAAAAACAAAAGTCGAAGGGAAGATTAATCGGCCCAACCCAGCAGTCAACTCCAGGCCCGCCACCACCGCAATCAGGCCAGTTATTAGGGTCAGTAGCAGTATAAGAATTGTCAGGCTCTATCCAACAATCGCAATCTCCCGGAGGCCGGGTCTTGGCCAAAGCATTTTGACTGTGTGGAATTTTACCTTTATTCTTTCGGTAGATGTCACGAACTCTTTCATCGTCATATCTGCTATCAGTGCGAAATTGATCCCAGTCATCACGGCTCATGTAGAGCAGCCGTTCGTACTGGTACAATTGATCTTCTGTAAGTTGAGGCGAATAGTGCCATTGATGATCATTGGTGGATCTTCCCTGTGCAAAGCTCTGAATAAGGGATAAACTAAAGGCAATACAAAGAAGAAATGTCTTTCTCATCGTTGATATAGGTATGGATGTTAAGGTTCCAACAGGCCGAGCTGTGGCACTGATGGGAGACAAATATAACGACTACAATTAAAACTTAACGACGAATGGTCAGGGTGGCATTCTTCTCTAATTTCTGACCATACTTGTCCGAGCCAACAACGTGGACTCTGTAAAGACCATCAGGACAAGGATTTCCAGATTTATTTGTACCATCCCACAACTGTGAACCATTGTTTTCAAAAACAAGTTGACTGTTTGAATCCCAAATTTGAATTAATTCAAACTGTACATTGGAAGACTTGGCTTTATAGTCAAAATAATCATTGCCGCCTGTGCCATTTGGAGTGAAAATATTGGGAAGAACAATTTCACCTGGTTTGTAGACCTGAATTTTATTGGTTGAAGAAGCAACGGTCTTGCCTTGATTATCCAGTATTCTTAATTCAACGGTATATTCTCCTTCTTCGTTGTAAGTATGGGCAGGACTATCGGATTCGATTTCTTCAGAGCCATCACCCATATTCCAGATTTTCTTACCACATTTATTGCAAACGGGAATGAAGAAGAACCTTCTTTCTACATTAGGAACCTTTATCGAGCTGAACTCGGAGGTTACCTTTTCTGAATCTGATGCTGTAGTACCAGCATTAGTTTCATTGTTATTTTCTGAACCTGAAGTGGCCTGTGGGGATTCGAAGGAATCGTTCCTATTGTCAGACGCAGAAGATGGTGGAACTTCAGAAAGATCATAGTCTGACTCGCCTTCTGGAAATGGATCAGTATCAATATCAACAATTTGAACTACCGTAGTATTCGACCTTCGAGGAATTTCTTGTTGAACAACCGCGGCTTCCGCGGGAGCTATTGTTGGAGTATTTGTTTCGCTTTCGGGTGTGTTGGAGCTTACTGCGGAGTTTTGTAGTGTGGAGACCTCTTTATTCTCTGAGGGTAAAATTTCTTTTTTATCCTCCTGAGAAGCGTAATATATTATAGTACCGGCGGTAACCACAGCAATAGCCGCCGTCCAGAGTAGCTTGCCTAGTAAAGTTTTAGCACCGGCAGCAGTACCGGCGGCCATCGGCTGCGGTAATTGAGATTCTATCCCATTCCATAAATGGGGAGAAACAGGGCTTTCAAGTCCTGAAAGTTTTTGGGAAAAAATTTCCCTGATATTTTCGTCAGTCGGCTTCAATGTGTTCTGCGTCTACTGAAATATTTTTCTTTAACCAATGTTTTGCCTTCAAAAATTGTGTTTTTGAAGTGTTTTCGGAAATCTGCATCATTTCGGCAATTTCCTTGTGGGCATAGCCCTCAATTGCGAAAAGATTAAAAACAGTTCGATACCCTGTGGGCATTTTTGCTATCAGCTTGAGCAGTTCTTCTGCTTGCATCTGGCTGATGGCATCTACTTCTTGCGCATCGAGGTCTTCGGCGGCATCCAGATCAGTGCTATTTTTCCATTTACTGCGGTTTCTCAGGTGAGTGAGCGCCGTATTGACCATTATAGTCCTGATCCATCCTCCAAGCGGGCCTGAGCCCTGCCATTGTCCGATTTTTTCAAAAACCTTGATGAATCCGTCCTGCAGGAGATCCTGGGCTTCATCACGACTGTCGGCATAACGCATACAGACAGACATCATCTTCCCGGAATAAAGTTTCCAAAGCTTTTGTTGGGCTTCTCGTTGCCCGGCCAAACATCCTTTAGCTAACTCCTGATCCGTCATTAATCCATTCTAGGTATTGTGATGCGAATGTGTCTGGCAAAGTTGTATAATGCCCCGAAAAAAACATCAGTAAAGTAGAGAAGCGTGATTAACTGTCTGCAAATTAGCGGACTATTGTTACAATTCCTTTGAAAACCTGTATGCTTCCATCGTGTAGACTTTCGACTTCAAGGCGCCATACATAAACGTCGTTTTGTACATAATAAGTACCACCATTTACTCCTCCGGTCCATGGCTTACCAATTTCATCGGTTGAAAAGACCACGCTGCCCCAGCGATCGATAATGGTGAATTGATAATTATCCTCTGCCACACCATCCACAATGGGCACAAATACATCGTTGATGTCGTCTCCGTCAGGAGTGAAAGTATTGGGAACAAAAACCTGTAAAATACTTTCCATAAAGATGTCCTTACAAACAGTATCTATACATCCGTAAAAACTAGTGGCTTCCAGACAAACCTGGTAGATTGCCTGATCCACATCGGGGAACGCAACTGTTGGATTGAATTCTGTTGATTGTCCGAGTCCCGCGAAATCCCAATTGTATGAAACGGCATTTTCTGTGAGATTGGAGAACGTCACCACGCTATCCAGAACAGTTACAGGCTGAGGCTCCCAGGTAAAATCAATCTCCGGAAATCCGTGAACTATAATGGGTACGTCTGAAGTGTCTGTACCCACACATCCGCGGTTTGTAATAGCTGAAAATGAAGGGTAATAATAACCGAAGTATGGATATGTATAGGTTACATCGGCACAGATCACTTGTGTAAATCCATCGTCAAAATCCCATACACAGGAAGAGGCCAGGTCTACATTGTCTATTTCATAAGTAAAATTCACTGTAAGAGGATAACAACCTTCCAAAGTATCCGGAAGTATTGTAACGATTGGAGTTTCCCAAACGATTACGTGCAGGCTATCTACAACGGGTTGGCTGCAACCATCTGAGGCGACAGCAAAATAAGTAAGGGTATCCGTTGGACACTGAACAACTGTGTCTTCTAATGAAAAAGGAACAATATCATTCGGCATTACATACCATTCGATGGAACTGGCGCCATTGCCACCGCCTGATTGCGCTATAAGCTCAGTGCAACTATACAAACAAACATAGGTTGTGTCATCGCCGTTCTGCACATTCAAAGTAATATCTGGTGCGAGAAGTGCGGTAACATCTAAGGTATCGCTGTTGCAACCCAGCTGGTCAGATACGTGCACCCAAAGTGTGGTGTCGCTGGCAAGCGGCATACAGAAAGGATTCTGAGTAGAAACGTAGCACAACGGATTGGTAGATTCCGGGCAGTTGTACCATATCACGTCCAATCCGCCTGTTCCTCCTCCAGGAACTACTTCGAAACATGCATCGCTCAGATAACAGAAAACATCTTCAGTCCAGACGGGTTCAATTGTAACTTCCGGTGAGATGGATTCCAAAGTGACTATCGTGTCGGTGGTACAAAATTCATTTGGAGCAACTTCATATATTGTTGTAAAGGTGTATTCGCAAGGTACAAGATTTGTGAATACAAAAAGGCCATCTGTTTTTGTGATGTTGTTGCCACATCCATTGATGTTGATGGAGTTTGAATTATCGTTGATATCGATTGTTCCGAAATCATAAACACAGGTTGGTGGTGTAATGATTATTTCATCGATATATTCTGGTTCTCTTTCTTCAATAATAATAGTTCCGCTTGCAGAACAGCCCTGTTGATCCAGAATAATGTAGTCATAAGTTCCCGGACATAAATCCACGTTATCCAATGCCGGAACATCACTTGCAGGGTCCAATTCATAGGTTGGAAAGCCACCTGCAGGATTGAGACCAATTTCACCAGAACAAGTACCAAAACATATTTCAGCGGTAAATTCTTCGTTCACCAATAACTCAGCACCAACTATTACCCCGATACTGTCATTATTCTCGCACTGAATATTCCCATTGGTTTGAAAAACGGTTACATAGAATATTTCATCTGCCGTTGGCTCAACTGTAATAGATGCAATGTTAGCGGCTCCGCTGATCGAAGGACTTGCCTGCCATTGATAAGAATTTCCGCCCGAAGCAGTAAGTGTAGCCGATGTATTAAAACAAATTGAATCGTCACTCGCGACAATACTCGCGTTGGGAAGCGCATAGACGGTAAGCTGCATATTATCGGTCGAGGTGCATTGCTGTACGTGTGCAGTTACAATATAGTTCAGATTAACTGTAGCAGCAGTGGTATAATCGATGGTCGGGTCTGGCGTGGTAGTGTCTCCAGCCAACATTCCTGTGGTAATATTCCAGCTATAAGTTTGTCCGGCTACCAAAGCAGATCCAATGTCAATAGGTACTCCTGAACAAGTTTCCAGATCTGGTCCTGCATTAGCAACGGGTGTATTGATTTGCTCCACTTCAATCACATCACCAGCAAGGCTTTGGCAGTTGTTATTGTCTGTGACATAATTGATCGTGTAAGTGCCTGCGGTATTGATTGATTGTACTGTGCCATCCCACGGAGAAGGCAATTCGCCGGCAGGAGCGCTATAGTTCACCTCATAAGGAGCGGCAGTTCCTAAAATAGTCGCAGCAATGTTGATGGACGAGCCTTGACAAAACGAAGTATCATTTACTGACCATTGCACTGTTGGCAATGAATATACTGTGAGGTTAACTGCTGGTGATGGTACAGTGTTGGTGCAGTTTGCATCTGTAACACTGACAATTTGATAGCTACCGGCATCGTCAGTGCAAAAGGTTGTGTAGGGCGTTGCATTAATAGCCGGAATTTGAATATTAGGACCTACCGGACCATCAATGGTAACGGACCAATCAGCGGTGCCCGTAAGATCGATATCAAAACAGAAATCCGTTCCTGTACAAGTTGCTCCACCACTTGCAAAGACAGCAGTAGGTTTGGGGAATATGGTTACTGCGGCTGTACCAGAGAATGTACCCGGACAATCTTCAGAACTTCCGGTTACCGAACTGAGTTGATAGGTGCCGGTTTGATTCACACAAATTGTATATGGATCGTTACTCGTAGTAATAGTAGTATCGGCCAGGGCTCCGGGTCTGTCGAGCACAATGATCCAGGGGGCCATACCGGTAAAGTCAATACTCAATGTCACACAAGAGCCGGCACAAGCAGTAAGCCCGGATGGAGCGCTGAGTGTGGCAGTTGGCGTTGGATACCATGTTACCGGTGTACCAGGCGAAATTTGAACGTTTGGCGCATTTAAGTTCACACTTGTCCCGTCGCCGGCATCGTTGCCCACCACAGACGAAATATAGTAGGTTGTACCATATACCATTGGAGGGTTAAAGTTAAAAGATGCCAGATTAGGATTTGTAGCCAGAACAGTGCCCTGAGAAGCTAACGGGGTATCGTGAAGGATAAACATTTGCTCGTCATTGCTATCCAGTGTTCCATTATTATTCCATGTGGCAGTTGCAGTTCCTGAACCACAAATAATTATCGGAGTAAGTACCATAGTTCCAGCATCGCTAATAACCGGACAGGAATAATTGGACACCTGAGAAACAACGTTATTACAAGCATGTGCACCGGTAAAGGCCCAACTTCCGCTTCCTCCGCTTACTATAAAACCCGAAGTATAGATATCACTATTTGCACCTGCTCCATAAGATCCGCCGGCTACCAAAGTGGTTGGATTGCCATAAATACCGTTATCGCCGGTCAATGAATATTGCACCTGGTAGTTTTCACTTGCTCCATCGCAAATGGTATCGATGGGTGTTACTGCAATATCTGTGAATACGTCTATAGTAAGGCTGGTACCAGGTAAAGCGGCGCATTGAGGGGCACCATCTACATACACTGAATCCAATGTGATGGTAGTGGTGAAGTCAGGACCATAAATATAAGTAAATGGGCAGAGCTGGTTATTAAATGTAGAGGGTAAGGTACCGGCTGCCAGACTTTCTGAAAAGACTAAGGTGAGCGGCTGGGCCAATGGAGTATTGCATACTACATTCAGTATGACAGTTTCATCAGTGCAAATTTCATCGTCGTTTAAGGTAAAAGTAACAGACGGAATACTCGTAACCACTACGTTTTCGCACTCAGCAACTGGCGAAGCGCTACATCCGGTTGTGAGGTCTGTAACTTCAGTAATACAGTAAGTTGTATTGGAAGCTGGACTAACACTCCATTGATAAGGGGAAGTATTGATTGGATTAATAGTGCCACCACCATTACCGGTGTATGCTACTTCCCATGGGCCCGAACCAGTTAAAGCAATGCTCAGGTTGAGACTGCCCACCCCACAAATTCCACCACCTCCTGAAAGAGTGGCTGTTGGAGGATTGTTAACTACAATAGCCACTTGTCCGTTATTTGCATCGAGGCTGGCACAGGATGGTGCGTTGGTATATGTTACCTGATCAATATCCCAGGTAGTGTTTTGCACGGGTGTACCAACCATTATGGTACCATTATCAGACACAATTGCCGATCCGGAAAAACCAGCAGGAGTGGAAGTGTAGGTTACATTATAAGAGCCTGTTTCATTGCCTGGGAAATCAACAATAAGGGTTACCTCATCATTGTCGCAAAAAGGTCCGGCTGGTAAGAAGTTGGCTTCAACAATTGGCCGCACCGTGATATCAACCGTGCTGGCTGTAGTAACCGGACAGGAATTGGCATCAATAATTTCAGTAAGTGTATAGGTATTGACCCCAACTCCGGGTGATACGTTTACGGTTTGTCCGTCATTAATAGGGTTACCACCGTTTACCACAACCGGGTTTCCCAATGGATCTTCCAGTGTTACCTCATAAGGCCCTGTTCCAGCAGTAAAATCAAAAAAGATATTCGTCGATGCCAGTTCGCAAATGGTATCATTGGATACCAGAATGGTACCCGCAGGAAGCGGAGTGGATGTGATATTAATTGGGTTTTCGGTTGCTGTACAGCCCGCAATATTGAGGTCTGTGACAATAACAGAATAAGGGCCGCTTGCAAGTCCTGTTTGGTCTTCCTGGCCATCTATAGCGCCAGGGCCAGTCCAGTTATAGCCATAATTACCCGAGCCATCACCTAAAACAGTAAGGTCGATTTCACCATTGCTTCCTCCACAGGTGGCATTGGTAACCGAGGCTGTAAGGTCAGTAAGTGAAACATTCACAGTAACCGTATCGCGATAATTGCAATAAGTTGGGGCACCCACTGCCACAACCTGCAGCACAGTGGTTTGATCAAAAGCCTGATTGAGGTTATTGGTAAATGTGGCAGGTGTATTGTCTCCACTCACCACGGTCCAATTGTATGTAGTGCCGCCTGTGGGCGAAATAGCCACCAACTGATTTTTACATACCAGGGTGTCCAGAGTTGGTGTGAATAAATTCGGCTTAATAATTATTTCCACCACAATATCGTCTGTATCCGGATTTGGGCATTGGTTATCTACCGCATGTATCGTTACATTATGCGTTCCTATCATCGCGGATGTAGTAAGCAATTGAACTGTTCCTATAGCGGGATTCAGGCTTAACGGACTCTGAATTATATCAAGATGAGTAGTTGGGTTCCCTGTATTATCACCAACGGGAAGTCCGCCATAATTGGTGATGCTCAAATCAATTACTTTAAAGAGGTCGGGATTAGTAGCCTGTACATTAAACAGCAAAGTATCTCCGGCACAGATTTCGACCGTATTGTTGTCTACCAGAACTGTTCCCCCTGCCGCAGATTGTACCTGTGGTAAAGTGAAGCTCGTGACGGTTGGTGCGCAATTTCGGAAAACAAAAACCAGGTTTTCATATATTGTTCCTACATAATTCGCTCCATCGTACATCTGAATACAAACGTTGACGATGTAATTTCCCAATTGACCAGGTGTAACGTTAAAATTGATTACTCCGGTTGGCGAAATGGTTATGCCGGCAAGACCGCTAAGGCTGTAGGATGGTGCTGTGATGGAGGCCGGCAGAGCCGCTCCGGTGGTGAGCACGTCAGTTAGTGAGTAGGTGAGGGTATATCCTGAAGGATTGGTTACCACAACAGGATGGCTAAAATTGGGCAAGGTGTTGCACACATACCGAACCTGTGGGTCAGCGGCATTCGAAGTAATATCCACAGAATTGGAACAACCGGTACTTGTATCGATTGTAGAGGTGATAAACGCATCCAATGGGCTGCCGCAGCAAAAAGGATCCAAATTCTGAAAATAGTTCCAGTCGCCATTATTCCATATAATCTGCCAGGTACATCCGGGGTCCAGAGTAACTATTCTACTGAATACTACTTGCATAGTGCCCGGAGCCAATCCACCTGAGCACGAACTCCCAGCGAGTTCGGTTGCACACAATTCAGATATTTCTGTTTCGCTTACAAATAGAAGGTCTGTTGAAAAAGACGTGGCGCCACAACCACTGGGAAAAAAGAATACGTTTTCATTGGCGGGACTTCCCGGCGAGCCATAACAATCCTTATACATTGTAAAGGTGATGTTGTATTGGTTGCCGCCAAGGCATTCCCAGGTAAAGTTACCACCTAAAATGTGGTTGGCTTTAGCTGTTAATACCAGCACAAACAACGATGATATGAGGATTAACTCTTTGATTTTCATCCGATATATTCTTTCCGATGTGCGCTCTTTAGCGAGCGTAATTTCGGGAGGCTCAAATCTGCATTTAATTAAGGGCGCACAAATATGCCTTATTCATGGGTTATCAACAAAGCTATTATGACGATTTATTGGTTAAATTTCATAAGGCAATTGTTGGCATTCCAACGGAAAGACTCGCTAAAGGCACAATAGGTCGCACCGAACAGAAAAATTATAGGCAAGCATAGTTTCTAATTATTACCAACAAGCCGCGGCAAATTACCTGAAAGTAAAAAAATTATGAACCTTTTGCCCAAATTGCGTCCAATACGGCTCAGATGCCTACTTTTGCGTGCTTGCTTAAACAAAAGTATTTTAACCAATGAAAAGAATTTTACTTTTTGGCTGTTCAGTAGTTACAGCTTTATTTTCTACAGCTCAAACCCAGGATTGTGGAGATGTATTCATTTCTGAATATGTTGAGGGCACCAACAACAACAAAGCCATTGAGCTTTATAACGCTACTGATGCACCCATTGATCTTGCGGTTGGTCAGTATCAAATGGGCAGAGCCAGAGATGGAGCTGCGGCACCAATGCTTATAACACTTACAGGGATTATTCCTTCACATGGGGTGAGAGTTTTCGCTCTGGACAAAAGAGATCCCAATGGAACTGGAAATGAGATTGCTATCGATGCAGCTTTAGAGGCTGCTGCTGACGATTTTCTTAATCCGGTTTATGTACAGACCAACTCACCAATGTATTTTAATGGTGATGATGCATTTGTTTTTGGAAAAGGTCCTGATCTCCTGAACTTCACAATATTGGACATTATAGGTAAAGTAGGTGAAGATCCGGGAACTGGATGGTTTGTACCTGGCGATCCTTTCACAGCATGGTGGACAGTGGACAATACATTGATTCGTAAAAACACTATTTTGCATGGTGTTACTACCAATCCAGCTACCTTCGACCCTTCTTTAGAATGGGACAGTTTGCCGGCCAATACGTTTGACCAGTTGGGTACCCACTTATGCGAATGCGGCGTAGCCAATGTTGCTGAGAATACTGTGTTTTCTTCTTTTTCTCTTTTCCCTAATCCAATTTCAGAGGGAAAATTTGTTCTCAAAGGAACCCAGGAGATGTATTCAATAAATGTTTTGGGTTTAGACGGACAATTGGTTTTCACGCAAAAATTTGACAATGCCACCAGAAATTCGAATATTACACTTCCTAAAGCTGATGCAGGAATGTATGTGGTGGAAGTAGTGTTCAAAGATGGCACGAAGCGTTATAGTAAAATCTTATCCAGATAATATTTTTAGAAAGAGGTGAAAGCCTCTTTCTTTTTCTTCAACAAATTCTATTTGACTCAGTCATAAATTTTCGGATGAAAAAATATTCGTTTCTTCTTCTGTTTCTTTTTTGCGCTTTATTTTCTCAGGCGCAAGTGGCTCTTACCGGCACTGTAAAAGATGCTTTATCAGGTTTGGGTTTACCAGGAGCCGCAGTGATTTACGGGGAAGGTAAAGGAACCGTAACCGACTTTGATGGTAAATTCGAATTGATGCTTCCGGCTGGAACTTATACTGTGCAGGCCACTTATGTTGGTTACACAACCCAATCGAAGGAGGTGAAACTTGTAAAGTCCCCAGTGAGCATCAATTTTTCGCTTGAGTCCGAGAGTATGAATGAAGTTGAAATTATTGGCGATATAGCATTGGAGAGAAAAACGCCAGTGGCTTTTTCGAATATTACACCGCAGCGAATAAAAGAGGAATTAGGGACACAAGACTTGCCGATGATTTTGAATTCAACACCAGGAATTCACGCCACACAAACGGGAGGCGGTGATGGTGATTCAAGAGTGAATATTCGGGGTTTTAGTCAGCGTAATGTGGCTGTGATGGTGGATGGTATTCCAATGAATGATATGGAGAATGGTCAGGTATATTGGAGCAATTGGTTTGGTCTGGACGTTGTAACTCAAAAAATTCAGGTTCAGCGGGGGTTAGGAGCAAGCAAGCTGGCAATTCCATCAGTAGGTGGAACGATTAATATTTTAAGTGAAGGTATTGAGGACAAATCTAAAATCGTGTTATCTACAGAATACGGCAATAACAACAATACGCGAGCTACCTTAGGATATAATTCGGGCAGGCTGGCAGGAGGTTGGGGTGTTACCAGTTCGGTTTCCGCTAAATACAATCAGGGTTGGGCTGATAATTTAATCTCCAAACAGCTTTTCTATTTTTTTAAAATCTCGAAAGAGCTGGGTAATCAGACTCTGTCTTTTTCTGTAATGGGTAGCCCTCAGCAGCACAATCAAAGGTTGGGTAGACAACCTATTCATTATTATAGCCGGGATTTGGCGATAAAAAATGGTGTTGATTTTAACGATTACAATTCCGAATTGGCGGATTCAACCTACGGGAATTATGGGGCAAGAAAGAATCCGAATTGGGGATATTTAGAGCGAGATAGATATAACGAAAACCCTGAAAGGGAAGTTGTTGCCGACAGGTTGAACTATTACCATAAACCTATTATGAACCTTAAACACCTGTGGGTTCCTAATTCAAGATTTGCACTTTCGAATATAATTTACTCCTCCTTCGGTAATGGCGGAGGGACAGCTCTAAAGGGAGCTGGACTGGATGGAAATGCTCAGATTAATTTCGACACACTGTATTTTTTTAATATTACAAAAACTCCCTTTTTTGATCCTGTAGACACTCTTCTGGTAAACGATGCTAACCAGTTTAAATCGACTTCATTTATTTTCTCAAGTATCAATAATCACTTTTGGCTTGGTGGACTTTCAACTTTTAAGTGGAAGTACAATGAAAATTGGGAATTTAGTGGAGGTATTGATGCGAGGTATTACCATACAGACAGGTACCAAAAAATATATGATCTTCTTGGTGGTGATTATACAGTGCCGGCTGCTTTGGAGGGTTTCGATTACAATAATCCCAATGATGTAGTAAAAAGAGTGGGTGACGTATATGGTTATAAGATAAGAAGCTATGTAAAACAGGGAGGAGTATTTGTCTTGTCAGAGTATAAGAAGGGCAATTGGTCGGCTTTTTTAAATGCTACTACTTCGCTGAATACTTACTCTAGAATAGACTATTTTGCATTAAAAGTAAATAATGAGTATCAAGAAAGTAAAAAAATAATCGTACCGGGAGGCACGATTAAATCAGGTTTTAGCTATAGTATCAATTCAAAGCATAACATTTTTGTTAATGCGGGGTTTATTTCAAGGGCTCAAATGCTATCGAACACTTTCAGAGGAACCTCACTTCTGACATTTCCAAATCTTGAAAATGAAAAAGTAAAAGCGGGAGAAATTGGCTACTTATTTACAGCAAGGAATATCAGAATTGCGGCAAATGGTTATTATACAATTTGGGAGAATAAGCCAGTTCTTCAGGATGTTACAAGAGGAACCGAAACTTTCAGAGTTAATATCCCTGGTATGGACGCACTGCATAAGGGGGGAGAATTAGAGATTCAATTCGAACCAATTAAATCTTTGCAACTGGAAGCATCTGTTTCTTATGGCGATTGGAAATGGATTAATAATGGCAATGCTATTGTATCTGATGAAGCTGGAGTCGTATTTGATACCGTTCAGTTCAGCGCTGGTGGTGTTAGAGTGGGCGATGCTGCTCAGTTTCAGTCGAGTTTTGCCTTAAGGTATTCGCCTTTTAAAGGTTTTTATATCAAGCCTAGATTAACCGTTTTTGATAAGTATTATTCAGATTTTTCTCCGGAGTCTTTAAATGAAGAAAACGCTGGCCTTCAATCCTGGAAGATACCAGGTTATTATAATTTAGATCTTAATTTGGGATACAATTTTTCATTTAAGGAAAGGAAGCAAAAATTGGGCATTAAACTTAATCTCATGAATATTACTAATTTGGTTTATATCTCAGACGCAAGAAACAATGATTCCGTTGTGACAGGACTTCAAAACTTCGACGCAGCGTCTGCTGGAGTTTATATTGGCATGGGCTTCCGCTGGAACGTTGGCGCAAACTACACTTTCTGATTATTTAATTAACGCATACTAAAGCACATTTTATTACAATACAATTTCTAAATGAAAAAATCAATTTCACTTTTAGCTCTGATGTTTGTCCTCATTCAATTTGCAGGCGCGCAGGCTATACTTCCGGCGAGCTGGGATTTCGATGCAGTTACTCCGGTAGGATGGACAGAATCACTCGGCGGTAGTAATACGCGATACGCGACCGGACAGGCTGGTCAGGCATGCAAGCTGGATGCAACAGGAGATTACGTAACTTTAGAATTTGCCGAAGAACCAGGTGCACTAACTTATTATTTAAAAAGTCAGGGCGGCTCATTTCAAGGTGAGTTCACTATACAGGAGTCTGTAGATGGTTCAGTTTATACTGCGCTCCATACCTTTCTGGATGGTGAAATTCCCAGTGGTGCTTTTACACAGTTCACCGAAGCTCCTGCAGCCACTACAAGGTTCATAAGATTCTATTACACTTTGAAAGTGTCAGGAACAAATGTTGGATTAGATGAAGTAAATCTTGCCACACCAATTGCCGGAACGGCCCAGGAGATTAATATAATGGAAGGTGCCAACAATGTTCCAAGTGGTTTCGAATACAACACTGGAAACAATGCTTCGACTGATTTCACAATCCAGAATTTGGGCTCGTTGAATGTGCTCAATATTTCGTCGATAGATTTAACTGGTGTGAATGCAGATCAATTTAGTTTGAGCAACGTGCCAACCTCCGTTCCGGCGCTTGGAATGTCAAATTTCACACTTTCATTTAATCCGGTTGGACTAGGCTCCAGGTTTTGCACCATTACGGTCAACAGCAATGACGCTAGCGAAGGTGTTTATGTAATTAATATTTACGCTATTGCCGGCGACTTTGCCGCCGAACCAACAGCGCAGTCCGGTGCACTTACTTTCCCCAATTTAAATTCATGGGACTTCAACGTGAATATTACCAATGGTTCACCAGCCGCAGAAAAATATCTGGTTCTTCGCAAAAAAGGCGGTGCTGTAACTTCTTCACCTGTTGATGGAACAACTTATGTAAGGGGCGAATGGATTGGTGATGCACAAGTGGTTTATGCCAATGAAGCGGGTCAGTTCAATGCCAGAAATATCGAATCCAGCACGGCTTATCATTTAGCAGTATTTGCATACAATGGCCCGGAAGGTTTCGAAAATTACCTGACCACTGCGCCAGTGACAGGTATTGCGACAACCAATGGTGCAGCAATAGGAACTTATTATTCAGGATTGAATCACAACAGTACTTCATTTGTAACCGACCTCACAGCCAGATTAAATCCTGCAAATTATTTTCAGGTTTATTATGCGAATTACATCAGCACGCTGATCGATAATTTCTATGTAAAAGATACTGCCATTGGTGGCGTGAGTTTCAATGCGGTAGAATGTCAGTACAGCGGTAACAATTATGTGTATGCTGCGTCATTTCAGTGGTCCAATGGTGATGGAGTTACTCTTTTAAGTCGCGAGCATTGCTACCCACAGAGTTGGATGCCCACCTATCTGGATGCGAATTTTGATTCATCGCCAGAAGTAAGTGATTTGCATAACCTTATTCCGGTTGAACAAGACAACTGCAATGCCGTGCGCAGTAATTACCCTTATGGTGAAGTAACCGATGTTACCTCTACTTATCTGGGAACCACTTACGGTCAGAATGATTTGAACCAGACAATTTATGAGCCGAGAGAAGTGATTAAAGGAAATGCAGCTCGTGCTATTATGTACCACGCAACAAAGAACAATTCAACAACCAACGATTTTAGTTTACCCGAGCAAATTTCTCCTTTCATTCCTTATGGTCAGAATGAATATCTGTTGAAGCAGTGGCATTTTGGTGATATGCCAGACAACTTCGAAATTGCGCGAAACGAATATATTTTCGAACAGCAGAACAATAGAAATCCATTCATCGACAGCATTACCTACCCTTGCTTTATCCGATTTGGAAATCTTACCAAATGGGAACCCATTTTTACCAATAGCAGCAATCAACTTACTTGTGTTGATCCAGGATTGAGCTACCAGTGGTACAAGGATGGTGTGGCAGTTTCTGGTGCGACCTCAGCCAATTACAGCATTACAACTTCTGCTAATTACTCAGTGGCTGTGCAACAGTTTTCTCAATGTCCGGTTATTCAATCAACGCCTTTGCAGGTAAATTACATAGGAGTGAATGAGCTGAATGCATCCATTCAGAAATTTGCGGTTTATCCTAATCCTTCCAAAGGTTCATTTAATCTGAATTTTGTGAGCAACAGCAATCAGAAAATTACCTTTACAATTGTGGATATAACCGGTAAAGTAATTCAGACTTCAACTCAGGCTGTCTCTACTGGTCAGAACAATATCGCTTTCGACACGCAATTGAGTGCCGGAATCTATATGATCGAATTGAACGCTTCAGGTGTAAATTACACGCAGCGTTTGGTGATAGAGTAAGCAAATTATTCGGAAATTATAATAAGAAAACGGCCCGTTTCACAATGAAATGGGCCGTTTTTTTTGGAAGAAAATTAGGTTGAACCTACTTTCGAACAAACCTATATCAGCCCCTCTCTCAGAGTTTTTGTCACTGCTTCTGTCATGGTTTGTACATGAAGTTTGTCGTATATCTTCTTGATATGTGATCTTACTGTTTCGAAACCAATTTCCAGTGAACTGGCGATCATTTTATACGACATGCCATCTACCAGCAATTTAAGAACTTCCTTTTCGCGGGTTGTAAGTTGGTAGTCTGTTGCAGGTTGGGCTTTTTCAATTTGAAAATGGTGCATGACCATTCTGGCAATAACAGGCGACATGGGCGCTCCACCTGAATGTATATCCGCCAAAGCTTCGAGAAGCTTCGCCGGCTCTGTGCTCTTGAGCAGGTAGCCGTTTGCGCCATTTCTAAGTGATTGAAATACACGATCGCTGTCTTCAAACACGGTGAGCATAATAATGTTGATGTGCGGATGCTTTTTATGAATTTCGGCGACCGCCTGAATGCCGTTTTTGCCAGGCATATCGATATCCATCAGGATCACATCAGGATTGAGGATACCTGCAATCTGTGCGGCGTCTTCGGCATGTTCAAAGGCTCCGGCTAAATCAAATCGATTGTCGGTAAGCAAAAGCAACTCGAGCGATTCGCGTATGGATAATTTGTCATCGAATATTATAACCTTAATTGCCATTGAGCAAATTTGGGGATAAACTTTGGTATTTGTATCCCCTATTATGGGGATTTGCGCTCATTTAGAATCTGAGTTGGATTTGGGTGCCCTCTTCAGCGGAAGAAGTGATGATCAATTCCCCATTAATTTCTTCTGCCCTTGTGCGCATATTCTTCAGTCCGTTCCCTCCTCTGGTTTGAACAGCAGGGCTGATGCCTATGCCGTTATCCTGAATGGATAAAAGTATTTTTTTGTTTGGATTTTTTTTGGCGATAATGTTTAGCTCAGAGGCATTTGCGTATTTGCAGGAATTGTATAAGGCCTCTTTGAAAATAAGAAAAATATTTTTTCTTTCGGTCATTGAAAGTTTTGTTTGACTCAGACTTTCGTCGTATTCAAAATTGAGTTTTAAATTATTGGCAGAAGAAAGATCCGTGGCAAGTGATCGCATTTTGTCTTTGAGATGGATAAATGAATCGTGAGCTGGATTTACTGCCCAAATAATATCATGCATATTATCTATCATTTCTCTGGAGGTACTGCCTATTTTTTCCAGAACTTTGTAAGATGATTGGTCCTCCTTGTCTTTGAGTTTCTTTTTTACAGCTTCACTAAAGAAAGAAATACTTCCCAGGGCACTTCCTATATCGTCGTGCAGGTCGCGTGCAATTTTGTTGCGCATGATTTCGACTTTCTGTTTTTCTTTCTTGCGGTATTGCCACAGCACGAGTAAAATCAATCCTACAAACAGCGCCAGGCCGGCAATAAACCACCACCTTTGGTAGAAAGGTGGGAGTATGCAAAAAGAAACAGACGCGATATGTTGTTCCGGAGTGCCATCCGATTTTAGCGCGCGTACTTTGAAAGTATAATCCCCACCGGGAAGGTTGTTGTACGAAACAGAATTATTGGTGCCGTTATTATTCCACTTTTGGTCGTATCCCTCAAGTAAATACTCGAATTGAATTCCTGTAGGGTTATTGTAGCTTAAAGAAGCAAAGTCGATTTTAACGAAGTTCTTGTTGTATGGAATTTTCAGATTGTTCGTAAGAAGCAATGAATCTGAATTTACATCCATCACCCGGAGGTGGGTAATTCTGGTTTTGGGAACTTCAATGCTTCTCTCCATATTATCCGGAGAAAATTTCATAATGAAATCTTCGCCGCCCGCGCATATTTCTCCGGATGCCAATTGATAAAGCACACCGCTGAGTCCACTTTGTGGAATACCATGCGCCTCGTTGTATTCGGTCCAGGATCCCGCCGCTGTATTGTAATGCAGTAAGATACCGGATGCTACAATCCACAGGTTGTTATTGAAATCCTGAATAACGGATTTCATCGTTTGGCGTGGCGATGGAATGGATGTAAAAGGTATATTGTTATTTGGTTGAAAAATATGCAAGCCACCACCTTTGGTAGTAACCCAATAAGATTCATTGTCTCTTCTTGTGATGGATGAGATGCTCTTGCTCAAAAGCCCCTGGGTAAAATTGCGGCTGGTTAATTGAAATGAATCACTCAGTTTAGGCTTAAAGAATATCCAGTTATCAATTTTTTCTGAAGGAAGTTTAAGTTCAGTTACTCCGGTAAGAGCCCCACCGAAATAAATGACATGATCATTCCCTTCGCAAAAAGTAGTTACAAGGTTTTCCATACCATCCCTATTTTGCAGAATAATGAATGTGGAACCTTTATCAGTATCATTGGTGAATACCACGCCATGGCCATAGGCACTGGAGATAACTTGACCGTTTTCTTTTGAGAAAAGAATAGGGGTATATCTTGAAGACACGATGTTGTTGAGATCAAGCGGGGCATTCTGTCCGGCAATAAAGGGAGATAATTTTGGGTTGAAAATGTTGCATTGCAGCAAAATATTGTTGGTGCCAATGACAATATTTTCTTGGTCAAGTGCAATAATGGAATATGAATTTGGAATTTCATTTTGATACAGCCAATTGGTGGGAACAAATTTATAATTATTCGTTTTAAGAATTCCTTTGTTGGTGGCCAGAAAAATTTCATTTCCGCACTCTGCAATACCATTCACTGTCGATCCTTTTCCCAATTCAGTTACATTGAACATAGAAGTATTGGGATTGTACATGTGTAAACCATTGTCAGTACCTACCCAAATCCTCCCCAGATTATCGGTCAGTAAACTCGTAATGGATCGCCCGAATAACCTTCCGTTTTCTCTGCTGGTGATTGTAATGGGTGCTCCGGTGAGTGTATTTGTATCGAACTCCCAGACAACCCCGGATTTTAAGACCAGCCATAATTTGTTCTTAGATACCTGGGTAATTCGGCGTATTTCTTCACCTGAATAGTCGATAGTTTTGGAATTCATGAAGTCATAATCCAAAAGAGATTCATTGCCCGAAGAATATTCGTGCAGGAAATTATCCCAGGCCGCTATCCAGCATCTGTTTTCATCATCTACGTAAACATCATTAACGGAGTGACAGGAAAATGGAAAGCCGGGTGGGTGTTTTGTAAGTCTTTCCAGGCTATCATGCTCAATTGTTGCCACAGATCCACCCACAGTGGCCAGTACTATTTTCTTATTATAGACTTCGAAATCGTAGGACGTGTTTATTTCACCCTTAAGCTGAGAGAAGTTGACTTTGTCGTGCGAAACATAAATTCCCTTGTCGGTGCCAACTACCAAAGCACCCTCAGGTGAAAACCCGATACAATGAACAAAAGTTTGTGTCGCGGAACCGGAGTTGGCCAGCACCGGAGAGAACACCTCACCGGTTTCCGGATTTAACCTGCAGATTCCACCATCTCTTGAGGCAATCCATAAGTTTCCTGAGGGCTCTTCAATTATATCAGTTATAATATTTCCGCAGATATTAAAACGGGTAGCCTTATTTTTCTTGTAAGTGATGAATTCTTCGCCATCGAATCTATTGAGACCTTCTTCGGTTCCAACCCATAAAAACCCCTTTGAGTCTATAAATACGCAGCGCACATAGTTGTCAGAAAGGCCATCGCTTACGCTATACCTTTTAAAGGTAATGTCGCCTGATTGCGCAGACAATCGTTGCCCTATAGCAAGAACAATGATGAGCAAACTCAGGCTACATACTTTCATTTATTAGTATAAATCAAATTTTAAGACCTGTAGAATTTATTAAATAGATTGGACAATTTGCTTTGTACCACTGCTTCAAGTTGTTTTTTCAAATGTAAAGACACAAAAAAGCCCGCAGCAAAAGTCGCGGGCTTTTTAATGAAATAAAATATTATTTCTGAATTAATTCAGATAATTGCAATGCCTTAAATACTTACCATAATAAGACCGTTGGCTATATTATAGATTGCACCGTTAGTGCTTTTCAAAACGCCGGAATATGTAAGCCTGAAGAAATTAACCGGTACGCCCAGATTGTTAAATTCGGTTGCAAATTTAACTATTGTGATTGTACCCGAACCACCTACGCTATTGGTGTTAAAAACAATCCCTGCTGAGTTGGTGTATTTTATGAAGGCAGTATTGATAACGGGAGCTGTTGGGCCAAGTGTAAATGTTCCACCATCGGGAAAATCTAACCAACCCACGTTGGGCTCACCAATATTCAATTCAAAGGAACCATTATCTGTGGTTTCCCCCAGAACATTAAATACAAGCCCGTTGAAAGTAGCGTCAATTTGATCACTAGGTGTATAAACAATAGGCGAATTAGCGGACGTGCGGTATCCAAGCGTGTCTGTACAGGCATAACAAGAAGGGCCACCACAGTCAATCCAGAATTCAGCACCGTCTGTTACTCCATTGGTGCAATTGCCTGAAGAAATACAGGGTGGGCATAAGGCATTCGGGTCACCGCAATCAATTCCCGCCTCAAATCCATTGATAACTTCATCATCGCAGGTAGGACACATTTCGCACTCATATTTGTACAAGGTATCAGAAACACAGTCAATTGCGGTTTCGTGCCCATTCAATAATCCGTCGCCACAAAGACTTGAACAGGGACCGCAGTTGGATCCACAATCAATTCCAGTTTCATTAGGATCAAGAATTCCATTGCTGCAAGACGGGCAAGGAGGGCAATCAGGGCCACCGCAATCCACCCAGGTTTCGCCAAATTCAATTCCCGGATCCCAGCGGCCATTGATACAATGATCGCATTTTTTCTCGCAGGGGCCGCCACAATCTATTTCTTCTTCTCCATTGTTTTTACAACCGTCAAAGCAATTGGGCGGAATCTTATTGTCCTCATTCAGGCAACTTGCAAGAAACAATGAGCCTGCAAATGCAGCTAAAAAGACCAAAACGTAACTTCTAAATTTCATAGTGGATTTATTAACAGGTGTCGAAAGTACTAAATTAAGACTCATTTCCCTACACTACGGTTGCAAGTCATGCCAAAAATCTGTTGTGAATAACTTCGGGAATGGGTCATATAACAAAATCGGATAAAAAAGAATACGGCTGTAGCAGTATTTGGGGTAATTACGCATTGTCATGGAAAAAAGATGGAGACAGAAGACTTTTAAAAGTCAAGCAAATGAAAATCAGTTTTTTGGAGACCTAAATGTTCCGCCAACCGTGGGCTATCTTTTGTTGGGTAGGGGTATTGACACCTTCGAAAAGGCACGCAGATTTTTCAGACCCGCCATTTCTGAACTTCACGACCCCTTTCTAATGAAGGACATGGATAAGGCAGTGGATCGTCTTACCAATGCCATACATCTGGGAGAAAAGATTCTGGTATACGGAGATTATGATGTAGACGGCACTACTGCTGTAACCCTGGTTTTTTCATTTTTGAAAAAAATGGGCGTGACATGCGATTACTATATTCCTGACCGCTACAATGAGGGTTATGGGTTTTCGAAAGCTTCTGTAGAATGGGCTCACTCCAATGGGTTCGGCCTCATTATTACCCTCGATTGTGGTATAAAAGATGGCGAAAAGGTAGATCTTGCCAGAGAATTGGGCATCGATGTCATTATTTGCGACCACCACAACCCCGGTATTTTGCCCGATGCTTTTGCTGTGCTTGATCCCAAAAGGTTGGACTGTCCATATCCTTTCAAAGGACTCAGCGGATGTGGCGTCGGTTTTAAATTTCTTCAGGGATTTTGTATTCAGCAGGGCATTGATCAGGAGGAATTATTTCAATACCTCGATCTGGTAGTCATTTCTATAGGAGCCGATATTGTACCAATTTCAGACGAAAACCGCATTCTTGCGCATTTCGGTCTGAAGGCTTTGAATGCCGGGAAGCGCCCCGGAATTGCTGCCATGCTCGAGCAGGCCGGATTCAAAAAAAACGAACTCACTATTTCAGACGTAGTTTTTCTACTGGCGCCGCGCATCAATGCAGCAGGTAGAATTTTCAGCGGCAGGCAGGCTGTGGAATTACTTTTATCCGTGAGTCTCAGCGATGCGCGAAAACTAAGTCCGGCATTGGAAGACAATAACAATACCCGCAAAAGCCTTGACAGGGAAATTACACAAGAGGCTTTGCACGCGGTAAGTGTCGATGATTTTTATCGCGATTCCTTTTCTACAGTAGTCTACAGCGAAGGCTGGCACAAAGGAGTATTGGGCATCGTTGCCTCGAGATTGGTAGAGACGTACTATAAACCCACTGTGGTATTGGTAAACCATGAAGGCAAATTGTCAGGCAGCGCCCGATCTATTGAGGGCATTGATCTTTTTGAAACCCTGGGCGAATGCTCAGATTTACTGATACAATTTGGAGGACATGCCATGGCAGCCGGACTATCATTAAAACCAGAGCATTTTTTGGCCTTCAGACAGCGGTTCGACAAAGTGGTGAAGGACAGATTGGGCGGCATTTACCCGGTACACTACATTGATTATGACATAGAATTGCATCTGAACGAAATTGACGCCCGCTTTTACACACTCCTCAGGCAGTTTGCACCATTCGGGCCGGAGAATATGCGACCCGTATTTATGATTAAAGGCGTTCAGAATGCACGGTTCAGCCGGCCAGTAGGCGAGACAGGATCGCACCTCAAATTGCACATCGTGCAAAAGAAAAACCTGGATATACAGATGGATGGAATTGGTTTCGACCTTGGTCACTGGTACGAAGCCATTACTTCGGGCGCAGAAGTGGATTTACTGTGTACTGTAGAAGAGAATGAATGGAACAACAAGGTAAGTCTGCAGCTCAATGTGAAGGACATTCGTCTTTCGGACAAAAACTAATCCGGGCGGAGAAACTATCTGGCGGCATCGTCCATCCGGAAGGCATCGTACAAAACGGCATTTCACGAAAGGAAATGCTGCATAACTGAACACCTAACAGACACAATATTCATCACCTTTGCAACTTACATTTTTATATGGACGATAACAGAACAGAACTTACAGCGCTTGGAGAGTTTGGCTTGATCAAGCACCTCACCAATCAGATTCAGTTGCGCAATAAAACAACCGTCAAAGGCGTGGGAGATGATGCGGCTATTTTGGAAGTACCATCCGGTATGCAAGTGGTGGTTACCACCGATATGCTGGTTGAAGGTATTCACTTCGACTTGTCGTATGTGCCATTGCAGCATTTGGGGTATAAGGCAGTGGTAGTAAATCTCAGTGATGTATATGCCATGAATGCACACCCCGAACAAATCACTGTAGCGATTGCCTTAAGCAATCGTTTTTCGCTGGAAGCACTCGAAGAACTTTATGGAGGAATGCGGTTGGCCTGCGATACCTACAACATTGATTTGGTAGGAGGAGATACCACCAGTTCCAACAGCGGGTTGGTTATTTCCATAACAGCCATTGGTTATGCTGATCCTGTGAAAATTTCTACGCGCAGTGGTGCCCGCGAAAATGACCTGCTTGTGGTAAGTGGTGATTTAGGCGGCGCATATATGGGCCTGCAGGTTTTGGAAAGAGAAAAGTTGGTTTTCAAATCAGCGCCCGGAGCGCAGCCCGACCTTTCTGGCTACGATTATATTTTAGAACGGCAGTTGAAACCCGAAGCACGAAAAGACATTTATGAATTACTTGCAAAGATGGAAGTAGTGCCCACTTCAATGATTGATATTTCAGATGGACTTGCTTCTGAAATAAAACACCTTGCCGATCAGAGTTTTGTAGGTGCAGATATTTATGAAGATAAAATTCCAGTATCACCAGAAGTGATTGCGGCTGCTAAAGAGTTTAATCTTGATCACACCATGTGTGCATTAAATGGCGGTGAGGATTATGAGTTACTTTTTACAATCAAACAAAAAGATTTCGAAAAAATAAAAGGCAATCCGAATTTTTCGATCATAGGTCACATTACCGACGAAAATTCGGGATGCCGCATGATTACCAAAGGAGGAGAAAACATTGAATTAAAAGCCCAGGGATGGGATGCAATGAGGGAGTCTTGAAGGCAGAGATCACTGGGTTGAAAAGATGTTCCATCACCACGTTACAGCCTATCCTTTTGAGCAATCCTATTACAGGCAAAAAATAATTTTAAAACTCCAGCCATTGAGATTCTTTTTGTAAAAAAGATCTTCATTGTCAAGATCCAGTTGATTGGAATTGGTGAGCGGCGTTCCGTATAAAACCAATTTTTCGCCATCGTGTTTTTTAATGTCGTCATACAATTGCAATGATTGAATATGTTCCCAATTTATGGCCAGGTGCATGTTTTCATTCAGTCGATAGCCAATTCCCAAACCACCTTCAATACTTTTGTTTAAAGCCAGTTCCTTTTGCCCGCTGGAAAAATCCAGAATATTTATATTCGACATAAGGCAAATATGCCGGCCTGCATTTTTTAAAAAAATACCCAATGAATTTTGACCTTTAATATTTTTCCGGGCCAGGTGATACGATTTTTTTTTGCCTGCAGTATTGTATTTGTTTCTTTTTTCGAGTATTTCGCCCTGGCCTGAATCATCACGAATATTTTGATTTTTTGCAGAATGAAATTCAAAAATGACTGAAGTGGAAAAAAGGTAGGCCGTATTGTCATTTTGCGAAAGCCTCAGCGTGCTATCAAGAGGCGATACGCTGGCACTTACATTTTGCGCACTGCTCTTTGGCGTGAGCCATCTATATCCAAGACTCAATCCAATGCGGACTTTTTTGTTTTTGGCAGGTGTGTTTCCTTCGTTTGTCAGATTGAGTTCAACCAGTTTTTCAACTTTTTGGAGACCAGATTCTATGGCTTGTATTTTTTGCTGCATAACAGTATCGCCCGGAGGCAGGCTATCCAATGGAAATGGCAGTGCTGCAAAAGGTCTGACCGGCGTGGAGGCCAGTAAAAATTCAGCGCAAAACAGGGTAGCAGCGATCAGGCACAATTGAAAAATTACTCTCATTGGCAAAGGTTGGTTAAGCGGGTCAAAAACGGGATCACACAGAAATTCTGATCAGTCAGAAGTTATCCGCGAGCAATTAATACCAATGTTTATTTTAATTTAGGTCAAAGACTAATTAAAATGTTACGGTGGTATATGCCGATAGAGTAGCTGTTTAGTAAAATCAAGCGTAGCGCAGATTGGACTAATACAGATACCGAATCGGTATAAATAATACAGAGTAGGGAAGGATGATATTGATCCAATTTCAGGTTGACGGTTAACGCAGGCAATCATTTAAAAATTGCATTCGACGGATTTTTTATTATAGCCGGATATATTTGTTGTCTGAATGCAATGCTTATAAAGTTTGTTGCGATAGGAATTATAAAAGTAAGAATGGCAAAAATTATACGATCGGTAGAATCGAATCACAACGGCACAATGGAAATTGTGCTGCACAGAGGCAAGAAAATGCTCGACAGTTTGAATGCAAACTATTCCTATGGCGCAGCGCATGATTTGTGGAAACAAATGCTTTCAAAATCACCACTCAAAAATGTGGGGTCAATTTTAATTCTTGGATTAGGTGGTGGAACCATTATCAGATTATTGCGCGAAAAATTTAAGTTTGAAGGAAAAATAACGGCAGTAGAGCTCGATGCGGTAATAATAAAACTGGCAAAGGAAGAATTTGGAGTAAAGCAGGATGCGCGGACTAAAATTATTTGCGATGATGCAATTCAGTTCATCAGCAGTAAAAAGAGTAAGTTCGATATGATTTTAGTGGACATCAGTATTGATTTTGATTTGCCTCCGGCTATTATTTCTCCGTTGTTTTGGGCTGATTTGGTTATGCGCCTTAACCCTTCTGGTATGATCATCTTCAATGCCTTGAGCCAAAACAGATCACTTACTCCAATAAAAAAACAAATCAAAGCACAAGTCCTTGAATGGAAAATGTGGAGTAAATTGAATGGTGCCAATAATGTGGTGGTAATATCTTAGTTTATTATGACTGGCCACCAGTTTACCTTTAAGATTCAATAAAAATAAATCGCGATAAATTTCGAAATGTTTAATTCCTCTTTAGAATATAATCCGCATAATTGAGCGGAAGATTACATGGAAGGAGAATGGCCGGGCAATCCCTTTCATTCATTTGTTATTCACTTGTGATCTATTTCGCATCAGTTAATACATCTTGTCAAACGAACCAGGTTGGTTCCTATGTTTATTGGAAAAAACAATACTATTGAATCAAACAATGCGGAAAGGGACAAATGTCCAACGATTATAATTTAAAATCGGATAAACTACCGGCCAATCATTTTTATTTTCTTTATTTCTGCCTTTCACTATATTTGAGTCGTTCAATGAAGAAGTTAATACTCAGTCTTTGCTTGATTACATTGGTGTATTTGCCAATGCGCGCGCAGATCCCAAAGGGTCTTTCGCCGGTTGTGTCGGATGTTCTCATCAGGTCAACAGAATGTATGAATCGAAGCAGCTACGATTCTGCGCAGTTTATTATAAGCAGAGCATTTGCTCAAACTGACAATCCCGTAAGCGAATTGGACTTGTATTATCTGCACTGCTATGAGTCGGAAATAATGTACTACAATGCCCTCTTCGAGCAAGGCTTGAACAGCAGTTACAGGGCACTTGAAATTGCCACCAAACTAAAGAACGATACCCTTCTCGGCAATTCCGAGAATTTTATTGGATTGTTTATGCTCAACCTCGACAGGCTTGAAGAAGCTTCTCAACATCTGCACAAAGCCGTAGAGCTCATTCCTAAAAATCACCACAATGAATACCTGTCTTATCAATACCACGCATTGGCCAATTTGGGAGAGTCTTATCTCAAACGCAAAATGCCCGATGAGGCGCTCTTGTATTCGCGACTTTCGATAGATGGAGCTCAAAACGAAGGGCGTTTCCGTGGAGTAGCTATCGGGCATTGGAATATCGCTGAAGCATTTGGCCTGAAATCGAAACCGGATAGTGCCATCGCCATAGCACTAAAGGGTTTGAAATTGATCATAAACTCGCCGCACAGAGACGTGGTGCAGACATTTTGCGCTACATTAATGGAGGCCTATCAACAAAAGCATTTACCCGATAGCGTTTACTCGTGGATGAACAAGGGCCTTGCAGAAAATGGCAATGCATTAAATACTGATTTCTCCAGGATATTGTTTTTACAAAATGCTACCGATGTATGTGTAAGAATGAAGGACATCGACAAAGGAGCCTTGCTGCTGAATGAGCTGAATTTATTGGAGCGAAGCATCGGCAGCAAACAACAAGCTCAGCGGATATCTATCATCAAGGATTATTACGAAAAAAACCAAAAGTTAGTCGTTGCGAAAGAGTTGGATCTGGCCCAAAAACAAGAACTGGGTTTGCGCAAGACCATTGCAATAATTTTGGGTGCGCTCGCAGCAGTATTGGTCATACTCATTTTTAGCTTCAGGCAATCTTCGAAGCGCAAACAACGAATAGCAGAACTGCAGCACAACGAAGAATTGCGCAGCACAGCCCGGGAAATGGAAATTGTGTCGTTGCGCACAAGAATGGAAGCCGTTTTTTCGGAGCGCAACAGAATTGCTTCCGATCTGCATGATGACATTGGCGCAGCACTTTCAAGTATACGCATTTACAGCGGCGCGGCGCAAAAAAACCTCCATACTAACGTGGAAGAATCGGCTGACCTTATTGCCAGAATAAATGAGGGCAGCACCGGCATGATGGAAAGAATGGGAGACATTGTCTGGAGCATTAACCCAAAAAATGATACAGCCCAAAGTCTTTTGCTCCGCATGAAAACTTTTGCATCCGAAGTACTGGGCACACTTGATATAAGGGTCACTTATAATGTAGACAACAGCATTGAAGACCTGCGTCCTACAATGACAGCCAGACGCAATATATACCTGATATTTAAGGAAGCCGTGAATAATATCGCCAAGTACAGCAAGGCCACCAATGTTTTGCTGGAAATGTCAGTCAGGGACAACCAATTTTTACTACAGATATCCGACGATGGAGTTGGATTTCATACCGGTCAGGCGCAGCAGGGCAATGGACTTGTCAACATGAACAACAGGGCCAAAGCGCTTCAGGGCCAGTTGCACATTGCCTCTCATGTGGGCCGAGGAACAAAACTCCAGTTCAAAGTCAACCTTAATATGATTACTGACGAAAACTACAATGGCAATCAGCCACAGGAAAAGAATCACTAGTATTAGTGATTTGCTCAAAGAGAGTTCTGTGTAACTTGCACTGTTAAATTAAGCTATGGCCATTCGTATATCCATATTCGACGACAGCAAAGACCGTCGTGACAGCCTCCGTTACCTTGTAGAAATGTACGATGATTTGCTTTGCGTGGGTACTTTTGAAGATTGTTCTAATGTATTGGAAGACATTAAAAATTCAAAACCTGATCTGGTATTGATGGACATAGAGATGCCCAACGTGAATGGCATAGAAGGGGTAAAAAAAATCAAGTCTCACTTTCCACAAATTCATGTCCTCATGCAAACCGTCTATGAAGACGATGAAAACCTTTTTGAGAGTATTAAGGCAGGAGCATCTGGATATCTTTTAAAAAGAGCAAGTCCAGATAAAATAATTGAGTCAATACGCGAAGCCGTTGAAGGCGGCGCGCCCATGTCGCCCAGCGTGGCCACCAGGGTTTTGCGTTACTTTCAAACGCAACCGGTGATTGAAAATATTTATGCTCTGACAGAAAGAGAAAAAAATATTTTATCGCTGCTGGTCGATGGAATGAGTTATAAAATGATCGCCGAAAACCAACACATATCTTATCATACTGTCAATTCTCATGTCAGAAAAATTTATGAGAAGTTGCACGTACATTCGCTTGGCGAAGCAGTAGGCAAGGCATTGAGGGAGAAGTTGATTTGAATCTTGATTTTATCTGGAATTGTTGATCCGCGTTTGAAAATCAGCATGCTCTGCTTTCTATTGAAATTACTGTATTTAGTCGATCCTCGAAAAAAAGAATTCTCCCATTGCCGTCTGTAATTGGGCTGTCAAAATCGGGATAATATTTTACCTGAAATTAAAATATTTTGTCAAAAAAATGCGGAAGTAATAGCCTAATTCTACCAGGGAAATACCATTTGATTAAAATTAATTTGCGACAGGCAAGAGGAACAACCAGCTAAACAATCCATGCTTTCTGTTTTTTAACACTAAAGGGCAGGAAGAATACAGGAATGATTTATCATACATTCTTACTTTCTTCGTGCGTAATGTGTTGAATTTTTTTACTCCACGATAATGTTCTCCGAAACAAAACTTCCCTTTTGTCCAATGAGCTGAATTATATAACATCCGGGTACAAGTTTGGAAATATCCACAGCCGTAGAACCCTTTCCATTTTGATCATTCAGGTTGTTGTTGAATGAACATACTTTTCCACAGAGATCCATTATTCTAATGGCGGATATTTTTTCATTAAGATTTTCCTGACTCAGGTACAATATGTCGTTTGCAGGATTCGGATAAATGGTAAAGCCCGATAAATTGGGTTCCGTTACAGATAGCGGACTAGAAAACTCCATGGCGTCTAACGAAATCCATGTTTCCATACTTCCCCCGAATAACTCTCCTATTACTCCCGCCGTGACGGTAATCATGATTTCGCTTATGGGGATATCAATTGGAGGCAAATTGTAGGTAATTTCTGTCCAGTTTGGGATTGAAGTATATTGTACCCAGGATGTACTCAGCAATATTGCATCGTCTATAACATAGTCTATTTGTATGGCCACATTGTCATCCGGATTGTCGTTGTTCACATTACATTTTACAGCAAAATGTAAGGCTGCCGGGGCCGTGTTGGTGGCAAGAATTGTAGCAGATCTTGTTTGTATTGCGCCTTCAAAACCCTGGATCGGATTGACGCGCATGGCCAATGTACCCTCGAATGAGGCGCTATCAGGTTGAATAGGTACCAGCAGTTGCGAATTGCTGGTGGTCCAGAATTCGGGCTCCAGTGTCCAGCTATTGTACAATCCCCAGGTTTCAAAATTGCCATTCGGAATGGCTGGCTGCGCAATGGCTTGCACAAAGAAAAGGCCGAGGGCAATGGTGTAAATGATCTTACTCATGGTATATTATTTTGCGATACTCAAATTTATAGCACAATGTGAAATTCAAATAATAAGACACCACAGGGAGGCGACCTGTTGCCTGATTGTGCGAAATTGTCGGGCTGATTCTTATCAAATGGAGTCATCTGCAAGAAGCGGTGATGAAGGCCATTGGTAATTGTGCCGGACTGCACGCACTTTATTGTTTTATGAATGACGTACATACTTACTATGGATACAATTGTGATTAGCCGAAAATTGACTCAATGATTTTTCTGTCTTTGATTGAAGAAATAAAATTGCCAGGAATTCCCGCGGAATTTTTACGGAAAGTCCACAAAGATGAACATTTTATACCAATGTTCATTTCAATTTGGCCAATAGATTAATTGAAGTTTTATCCCGAAACAATTCAGTACTAGAGCGGTTTTTATTGACAAAATTTCTTTTGACATCCGTCTTTCATTCTTTCTGTGAAAACTTTAAGAAATTCTATGGATTATTTTGCCCATGCTTTGGCTGTTCAGTTTGGTTCGTTGCACAACCTCGTTAGAGGTAAAATGATGATAGAAAATGAGATGCGGAAAATGAGCCATGTAGAAACCCGCAGGGTTGTAATTGTAATAACCACTTTTAAATAGACGGCTTTTTATCAATGTGCTGAAAGTTTCATAATTTTTGTCGGGCAACAATGATAAAAAATTTCGGCCGTAAATTCTTCGCGAATTCCACCAGAATATTTCAAGAAATAATATTTTTTTATACTTTCATGAAGTTGGTAACACTTTCTGGTAACGATTAATCGTTAGCAGAAAGTGTTACCAACTTCGGAAAACTGCGTAAAATTATTTTCTGTTTTTATTCGGAGAATTAAAATTGCGCGAAATTCTGAGCGAATTTCCTGACGTGACGGCAGAAACGAAATTTTTCCAGCGTTTTTTCTGACAAAATTTCCGGCAGAAATCTTCCAAACGAAGATTTTTTCCGGAGAACCATTTGATTCGGAATTATTTTTTTTTGAAAAGGCGCTCATCAACGCCCAAGCATTCTTTCTGGACCCATGCTCAAGCACCAGCCATTTTTATTCCTTAACCGGAGATTTTTATTTTAGAAATGATGTCAAACATTGACCGAGGAATTATTTTTCGTGTCAATGTCAATGGAAAAGGTCTTGAGTATCTTTATCCAATAAATTTTAACGGTGAGGTTGCAAGTTTTTTCACCACCTCTCCCGTTTCAGCGTAAGTCAGACCTTACCTGCAAACATAGAACGGCAAATCCTTTAAAAAAAGAACAATAACCAATGGCAAGACTTTTAATTACAATTTTGAGCCTTTCTCTTTTTGCAATTGGTTGCAATGTACAAGAAATAACTAATCTTAAAATAGAGAAGGTGTTCCTTGACAACGACACAACAAAAAACTGCTACACAATTATTTTTCCATCAAAATTACCTGTAAAAGGATATATATTCTTGCTGCCAGGCTATAGTGAAACCTCAGAAAGAGTGATGCAACAATCATCACTGCCCTGGCAATTGGCAGAAAGTGGAATATTGACAATTATTCCAACTCTTCAGGATGGTGTTTTTTCTTTTGGAATTGATGACTCAAGCCAACAAGCGTTTAAGAAAGTAATAGCTGATGTACGGGAGAAAAACAAACTTACTGAACAGCCTTTCTATTTAGGAGGTTATTCGATAGGCGGAAGTTGTATATTAAAATATGCCGAAGAAGCTGAAACAAAACCAAATGCAGTTTTTGCAATTGACCCGCCAATTGATTTTGAGCAGGTGTACAATTCAAGTAGACGGAATTTAAGGCTATCGGTTAACACAGAACCAAACCAGGAGAGTGTTTTTCTGGTTGAGAAAATCAAAGAAATTATGAATGGAGCTCCAGAAGATTCAATTGCGAACTATTATAAAATTTCGCCCTATTCATTTTCTGACACTTCGCAGACTGCAATTAAAAAATTAGTCAAAGTTCCATTGAGAATTTATACTGAGCCCGACATACATTGGTGGATGAAAGAACGAGGTATGGATTATACAAGCATGAATTCTACCTTTCATTCAGCAATGATAAATGAACTGAACAGACTTGGAAATGAAAATGCAACATTAAATACTACTCAAAACAAGGGGTTTAGAGAACCTGACAACAACAGACATCCTCATTCCTGGAGTATTGTAGACAATGGCGAATTAATTAAATGGTTACTGGAACAGAAATAGCCCGGGCAGTGAATAATTAAGACTGAACAAAGCACCACTTCGATTTAAGTCCCTACTAGAATCAGTAGGGATTGAACGACCATTCGTTATTAGCCTCGGCAGGATTTCGTGTGAAGGTTATTGAATAACTTTGGTGTCGACCTTGTAGAAAGTAAGGCGCCTCAGAGGAATGCATATCCTTGCAGGGCCAATTATTCAGGCAGGGAAATTCAATTTGGTCTTGCGCTATTCCTTTTATTCGATTCATGGAGAAATATTTTCACTTTTCGGTTGAAGTTAAGGTGTTTTGAGTATTTTTATCTGATAAATGCTAACGGAGGTTGGTGAGTTTTATGGCCAGATGTAGGGCATAATTTATAGAAGCGAAAAACATATTATAAACCAGATTTAATCAGAACAACATGGTATCTAGAAGAGGTTTTATTCGAAATGCCGCAATAGTTTCTTGCGGATTATTAGCAACAAATTCGTCATTTGGGGCTTTTGGTATTACAAAGAAACCCAAAATTATTATTATTGGGGGAGGATTTGCAGGATTGTCTGCCGCATATTATCTTTCAAAGAAAAACATAGACTTTGTTGTTATAGAGGCCCAGAATAGAATTGGCGGGCGTGTTTTTTCGCATACGATTGACAAGCAAGAGAATCTTGTTGTAGAATTAGGGGCTGAATGGGTGGGAGAATCGCATTGGCGATTGCGGGAATTAGTGGATGAACTTGGGCTTACCCTTGAGAATAATCAATTTGATACTCATTTAATTTATAAGGGGAAATATTTCAAAAATGATGAATGGAAATATTCTACAGAATGGGAAAACAGGTTCAAAACTCTTTTAGAAAATTATAATCAAATGAATGAAGATGCCAGAGTAGAACTGGGTAAGGAATTAGATAAAATTGATTGGTGGCGTTATCTTGTAAACAATGGTTGCACAGGACAAGACCTTGACCTAAGAGAGTTATTTGACAGTACTGATTTTGGAGAAACTATTCGGAGTGTGTCTGCGTTTTCGGCCTTATCTGAATATGCAGAAAATCCGGAAAAATCTCAGAATCAAATGGATTATAAAATAAAAGGAGGCAATGCTGTTTTGGCAGAGAAAATAGCTGATAAAATAGGAAGGGATAAGATCATAACGGGGCGAAAAGTTCTGAGAATAGTTCAGGGAGACAATGTAAAAGTATATTGCGAAAATGGTGAAACCTACGAATGTGATAAAATTATATGCACCGCACCTACATTCGCTACTAAGAATATTAAATGGGAACCTGAATTACCGAAAGAAATGAGTATGGCCATGGACCAGTTACAATATAGTAGAATCAATAAAAACCCTATATTATTCAACAATAAGTTTTGGAAAGACGAACGGTTTGACTTAATTACTGATACACCGGTGCACTATCTATATCACGCAACGAAAAATCAAGCTTCTGAAAAAGGTGTATTAATGTCATACACAATTGGTGATAAGGCGGCTGTAATCGCAAATCAATCAGAAGAATTTAGAGCAAACTTGTTACAGCAAGCATTATCGCCATATTTTGGAGACATCAAAAATTACATTGAGAAACAAGATAATTTTTATTGGGGAGATAATGAGTATTCAAAAGGGGCTTATGCCATTTACGGAAAGGGACAATTGTACACCCTTCAACCAATTTTGAAGAAACCATTTTTACATACACATTTTGCTGGTGAACATTTAGCAGATTGGCAAGGCTTTATGGAAGGAGCTATAAATACAGGTGAAGATGCTGCAACAATGATATAAATGAGTTCTTTTGGAAGAAAAATTCCTTAGAATTCAAATAGTAAATTAATGTGTAATTTTGAATCGAACAAGTGAAATTCCCTTGCCCGAATCGAATGGCCGTAATTTTATACAGACACATCACGATGAAATTTTTGACAATAATATTTTCGACCATTTTACTTTCTTGTATCTCACAACAAGAGACAGAAAAAGCAATTCCTAAAACCGATTCGGAAAAAAATATAAGTAGCAATGCTACACCAGCGTACCAACAAAATACAGACACTTCAAAAACAGAAGTACTAGAAATATTTGTTGACAGTTTGAATATTGGAGAGAAAGGTAAATGCAAAATCGAGTTAATAAAGCATAGAGTTTATAACGACAATTATGTAATAATAAAGTTTTATATCAAAGGTAGACACACCACTAAAGACCCGGAAACCTGGATTGTTCAAAACAACTATTCCTACGAAACCGATGCTCGAATGGGACTTGCCCCTGATATTTCAGATTTCAATAATGACAACTTTAATGACATTACATTTATATCAGGAACTGCCGCCAGAGGTGCAAACGAAATAAGGCGACTTTTTATCTACGACGATCAGAAAAGAGAACTTATATCAATCGTTAATTCAGAGGAATATCCAAATATGCTCTATAACGAAGAGCTTGACTGTATTGACGCATTTTTACTTTACGGTGGATGTTCAACAGTCTTTCTTAATATAACTGGAGACAGTTTGAATGACTTTGCAAGAGTGGAGTTGGATAATGGCTTGACAGTGTCGACTATTGATATAAACGGAAATGAAAAGATCATTAAGTCAGATGAAAATTACGAAGCAGATTATATTAGATTCAAGAATTTTAAGCCATTGAAAGAATGTGACAATCATTAAAAAACTACTGCCTATATAAGGCATAAACGAAGTTCCACTTCGATTTAAGGGGTCAGTCTTAAAAGTTGGGGAGTAAGTGAGATAAATGGTGATTTAGTAATTAAATGTCTCGCTATTCATCTGGTTGCTTTTGTCGTAAATAATAGAACCAAATGTTAAGCCTATGTCGAAAGGACTTATATGTTATTAGCCCCGGCCTGTCATAACTAAACAGTTAGGGGGAACCCACAAGTCTTCGAAACCTCTTCGAACCCATTGCAGTATTGGAAGGATTTAACAACGCGATACTTTGATCATCACCAGATCTCTTATTCCGCAGCGCTGCATTCGAGATGACAACACCGCATGGAGGTTAGCAAAGCACTCTTCCCACACCTTTCGGCGGGGACACGGTTCAGAGTGCTCACAATGGTCGAAGGTCGGTTTTACATTTGTGCCGAAGAATAAGTCCAATGTACTGTTAATTGGCCTTTGCGCATTGTATCCCCACCATTCGGTGGGGACCGCTTAATCCGCTTGAGGCACTGTCATTCCGAAACGCAGCGGAGCGGAGTGAGGAATCTGGTGAAGTCAAAAGAAAGTAGAAGGCGCAACAATGCATCCACTACCATGTCAATGGCAACGAATCGAAGTGGAGAGAGATCTGGTAATGTTAGAACTGATGCAATCTTTTCACGTTGTAAGTCGAATCTTAGTGATCTCATTCTTTAATATGGAGGACTGTCATTAACTCAGATTTGTCGCCTCATTCCACAGGTTTCGTACACCAATGGATTTCACCCGACGACAAGTTCAGTTGGGGTAGGCCGGGGCCAATAACATATAAGTCCTCCGGACTTAGTCAATCCACTCAACTTACTCCATCACTCTCCAACTTTTGCGGTTGATCCTTTATTGTGGCTTTTATACGGTATGGGAATGAGAGGTATTTAAGGATGGGAGGGTGAACTTCTTCAGTTAATAATTCTAAATCGCAACAACTAACCCACTAAAGTTCTATCTGCGGCCACTTCCCGTATAGGGCAAAGTCGGTGCGTTCAAATTTTTCTCTATTTGTAGAAACGTTTTCAAAACCTCATCATTCATACTATTGAGAAAGTAAGACCTCATTGCCTGATCAAAAGAATTCACTTATCGGATGGCTCATGGCTGTATCGGCAATTTAATGAGCAAATTAATCATAAGTAGAATTACGCAAGCGAAATACGGGGGAAGTACGTGAAAAATACGGGAGAAATACGGTGCCTAATATGAGAATTTTGTCGGAATATTGGACTCTCTGTTTGCGACATCAAATTATACTTTTAAATAGAGAAGAACATGCTACGAATTGCTACCTACAACCTAAATAACTTATTTGAACGTGCTTCAGTTCTTGAGCTGGAAGGGTTTTCATCTGAGGCAAAAACCGTTTTAAATGATATAACAAAACTTCAATCCTTGCTTTCGGAAGATGATTACTCCGGAGCTACAGGTAAATCAATTATTTTATTGATCAAAAAGTACTTTGGGGCAAATGGAAAGAAAGAAAACAATTTCTTTTATATTAATGAGATCAAGAACAAGTTGTTTGGAATTTCTGGTGGTGAATTGGTTCTCAAACCCAAAGGCCGACAGGACTGGTTGGGTTGGGTTGGATAGAACTGAAAAAGCAACCCGTTAATGACATAGCCACTCAAAATACAGCACGGGTTGTTAAAACTGTCGATGCTGACATAATGTGCGTAGTTGAAGTGGAAAATAGGACGGCACTGGGAAACTTCAATAAGTTCCTGCTCGACAACCACTACAAGTACAATCTTCTTATTGATGGAAACGACAGCCGCGGGGTTGACGTCGGCATATTATCTCAACACGAGATCGTCAACATTGAAACCCACATTTATGATAGCTTTAAGGACAGCAATGGCAGAACGCAGCGAATATTCAGCAGAGATTGCGCACACTACACAATAAAAAAAGGCGACAATACTATTCACTTGCTTTGCAATCATTTTAAAAGTAAAGGCTATGGAAGCCCTGCATCAAATAATGCCCGAAGACTAAAACAAGCCGAAACAGTCAACAAAATAATAAAGCAAAAAAAACAAACTTTTATTTTTTCCACTTTTTTTTGCTTGTCCCAGAAATCAATATATATTTGTTGTATTCACTTATCTATTTTTTATTCAAAATGAGTGAGTGATTTTTTTTGAAGAAATAACTGCTTAATTAAACTTAATATTAAGAATAAAATGAAAAATTATCTAATCATAACTTCTTTAGTTATGTCGACCTTAATTAGTTCATGTTGTCGGACTAGACTTGTAACTTGTCCAAATGGTAACCCGGTTTCGTTGGCCAAGACGCTCCGTTGCCAATTGAAACAAACTGATCCAGTTGTCAGACAATTTCAAGCTAATGTTAAAGGGGCAGTAGATGCATTGAATAAAGTTTCATTGGAACTTACAGATGTCAATATTAGAAGTGAGGCAATAGTATTGAAGGATAAACTTACCAATGATGGTCAAACTCGTGAGACTACCATAAGAGCTGCTGTTGCGGCTATGCAAATCAATCCTTGCGAAATGGGCCAAGCGCTCATGGAATTGCTCGCCCAAATGAATAAAGACATTACTGAAGTTCAAAAATTGACACTGACTATTGAATCCAGTAATAAGAGTGCGCTTGCTGTGCAAAATGCAATTAATGATTTTGAAGTCGCATATTCTTTAGGCAGTATAAATGGCACCTTGATTGTTAGAATTACTAGAGCTCTCGATGACTACTTCCTTACTAACAATAAGTATCCTTCATCACTTCAAGAGCTTGATGTCGCATATTTTGTAAGCCAATTGAGAGCGGAAAGACTTTCCTACAAATTAATCGCATCAAATAGATATGAATTAAAGTATGCCGGATTGGATGGAGTCATCGATACAATTGATGACAAAATTCATATTGGAAAAGACGGTACTACCTCATTGAGAAAATAACCTCTTGTATTCATGGTACGGAATAATATCAAAGCTTGGTTGTGCTTGTCACTGTGTGTGATATGTCTCAATAATTTGTGGGCTCAAAAAGATTTCAACCCTACGAAAAATAAATATGATCGGAATAAAAATAAAAGAGGAGATACAGTCATCACGGATAGAAAAACTGGCGAGCAAAAGAATTCCTATGATGCTATACCTCATGAAAATGTAGATTCAATACATCAAAATGTCTATCTATTACATAATGAACAGCTGGCGCGGGCGAATGCTTACGACTCAGGTTACCGCGCTGCAGTAGAGAATAACAAAAAGAATTTATCGCTTTTTCCAGACGTATCAATACTTGATTCAAGCTATGTTCAAATGCAAGAACACAAGCTGGATAGTTTATACAAGTTAGTTACGGAACAAAAAGAACTTGCTGAACTTATGAATCTAATGGTAGATACTCTATCCAAACTTGTTGGCGAAAACGATTTCCTAAAGATCTTTCTTGATCCTAACTCAACGTCTGACGAAGCTCAATCAGATGGTGATTTAGGAACCCTATTCAAAATAATGTCCCCAACATATTTTACGGATCAAGTGGGTGTCGTTCTAGATAAAGTTGATAAGTTCATTGTGAAAGCGGATTCTATCAAAGATAAGGTCAATGATATTTTTCGGTGGGTCGAGATATCTGATTTTAACTATAATCTTAAATTTTTCCCAACCTTAAGGGATGCTATATTTTTCGAAGAGAGTGAGTTTATTGCACAAAGCAATTTAAATAAAAATGATTTGAAAAAGACCATGGATCAAATTGTTCTACAGCGAGAAAGGATCTTGTCCGAAGAACGATTTCATGGATATGACATTAGTTTGAGAATTTCTGTCAAGGGTTACTCTGATCCAAAACCGGTTACAAAATTTGATACTAAACAGAAAATTTGCAGAAAGCTTTCCGAGCTTCCGTACAATAAAGTAGACTGTGAAAGTCTTAGCGGCGAAGAATTTAACGCAATATTGTCTCAGTTTAGGGCAGATGCGGCGTACAAATTTCTTACGGATATCTTCGGAAGCCAATTCCGCATTGATTTCGTAAAGGAAACGAAAGGCGTAGGTGACATTCTTCCTCCTGGAGTCAATCCCAGTATGCATAACAAAAGAAGAACAGCAATAATATGCACATCTCTAATATTGTATAAAAAACTCGGATAGTGTTGGGTTAAATGATATATATACAACGTAACCCAACGGCCAATTGCATCTTGAATTCTCGAGAAATTCACTTTTCATTTGCCGGCATGGAAAAAATTAATTGGAAGGATACTGTTGCTTCATGAGTGTCTTCTGGCCTTAGTTAAAAGAAATATTACGATGAAAGTAGAATAAAAATCATTCCTTTCTTTACCACTTGAATCAGTGTAATGAATTATCAGTCATCATTATTTATAGATAACGGTAGTCTTCTAATTAGATGATCGGTACCCATTTTCCTTATCTTATCTACCATTGCGTCTCGTTCTTCTTGTTTCATAATATCTTTAGGATTATTATTGAGAGAATGAACTGTTATATCATTTCCCTATCTGATTTCCGCATATTTCCTACTGCGTTGTTTGAAGGCTTCTCCCCCTCTGGCATAAGAATATTATTCGCACTGGCATTATGGAGAATATTATCCAAGCTAAACAATGTGATGAAACTGTCATATGGTATTGGGCGTTTATTTTCGAGCATTCTGCAGAAGTTGCTTTTAATCTCGCCCAGGAATTCCGCAACATCTTTTGTGTTAACATTTAACTGGTCTAAAATCGACTTCAAATCGTAGCTCATAAATACAAATATTTTTCTATTCGATCAAAAATAGCGCGAAAAATGACACCAAAAAATGACATCTCAAATTGGGTGTCATTTTTTGGGTGTCATTTTAGTTGGGGAAAAATTGGTGGGGGATTTTGTGACTGGTCAGAACTTTGATTGCTTGGAATATTCAAATATTAGTTCTAGCAAAGACAACTTAAATAATCCAACTTTTTCCAATACCATTTCACCAATCGTGTCCGAATATCATGTCATATATTCATCCCTCCGCAAATTGACTGTCAGATCCATTCGACAATATGACAGCATCTTCTGACACGAAATTAACATTAACTAGTCGTTACGAACAATTCAACCACTCCTCAATTCAAAAATGCCATTTGGTATCATTATAGAGAAACCTTAACCGCAAAAGCGCAAGGCCGATGGTAAGATGTTTAAGTCTGCAAGATATAGTAGGCCGATGAATATTCCAGCATTTATTGCTTGAATTTCTCCTAATATTTCTTCTGCGTAGGCGAGCGCTGCTGTCAGCGATTTCCTAACAAGGTTGATAATTACTATTAGATCCATGACTTTAATATTTATAATGTTAAAGAAGTCCTCAACAGTCTTTTGACTGTTATGCCCGAGAAGTTACGACTTCAAGGTTTTAGGGTAGAGACAAAGCCGGTAGATAGTCATGCCGGTGGTAATCCTAAATAGGTCGCAACATATTGCGATGTGAAGTGCCACAATCCGATTTATCGGCTCTTGATTGGCTAAGTGTGGAAAAAAGCTCTCGGGGTGAAAATCCCCAAAAGTTGGAGGCTGACTTTGAGTTGAGGCATTGGAAAATATGCACACTGTCCGGTGAGGTACGACTATTATTACTTCCCGGACAGTGTCCCATTAAAACTAAAAAAATGCTAAGTGAGGAAGAGTTTGAAAAGTACTACGCTGATTGGGCAACTCAAGAGGCGGAAAACTATAGGGTTGTGAATCACAAATCTGGTACAATTACAAAAAAGTATCTAAAAAAGGATTATGATCATTTTGATAATAGATTTTGGTTTCCTGAAAGAAAAGGTGAACTCAAGGAAATTTTAAAGAATGATCTAAAGGTCTTTTCTAATAAAAATAATCGATGGGAAAACTGGGCATTTAGCCCGTTCATTAAAGTACTAATTAAAACTCCACGTTATAAAGAACAAGATGATGGTAGTTTTGACTTAGAAACTAAGATCCGCCCCATCTGTTACGCATCCCATGTCGACAGCTTAATATTTGGTTTCTATTCTTATGTCTTAACAAGAAAGTATGAGGCCTATATTTTAAAAGAGGGATTTAATCAGTGTCCAATAGCTTACAGATCGAATCTCAATGGCAATTGTAACATACAATTTTCTAAAGAAGTATTTGATTATATAAGATTCAAAGGGCCATGCGCAGCTGTCGCGTTGGATATTACTGGTTACTTCGACCATATTGATCACATCATTTTAAAGGAGAAATGGACTAAAGTTCATGGAGATAAATTACCCGATGATCAATTCAGAATATTTAAAAACCTGACTAACTATAGTTATGTGAAGAAGGATAACATTCTGAAGAAATATAATGTAAATCTCAAGAAGTTAGAAAAAAGGCCACGAACCTTATTGGAGTTAGTTCCCGGCGACCGAGACTATCAGAAGTACGATCAATTGCGTGCTGATCGATTAATAGTTACGAATAAAAAGCCTAATCAAAAATCAGGACGCATTTGTGGTATTCCTCAGGGTTCACCCATGAGTTCTGTACTTTCAAATATCTATCTTCAATACTCCGGTAACATTTTAAGCTGCTCTCGCGCCGAAATCTAGGCATTTTTTGTATAGTTTAATTATTTTTTTGCAAGTCAGGTCTAAACCTAAGTTTGAAAAAATAAGATCAGTTAAAAGCTTGTTATTGTGCAGTGTTTTGATATCCCTGATTGAGAATGTAAAATTGGATTTATCTTTACAAGTCCTTATTGATGCGGCTTTTGCAAGTCCTATTGATGAAAATGCCATGTTATGATGGAAGTTAATTTTGGCCTCACTTCTTGCCTGACAATCTTGTAATCCGCCATATCCTTTGGCGTCGCGAAAAAGAAATTCAATCTGAAATCGCAGTCTATAGTATTGTTCTATTTTTATAGGATCCATATCCTTGTCAGAACTGATTAGTATTGTATGCTTCCCTGTTGAATTACTTTGGATGTATACCATTCTCACCAGACGTTTTAAAGAGACCGCATACACAATGCCCGAGTAGAAAGTGTCCTCTTGATCACTGTGGAATTTTCTAATTCTTCTGGCATCAATGTTTTTGCAATCAACTTTGTCTCCGTAAATTCTCTTTCTTCCCCTTCCTTGCTTTTGCTGACCTGAAAAACAGTACCTGAGATTGGCATCTTGTCGGGACTTTGTGATCACAGTAAGATCGAGGTCAATCATTTTATCTATGAATTTTCTTTTAGCGAAATAACCATCCGCTGCAATACATTTTACCCCACTGGATTTGAGATGATGAGAGTTGGACTTAATAAAATCGCAGTAATGATCCATTAATCCACCATGATCCTTGTGTGCAGGGGTTTGCTTAACTGAAAGAGGCATTGCAGTTTCAATTGAAACGCCAATAATAGCAAGACAGCCAATCTCCATACCTTTATCGGTCTTTTGTGCAGAACCATTATAGAAAAAGTCTAAACCATATGTTTCTTTACCTGACTTCTTCAAAAATGAAGGGTCGAAAGCTGCTATTCGCTCTGATTCAAAACTCTTATCGATCAGTGCTAAATTGAATGCTGAAAAATTGAACTGATTATGCTTGAAATGAAGTCTATAACTTTTTTCTGAATAACTGCCGTGAGCTGATAATGTTGTGAAATTGCATTTCCCCTGAATACTAAGCCACAAAATATACAAGTTGGAAACAAATTTTGAACATGGCTTGCTAAGTCCGCTTATTGACTTTATACTTGCTGACAAGAGATCCTCGATCTCCGAAAGGAGTTGTTTTTTTGCATGCAAACTAAAATCCTAACTCCTTTCTTTCCTTTTTAATCCTTTTTTACTTTTTTTCAACTTTAAAAAGTTACCAGAGTATTGCATTAAGGAACTCAATCAAAAAGCGGAAATTTTTGGACAAGAAAATGAAATTCAAAAATTGCGCATCACGCGCCTTGTATTCGGGTTGGTCTTACTTTTTTTCTGTTCGATTCTGGTGATTCTATTCTTCAGGCATTCTGCCAATAATAAAAAACGAAAATTACTAGAGATCGAACAGCGTCTGAATAGAGTGAGAATGGATCCCCATTTTATTTTTAACGTATTAACTACACTTCAAATAATAAGTCAGGATCCTAAAAGGCATCAGGAAATCGGAATCTATATTACCAGGTTTTCTAAGATAATGAGACAAGCATTGGAGAGTACATTCAATGAATTGACTTCACTGGAAGAAGAACTGGATTTTCTGTCGAACTATCTTGAACTCCAAAAATTAGTCACCCGGAATAAATTCACATACTCCTTTGAAGTAGATCCTCAGATAGATCCTTTCGAAGTTCGGCTTCCAGCAATGATGCTTCAGCCTTTCTTAGAAAACTCCATTGTACATGGCTTTACCGGGGAAGCAGAGCCCGGCCATATAGAATTGAAAATCTACCCGATGAATGGAATGTTGCTGGCACAAATTACGGATAACGGACATGCTCTTGAACTTGTGAAAATGAACAAAAAATACCCTTCGCGCGCCAATCAAATCACTTCTGACCGCCTTACCTTGTTGAATGCAATTTATAAAAAGAAGTGCCATTTCGAATTAGCGAAAAGAACCGGTGGTGGAATGCAGGTGCAATTATTTTTACCCTTGATCTTTCAAAAATGAAAATACTTATTATTGACGACGATGAGCTGATACGCGAGCGTGTAATAGAAATACTCACTTCATGCTCTCACCCGGAAGATATTTTTCAAGCTGCCAGCGGAGTATCGCATGGTATTGAATGTATTGCAACATTTCAACCCGATCTTGTTTTTTTAGATATTGAAATGCAGGATGGAACAGGCTTCGACCTGCTTAAACAATTGAATGAGTATGACTTTCAACCGGTCTTTATAACCGCACACAATAAGTATGCTCTTGATGCCTTTCGTTTCAGTGCTATTGATTATGTGCAAAAACCATTTGACCCCGAAGATTTGATTACTGCGCTTGCCCGCGCAAAAGAATCTATCCGATCAAGAGATATTACCCGCCAACTTGATGTATTGAAAAATGCTATCGCAGATTTGAAATCTGTCGATCAAAAAATTGTTCTTCGCGATAATAAATCACTTTATTTTATTAAAGTCAATGATATTTTTCACTGCGAAGCACAAGGTTCTTACACCACTTTTTTTCTTTTGGATGGAAGTAAAATTGTAGTGAGTAAACCCATTAAAGAATACGAACATCTTCTCGAACCTTATGGGTTTATAAGAACACATCATTCACACATTGTCAACACCAGGCGAATTGTAAGGCTGGACAAGTCAGATGGCGGTCTTATTATTTTGGAAAATGGCCATGAGGTTCCTATTTCACAAAGAAAGTGGGATCATATCCTGGAATTGCTTGCGGTAAAATTCGGCTAAAGCCGTTTCAAATAATTTGACTTATCCAATTTAAAACCTAAATACCCATCCTCCATTTCTCCCAATTCTTCGAAACCAACTTTCACCAACAATCCTCTGGATGCATCATTTAGCCTGTGCGAGAATGCTTCTATGACGTGAAGTTTCAGTTCGCCAAATGAATATCTCACCACTTCCAAAACAGCTTCTGAAGTCAATCCTTTTCGCCAGTAATCCGGTTGAATGAGGTAACTTATTTCGCCTGAAAAATTCTCCTGATTCATTCGCCAATAACCCACTGCACCAATCAAATCGTCGCTCTCAATGGTAGTAATGGCCCAGCAAATGCCATTTCCGGATTGAAATAGCTCCTGGCTCTTTCTTATAATTTCAAGCGTATCTTCTTTGGACTCAGCTTCGCGATTAGAATAATTGGGCATGCGCGGATCAATTCGAAGAAAAAACAACTTCTCCAAATCCAATTCAGTCATCGCGCGAAGGCACAACCTTTTTGTAAATAAAACAGGAAATCGGGAATCCATCATTTATCCCAAAAACGGATACCTGTAATCTGTAGGTGGAACAAAAGTCTCTTTAATGGTGCGCGGAGAAACCCATCTCAACAGGTTGAGATAACTTCCTGCTTTGTCATTGGTTCCACTACCACGGGCACCACCAAAAGGCTGCTGCCCCACAACTGCACCTGTAGGCTTGTCGTTGATGTAAAAATTACCCGCTGCATTTTCGAGAATTCTGGTTGCCTGATCAATGGCATAACGATCTCTTGACAGCACCGCACCGGTCAATGCATATTCGCTGGTCGTATTGACCAGGTGCAAAGTATCGGCCCAATTTTCTTCGTCGTATACATAAATGGTAATCACCGGTCCAAAAATCTCCTCACACATGGTGCGGAACTTTGGATTGGTTGTTACCACTACTGTGGGTTCGATAAAATATCCAACGCTATCATCATAATTACCACCTGCGATAATCTCTGCATCGGACTGTGTTTTGATAAAATCAATAAAGCCTTTGATCTTGTCGAATGCTCTCCTGTCGATCACGGCGTTGATGAAATTCGAAAAATCTTCAGGACTGCCCATCTTAAATGATTTCACATCCTGAATAATTCTTTCTTTCACAGCCGACCACATGGATTTAGGAACATAGGCCCTGCTGGCAGCACTGCATTTCTGGCCCTGAAACTCAAAAGCTCCACGAACAATAGCAGTTGCTACTTCATCAGGATGAGCCGACTGATGTGCCACCACAAAATCTTTTCCACCGGTCTCCCCTACTATTCTTGGATAGGTCTTGTACTTGTCGATGTTGTTGCCAATCTCTTTCCAAAGGTGTTTGAACACGGCGGTAGATCCGGTAAAATGCAACCCTGCAAAATCAGGATGGCTGAATATTTCTTGTCCGGCCACCGGGCCATCTACGGTAATCATATTGATTACGCCATCAGGAAGTCCTGCGGCTTTAAATAATTCTACAATAACATTGGCGCTATATACCTGACTATCGGCTGGTTTCCAAACCACCACATTTCCCATTAGAGCTGCAGCAGCAGGAAGATTTCCGCTGATGGCTGTAAAATTGAATGGCGTAAGCGCAAATACAAATCCTTCCAAAGGTCTGTATTCAACTCTATTCCAGATGCCAGGCTGCGAGCCCGGTTGATCGCGATAGATTTGTTGCATGTAAGTGACATTGAATCTCAGAAAGTCAACAAATTCGCATGCAGCATCAATTTCAGCCTGAAATGCGTTTTTGCTCTGGGCCAACATGGTTGCGGCATTCATTTTCATTCTGAATGGCCCGGCCAAAAGGTCGGCAGCTTTTAAGAAAATGGCAGCCCGTTGCTCCCAACTCAAAGAGGCCCAGCGCTCGCGCGCGGCCAGGGCAGAATCAATGGCTTTGCGCACGTGCTCAGCGGTGCCATAATTATAATGGCCCAAAACTTTTTTGTGGTCGTGCGGGGGCGACATCTGACGCTTGTCTGATGTGCGTATTTCTTCACTGCCAATGTACATGGGCACATCTATGGGTGCCTGATTGTACATGGCTTTGTACATATTCTGAAGGTCTTCTCTGTCTTTTGTACCCGGTGCGTAAGATCTTACCGGATCGTTGACTGGGGCTGGAATAGCGTAAATTCCTTTCGGCATAATGGGTTTGATTTAAGCGTCAAATTTATCTCTAATTGCGCATTAAAGACAATTTTTATTGGGCATTGTGAGGAGTTTATCAGCCTTACAAGTTCTCGTTTCAATTCGAGCCCAAGTCTTCGGATCGTTTGGTTATTCCAAAACGAACTGCATCAGGTGAATAGATGAGATAAAGGAACAACCGCAAAAGTTGGGGAGTACTCTGATATATTTCAAACTCTGGTAAGTTTTTCCTGGCCATATATTGCCCGGTCGCTTTTTATGTAATAAGGGGGTTGTTTTTTTAAGTCTAAGTCCTTTGGACTTAGACCGATTTGGTATCTGTTTTAGTCCAATCTGCGCTGCGCTTGATTGTACTAAACAGCTACTCTCCCGGTATTTACCACTGTATGATTTCATCTACGGCATGGACTAAATTAAAATGAACATTGGTATTATATGTTAATGGCCTCAACTTTTTAGGTTGATCTTTTTCCCCAGAAGATGCCTTCAATTTTTTTCAAGCCAAAACCGTTACACTAATTCTGTTTCACTTGTAGTGTAACAACTATTTTTGAAACCAAAACTTGTTACACTAAATTTGTTACATTAGTAGTGTAACAATCTTAGTGTAACAGAAATGGATTATAGAAAAGGACGAACAAAAACAAAAGGTCAGCGTGAATTTAATGCCAGACACCAATTGGGATGCACGCAAATGGAAATGGCCACTTACCTGCTCATCGACCGCGCGCAATATGGAATGTATGAATCTGGTTTACGCGCTTTGCCGGGCAAAGCTTTGGAGAGGGAAACTGAATTACTGCTTCAGTTGAACAATCCGTTGCCCGAAACAAATGCCTATTCTCTCTTTATGGAGAATCAACAGAAAGGCTTAAAAGAGTATTTTCAAAGGCAATTGGAAGATTTAGATTTGCTTATTCGTGCACAAGAACGCAAGTTGGCCAGTTTGGAAAAAGAGTTCATCACCAGAATCGAGGCCATTAAAAACCTTGCGCGCATTCAGTTTGATCCGAATGGAAAAAATTATTCAGTTAATCAGACATGGGTCGATCTAATGTTGAATTTAAGAAAATTAGAAATCGACAAATGTTCTGTTGTAAAACAAGCTGAATCGAAACAAAAACTGATAGCGCTGATGGCGCAAAAAAAATATTGCGAGGATGCTATAAATTCAATAAGCAGTGAAAGCTGATATGACCCCTATTCAAATGGCTTACATTCATAATGGGTAAAAAAAATTGCAAGTCAAAGTTGATACACTTTGGATCAAGGATTTTTTTTTGAAAAAATACACTTTGTAAAATAATGCCCTATTGAATAGCCTTACGAAAACGTTTTTAAAGGGGGAGTTCTTTCAATCAGCCTTTTGAATTGTAGCGCAGCATACACCATTCATTTTTTTCTCTTCGATTGATCAATTGCCAATTCATCTGGTCGGCCATACTTTGTATTTCAGGAACATCTATTGCGTAAAATCCGCTAAAAAGTATTTCGCCACCTGGATTTAACGCTGCCGCGTATTGAGGAATGTCGCGAAGTAAAATATTGCGGTTGATATTGGCGAGAATAATATCGAAAGAATGTCCGGCCAATAACTCCGCTCCGCCTTTCATACAAAAGATGTCTGTACAATTATTCCTTTCAAAATTTTCGATGGAGTTTTCGTAAGCCCAATCGTCGATATCAATTCCAATTACGGATCGCGCGCCCATCTTTTTTGCTAAAACGGCCAATACACCAGTTCCACAACCCATGTCGAGGACAGTTTTTCCTTTCACCTCAAGCTTCATCAATTCAGCGATCATCTGGTAAGTAGTGTCGTGATGACCAGTGCCAAATGACATCTTGGGTTCTATGATCAAATCATATTCGAAGTTTCCTTCTTTTGTATGAAAAGGTGCCCTAACCATACAGCGGCCTTCAACATCAATAGAATCGAAATTTTTCTCCCATTCGGCATTCCAGTTTTCATCCTCAATAAGCTTAGTCGTATGAGAAATTTTTAAGTCTTCTATTTCGGATGCCATCAATGATTGGAGCAACTCCGGCTGGAAATCACCTTCCTGAATATATGCCTTGAGCCCGGCTTCCATTTCTACAAAACTTTCAAAACCCAATTCTGCCAATTCTGCTATCAAAACTTCTCTTGCAGGCAAAACTGGCTCGAGTTGAAATTCTACTTCGAAGTAATTCATGCCGCAGAAATAATTATGTGGGCAAAATCTTTTGCCTTCAATGAAGCACCACCAACCAGGCCGCCATCTACATTTGGACAGGCAAAAAGTTCGGCGCTGTTGATTGCACTAACACTTCCCCCATAGAGTATAGAAATTCCATCTGCTATATCCTTATTGTATGCGGATGAAATGGTTTGACGAATGAAGGCATGCATTTCTTCGGCCTGGGCATTTGTGGCGGTAACTCCTGTGCCAATGGCCCAGACAGGTTCGTAGGCCACAATAACATGAGCGAACAGATCCTGAGGCAAATGAAATATTCCATTCTTCAATTGGTTGGCCACCACTTCAAAATGTTTACCCGCCTGACGTTCGGCAAGTTGCTCACCAATACAGAAAATAGGATTCACTTTATTTCGAAGGCAGGCATCTACTTTCATTTGGAGCATGTGGTCGGTTTCGCCAAAATACTGCCTTCTTTCGCTGTGGCCTACAATGCAATACTCAATACTCATGGCATGAAGCATCGCTGCGCTGATTTCACCCGTGAAAGCTCCGTAATCGTGGTGACTGCAATTTTGGGATGCCAGAGAACAATTCAAGGTCTCCATCATCTCCAGATTGGCCAGATATAAGGATGGAGGGGCAATAATTACTTTTACATTGGTTGGAAATTCATCCTGAAATTGTGTTAACCCCACCGCCACGTCCACGGCTTCATTCAGGGTTTTGTTCATTTTCCAGTTGCCTGCTACGATTCGCTGTCTCATGATAAGATGCTTTTAATTAGAAGGCGCAAAATACTTCCATTCGTGAATGGTATGGCAAGACAAAGCAAAAAGAAAATTGAAAAAGCTTACTTTTCGTTTCCGCAGCGCTGACATTGCTGAGAAATATGAAATTTTCCAATAGGAAAAAGAGGGATAAAGAGTAAAGTAAACCACTTTCGACTGTTCACCGGATTGAAATAACTCACCATTCCGCATGAAGGACAATAGGATGTCTCCTGAACTCCTCCGAGAATGGGTGATGACTTTTGAATAAAACCGGCAACTATAGACATATTTGGGTAACTTATAGAACAAAGATACAGCACAATGAAGCCGCACAACCATAAATCTTATGAGCGACAATGAACCGGACTTTTTAGAAGTTTTTCAGTGAGTTGATTGAAGAGGAGTTGCCTCACTTTACATTTGCCGCCAATTATAAAAAAACATCTCAATGAAAGAAGTTTATATAGTCTCTGCAGTGCGCACTCCCATGGGCAGTTTCGGCGGTTCACTTGCAAGTGTTCCAGCCACTAAACTGGGTGCGGCTGCCATTAAAGGCGCAATTGATAGAATTGGTCTTAATCCTGCCTTGGTTCAGGATGTAATCATGGGCAGTGTGCTCCAGGCCAATCTCGGTCAGGCACCTGCACGTCAGGCGGCCAAATTTGCCGGGCTGGCCAATACTGTCAATTGCACAACGGTCAATAAAGTATGCGCCTCAGGAATGAAGGCCATTATGATGGGCGCTCAGAGCATTATGCTCGGCGATTCGGATATCGTTGTAGCTGGTGGAATGGAAAATATGAGCGCAGTACCTTTCTATTCAGAAAATATGCGCTGGGGAAATAAGTATGGCAACGTACAAATGATAGATGGAGTGGCCAAGGATGGCTTGATGGATGTCTATAACAACTATCCTATGGGCAGTGCGGCTGATTTTTGTGCCAAAGAATGCAATATCAGTCGCGAAGAACAAGATGCTTTTGCTATTGAAAGTTACAAACGTTCTGCTGCTGCATGGGGTGCAGGAAAATTTGCTGACGAGATTGTTCCGCTCCAATTGACAGGAAGAAAAGGTGAAGCCATCATTTTCGCTGAAGACGAAGAATACAAATCCGTGAATTTTGATAAAATCCCACAGTTAAAACCTGTGTTCAATAAAGACGGAACAGTTACAGCAGCAAATGCTTCTACCATGAATGACGGCGCTGCGGCTCTGGTATTAATGAGCAAAGAAAAAATGGAAGCCCTGGGATTAAAACCATTGGCTAAAATTGTTAGTTATGCCGATGCTGAGCAAGCTCCTGAGTGGTTCACCACTACTCCATCGCTGGCTTTACCAAAAGCTGTAGCGAAAGCCGGATTGCAAATGTCGGATCTTGAATATGTGGAGCTCAATGAAGCCTTCTCTGTAGTGGGTATTGTGAATATGCAAAAAATGGGATTGTCTGCCGATCGCGTAAACGTAAATGGTGGTGCCGTTTCATTGGGTCATCCGCTCGGATGCAGCGGAGCAAGAATCATTGTTACTTTGATCAATGTATTGAAACAAAACAATGCGAAAATCGGCGGTGCAGGAATATGCAACGGCGGCGGCGGAGCCAGTGCGATGGTGATTGAAAATGTATAGAATTTTTTCTATTTAAAAATATTGAACAAAGGCTGTCTGATGGGCGGCCTTTGTTGTTTTCAGGTAACAAGGAAGACCCAATTCAATAACCAATACTAAATTACCTTCAACGACCATTTTGTGTCAAAATATTTCTGCTCGCTGTTTCCTTTATTTCATGCAGATTCCCTCGTTTAAATATGTGAGGCGCAATTCATAATGAATAAACTTCTTCTCTTTAGATTGCCAAAGCCATTTACTTTTGAGCCGATTCAACATAGAATACTTAACTTTATATTGAGATGAACGACATCAAATTATTCGAAGAAAGAAAACTGCGATCTCATTGGGATTCGGCTCTTGAAAAATGGCTTTTCACAGTTGTAGATGTTATTGAAATTTTGACTGAAAGTCCACGCCCGCGAAAATACTGGAATGCACTAAAAACCAAGCTAAAACAGGAAGGAAATGAACCGTCCCAAAATCTGGGACAGTTGAAAATGATAGCGGAAGATGGCAAAATGAGAGAGACAGATGTGGCTGATAGTAAAATGCTTCTACGTATTATCCAGTCAATTCCTTCTATTAAGGCAGAACCATATAAGTACTGGCTTGCGAAAGTAAGAGTTGAAAATTGATGTCAGCATCCAGCAAAGGCCGCTAAAAAACCTTATACGAACTTTTAGATAATAACATGAATGAAAAGAGCAAGATAAATCTAACTAAGGAGCAAATCCTGATGTTGAAGTTAAGTGATAAGGACATAAAACAAGGAAGACTTATACGACAAAGTCAAATTGATATGGAAGATTTGCAATGGTTAAAGAACTGTAGGTTGGACTGAAACCGCCGCGAATCAAAGGCGAGAAATATTAAAGTATTGGACCAAAAGAAATGGTTTGACTTTATATGCCGAACAACTTGTTAAACATACAGCAACGCAAGTAAAAACTATACTTTAACATCCTGAATCTAATAAGTCCACAGGTTATTCGGACACAAGGGTATCTGTAATGGGCTACTTCAGTCTTTATTACAAGATCACAGATGATTATTTAATCATTGTAGCCTTTTGGGACAATAGACAAGATCCAAAAAAACTGTTGACGCTTATAACAATATGATACGGGTCTTAAGGATATTTGAATGAGAAACCGCGAATATCGTAATACCGATGATCTCCGCGCCTTTAAACTCCCCGGGATACTGCTTTAGCTTTTTTTAAACCAGTACTTCAGAGCCAGCTTACAAAAGTTTTATATTCGTTGCGATCAAAAAAATATTTGAGCCCCATTATTTCTGCGATCAGGTATAATTTAAAACCTCACACAAAATTCTATACCCTTGATGGAATCTACCCTCAACCGCCGTAACTTCATCAAAACGGCTTCAATCGCTGGTTTTGGTGCATTGATTTTACCCCAATCATTATTTTCAGCTACCAATGATGTCACCAAAAAAGTCCGGCTTGGCTTTATTGCCATGGGCTTCAGAGGGCAGGCGCATCTGGAAGAAATGCTCAAGCGCGACGATGTGGAAATTGTTGCTTTTGCCGATCCTGACAAAGGAATGCTGGCTTCGGGTCAAAAATTAATGGCACAATATGGAAGACCTGCTGCCACAGAATATTCCAATGGCGATTATGATTACAAAAACTTGCTGCTCGATAAAACCATCGATGCAGTGATTATCAGCTCACCCTGGGAGTGGCACAAGGAACAAGGCATTGCTGCCATGAAGGCTGGCAAAATTGTGGGCATGGAAGTTTGTGGTGCAGTAAAACTTTCGGATTGCTGGGAATATGTAAAAACTTACGAAGAAACCAAAGTGCCCATTATGATGCTAGAGAATGTTTGCTACCGGCGTGATGTGATGGCCATATTGAACATGGTGCGCAAAGGAATGTTTGGCGAACTGGTTCACGGGCAAGGTGGCTATGAGCACGACTTGCGCGGTGTGCTTTTCAATGATGGAGTAACAGCATACAATTCGGGAGTTGAATTTGGAGAAAAAGGATTTAGCGAAGCCAAATGGAGAACCAATCATTATGTCAACAGAAATGGAGAACTCTACCCTACTCATGGATTAGGACCTGTAGCGGTGATGTTTGATATTAATCGCGGCAACAGAATGCTCCGCCTGTCATCCTTTTCCAGTAAAGCCAGAGGATTACACAAGTACATTGAGGATCATCCCAAAGGAGGTAAAGACCATCCCAATGCAAAAGTTCAGTTTAAGCAAGGGGATGTTGTTACAACACAAATTCAATGTGCCAATGGTGAGACCATTCTTTTAACGCATGACACGAGCTTGCAGCGTCCTTACAACCTCGGATTCAGAATTCAAGGCACAGATGGACTGTGGCAGGATTTCGGATGGGGCGAAAATAACCAGGGATTTATTTATTTTGAAAAGGCCATGAAACATTCTCACCAGTGGGACAATACTGAAAAATGGCTCAATGAAAATGACCATCCACTCTGGAAGCGTTATTCGAAAGAGGCTGAAAAATCTGGTCATGTTGGCATGGACTTTTTTGTAGACAATACATTTATTGAGTGCATCAAAAGAAATGTAGAATTTCCATTGGATGTATATGATCTGGCTACCTGGTATGCCATCACACCACTGAGCGAAAAGTCGATTGAAAACCATGGTGCAGTGCAAAAAATTCCCGATTTTACAAGAGGAAAATGGAAGACCCGAAAGCCTGTATTTGGATTTGATGGTGAGTTTTAATTAGCACGGCAGCTCATTTTCTAACACAAAAGAATTTCAGATTTATACCGATTCGGTATCTGTTTTAGTCCAATCTGCACTGCGCTTGATTCTACTAAACAGCCACTCTCCCGGTATTTACCACTGTATTATTTCATCTGTGGCATGGGCTAAATTGAAATGAACATTGGTATTACCTGTACAGCTTGTGCATTGGGTTCTTATTGAATTACAGTTTCCTATTGCGTCGCATTCCTTTCACATTATGATATTATCCGGGGAAAGTACAAATTAAATTCTCCCAGTTGATCGTTGCCGCAGCAAAGGCAAAATATGGAATCTATTCTTTGATACAATCACTGCACTTATAAAAAAAATCTGTGCTCTGGTATGGATGAAGAATTGAAATTCCACACTCATTTTATTTCACAACACTTACAAATTGCCTTGCTGAAAAGGCTTTCAGGAAACATAAAAACTGAATTATTCTTATTTCAAGTGAATTATTTTCTGCTTTCATTTTAGCGCAAAGATCGAATGTATATCCCAGCCGATATGCGATCTTAAAATTCTGATCTTCGAATTCTAATATCACTAAAGAATGAAAAGAATCAGATTACCACCCCAACATTTTTTTTGACTTCCCCGGATAAAGTGATTTTGTCGGCTCAGTAAAAATACCTCGCAATTTCTTTCACTTAATGGTGCTCATCAGGCATTGATACTTTGCCAGTATGGCTTTCATCAGCGGATGATCAGAATAAAAAGGTTCAGTTATCACTGAATAAATTGAACAAACATCCCCCTAATTATTAATTGTAATTTCTACAAAATGAAAACAACTAAATTAAAAAAAACAGCCCTACGCATAATGTTGCTCTTGCTGTTGTATCTATGCAGAACCAATAGTTCTGTCGCACAAAATCAGGAGCTGAACTATGCCCAAATCAAAGAGTATCTGGACGCCTACCTGCAACAACTTACACCCGAGGATCGGGCACTTGAAACAAAATCGAAACAGACTTATTTAAACTTCTGGAAAGATAGGCTTAATACAGATGGCACGCTTGGCAATATGCCCGCAGCCTTTGCCAACTCTCCTTTATGGAGTGGCTCATACTGCTCAACTGCAGATCCTGCCGATTGGCGCCTTATCGGGCCTGTCGAAAATGCCAGTCAGAAAATGGGGCTTATCAATGAAGTATATGTTGCACCAGGCGAAAATTACTATCTATGCGCACCGTCAATGGGAGGTATCTGGAAAAGAAAAAAAACCGATGCAGGATGGCGCAATGTGACGGACGCATTGAACATTCCTTTATTTAAAATTAATTCATTCGCGGTAGATCCATACAATTCCAATCACTTATTCGCTGCCACTGGTGGCACCGGATTCGAAGATCATGGCGGTACGCATGGCTATGGAATAATGGAGTCGTGGAATGACGGCGATACCTGGTCAGTTATGACATCATTTCTTTCTGTTGGTGCTTACCCGGAAGTAAAGAAAATTCTTGTGGATCTCAATCAATCAACTTCCACAGCATTAGTTATGTACGCGTTGATGTCCAAAGAAATCTACAAAACTGTGGACTCTGGAGCAACATGGCAAGCCTACGATGCAATTGATGGAACTGCATATACAACAGTTGTAGTTCTAAGCGGCACATTTTTCTTTGATATGGAAGTAGACGACCAGAGCAACCTATTTGTCTCTACTCACAGTCCATGGGGATTAGCTTGCCAGTTTTATAGAAGAGATGCAAGTTCTTCGATATGGGAAAACAGATCGAATATTATAAGTCCTGATCCTCTCGATCCAATAAGGCAAATAAAATTTGCAAAGGCTGATGGGAACAACATATATGCTTTAAGGGATATATTAGACTATAATCCGCCTATAGATACAGTGGCCAAAAGGCATATCATGCTATCTTTAGATCGAGGAGTCAACTGGAGTGAAAAATACTATTGCGGTCTATCTGGCGATAGCCCCAACCCCAAAATGGAAATTGCTCATTCACCCGGACTGCAAAAAGTATTCTGGGGTAGCGGACCCTTCTTTCAATACGATATTGCCGGAGGAACAGCGTCTGCAATCAATCAAGGCCACGTGGATATTCGTCATATTTTAGTAGATGAAACTATAAGTACTTATCCTTTTGTATTTGTAGCAAATGATGGAGGAGTTTCAAAAGTTGAATACAATGGAACGTCATTTTCTTACTCCAACTTAAACGGAAACTTCCTTCCTGTAAATGAATTTTATGATTTTGGAATGACAGAAGCAATTCCTGATAGATTTCTTATTGGCGCTACACACAACAACAGTTTCACATTCGATGGTGGGGTTTGGAGTTCCTTTGGCGGAGGAGATGGAAACCACGAGTTTATCTGGTCGCAAGATCCCAATAAAGGAATGTATTCATTCAACGAATTCCTTGGAAAATATGAATTTGGTTTTGGGTCAACAAATTTTTCGGCTTCACTTGCCACAGCATATCGAAGTAAAGCTGTAATCAGAAATACTTTGGTAGAATATATAGGACACCCTAATGAATTTCTTTACTCAGGGCATGGAGATTCACTTGCATTCATTAACAGGGGGAAAGTTTCTCCTGATACGTGGATTGATCATTATCTGGTACCTGACTTTGAAGATATAGGTGAAATCAGTGTGGCTCCATCCAACACCAATGTATGGTATGTATCGAATTGGTCTGTACTAGATGGCGGTCCGTTACAAGAGAAAATGAAATTAAAAAAAACAGTAGACGGCGGGGTAAGCTTCATTGATCTTGGAAGTAGTCCTGTCTATTCCTCCTATCCTGCCGGAACTTTGCTTGGCCCTCTATATAGCCAAATGTTTTGGAATAGAATCAGCGACATTCAAGTGGCTCCTTATAATGCAAATAAATTATGGGTTACCCTTACTGGTATTACTGCTGATGAAAAGCTAAGGGTATTGTTCTCTGAGAATGGAGGACTTACCTGGTTCGACTACAGCGAAGGACTACCCGGATTCCCTTGTCAATCCATTACCTATATGCAAGGCAGTAATGACCTGTTGTTCGTAGGAAGCGAAACCGGTGTTTACTACCGCGACCGCAGTATGGCACAATGGCAATGCTTTGATGAAAATATGCCGAAGTGTATTATCACGGATCTCGTTATCAATCATTGCACCCACGAGTTGATGGCTTCAACTTATGGACGCGCACTGTGGAAAACACCAATACCTCTCGACATCTGCGAATTGCAGTACACTGGAACCCAGACATTCGCTGCTGGTCAGGTACAAAGAATTAACCGCAATATCCGAATAATGCCGGGTGCAACTTTCACCATCAAGGGAACTTACGAAATGGGAAGAAACACCAAAATATTTATTGAGCGCGGTGGGCGTTTGGTACTCGACGGCGGTACACTCACAAACGATTGCAATTACTTGTGGGAAGGAATTGAAGTGTGGGGCAACAGTGCAATGGCCCAACAACCAGAATCAGTTTTGCTGGATCCGAATCAGGGTACTTTGGTAATCATAAACGGTAGTACAATTGAACACGCAAGAAGCGCAGTAACCACGCAACGTAATGGTGTATCGAATTACAACAGAGGACGAATATTTGCAGATAATGCTATATTCCGAAACAATAGATTCAGTCTGGAAATAATGTGGACAAGTGCCGCTAATGTTGGCCGATTCAACAACATTAAATTCCTTACCACAACAACGCTGCCCGATCCTGGTTACACAGGGCTTGGAACTTCAACCCACGTGAGACTATACAATGCTCACTCCATTAAATTCACCAATTGCTTGTGGCAAAACACCGGCACATTCAGCCTTGATGCGAGAGGTACCGGAATATCTTCCATTGATTCAGATTTTGACGTAGATGGAAATTGCACTGCATACTCAGGTGCACTTTGCGTGAACAGGCAGCTTGCATTTTCTAATTTATTCCGTGGTATAATATTCCAGAGTACTTCATTGACCAATAAAATGAATGTTTTTGAATGCGAGTTCAATAATGTGGTGCAAGGAATTCATATTGTTGGTGGAAACAATTGCGTGGTAAGGGAATGTGAATTTTTCAACATGAATGGATATGTATCGGCACTTGTCACATTTGATTCATGGGGAGTAAACCTCGAAAGCACTGCCGGTGCCACCGTACAGGACAACACTTTCAGTTCAGGATTATTGGTTGCACCACCTTTCACCAACTTCTATCCAAGAGGAATTATTGCCAACAATACAGGATCAATTCAGGCAATGATGCGCAGAAATACCTTTGAGGCTGGAAGACTTATTGGAATTCATGGCTTTTTCAACGACAGCAAGGCCGTAGTGAGGTGCAACGATTTTTTCTCGGAATTTGATCTGATCGTAACAGGCGATGATGCATCAAGGTTCCCAAATCAAGGCGTGGCTAGCCCTACCAATTCTTCCATGCTCGCCGGAAATGAATTTCATAATGTGTGCAGCGGAAACAACCAGCACATATACTACCATGCCAGAAATCCAGATATCTTGCTAAATCGATACCTGAGATATTACTATCACAATTCTCCGGCAGTTTGTGCACCCACGTGCTTCAATTTCGAGCCGCTATATAAGGTTTATGCCTATGTAAGACCTTTCGCCAAGACCGCCGGAAGTTGCACAGACAACATCATTCCGTCTATGACTATTATTGAAAATAGTACAACTCAACTGGAGCAATTAAGAAAAGTAATGGAAGATGACAATGAGTATCTCTTGTCACTTATGCATCCTGAAAATGAAATTACTCAAGCCTCTTATGCCCAATTGAAAAACACAAGTGTCCTTTCTGATGAAGTTTTGCGCAAAGTCATTGAGAGAAGTGCTGATTTTGGCGATATGGAAAAAGTCAATACAATTATTGCTCAGAATTTCCCACTGCCTGCTGACTTGATGGATCTGGCCTTAAGCAAAGGAATCAACCAGAGTTCCTTGTTGCCTTCCGAAGGCAATAACGAAAGTTTGCTCAATACGAAGCGGGCGGATCTTATCAGCGAAATTTCTTATTACGAAACCGCATTGCACCAGGCTCAGGTTGATTATGTGGTTGAACTTATTTCCGCTGGTCAGTATGATCTCGCAATGGAAACTGCTCAGCAATCCCTGAACAATGATGCCATTGCAATTGGAATGACGAGTATGCTTGACATCAATAAAGAAATTGCCAACCAATACCTGGCATCATTTGTAATTAAAGATGTGAATGATCAGGTAAGATTTGACTGGCTGAAACTCTTGTATACCCTTTCAACTGAAGGCCGTGATTGGAAGAGTATGACTGAATCTGAATTAAATTCGGTTAAAGAATTGTCAGAGCAAATGTTCATTGAATCGGCCTACGCAAAAGCCGTATTGGATTTATTAAATGGTACAGAGAGTAATCCTTACGTTGATCCGTTTGAGCCATCGGATTACAAATCTGAGTATCCGATCAGAACAGAAGTCTTGATTGATTCAAGAGTGAAGATATCTCCGGTTCCATTTACAAATTACCTGACTTTTGACCTTACAGGTTTAAATGCCATTGGCAATCTGAGCCTAAAGATTGTTGACATGACCGGGCGAAATATTCAAAATCTGACTATTGCTAATTTCAATACCGAAAATAGTCCGCTGCGAATAGATACTTCCAAAATTCCAGTAGGAGCCTATGTCATTGATATTGTGATAGGAGACCTTAGGATTAACAAGGAGGTAGTTAAAATACAAATGGAATAACGCCAAAACCATTCCATGTAAAGAGGGGCCATCTGTAAAAGGATGGCCCTTTTTCATTCCGGTTTCTTCAAAAAATGGCTCATTTTCTTCACTTATGCAAATTCGAATAAAAACTTATTCATAGATATTACCCTTTTGATCATACATCAATTGTATCGGAAATTGAATAGCCAAACAGGTTGTGATCCCTTGTAAGAAAACTCTAAATTAAGCAAGACACTATCACACGCAGATTGGAATTCATCTGATTGGATCCGGAATCTTTAATAAAAAAGTCAATTAAAAAAAGGGGAATCGGTCAATGAATAACAAATCTAAAATATATTTGCTTTCAACCTTTTACACGTAAAAATGAAAGCAAAAAAAGTATTGTTCTTCCTGCTTCTGCCTTTGCTCTGTGATTTGCTTATCTCATGCTGCAAATGCGATGATAGCGTAACAAAACACTACTCCAACGATAGTATTTCATTGATCAATCTGGACAATACCGGGAGTGAACTTATCGAATCCGGGGCTGAAGCCATCGACAAAGATGCATATGGCATAAGGATTAACCTTAAGCTGAGAGAAATAGCCAGTTCCAGGCTTTCTCCGGGCATGTTCATTACATCCGCCTATGCCACCAGTTGTGAGTGTCCGCCGCCATTGGAGTATTTACCCAAAGACAGCATTGTATCCTTTCAGGTGTTTACCATCAACGATTTTGACTCCGGCCACATGGCCGGCGCAGACATATCAGCGTACTTAAAAATTTACTTCAACTACAACTTTCTCCCCATCGAAGAATCACTGAGTAGGTTCAATTCTCCAAGATATTACGAAGAAGATTTTAATAGTCGGATTGACCTGCTCCTGATGACGGCTCCTACGCTTAATGTTCTGCACCAGTTCAAAGTTCAGATTACCCTGTCGGACGGAAGAGTATTGGAACAATTGACTCCTGAAACTGAACTGATATGATGAAAGCTTTTGCTGTATTCGTTTTGCTTGTCGCTACTCACCCCTTGTGTTTATTGGGGCAAGACTCTACGCGCTATCATTCCAGATGGCAAACCAACCTGGCATTCGGGTCCTACATGCCCCTGACTACACTTCTGAAAAACACTGATACAGACTACCTGCTTGAATTCGATGATCGAACTTCTTACATACAACTTATTAATGCAGCTTACTTCTTTCGGCGCCATTGGGGTATAGAATTCAACTTTCAATTCAGCTCATCCTCGGGAATGCAAAAAAGAGACGAAAGGTTTCAGCAACTCATGCAATCCAGGTATGAATACAACTACTATGTGGAGCCTTCTTTCAGCACCCAAACACTAGCTTCAAATTATTTTTCGGACAAAGTGGAGCGAAGCTACCTGGGTTTGATATATAGACTGGAATACAAAAGATTTTTCATTTACCCAAAATTCTCCCTTGGATTTACTTCATTTAAGATTGATCGTGGAATTGCCTTTTTAAAGGAGAAAAATTCCAATCAGGTTCTGAAAGTAACCTATGCGCCAAACGAAAGAGTGAAGGATTTTGGTACTGTGGCACTATCTGCAAAATTGGGCTATAAATTGAGCAAAAGAATTTATTTCAATATAGACTTTCTTCTGGCGCATTTTAAAACGGATATCACAATTACCAAAACCACCACCGACCTCAACACGGAAGAATTTCAGGAGGAAAAAACAGATTACAAAAAAAATATATTTACAATGAGCCTGGGTGCCGGGCTTGTATTTGTGCTGAAATAATTTTCATTCCTTAACAATTCTCACTTCAATCCAAATTCACATTGCACTTCATATCGCAATTTGATCTTCTCGAAATCTGGCGTCGATGCATTGCCACCAGACTGTTCAGTAACAAGGGTATTGCTATAAATATTTTGATTATTGGAATTACGGAACTTGTAATCTGAAACCATTCCGTTGTCCATTTCCTGAATGAGAAGGGCCTCACCTACTTCTTCGCCAATGCTTTGCGCCAGATAGGAAGCCTTGTCCTTGCTCGCTTTCACTGCGTTTGTTTTTACTTCTCTGCGCAGCTTTTCGATATCGCTATGAGAAGTATGGCTCACATAAAAATTGTCGAGGGCTTTGTCATTGACGGCTGCCACGATAGCGTCCAGCTTTTCTGAAGAGTTCACCTTTACAGTATAGGCTATACTGGCCATAAAATCGGGCTCTGTTCTGCGCCTTCTGTAGCTGTAGTAATCCCATCGCTCGTAGCCTGAATATCCTGCAATGGTAATGTTGCTGTCTGCAATTCCGGATGTTTTACACAGGGCCAGAAAATTCGATTTAATGTCCTCAATTTTCACTTTTTGTTTTGCCTCATCCAGGTATTCTTTTAAGGTAAAAACCCACTAGCGTTGCGTTGACGGAAAAATAAAAATGACGCAACTCAATCAGAGAAAGCACTACAGGTGATTTTCTTACTAAAACGATTTGAAATTAATTTTCAGAATAAATCTATATATTGCTGAAAATTAGATCGTTATGA
>JANNEQ010000011.1:0-2124 GCA_031378885.1 Flavobacteriales bacterium
TTTGTTCAACTTTCAGTTCGGTTCTCTTGCTCTAGGCAATATGTGTTTTCGCTTTCGCATTCCGTCATTTCATTTAAGGAGAAACGTTGGCGTAACGGTTTCTCATAACGGGTGGCGGCTTGGCGCTGGGCTTTTTTGCTCTTTCTACACTTGGGTAAATGCAGAAGATTCAAACTTCAAAACAACACTTCGCGCGAAGGATGAAGAGCAAAAAAGACTTGCGCCAAGGTGCGGTTATGAGAAGCCGTTTTGTTCATTGTTTGACGAATCTTTGATTTGAAACACCGATGTCTGATTTTATCGCTATTATATAGATTCCTTGTCCAAGTTCTGCAATGTTTATGTTTTTTGATTTGCCCGACACTTTTTCTTTATGGACTAGTTGACCAAAGGAATTAAATATTTGAATTTCTGTCATTTCGGTTTCACTTGAAATGGCGATGCTATTGGTTGCGGGATTCGGGCTGATTGAAACATCATTTGCTTCAAATTCTGTAACATTAACAGGCATTGGAAACAACTCTCCGCCACCATTTAAGGTACGCCATATTCCACCGCCTCCACTTACAGCATAGCATACATTTTCAGAAGGACAATACACATCTCGCATATCTGGAGTATAGCAAGTCATACATGCAAATTCATATTCTTGAAAGTTCCATGATTCTCCGCCATCAACTGTTTTGAGAAATGAATAGGCGTAGGGACTGTAGGGTTGGCCAAGACAGTAGAATGTATCACTACTAACATTTACAATAGAACGAAGAGCATAAATGTTTTCAAAATCTTGAATCATCCAGCTTTCGCCATCACTTATTGATTTGACAATGAATCCAAAATTTTGCCATGTATCCTCTGTTATACCTTGCCCACAAGCCAACATTAGGCTAGCATTCGCATAGGCAAAGTTTGAAATGGTGCGTTGACCGACATCTGCGAAAGTCGTTTCATAGCTCTCCCAGCAGTTGTCACTTTTTCCATATTGTCCACTTATTATATGTATTTCACAATCTGCGGACATTAATATTTCTCTTCCCCCGTAAGTATAATCTTCAATCCAAGTATATCCGCCATCTATTGTTTTGGCAAAAGCGGCACTTCCATCAGCAAAACACCCAAACCCAATAGTATTATCTTGAAAGACAATACTTCGGTATGGATAACCTTCAAATTCTGGCGTTGGATAAAACCAAGATTCTCCGCCATCTGTAGTTTTCAGCACGTTTTCGTATGTGCTTGCATAGCCGACTGAATCACTAGGGAAATAGATGTCATAAATCCAAGCATTTATAGTATCATGTACTATGTACCAACTTTCACCGTAGTTTGTTGTTTTCTTTATTGTGATATTGTTTCCTCCGCAAATACCCACCACAAAACCAACACTATCGTTAAGAAAAAAGACTGAATTGTAAGCACAATCGCTCTCATCAACAATTTCCCACTGTGCCAAGACTTGATGACCAATGAACAAAGTCAGAATAATACAATAGATAATTTTCATTATAAAAAAGTATTAAGACAAGTGGCCGCAAAGCGGTCACTTGTCTTGGTTCATATCATTGTTTAATAAACGATTTATTAAGAACTGTGGAGCCAGAACTGGCTTGAATGGTGTAACATCCATTTGCTAAATGGCTCAAATCAATAACGGTATTACAACTGGAAACGCGCATTGTAAAAGCTACTTGACCAATGGAGTTATACACTTTGATGTAGCTCTTGTTGTTAAACGAGGCTGGCAGATTGACTTGCAACATTCCATCGGTTGGTACTGGAAACAGAGACAACTCATTGTGAGCACTTGAGTTCTCTTCTTCAACTGTTACTATTTGAGTTCTATGCAAACGGGTGATGGTGCCATCATCTTCACCACCTTGGACTTCTTGATAATAGTCTGTTGTTGATTCAGTGTCGAACTCGTGCAACGTCCAAGTGGCGTCTTCTGGCAATTCGGACAATGGGAAATGTGCATCACCACAAATGTAAAGATAGTCTCCAGCACATGCTGAACCGTAGGCATAGCAATGAAAGTGATTTCCAAATTCTGTACTCCAAATGATGTGGTCGTTTTGGTTGAAGGCGGTTATAGTCGCTCTAAATCCAATTCCATCGGTATTGGTT
>JANNEQ010000012.1:0-2018 GCA_031378885.1 Flavobacteriales bacterium
AACCAATACCGATGGAATTGGATTTAGAGCGACTATAACCGCCTTCAACCAAAACGACCACATCATTTGGAGTACAGAATTTGGAAATCACTTTCATTGCTATGCCTACGGTTCAGCATGTGCTGGAGACTATCTTTACATCTGTGGTGATGCACATTTCCCATTGACAGAGTTGCCAGAGGACGCCACTTGGACGCTTCAGGACTTTGACGGAATTGAAAATGTTAGTTATTTTCAAGATGTTCAAGGTGGAGAAGACGATGGCACCATCACGCGTTTACACAGAACTCAAATAGTAACCGTTGAAGAAGAGCACTCTGGTGCTCACAATGAGTTGTCTCTGTTCCCAGTACCAACCGATGGGATTTTGCAAATAAATCTGCCCGCCTCATTTAACACCAAGGGCAACATCAAAGTGTATAACTCCGTTGGTCAAGTAGCTTTTACATCGCGCGTTTCCAGTTGTAATATGGTTATTGATTTGAGCTATTTAGCAAATGGATGTTACACCATTCAAGTCAGTTCTGACTCTACAGTTCTTAATAAATCGTTTATTAAACAATGATATGAAACAAGACAAGTGGCCGCTAAGCGGCCACTTGTCTTAATACTTTTTTTTTATAATGAAAATTATATATAGCATTATTCTGCCTTTTTTAATTGGTCATCAAGTCTTGGCACAGTGGGAAATTGTTGATGAGAGCGATTGTGCTTACAATGCAGTCTTTTTTCTGAATGATAGTGTCGGCTTTGTGGCTGGTATTTGCGGAGGAAATAACATCACAATAAAGAAAACAACAAACTACGGTGAAAGTTGGTACATAGTGCATGATACTATAAACGCTTGGATTTATGACATCTATTTCCCTAGTGATTCAATCGGCTATGCAAGTACATACGAAAACGTTCTCAAAACAACAGATGGGGGAGAAACTTGGTTTTATCCCACGCCAGCATTTGAAGGCTATCCATATCGAAGTATTGTTTTTCAGGACAATGAAATCGGATTTGGGTGCTTTGGCAATGGGGGAATTGCCTTCTCAAAAACAACAGATGGTGGATTCACATGGATAGAGCAGTTTGATTTTGGAGGTTTGAGCCTAATAAAAACAGATTCTTGTTCTATTAAACTATTAGGGAATGGAATATATCAAAGTCTCAATTGCACTGAGTCATGGCAACTAGAGCCTTTTACTTTTACTGATGTATCTCCTTTGGCATTTGACTGCTCAGCAATTGATACTTCCACAATAGTATGCGGAATAGGGCTGAATGATATTACATGGGATAATTTTGGTTTTATTGTAAACAAAAACAGCTCAGAGGCCACATGGCAAATGCAAATATTCAATAACATTTATAAATTAAACAAAGTGCATTACGTTGATAATGTAACGGCCTACTGCGTTGGCCAGCCATATTACCCCAACCCCTATTCATTTCTAAAAACAGTTGATGGCGGTGATACATGGAACTATCAAGAATATGAATTTGTCTGTGAAACCTGCTATTCTCCTGAAATTCGTGATATTTTTTGCCCATCCGAAAATGTATGTTATGCAATTAGTGGTGGTGGGAGCATTTGGCGAACATTGAATGGTGGGGGTGAATTGTACCCTCTGCCCACCAATATATCCAAATTTGAAACAAATAATATCTCAATCAGCCCGAATCCTGCGACAGGTAGCTTAAACATTTCAAGTGTAACAGAAATGACAGAAATTCAAATATTCAACTCTTTAGGTCAGCTAGTCCATAAAGAAAAGGTGTCGGGTAAATCAAAAAATATAAGCATTTCAGAACTTGGACAAGGAATTTATATAATAGCGATAAAATCAGACTTCAGTGTTTCAAATCAAAGATTCGTCAAACAATGAACAAAACGGCTTCTCATAACCGCACCTTGGCGCAAGTCTTTTTTGCTCTTCGTCCTTCGCGCAAAGCGTTGTCTTAGAGTTCCAAACTTTCTCCTTTTATACGACTTTAGGAAAGAGCAAAAAAGCCCAGCGCCAAGCCGC
>JANNEQ010000065.1:0-7312 GCA_031378885.1 Flavobacteriales bacterium
GAAGATATTTTAATGAGAATAAACGACACCAAACAATCGGAACTGCACACGTTGCTTCCAAACCACTGGGAAAAAATCGATCAAAAAATTTGTAGAAAATAATTCTCTTGGTCTGAAGACGTGCTTGAGCGGGGAGATACGCACTCTGCGATGGTTTTGATTGTGCTTGTTGTATATAACATAGCGTGTTTGTCAATGAAGGGAATGTTTTGTCCTCCTGACGTTGCGAAATAGCAACTTTTCGCATGGGCCAATCAAGTTGATTATCTCTAATCACCTATCCACTGAACGCATGTAATTATCGGCATTACCCATAGATAAATCACTGATAACCAACTAAAGGAGGGCGTTCCAATTTTTGTCTTTTACGTACTTGAAAATGGCAATGAATTCGGGTAGAAATTTTTGAGTTTTCCTAAAAATTTGCCGAATAAAAGTGATGCCGAATGCAAAAATGATTTTTTTCGAGAACAAATTATGGAATGAAATACATCGTTCAATTGCAGGGTTGTCCGGGAACAAACCGGCTGTTTTGTGTTGTAGATTTTTTCCGATGATTGTTCATCGTATAAACAACGAATTGCTTAAAAAATCCTGAACTACTTCATCAATTTTCACAGAAAATTGCTGTGATTGATCACTCTTTCAACAATCGCTTGACAATGCGGCCCTGATCGAATTCAATTGAAATCAAATACATACCCGTTGTCAATTCATGAATATCAATTTTCGACTTATTCGATTCTGATTTGATAATTCGCCCTGCCATATCTGAAATACGAATTATATAAGTCATTGATGGCGGAATGCCCTGGACACTGACAAAATCAGATGACGGGTTCGGATAAAACAGAACGCTATTCGCACTTAGTGTTATTTCTGGCTGCGATAATACAATCCAGGCTTCATTTACTTCGCCACCTCCATTTGTTGTGCGATGCAGCCCTTGTCCCAATGCGTAACAATTACCTGGGCTTGTGCACAGCACATCATAGATATCAGGATAATAATTCGTGGGAGGGAATATACCAATGTTTTGATATCCCCATGTCGTTCCTCCATCCGTCGTTTTCAGTACCGAATATTCAAAGCCTTGATATGGATTTCCTACCAGATAACCCAGATCATCACTTTCAAAGAAAAGATTACGGGGGACTTGCATATATGGGATATCAATTAGAGTATAGGTTTCTCCATTGTCGTCACTCAGTAATACAGATCCAAAGTTAAAACCGTAATAAGTCCCAAATCCACCAGTAGCAGCAAGAACAATGTGATCATTATCGAATTTCCAAAGACAATCGAATGATCTATTGTTGGTTGACAATGTGTCATCCTGCCAATTCTGACCACAATCACTAGTATTAAAATATCTCGTTCCAATTATTCCAGCGCCATTACAATCATCGACGAAAAAGAGATCACGCGCACCATACTCTAAATTAACAGTCCAGGTTTGTCCGCCATCATTCGTGCTGGCCAGAGTAGGCCCACCATCACCACTTGCTCCATAACCAAGACTGCCATTTCTGAAATCCAATTCTCTCAGATTGGGCGGATTGTCTGATGGAGAGAACCAAGTGTCCCCTCTATCAGTTGATTTTCTGAATAAATTACTAGATCCGCATAAAAAGCATGTATCGGCGGTGGCATAGCAAACATCCTTAAATAGAATATTAGCGTAGTGGCTGAATACAGTGTCCCAGCTTGAACCATAGTCGGTTGTTTTGAACACATAGGATGAATCACCCGCATTAACTATCAAAAGCCCCGTGCTATCGTTCAAAAAATCAGCCGACTCAATGTTTAAATCATTCACCAAAAACCATTGTGAATGTACATGCACACTCAATGAGATAGTTACAAAAAAAAATAAACCTCTCCATTTTGTCATTCTACTCTTTAATAAATCTCCTTACAGCATGCCTGCCATTGAATTCAATTGAAACTAAATACATGCCAGAGGGCAATTCACGAATATCCATATTCGACTTATTCGATGCTTGTTTGATAGTACGCCCTATTAAATCTGTGATTTTTATTTCAGTTGATTGGTTTTGGGGAATTCCAGAAATAAAGAGAATATCTTTTGTTGGATTGGGGTAAAGAAAAATCAGGTCAATAATTTTTAAAGTCTCTAACACCGACACATCAAGTAATTCAACAAGCATATATCGATTGACTGACGATAAGTTTAAGGTTTCATTTCCAATTGTTCGCCAATCTTTAACTGTTATTGCGATTGCATAGGAGCCTAACGCTTCTGGAAGCCAAGTGAAATCACCACTTGAGAAGTTAATCGCGGCCGAAGTGGGTTCATAGTCTGTTCCGGGAATCCACGTTAATGAATAGGAAAGACTATCCCCATCTTGGTCATAGGCCGCAGGATTGTATATCCAATCACAACAACCCCATTCCCATATCGGACAATTGAAAAAAACAGGCGTGTTGTTGTTAAGAATTTCAGCTATTTCGAGATTCGCAGGTAAAAACATTGCCTGCTCACCAGAATTGGTGATATTAGAAATTCCGTCCAATAAGAATTCATCCAAATAAGATATAGTAAAGTTTCCTGCTTCTTCATAGGTATGAATTCCAGTATACAAAAAACCATTCCAGGTATCATTACTACAGCCAATAGATATTGGATTATAAAGACTGTCAGACTCAGAAGAATCGCCCCATTGAATGATGATAAATTCTTTTGGCTCGGGTTGATCGAAATAAACAGTAACAGTTGCAAGATAAGATAGGCCGCTTAAATGCTCCACTTTAATATCACCTGGTAAAAGTGATTGAGAACGCGCAAAGTTCGCATTTAAAATCAATACGATCAAAACCCTGAAGATCAAGAAGTACTTTCGGTTTATATTAAACGTTTTTCTGAACTTCATAATGATTACTTTTCTAAATGAACAAAACTTGTTGAAACAGAAAAGGACTCTCCAGTAAGTCTTACCACATAAATACCCGCACTTAAGTCGAGCATTTGTATCAAGTAAGAATTAAACCCAGAACTGACTGAAATATTTTCTTTTCTCAATATTCTTCCCGTATAATCTATTAATTCAACCGTTGCAATTCCAAATGTTCTTGCATCAAAAGACAAAGATACATCTCCACTTGAAGGGTTTGGATATACTTTTACATCAGGCATGAGTTCAGTTGCATCAATTTCATTTGTACCCGTCAAATTACCATTTATATCGAACCTTGCGATGAACGCATCAAGACCTCCTGAGTTTTCATTTTGCTGAAAATTTTCACCAAAAGGATCTGAAAGTGGAAAAGTTGAGGTGCTGTTTGTCCTACCAACAATATATAAGCGGTCGTTGATGTCATCAAAGGCGGAAGCTCTCACTTCGTCTCCATTGTCTCCTCCGAAGAATGTACTCCATTTTAATTGATCAAGCGCATCGAAACCAGCTACAAAAACATCACCCGCCTGACCACCGTTATATTGCTCTTGAAAATAGACTTCTGGTGCTTGGCATTTTGGAAACTCGGTTATCTGATCCATTTGAGGCTGACAACTTAGGGCGCCATATTCACTAAATTTAGTAATGCCGACAAGATAAACATTCGAGTCGTCATCACTTGAGGCAGAAATGCCCCATGTGCTGGAATTACAGCCGAAAACAGTTGACCAATATGGAGTATGACCATCAAGCCTCATCAAGAAAGCACGACCATTAGCGCCATTAAAATCCTGAGTTTGTACGTAACCCGCAGAAATCCCGCTTGAAATGAAGTCCGTTCCTGATGTTGTGCCCACTATGAATTTTACCGCGTTGTCGTTTTTATCATAAATAATATCCGACATTTTAAAAAGTAATTGAAATGTTGAAGTCTCATTGTCTTGTCCACCAAAATATGAAGACCAGATAAGTTGACCAGCATTACTAAATTCAGCTATGAACATTTCGTGATCAGCGCCACTCGAAGTAAAAGGCTCAAACATTCCAAAGCTTTCACAATCTGGAAAAAAAGAAGGGGAGTTGGGCACGCCACATGGTGTGTTGGAGTTATCGCTACTTGCTGGAATATTGGAGAATGTGCTGCCAAGTATCATGAACTCGCCTGACATTGACGGCTTTACTTCAATACTTGAAATATGTTCTAGTTCTCCACCTCCAAAGTAAGTTCCCCAAAGTTGCTCATTCAACTCATTAAATTTTAAGACGTAACCATCAGGATTATTTACTGATGAAATGGAACTCGTCGTTTGATTATAGGCGCCAGACATAGACTTTATTGGGAACCCCGAACCATTTCCGCCACCTGTTGTTCCAACTACAAATACTTCATTATCTAAGTCGACTGAAACATCGGTCGTAACATCAATGGAATTATCCTGCTCAGCGCCTATATATCGCGAAAACAACAAGTCATCTAATGTGGAGTTTAGCCGTATAATAAATCCATCCCGAATTCCTTGTAGTTCAGTCCCTTCTGTTGATTCAATGATTAAATTATCACTTTGAGTTTGGCCAACTATATAAACATCATTTGCAGAATTTTGTGTAAGTGCGAATGGAACGTCATATCCATCTCCTCCGAAAAATGTACCTACGAGTAAGGCTCCCGTATCGTCAAATTTGGAAATAAATACGTCACTAAGCGCTTCAAAATCGGTTATAAATCCGCCTACTACATTTGGAAATAAAGCGGATTCGGTCAAACCTGTTATATATACAGACCCTATATCATCAACAATTATATCCATGGCTTCATCTTTTGCTGGCCCGCCCCAGTAAGTGTACCAATCATTGTCTGTTAGTGCAGCTCCAGAAATTGGTTGCCCAAATTCCAGAACCAACGTCCCACTCCATGTGCCAAAGGAAGTTAAGCCTACTGCGCTGCCAGATACCGCAAAAGAAGGTTGCCATGAAAGCAGAGTTAATGCTCCAGTTGAGTTATTCATGCTATAGGCTTTGGCTTTTGAAAAGGTGATATTGCCAATAGTTGTCGCGACAACTAATTGACCGCTTCCGTTTACACTTAATGAACTTTGTCCTGTAAATGTCATTTCAAAATCGGCCACGGGTGCGCCTGTTCTGGCAATAATCCAATGCCGAAATCCACTCTTACTTTGGGTGTAAATGATGTCGGTATTGGTGTAAGCACCCGACTTTATGACGGTATTCGAAATCGCCGTGCGTTCGCTTGCCTTTGGCATGTGTCCAAGATAAAAATTGATATATTCTGGCCGTTCATTGAACGGGTAAATCTTTGCGCCTGTAACACCTTTGGTGAAGGCCATATCCACCCTGAATGTCGTATCTTGATCAGAGCTATCTCTTGCCTCAACCAATTGGTAACTGATTTTCGAATTGTCCAAGTAGGTTGCAACGCGTCCGCTTTGGTTATAAAACACTACATCCTGATTCCCCGTACCATTTCCATTGCGCAATTGTTTGTTGTTGGTGATATACCCGCCGCTTGAGCTAAATCCATCTGACGGTACTGGCACATAGACGGTTTTTTCGATCCATTTACTGAGCATGTATTTATAGCCGCTATTGCTAAAGCCGGTTTGTCCGGCAACGTAAATGCTGCCATTGGATGCGACGACCATGTTCTATACTTTGTCGTCCTTATTGTCCGATCCGTTCAAACGGTTCTTGGCCAGCAATGCGCCATCTTGCGCCTTTAACTTGGCCACGAAATAGTCGCAGTTGCCCAGTTTGTAACTATTGCCGCACAGATAAACCTGGCCTGTGCCATCGGTGTGAATGCCGATCACTTCATCATCTTCATTTGCTCCGTCTAATGTGGTTTGCCAAAGCTGCGCGCCTGTGGTGTAGTTCAGTTTGGCCATGTACATGTCTTTTGTGCCATTGGCCAATGTAGTAGATCCACCAACATAAAGGCTGGTCTGGTACAACTCTACTGAGTTTCCAGTGTCGTCGTTGTTGCTGGCATTATTAAAAGTGTGCGTCCAGATAGCTTGCAGACTCTGGTTGAATTTGGTTACGCGCAGATTTTTGCCCTGGCCCGATACATTTACATAACCTGTAACGGTGGTAGAAAGGTTGTTGTCTAGAATCACATCGGTTACTTCGGCAAAACTTTCATCATCGCCCAAACTGGTGCTGGCGCCATACAAATTGCCATTGCTGGCGTAATACTGCGCATTCACCATGCGCCATTCAATAGGGCTGGCGGAAATCTGCGATCCGCCATAAGAATAGACATAAGCGCCACTTAGAATGATCCGAAACCCTGCATCTTGCAAATTATACGTCCCGTTGTTCCAGGAATTCGACCATTGTTGTGTGCCGCTGCTATTGTACTTAATCAGCAGCATATTGTTCAGTTGACTTGTTCCCTGAAACATCGAGCCCGACACATAAATATTGTCGGAGGCATCGGTTACAATACAACTCAATCCATCGGGTCCGTTGCCTGTTCCATCATAAGATTGTTGCCAGAGCAATGCACCGCTACTATCGTACTTGAGGATAACTGCATCATAGTTTAAAGCGCTGACTTGTTTGGTTCCAACCACAATGATATTGCCCTGCGTGTCGAAATTCAAATCCGCAGAATAATCATTGTAATTGCCCGATCCTGTGTAGGTCATTGACCATATTAAATTGTTGCTCAAATCATGTTTGGTCAGCAAGATGTCATACGTGCCACCATTGTTTAAGGTCGAACCGCAAGTATAAATATGGTTGTCCACCAGATTCCGCTGTGCAACCTGTTTAGAGAACATTTCCTGAACACCATTGACGCTGGAATTCTCAAGAAAGATAGCGGTTTGTTGTTGAGCGCTTGAGGTAAAAGCAATAGCTATCAGCCACGCCATCAGCATATAAAATTTTGTTTTCATTTTATTGGGAAAAAATTGTGTCTTTGTTTTCCTAGAATAAATGGCCCGAATGTCGTACCGCACTCCCACGGCAGAGCGTTCGTTACCGCTTGTGTCTAGCTTTCACAAAGCGGAGAGTAGTTTTGATGTTTCATAGATTGTTCTCGGTTTATTTGGAATTTGTTGAAACAAGTATACGTCTCTTTCGAAATGAAAAGCAAGTTTTGTTGATAGCTTTTTTAAACCCATAATCCACAACTGGATTCTAATGAACCAGAACAACAATTTAATGCTATACCAAGGTTAAAATATCCAAAAAAAAAGAACCCCACCGCTTTCGCAGTGGGGAACACAAATGGAATACAATAAATGCTTAGGCCGCGTTGGCCGAGTTCTGAATCTCGGTCTTACGGGTTTCGACCGCCGTTTTGTAGTCGGTGGCTGCCTGAATTTTGAAATCGTTCAGGTTTACCGAATACTGTTTGTCGGTGATCT
>JANNEQ010000140.1:0-69246 GCA_031378885.1 Flavobacteriales bacterium
TCCAATCTTCCATCCGTTGAATAAACTTGAAGCCATTGAGGTTTGAGTTTTAAGCTGGAAGTATTGATGGTTATTTCGTTCGAGGCAGGATTCGGATAAAGGTGCAAATGATTTTCTGTCATGCTATTTTCTTCAACAGAAGTAATTTCTTCGCAACCACTTTCAATTTCATTGCCGCAATGGTCCAGCTTTACAACCCAACCCTTGCCATTATACCTGCCAGCCATGGCATAGCCACCATCGGGGGTATTGATAATCTCGAAACCAAGTGCATGTTCGTAGGTTTGCCATCCCTCTGGATAATAGGTCTTAAACCATTCAAGATTCAGATCTGTATCCAATTTAACCAATCCCGGATAAGTCCCACCATCATTGACGATTTGAATCAAGGCCAGATAACCCCCTTCAATGGTTTGTATTAGTCTATTTACATTAAAGGCACCGTAGGTATTTCCCATTAGAAAGGGAAGGGCTATCTGCTTGTTTTCAATAATATCGAGGCTATCAGTATTAATTCTTTTTACAAATAATTCGAATTCGCCATAATTCTGCCCAATGTTGTAATAAAGCGTATTTACGTGGGCATAGATCAAATCATTTTCATTGTTGATAACACCAGCGGCCAATACTTCGCCCCAAACCAAATCGTCGTTGTTGATGATCAATTCATGGGTTGGATTTCCCCAGAGATCTGTTCTTTGAATAAATGGACCAATTGCCGTAAAATTCTCACCGGCTTCTCCGTAGATGATCAGTGAATTGGTATCTGATCGCATCACATGGTGATACGTGCGGTCGGTTCCATAATTGGGGTGCATTACCGTTCTGGATTCTACAGTATCACCATTCAGGTTCATCTTATGGTAATAATGGCCTGTGCTATCAGCTACCGGCCAGCCGAAATAGACCCTGGTGGTAAGAAGGTACTCTGAGTTCCCCAAATCCAGCATGGCATCTGTAAAGTAAACCTTGTCTTCACAATCGATGATTTCAGTTAATGAACGTTGGCTGATCAGCGCTAAGTCTGGTGTCATGTGCAGAACTGTCGGAAATTGCATACCACAATCCGATAATAGGTAATTGTAATACAGCCAATTGCCTCCTGCTAGTTTAGTACAGGCCCTATCAGGCACGGCATTGCTCAAAGGTTCATTCGGAAAACAAAAGATTTCATTCAAAAGAATTCCATTTGACATATTAACGTCGAATTTATCCAAGAGGTATTGAAGGGGGTGGTTTTCGTCGGAGCCGTTCCCAAGACCTATGCACTCCAAGGTATCTCCACGCACATTCATTGCCGAAGTCAATACACCACCGCCTTCCAAATTGTAGAGTCTGTTAAACCACGTGTACTGACTTGCGGCCCATTGAGGGATGAGAAGGGTGAAAGAGAACAAAATGAGTAAGTTTTTCATGGCTTATAGTTTTATAAAAGTTTTTCTTTCTACCAAAGTTTTGTCGTCTAACCGCACCGTCATCAGGTATTCTCCTACGGGTAAACTTTCAATCCAAATGGTCTTTTCCTGTTGCCCATTCTGTATGTTTTCAGAAAGTACTTCTCTGCCATCAATACCAAAGATTTGGATAATGCCACTAGGCAATTCAGAGCCATTTCTACGGATAAGAATATATTCGGTTGCGGGATTGGGCCATGTATTCAATTCGATGGGTTTGTCTGCTTTTTGTGCTTGTGCCGACCGAAGGGTATAATCTTCGTTGAGGTCTATAAAATGCGGAGTATAGGCAGTAAGAGACAATAGTATGCGCAATGCTTCGGGCCCTGCGCCATAAGGATCGTTCAGCCAATAATCTTCCAGAAGTTGCTGTTGTTCCGCGGTCAATTCGCCATTCTGTAAGATCAAGACATCATGCTCCAAACGAATAATATCTTGTACGTCTTCAAGAATCTGTAGTTCTTCGCTGTTCAACTTGTGATGAAGGGGGGCTTCGTAGAGCAAGTCGAGCGCACCGTTTACATCGCCAGCTTCGATCAACAGGTTGGCTTTCTGCACACGTTCCCCGATGGATTGTTCTTCGTTGTATAGGTCTGTAAGATCTGAGGTCTGGAAAGAAGAAGAATTCTGGGCAATACAATTGGCAAAGTTGGCCCGCGCTTCCACCTCCTGATAGCGGTAGTATGAGAGCAATGTCTCTGCCACCTGCAGCGGGGTATAACGGTTGGTGCTGGCCGCTACAATAAGGTTTACCTGGTATTCGTCGAGCGGGATAGAGCGGTTGTTCAGCGCATTTACCAGATCCACACTGCGCGTGGCATGTGGATTAGAAGCCAGAATATTGGTGAGCCAGGAGGTGGGTATCTCATTCTCCTTTTCAATGGCGGCTATCATTACCTCATAACTCAACTCTGGCGAATTTTGCATAAGGGCCTGGTAGGTTTGCAGGGCGTTGCTGTAGTTGGTCCATTGTACTTTGGACAACAAATCGCCAGAATTTCCTCCATCCCTTATCAATTCTACCAATGCCAATTGATCGTTGTAATTGTCTCGAGCTTGCTGAATGGGAATAACTGAATTTTGAACTACTGGAGGAACAAAAGTAACCGGACAGGGATGAGCTAACATAAAATCGCCTAGAAGATCTGAGAGAATGTGCATTCTTGAAGTATTCAGGTTCTCATTGTCAAACGATATCTCGATATAACTCATCTCAGTTAGTAAATTGGAATTTACTTCTGCCGACAATACCTTGTACGTCTGGTCAGGATTGTTCTGCGGAATTACCCCGACACCAATGGATTGACGGAAAATGTCGTCACTACTGACAAGGCTGCTTAGGCTTTGATTAAAATGATTGCCCGCGCTCTTCGAAGGGTCATTTACCAGCCAAAACCGCGACTGCATTCTCGCCGCACATTTATTCGCTGCATTCATCCCATTCATATCCAGATAAATATCGTATTTGCAATCTGTAAAGTCGTTACATTCATAATGCAAGCCAATATCGCTCAACGCCATTGGATCTCTGTTGGCATTGAAGGCAATAATGCCTTTGTTAAAACCCACAAATGCATTGAGGTAGATGAAGTTGTTGTTCTCCGTGCCACCATTGGTTATGTTGATGGCATTGGGTTCTGGTAAGATCCATGTCTGCGTGGTATGAAAAGTATTGGCATTGATATAAAAACGACTTTGCTGAACACCCCCGTTATAAACTCTTACCCTTGTATTCTCCAGTGAAGAAGCGGGCGTATTGCCATAACTGGCCGGGGTATCGAAGAAGTCGTTGGCCAGCACTTGCAATGAAGAAAGCCCACCAATGTTGCCACTCATGTACACACCTTGAGCGCATTCGAATTCAGTTCTATCAACGAGTATAACCATATCTGCATTGGTAAAAGTAGGTGTAATACCCCCATTATCTGCAAATATCGTATTAAAATTGCCATTGACCGATATACCCTGATAAAATCCTCTTATGGAGGCATTACAATTCTGGTTGGTCAGGGTCATGTCACATCCCCTCCAATCAAACCAACTATTCGCTGCAGAAATAAATTTGGTTACTGTTCCTGTTCCAGAAGTATAGGCCGTATTGGTAACGATACCCTGACAAGAATAGAAATAAACACCCGTTACATGGTTCAGCTTTATTCTTTCCCATGCGCTGGTCACAGAGAGTATTTCTCTGCAAGATGGTATTTCGTTGTGTTCGAAAGTGCAGTTGTTGAACTTGGCCAGTTCGCTGTTGGCGAAACCCAATTCATTTTGGGGGACATAATTATGGAAGTTAACATCCAATACATTGGTTCGGAAAGTGGAGTTTTCGCATAATACTCTGCCAGATGAACCAATAAATGTGGCATAAGTAATGGTTCCATTACAAGCTATGCCGTGCTTTTTGTTCCTTATTCCTGTTTCGGCTCGGGTAACGGTGCAGCTTTTCAGCCACAATAAACTTCTGTTGGAAGCCGTAATTTGCGCCGTTGTAGGATTGGAGCCAACACCCAGCACTTCAAATCCCCGCCAGGTTCTGGTAGGATGGGCAGAAGTAAAAGAGCAGTTGGTGGCATCCAATGTGGCGCCGGGTGTGTTGCCCGACCCGCCCAGCGTTCTGATGGCTTTTCCTCTCGATAATTCTACCGTTATGCCATTCATGGTAAGCGTTACTCCCGGGTTGATGATAATATTTCCATTAATGGTGGCCACTGGGCCATAAGGAGACACAGCATTCCATGTTGTATTGGAGGTGATAGTAACGTCGCCATTGACGTCGAAGACAATATTCATTCCCAGAATATAGGAACCCGAGAAGATGCATCCATTTGCATCGGTTACAGTTATGTTATAAGTACCATCGCAGAGGTTGCTGATGTTTTGCGCCGCGGACGTAAAGCCATTGCTTGAAGTCCATGTATAGGTAAATGGCGCAGTACCACCGCTAACAGATAAGGATATTGCACCATTGCATGTTGCGCTGCAAGGGGGGCCTTCAGTGCCTTGCGGGCAAGTGGGTTGGACAATGGTTGGGGCGACCTGCAGTTGGGTGCTGCCGCCTACTATTCTGGTAAAAGCCCTGTCGCAGACATAGGGAGCCGATATGTCGTCAACGAATAATTGGTAGATTCCGGCGGGCACTCCCGACAGGCAGAGTGTATTGGAAAGCACTACATTATAACTGGGTGGCCCCGTCCACGAATAGGTGAAATTGCCTGAACCGCCTGTTACGTTTACACAAATGGATCCATTGCTGCCGCCACAACTGGCAGGTGTCATGCTGACCGTTGTAGCTTCTATTTCGTTGTAGTAGGAGCCAACAACAAGATTGGTAAATGTACCAATACAGCCATCTATAGATGTGGTTTGTATGGTGTAAGAATTGGGCGCCAGATTCTGAAAACAGTTGGTTGCACTATTATAGGTATAGGTACCTGCTGGTGACAGAATTTGACAAGTGTAGGGTGGAAGTCCGGTTCCGGGAGTTTGTCCATAAAGTGTATCACAACACAAGGTGCCGTTGGAAGCATCAGGGCAAGTGGCTGGTATGGCAGTCCAATCGCCTTCCAGAATACATTGTGCTTCTAAAAATGAAGGAGCAACAAGAGCCAGAAAAAATACCAGACTAATTTTGTAAGCCAATTTAATAGGCCAGCAAACATTTTTTACTGAGGACCATTTTTCAAGGCCGTTTTGGGTAATGCTAAATTGGAATAAAGCAGTTAAATTGTTTTTCATTTGAGAAAAGATTTAATTTAATATGAAAAAAGCGAACGTCAATTGTTAATTGAATAATCTTTGACAGAGCAAGGGTACGTTATTTTTATGAATCTCGCAAGCGTAGAACTACGCATTGTTCAGAGGGTTAAATCACCCCCCTATTTTTGTTGAAAAAGGTCGTTTTGTAGTGAAAACTGAAATTTTAGTCGATTTTCAGGGTTAAATCACTCTCCTATTGTTAATAAGAGACAATGTTTTTAGCCTTAAAAGCGGTCTTTGTGTCAATTTTTCGGGTTGAATTGATTCTCGAAAAAAGAAGATTTTCGACCAAAGGGAATAAATAACCGACAGAAACCCTGGGTTTTAGATCAGAGAATAAAAAAACATTAATGCAAAGGAAAAACCACCGAAGCCAACCTCATCGACTCATTAAAATTCTCTACATCAATACCAGTGTCGATATTTTTATTTCGCATAAAATCCAATACCATTTCTGTAGGCATATTTCCGGTGAGATCATCTGCTGCCATAGGGCAGCCACCATAGCCTTTTATAGCGCTATCAAATCTTCTGCATCCAGCTTTCCAGGCAGCCTCTACCTTTTCTTCCCAGGTATCGGGTGTGGTGTGCAGGTGCGCGCCGAATTCTACCTCGGGCAAAGCGGTAATTAAATCGCTGAACAATGAATGGATCGATTCAGGATTGGCTATTCCAATGGTATCGCTCAAGGCGATGATGGATACGCCCAAATCGCGGTGAAGTTTGTTGCTCCAATCTATTGCGACAGATGGACTCCACGGATCGCCATAAGGATTTCCAAAGCCCATGGAGATATAAATGACAAGTGTCTTTTTGCTGCGGATGCAAAGATCCTGAATGGCTTCCACGCGCTTGAGCGATTCCGTAATGGATGAATTGGTATTGCGCTGCTGGAAGGTCTCAGAGATGGAGAAAGGATAGCCGAGGTAATGAATCTCATCAAACTCAGCGGCGGTCTCAGCACCGCGTTCATTGGCCACAATAGCCAGCAATTTGGATTTGGCGTTGTTGAGGTCGAGCTTGCTCAACACAAGCGCTGTGTCCTTCATCTGCGGCACAGCTTTTTCAGACACAAAACTGCCAAAGTCGATGGTGTCAAAACCCACTTTTAGAAGTTGGTTGATATAACGAACTTTGTCCTCAGTATCTATCCACGTTTTGATGCCCTGCATGGCATCTCTGGGACACTCTATAATTTTTACCCTTGCTGACATAGTCCGCAAAAGTATCAATATAGGTCTCTAAATGGAAGAATTTGTCCATTTCTCAATACAAAAGCTCCGGAATCCAGTTCTAAGAATTCAAGCTTTCTGCTTTTCATCCATTCTTTTCGGCCTTTGGACCAGCCCTGACCGAGAATGAGTGGGGTATTGGAATATCTTTCTAAAGCAGTTGAATCCAGGTAGATTTTGCGGAGACTGTCAGCCGGAATTATCCAATCTACAAATGGCGGCACTGGCTTCTCCAGCGAGGCTTGCCCGGCCAATAAGAAAACCATGGTATCCAATTGCAGAAAGGGCGAATTGAAATGGCAGTTTTCATATTCAAAAGATGAGATGGAATCGGTTCTTACAAAGTGAAAATCATTGATGCCATGATGGTACCAATATGCTGAAAAGTGATGCTGTATAAAAACAGGATTGTGCTCCAGATCAAAGTTGGTAAACACAAATGCAGACTGGCCTTTGATCCAGGTGATACATTGTTTTCCCTTGAAGCTATTGACACAAATTTCGTCCTGATGAAGCATTTTGCTTTTCTCGAATAATTGTGAAATGGCAATGGCTCCGATGGAGACAAGAAACCATTTCAGTGCCTTTCCTTTTTGCCATAGAAAAAAAAGTGCTCCGGAAACAATAAGAACCATGGTGCAGAGCCATTCCAATGGGGTAATTGAAATCTTATCAGTCAGGCTATAGGGTAATTTGTCGAAGAAGTTGGCAATGCCATTCATTAGGGCTGTGAGTTTGCTGCTGAGCCAGGCCAATATTGCTGCAGGAAATGACCACCAACTCAATGCCACAAAAGCGATGGCCGTATAGAGAATCACAGTTGAAAGCGGAACCAGGAGAAGGTTAGAAAAGAGAAAGTAGTTGGGGAATTGATGAAAATACAAAAGTGCCAGCGGAAAGGTGAGAAGTTGAGCTGCCAATGAAACAGAAGTGAGCTGCCATATTTTTTCAATCCATTTGTTTTTGAAATAAACAAGACTTTGGATTTTGGGTTGTAATGCAACAATGGCGATAACAGCCAGATAGGACAATTGAAAGCCAACTTCGAATAAGAAAAATGGATTCCACAAAAGAAGGAAAAATGCGGAGGCGCAAATGGTGTTGTAGATGTTTTTGTCTTTGCTGTAATTGTCGGCCACAATAAAGAATGAAAAGGTAACTGCCGCTCTCAATACAGATGGGGAAAAACCGGTGAGTCCTGCATAGAACCAAAGTATAATGGCGGGTAATAATGTCTTGATGAACTTCTTCTTTTTCCCGGGAAATGCCCAGCGCAGGGGTGGCGCAAGAATGACGTAAATAAGACCAACATGCAATCCCGATACTGCCAATACATGAATGGCTCCGGCGCTCGAATAAGCAGCCATTATTTCATCGTCGACATCATCTGTTTTGCCCAATACGAGAGCCGACAGCACGGCATATTCGTCTCCTCTGATTCCGTATTTTTCAAAAAGCGAGAGAAGGTTTTCTCTCCATGTAATAAAGTAACCTTTCCAATTGTGGCGGCCGGTGTTTTCAATACATTTCCACGATCCGGCCTGACCGTATAGCTGGAATCTGATGTGTTGTCTGTTAAGGTATTCTGCATAGTCAAACTCAAATGGATTCATGGGTTTTTGCAGGGGTTGCAGTTTTGCCGTTACAAGAACAAAATCATCTACCTGCGGAATAAATGAGGAGGAATCTGTTTTGAGTACGATCATTATTTTCTCGGTGAAGGCCACCAAAGTATCTGCATTGAAATAGCCTTTTACTTCTGCTTTGCAACGCAGTTTTTCTTTGGAGTAATGTGGCGCATCGGCCAATTGAATCATCCATATTTTTTCTGTAAAAATTGGATTTGGTTCAGATCTTTCAGTTAAAACTGTGGATAAAAATGTCAGACAATAGGAGGAGAAAATAAGAAAAAGGGTGAGTATTATTCCGGGTAATGCTCTATGACTGAATTGTACTTTATTGCGGATGAAGAAATAAATTAAGCCCAATACCATGCAGGAAAGAATGAGGAGCTTACAAGTTGCAATAGACCCTGATATATGCCTTGCTGAGGCAATGCCTATGAGCATTGGAGCTAAGAACCTGAGAAAAGGAGATTTTTTCCAGACTAAAAACATGGCAAAAAATTCTAAAATGAAATGAGAAATTCACCTCATTCGACAAACATAGAGCAGGAGAGTGAATGTTTTTATGTGGTATTCACTGATGGAATATAATTGAATAAATTATACCGCTCACAAAAATAATATACTCCAACCTGCCTGCCGGCAAAGGCAGGTATCGGCTACGCCTGATAGTACTATTTATTTTTAGTGGCGGCATAACCAATTCACAAAATAATTTACCCTTTGGCTAAATTATATTTGGAATTGGTATTATTTCCGGAATAGACTTTTGTCCAATTGACTGAACTTTCTTTTTTTGCGAAGAAAAAAGTGTTTGATAATACTCCCTTCAAATATTCCAGTGAGATTGGGCTGAGATGAAAATGCGAGTTCCGATTTTCTTTTTTTCAGCATGCTGAAACAACTTGCGTAAAAGCTGAAATGTGCTTTGATCACTGCGAAAAAGTGTCCGAATTTGCCTTCTGTGATAAAACGAATGCCCGCAATTCCATCAAGTGACATTCTTCTGATAATCTTGATGAGGAGTGCAGAGTTTCTGTAATTTTTGACAATCATATAAAGATTGTTCCTGAAATTGAGGTAGGTTTTAAAAGGGCTTTGTCTGTCCAAAGTTCCACCACCGTAATGGAATACGCTGGTTTCGCGACACGCACCTATTTTATAGCCTCTGTTCTTTAGTCTCCAGCAAAGGTCAATTTCTTCCATGTGTGCAAAAAAGTCTTCGTCAAGCCCTTGCACTTCATTCCATGCGTCGCTGCGAATAAACATTGCGGCTCCTGATGCCCAAAATACTTCTTCATTTTTCTGAAATTGACCTTCGTTCATTTCGAATTCGAAAAAGATGCGCCCGGCACAAAAGGCATAAGCGTCTTTGTCGATATATCCACCTGCGGCGCCGGCGTATTCAAACCAATCTTTTCTATGGAAGTCAAGTATATTCGGCTGACAAGCCACCATGCCTTTGACCGATTCCATGTAAGCGAGCACAGGTTTGATCCAATTCGGAGTAACTTCAACATCCGAGTTCAGTAAGACGAAGTACTCATTTTGAATTTGTGTAAGTCCTCTGTTGTAGCCACCTGCAAATCCAAAATTTTTCTCCAGATGAATAATCAGGACCTCAGGAAATGAGCCTTTGATATATTCTATTGAACCATCTGTAGAAGCATTGTCGATGACATAGACTTCTGCATCCTCTTTACTGTGCAACCAAATGCCTGGAAGAAATTGTTTGAGGAATTTCTCTCCGTTCCAATTCAATATGGCTACAGCGACTTTTTTCAAAAGAATTTCGATGAAAGCCGCGAAAATAGTAAGGCAATCACTTTAAAATGTGGAGAAAGAGTTATTTGTTATTCAAACCTCGTGTATAAATCATACCCGGTTGAAATATTGATCAATCATTCTACTGGAAGATTTGCACGATATACTTTGGTCGTAGCTAAACTTTTCAATGAGGATTAGCCCACAAGTCCTCCAGTATATCACCACTGTAAGGGTCTTTGCGTTGATTGGCATTATTTGACGAAGCTTGCGTTGCAAAGGTTCCGGCCCTGGATCTTACGAAAGTACTCCAATTGTGATTTTTCACTTCGCTCGGCACATCGCTGTGAATGAGCGCGTAATCATCGTCCAGGGCTGTATTGCAAAAAAGGAATTTTCTGTTGTGGAGGTTGTTATTGGTCACATAATAATGCCAGATCTCAAAGGGCCAGTAGGTTGGGTCGTTGTTTCTGATTATTCTGGTATTGGGAGGCCCGTATTGCAAGTATACCCTTCCGCGATCGGTTCTCCATCCCCGGACATTTCTAGTGGCAAAGAATTTTTCAACGTCATAAACCATTTTCTCATATTTTCTGAAAGCCGCAGTAGGATCTTCCGGATTGCGTTTGAGCCAGAAACTATATAAAAAGCTTTGCAGGGTTTGCAGATCAGCTTCTTTAAGGGTAAGGTCGATCGTACTTATTTCAACTGCTGAGGCGATAGGCAGATGTGCCTGAATCAGCGCATAAAGACTGTCGCGATCTGTAAAACTTCCGGCAAAAGAAGATTGTACTTCGTTTGGAGTAGCCGATACATCTCCAAGGGGAAGCTGGGTTACTTTATTTCTGGTGAAATCTCTGTATTTTGTGAACACAACCTGATTATTGCGGTCGCGGATTTCAATTTTTAATTTGTATTCACCCGTTGGCAGATCGGTAATGTTGACCATTTGCAGCAACGGAATAACCTGAGCCGCTTTTTCTCTTTTTATTTTCTGGCAGAGTTCCAGAACGCGCTCATTTTGATCTACAATACAGAAGGCTGAAATAAATCCTTCATCCTTACCGAAAGTAAGGTCAGTGTTGTAGAGTTCTACATAGAATATGATAGAATTGAGGTCTGAGGGAAAAAAGTTGGAGATGTATGGCAAGAGATCATAACCAGATTTGGAAAAAGCGTTTTGATCCTCAGTTGGGCTATAGGCCGAAACAAATTGGATATCTGAGATAAAAATGCTCTGGACAGGGTTATTAATGAAAACTTTTTGGAAGACCACATCGGCATTTGATTCGGATTTGTTGAGGTCTTTGATCTGAATTTCAAGGTCGTAATTGCCATTGGGAATGGTAAATCGTTCGAGCGACATAAAATCGGCATATTCACCCTGGCCCACAAGCGGTCCGTCTACGATTAACTTTCTGAAGTCTATGATTTTGTCAGTTTGGGTCAGGATAAGTACCAGTTCGGCTTTGCTTTGGAAAAGACCATTTTCTGCTGCGGCCAAATCCAAAGACTCACCATCAAATGAGGTAATAAATTCGACATAAGGCCCTGAGTCAGGCGCGTTAAATACCTTATAATCAAAGTATGCCCTAATGGCAAGGGCATTGTTGGCGGATAGCAGGATGCAAGTGGCGAATAAGTATTGAATGTACCTCATCAAAAAAATATTTTATGATGTAAAGGTATTGAATTCAATGGATTTGCAAGCAGAAAGGCGTTGAAATGAAAAACTGGCTTTGACAGATAGAAAAATAGATTACTTTTGCCGCGGAGAGTTGGCAGAGCGGTCGATTGCGGCAGTCTTGAAAACTGTTGTACTGAAAGGTACCTGGGGTTCGAATCCCTAACTCTCCGCTGATTTTTTGAATTTATCCCGCTGGTGCGGGATTTTTCGTTTTTTGAATTCTTAATATTTTTTTCGACGGGAGATTGCGGTCCCATCGGGAAAAACTGTTGTACTGAAAGGTACCTGGGGTTCGAATCCCTAACTCTCCGCTGATTTTTTGAATTTATCCCGCTGGTGCGGGATTTTTCGTTTTTAGATATATGCCATATTTTGTGTACATATTAAAAAGTGAAATTCATGGAAGGTATTACTATGGCTTCAGTGAAGATTTAGAAATCAGATTGTCATTTCACAATGAAGGTTTAGTGAGAAGCACAAAGTCAGGCCGACCATGGAAGTTACATTATTTTGAAGAGTATTCAAGTAAAACAGATGCCTTAAAACGCGAGAATTTTTTTAAGACAATAGCTGGATATAATTGGCTTAAGGAAAATGGCATCACATAATACGTTCGGAGATTGCGGTCCCATCGGGAAAAACTGTTGTACTGAAAGGGGATCAGTTTTATAAAGAATCGGATTGGAGTTGTTGAGTTTTGAATTTCGGAATTTGAGCCTCAAAAACAAATGTCGACCGCTACTTCACTCCCAACATTTCCAAATTAATCACCAACCCATTTCCACATCAAATACTAAAAACCAGGGAAAAAGTTCAGGCAACTACTTTTCGATGACCAAAATATGGTTGACCGAGGCAACTACTTTTCAATCACCAAAATGTGGTTGCCTGAACTATTATCGTAAGTATTTTAGCTTGCAATTGGATGGGCTGGCCCCATTCTGAATGAGTATCGGACTGTCGTAAATAAACAAGAGGCGGTCCCATCGGGAAAAACTGTTGTACTGAAAGGTACCTGGGGTTCGAATCCATAACTCTCCGCACATTTTTGAATTGATCCCGCTGGTGCGGGATTTTTTGTTTTATAGATAATGCTGAGTAAACTCATCAGTACCAATTAAATTTGGACAAAGACTTCTCAAATTTCTTTGGGTAATTTTTTTAAGAACCAGGCTTAACAGCTCTGATTAATCAACACAATACTTACCTCACCAACAACACATCACCCACCACCTCCTTCGTTTCTGTGCAAGTGCCGCTCACTTTCGCCACATAATGGTAGACACCAATTTGGGTGTAATGATCTCCGCCTTTAAAATTGCCTGTCCATTTTTCATTGAGATCGTGACTTTCGAATATTACTTCGCCCCAACGGTCGTAAATTTTCATTTCAAATTTGTCAATCCCAAGACCTTCGGCTCCAAAAACATCGTTGATGCCGTCATTGTTGGGAGTAAATGTATTGGGAATGTACAAAGTCAGATCTAGTTGAAGGTCGAATTCAAATATTTCCTCCACCGGACAATCGTGTTCATCCACCACCGTAAGTTCTACCTGATGAATGCCTTCGTCTAAAAATTCAACTGTAGGTTCCGCCATTGTAGATGCAGTTCCATTATCAAATAGCCAATTCCATTGCATAACGTTCTTATCAGCGCCAACGCTGAAGGTAATGGGTATGTCTGAACAGAATGGAGTAGGAGATAAGTTGAGGCTGATATTCGCTGCGGGAATTTCGTTAACCTCAATTTCGAAGAGTTTTTCGCAGCCATTTGCATCCGTGAGAGTAAGGGCATACTGACCTTTCGAAAGTTGTTCCAGATAAATTTGACTTTCATTCATGTTTTGACCTTCATAGGTCCAGGTTGTCGAATAGCCAGGTACGCCACCGGATGGCAATGCTTCTATACTTCCTATTTGTCGCTGACAAGTATCTGAGATGATGTTGAAATCGCATTGAATGATATCCGGTTCGGTCACTTCGAAGGAGCATGTACTCATACAATTGTTGGCGTCATAAATTTTTACCCATGAATCATTCGCAGAAAGTGATGGATTTGTGGAGGCAGTCTCATTATTCGACCAGATAAACTCATAGGGACCGACACCTCCGTTAGCACTAGCCGTTGCCTCACCGTTCAACAGTCCGGGGCAGGGAACCGAATATCCATTGTAGTCACTCGTAATGATGGTATTGCATTCGAGTACCTCTGGTTCCTGAAGTTCGTATTGAAGTGTAGCTACACATCCGTTGAGATCCGTTACTGTTGTTGTATGAACTCCGGCACTGAGATTGGTTTTATGAAAGGATCCAAAAGTACCATCCCACGTATAGTAAATGGCACCAGTTCCTCCTTGCGCAGATAGCGTTACTTCTCCATCATGGAAGCCATTGCAAGTAATATCAAAACCGTTGTAGTCCGTTATAGAAATAATTTGAATCTGAATAGGATCGGGTTGTTCAACAAAAATTGATTCTGTTGAAGTACATCCATTGGCATCAGTAACATGAGATTCAGCAGTGCCTTCGGCAAGGTCAATAAAGCTATTTACATCCGTACTCATGTCGCTCCAGATTATATTGAAAGGTGCGATTCCTCCGCTTATAATAGTGCTTGCTTGCCCATCTGAACTGCCGAAGCATGTGATGTCCGAACCGTAATAATTCGAAATCACAGACAGTTGTTGTGAAATTGGTAATGGTTCTGTAAGCTCTGCTGTTTCTGTATATGAGCAGCCTCTGGTGTCGGTTATCTGGAAAGTATAAATTCCAGCGGTTAGATTTTCTACGGGAACATCAGGTTGTAAATTGATGTCAGAAGAGAATAAAGTGAAGTCGCCATTTCCACCTTCCGGGTGAACAACGAATGCGCCATCTGAATAATCAAAACAACTGATATTATATCCATTAAACGAAGTAAGGTATTCAACATTTGCTTGAAGAGTGGGATATACAGTTACATTGGCAGAAGATGTATTGGTGCAGTTGTTAGAATCTGTCACCTGCAATGAAATTAAATATTCGCCTGCATCCGGAACGATAATAAGGGGAGACACTCCTGAAGCATCTATAGAACCATCATTGTTCATGTCCCATTCCTGATTGATAATGCCGGATTCATCGGAGGTCGATTGATCAAAAAGAAGAACACTTTCTCCATCGCATGTTGTTAGTGTTGTAAATAATGCAGTTGGACTGGAAAAAACATGAATGATTTGCGAAGAAGTTGCAGAACAGCCGTCAATAATGGCCGTCAGTTTTACTTCAAAGTCACCACTTTGTAAAAATGACATTTCCGGATTTTGCTCAGATGAGCTTGTACCATTTTCAAAATCCCATTGCCATTCCTGAATGGCTTGCCCTGAATTGGAATAAGATTGATCTATAAAAGAGGTTAATGCACCTGGGCAGATTGAGGCAGGTGAATTTGAAAAATTGGAGACAGGATTCTCAAGGGCAGAGTAATGAAAAGTAACTTCAGTGCCGGGAGTGCAATCGACCTGGGCAGGAAGTGATTTGCAGAAATATTCACCAGGCTGCTGGATAGCTAAACATTCTGTGTTTCCAATTTCATTGTTATTTTCATCAAACCAATGGTAGGTCGCCATATCCGGTGGGCCGCAGATTGAATGCGGGTATGAGCCACATTCCACAATTGGTTCTAAATTATTGAGCGGGCAATCTACATCGAGCAATGCATAACACCAATCAGGTCCGTAGATGCACCAATCCGCAGTAAACTTTGCTGTAATGGTTTGTCCGGCATAGATGCTTAGGTCAAGCGTAACATCATTCCATGAAGAATAACTCACAGGATATACGTTAGGTCCTTCACCATTGGCCAATGGGTTATAAAACTGTGCTGGTCCGGAAGTCTGCTCGAAATCGTCAACACCTTGAGCGCCTTCGTCCATTGAATAATAGCATAAGAAATTGGGGCAAGGTAAAATATTGTTATTCTGATCAAAAAACTCCACCCTGAATTTGGCGGCTTCGTTTGCGTAATGGGGGTAATTGAAAATGCTCATTGCAAAATGAAATGAAAAGTAAGTTATTCCGGAATCGGGGACCAGAATTTCTCTTGAAATTGAACCGTTAGCTTGTTCATTTTGGTCACCACTGATTTTGATGGAATAATTTCCGCCTCCCGGATATACCCATGGAAAGTTTCCATAAGGATCATTTCCGGAATTGGTCATATATACATTGCCGGTGGTTGTCCATCCACTGAAGTCGCCTTGTTCGAAATCCCAATTATTTGCGGCACAATCGAAGAATGGCGTTTTGTTTGTTTTTAATTTATTGTTCTGAGTATTGGATTTTGGATGAATAATTTCATTGCGGTGCGTGATGATCTCAAATCTTTGACGCGCTGTCTTGAGAAGACTGTCTTGCTGCTGCGAATCGCTTGTAAATTGGCGAATGTGGCGCATGGCATGTTCAAGGTCAAAAATTTTGTCATTTCGACTTCCTTCGCAATTGTGGCTTGAAGTAGAGAATTGGAGCGATTCATTTGGGCTTTTCTGTGCACTGCAAGCGCAGCGTACAATAAGGCAAATGATCAAGATGGCAGTCTTTTTCATGGCGGTTAATACAAGAATTGAACAAGGTAATTGCTTAAACAATGGCCGGCTATTTTCGACCAATAGCTGAATATCGAATATGACAGCAGGGTATTAGCCAATAAAATTATTGGAGTGCACCTTTAATAACATATCAGATATTAGTCCAGCTAAAACTTAAGATGCTCAATTTTACAAATTCCATAAAATATATGGAAAATAACTTGAATACTTGCACAAGGGCTGTAAAAATGGAAATGCAACAGATGATTGCATCCAATACTTTACCGGATTAACAAGACTTTTCCGCTGCCGGCACGACAACTGAACAACCAGAGACCAACGTGATTTTCTGATAAGACAAAATCAGATTTATACCCTTGAAATACCAATTGACCGGCGGGTGAAAAAACTGCGATTTGAGTTGTGGATGAAATGTTTTTCCAGTCGAGAATTGGAGCCCGATCTATCGGAACTATCCATTCCGGAGCGGCAAGTTCAACTGCTCCGATATCGTAATTTGAACCCGTTGGTCTGGGAGTTCCATAATAATCTGCGGAAGGTGCATCGGCGTTGCCAAGTGAAAAGGCACCTGTTTCTACGGCAATACTATTGGGCAAGATTTGGTAGTTACTCTGAAATACATTTACAAAAATTAAATCGGGCTCGCCCAACATACTTTGTGAATCAAGACCTGTTTGAGTGACCCATTCGTTTAGCGAAACAACAGTTTCTCCATCATCTGCCGACATTCGGTTTTCGACTATGTTGTATGCACTGATCAATGTTTGTAAAACTATCGGATCGGCAGTAATACTGCCACGAAAGGGATGATCGCTGAGCAGGATATTGTTGAAAGCAATTACATCAGTGCAGCCATTGGTAATATTCAAAGCCCAACGTCCGTCGGAAGGTTGGTAGATAGTATTGTTCACTACAACCGTTCCATTTGAAGGTTCTGCGGCATCTATCATATAGAGTGAAATTCCACTCGCATGGTTGTTGAAGATAATATTATTGGCGATATAAGAATTTTGAATTCCATCGCAATTGATGCCGGAACCTCCGGCTGTGCCATTGTTGTAAATGTAATTGGCTGTTACCGTGGCATTGCTTATTATTCCATCACCTCCAAGGCTTGCATCAGCATTCATGTGTATGCCATTCGCATTGTTGTTGTAGCAGATATTGCCGTGAATAATTGGGTTGTCGGCACTGTTGCCCACGTAAATTCCGTGTTCTTCTATTGAATTGTTGCAGGTATTAAATCGTATGGTAATGTTTTCAGAAAAGCCTGTGAGAATTCCCCAATAACCGGAATACGAGCAAATATTATTTTGAATGATTACATCCGTATTGGTAACCGAACGAATGCCAGCTCTGGGCATACCCGATATAATAAATCCTTCTACGGTTACATAGCTCCCACCTTCGAGGTTTATACCATCGTCAGTAATGTAATTGGGAGAGCTGATCACTACACTTTGAATGGCATGAAACACTATTCTGGAAGAAGCTGTTCCATTGGTGGTATGGTAAAAGCCAGCATATTCTCCGGCCATGACCAAAACACTGTCACCAGGCTGTACCAGATCAGATGCAAATTGAAGTGTAAGGAAAGCATCATTTGTGGTAAGGCCTGAATTAGAATCGTTTCCGGCTGTGCTCACATAATAATTTGTCGCTTTTGTCGAAATAACAATGGCCAGAAAAACGGTAATTGAAATAAATTTATTCATTTTAATAAGCTAAGTGTAAAGAAGTGACAATTGCAGTGCATAAATATAACCTTATTTTTTGGTTTTGTCTGAGCCAGTGTTCAACAGGGAAATAATTGGCCTGAAAGGGAAAATGCGTTTTTTTAATTCAGGTAAATTAATTGCCACAGAATGAACTCCATGGCAGTAATACCGCTCACAAAAATAATATAGTCCAACTTGCCTGCCGGCAAAGGCAGGTTTCGGCTACGCCTCATAGTACTATTTATTTTTAGTGGCGGCATAACCAATTCATAAAATAATTTACCCTTTGGGTTAAATTATATTAGGAATTGGTATAATTTGGCAATTCATTCGTTTTTAAACAAAACACACCCATATTTGGACCCAATATCCGCTCTATGCTCGTTACCATACTTATCCTTTTGTTTACGTTGGTGGTTATTCCCCTTACCACCTTCTATCTGGGAACACCCTTAAACGATTTGCAATATGGAATTTTGTGGGACACAGGTTCAATCGTTTGTGGCGTAATAGCCTATACATTTATTGTGGGTCAGCTTACCCGCAACAATTCGCAAGTGGATAAATTATGGAGTATCGTACCCATTGTTTATGTGTGGTATATGACCTGGAAAGGAGGCATGGATGAAAGAATGATTCTGATGTCGGTAATGGCCACGATTTGGGGCATCAGGCTTACCTATAATTTTGCCCGACGCGGTGCTTATTCCTGGAAATTCTGGGAAGGCGAGGAGGATTATCGCTGGGAAATTTTGCGCAGGAAAAAGGGTTTCGAAAAACCATGGGTTTGGATGTTGTTCAACCTTTTATTTATTTGTTTTTATCAGAACGTGCTCATTTTTTTGTTTACTCTTCCCATTTTGACATGCCTGTATGAGAATGCCGCACCCATTGGTTTTATTGATTATTTACTGGCTGTAATTATGTTGGTTTTAATTGCAATTGAATTTGTGGCCGATCAGCAGCAATATAATTTTCAAACTGAAAAGTTCAGAAGGAAAAATGCAGGTGAAGAAATGGGGATATATGCTCAGGGATTTGTATCGACCGGCCTTTGGAAGTATGCGCGCCATCCGAATTATGCTGCGGAGCAAAGTATATGGATTGTATTTTATTTGTTTGGTGTGGTGGCTACCGGAGAATGGATTAGTTGGTCGATGGCGGGCTGCTTGTTGCTGGTGATTTTATTCAAAGGAAGCTCCGATTTTTCTGAGGCCATTTCATCGGAAAAGTATCCGGCTTACAGGAAATATCAGCAATCAGTTCCAAGGTTTATTCATGGTCTGAAATCCAGGGCTGGCAGGGTTTAGCAAGTTAGTTTATTGAACTATTTTTTTCTGAAAGTCTTTGGCGTTTTTAAGATAGATCATTAACAAAGCCACTCCAATGTAGGAAACGAATAGCCCCGGAATGGACCATGTGAAAGTATCGTATAACCCGTGCAAAATGGCCGGAATGGCTATTGCGATTATCCATAACGCAATGCGGTTTGTCGGGTATAAAAAGGCAAATGCTAAAAAATAGGAGCTAATTCCGGACCAGATGGCGTGCAGAAATGGCAGTGACGTTAGTCTGGCAATGTTGAGGAAGAATGAGGTGTTGTAGTCCAATTTGGAATTGACCAGAATCTGATATTGAACACCTTCGAATACACCGAAACCAATACCCGAAATGAGTCCGTAAAAAACAACCGTCTGTGGTTTTAGGGGTTCTTTTGATAGCCGCGTGATAAGGAATACCGGAAGAAATTTTATGGTTTCCTCAAACGCGCCCACTCCGAAAATGTATCCTATAAGTCGGCTAAAGAATGGCTGATGATCTTCTGTAAGCTGGTAAAAAGGATTGAATTCTGTAAGTCTTAAAACATCGATAGATATAAATATTATGGCTTGCACCAGAAAAAAAATAATGATTGAATTTTTAATCCGTACTTGTGAGGTATTGAATACGGAGTAAAAAAACAACCCCCACAATACAGAGAAATAAAGGGCTATTGCATAAAAGGTAAATACCGAAGCATCTGTAAACCTGATCAGGAAAGCGGGTGCCAGACCGATAATGGAAATCAGCAGAAGTTTTTGGTCGTTTTTGAAGGTGGCAAACGAGAAAGAGTTTTTAGGGAAAAGTAAACTGGCGCCGAAAGATTTAATTTGTTTGATAATATTTCCATTGTTTTTAACGGCAGTGCCCATGCCATTTTTCCTCAGGACTTCCCTGACGGTCGATATTTCACCATTTGGTCCAATTGTTTTGTCTTGTGCCAGAATCTTACCGTCATAGAGGTAGGTCTTTAGGGCATTCAGGTCGTAAGGGCCATGTTGCTGACCATTTCTTTCAATAGAGAATAGAAGCATAACGCGTTGTATAGAGTGCGAATCTACAAAATGGAAACCGTGAATGAAGAAGAAAGTGACTTGCCCTGGCTGTCGATGGTTATTCTGCCCATAATTTCAGACCTATACCTTTTCTGCGAGAATGTGCAATAAAATTATTGTGCGGTTTGGTTTTGGGTTTGAAAATACCCTCTTTTGCAACGGCTTGCAGTGGTATTTACCCAAGTAATTCAAGTTATACCAATGTTCATTTTAATTTAGTCCATGCCGTAGATGAAATCATACAGTGGTAAATACCGAGAGAGTAGCTGTTTAGTACAATCAAGCGCAGCGCAGATTGGACTAAAACAGATACCAAATCGGTATTAGTTTCCCGCCGGCCGATTTTGCTTGAAATGAATTTCAAATATATGTTGGGGTATCGCCTCCTGTCATAGAGGAGCATTATTTTGCATGATGGCAATGGCCCCAAAAAAAGTTTTTTTTTGTGTATCGCAAAGTGAGCAACAACCTAATCATCTTAAAGCCGGTAAGGCTTTAAGTTGGTTAGGAAGTTCGCTGTGGTAAATTGAAGCTGGATTATTTGCTTGCCAGCTCTGCCATCAAAGACAAAAGTTCTCCTTTTTTTCTTCTGCTGATTTCAACTGAAAATTGATTGCTCAGCGTCAATATACAAGGTTCAGATTTTGAGTATTCGTGTACATATTGGAGATTGAGCAGATGGCTTTTGGTTGCCCTGAAGAATACCTTTTTATCCGTGAGTAATTCTTCGAAGTATTTGAGGGTTTTGGAGTGAAGAAAGTTTTCGTTGTTGTACAGATATATTCTGCTGTAATTGCTATCAGCTTCTATCACCGCAATGTCCGAAACTTTCACATAACGCACCTTATCAGATTTTTGAAGAGCTATATGCATATCCAAAGCATCCTGATTGAGGTTGTTCAGCAGATGCACCATACCATCTTTGTGGCTGCTGCTTTTCTTTTGAATTCGTTCTTCAACGCGAGAAATTGTGGAAATGAGTTCTTCAATATCAACCGGCTTCAGGAGGTAGTCCACGGCACTGAATTTTATAGCCTGAATGGCGTACTTGTCGAAGCTCGTTACAAAAACAACTTCGAAATTGATCGGGTTAAATTTTTTCAATAATTCGAAGCCATCACCTCCGGGCATTTGAATATCCAGAAAAATAAAGTCAGGATGCGTTTCTATAATGAGCCTGGAAGCTTCTTCTACGTTGGATGCTTCTCCAATAATTTCAACGTTTTTGCAAAAATTTTCTACCAGGCGTTGTATTACTTTGCGCCCGTCTTTTTCATCGTCAACGATAATCGTTTTTAATTTATTCTTCATAATTGCTGGGTAATGTAATGATTACTTCTGTTCCACCTTCTTTTCGGTCATGAATATCTATTAAAGCATTTCTCGAGGAAAGCATGTGGTTGATAGCTTCAAGTCTTTTTTGATTTAAACTCATTCCCTTGGGAATGTGTTTGTTGACCTTTATTTTTTTTGAAGCTGCTCTTCCGATACCATTGTCTGTAACGTGTATTTCTATGTTGTCATTATTCAACTTTAATTTAATCCTAAGTTCACCTTTTTGATCCTTGGGCAAATGCATGAGTCCATGCCAGATTGAATTTTCCACATAAGGCTGAAGAAGCAGAGATGGAATTTTGGTGGTATGGGTATCAAGCATCGGATCAATCTCAATAGAATAGTCGAATTGATGTTCAAATCGCAATGATTCTAATTGAATATATAGATCCAAAAGTTCGATTTCGTCTGAAATGGGGACAAAAGAATTTTCTGAATTGTCGAGGACTTTTCGAATAAGTCTGCTGAATTTAGCTATATAAGCGTATGCTTCGCGGGTATCATGATCTAAAACAAAACGTTGTATTGAGTTAAGGCAATTAAATATGAAATGGGGATTCATTTGTGCCTTTAGTCCCATTAGTTGGTATTCGGCCATTATCTTATTGATCCTTGTCTTTTCTTCTTCTTTGGCTCGTATATATTTATAATAAAATAAAGCAAAAAACACAAGAAGAAGGGAAGTCATTAAGCCTACTAAAAGAAGAAACCATGCCTTTTTGTAGAAGGGTTTGGCAATGGAAAATGACAATTTATAAATATTGCTTTTCAGTCCGTTCTCTGATTCCAGATAGACTTCAAAAGTGTAATTGCCATTATTTAAAGTATTAAACTGGAATTTCCCGGTGTTGCTTGATTGCCATTGACCAGTACCATTGGAAAGCCGATAGTGATAGACTGGATCGATTTCATCTCTGAATGCAATTTTGTCAAAAATTATTTGCACATTGCTTTCAAAATCTAATTGACTGCCGTTTACGAATTCAGTGGAGTCATTAACCATAAACGATATCAATTCCAATCTGGGTGGAGTTGAATTCTTTGTTGTTTTGGATATATCAATACAACTTATTCCATAAAGTGTAGAATAAAAAATGCGATTTTTATGACTTGAAACCAATAATACCTCCCGGTCATAAATCCCATCACTTTCACTATAAAATTGCTCAGTCTTTGTTTCGAGATTCACCGTATAAATACCTTCATTTGTTCCTACTGCAATTATTCCATTTTGAACTGCACAAGCATCGTTGATCACATATTGGTTGCCATAGTTTTCTTCCACTTCAAGATTTTGGTTTACCAGAAAAAGTCCCCTTTCTCTCGAAACAAGAATCATTTTGTTGCCAATGGGTATCAGTTTGAGTATTTTTAAGGTACTGTCAATTGTAGGTTGGGCTATTAACTTGTTGCCGGATACTTCATAAAGCCCCTTCCATGTGGCCAGGTAAATTTTATGGTTAAAAATGGCAATATCTTTTGCTTTAACTTTTAATGGTATATAAATGCCGGACTGATAGTTGAGAACGCCCGTGGCCGAGACTGAGATGATCTTATTGTCTTCTGTAATGATGGTATTAATTCCGCCACGGCTGCGTTGATTACCTTCATTACTATAAATAATATGCGAGTAGTTCAGTAAGCTGTCCACTTTGAACAAATGGGATCTTGAAGTGATAATATAGCCGTCCTCATAAGGACTAATGCTGTAAAAGGCATTTTGCGAATTGAGTAGATATTGTTTTTCACCTTTGATAACATTATTATTGACATCAAATTGAATGAGGTTATTGTGGTAGTCCGATATAAATAAGTTGTCACCTTTCACGCTCAACATTTCTGGATTAAAATTCATTTTTGAATTGTAATTGAAAGTTCTTGAGTAAATATTGCGACATATAAAAACGCCTTTGTCAAGTGTAGTACACCATATGTTTCCTTCGAAGTCCTGCTGTATATGGCTTACTGAAAATTTCGCCAAAGAATGAATGGGAGGGCGATCGAAATCTGAATTGACATAGCAATATACACCGTCGTAATTTACCCCCACCCAGAGGTTGTTTTGATTGTCAATATAATTGAAATGGATATGTCCTTTGAAAGTATGGGAGTTTAGCGGCTCACCGGGCTTGCAGGCATAGAGTATCGAATCGCAGTTGAAGTAAACCACACCTTGATTACTTTCTACCGGATGTATATGTCTTTTCAAACTAATGCCCGATAAGCGAATGTCCCACTTAATATAATATGGAAAGCTCAGAATATTTGTTGGTAATGCAAGATAGTAATCAATAGTTTTTGAATAATTGACACTTCCGGAGATGGTAAAGAGCGAGTTATTGATTTTTAGTATTTCGAAATACTTATTTTGGGTGTCAATGAGATCAAATGATTGGTAGTTTGTACCGGAGTTAATTCTTATTGTCGTGTTGGAACTACTAATGAAAATGTTGTTGTTTTCATCAAGCAAAATTCTATAGATCACATGTTGGCCATATCCATATTGTTCAGCAATTTTTTCTGAACAAGCCAGATAGTGCACTTTGTCGTTTTCAATATAGCCCACGTAGCAGGAAGAAGTGGCAAACCATATTCTATTGTTGCCATCTACATAAGTGGCATAGATCGCCAAATCCTTTAATCCGCTCTCCAGTGTAAATTTTTTGAAGGTATCTCCATTGAATTTACTAATCCCGTTTTTAGTTCTTATCCAAACATAGCCCTTTTGATCGCATGCAATTCCATAACACTCATTGCTTAAAATACCATCATTGGAAGTTAGATTTTCGAACTGAAATTGTTGGGCCAATATTGGGTTTACCACACATAAAATGAACATGCCGATTATTACATGCCTGATGGTTTGTATTGTTATGCGCGATTTAAACACTTTATGGATTTGAACTTCGAAATAATAAGGTTTCTGTAAAGCTAACTAACGGTTGCAAGTTATGCGAATGTGTCTTAGAACTGACGAGTTCAATCCGTCAGGACGGATTAGTTCCCCGATACCAGAAATTTCCATTTGCGTTCTTTCTCTCCAAGGCCCTCAATATTCGACGTTTATGGTCGGATGTATGTATTCAGAACATGAGCAGGCCTACTTTTGATGTGAAAAAAAATTAGCCCTAAAAGCCCCTTTTTGCCCGGATGATTGCCAATATTTCGATCGTTTCGGCTCTTCAATCTACAAATTTGCCAAGGCAAAGGCTCATCTGATTTTGTCCGGAAAATAACTTTAGGCCAGCCTCTTTCTTCTTTTTATCTTGAAATACAATGAGACGCGGTGGTTTTCATTTGAGATTTAAATAAGAGAATATGGCAATATAAAAGTCCTCTTCTGATTAACTTTGTCGCCATTCGGAGCGGCATTTTGTACATTCCTTTTGGGGTAAGTCAGTTCTACAATTGCCTGTTGTTACCGAAGAATAAATTAAATCAAGGTACATTGTCAAAACACGTCAACAAAGTAACAGCAGCCGGACTGATTGTCGCACTGGGAATTATATATGGCGACATTGGAACATCTCCACTTTATGTATTCAGCGAAATTATCAACGGCAAAATAATAGAACCAGAACTTATAATTGGCGGGCTTAGCTGTATTATCTGGACACTCACCTTGCAAACTACTTTAAAGTATGTTCTGCTAACCCTTAAGGCCGACAACAATGGTGAAGGAGGGATTTTCTCACTTTATACTTTGGTGCGAAGGCAAAAAAAGTGGCTCGTTATTCCTGCTATGATTGGAGGAGCTGCATTGCTTGCCGATGGAATGATTACCCCACCAATTTCGGTATCAGCAGCAGTTGAGGGCTTGCGGAATATACCCTCGATGCACGATATTACCGGACAAACTATTATTGTCATTGTTTTGTGTATTCTGTTTGTGCTATTTTTTGTTCAGCAATTTGGCACAGCAAGTATTGGAAAGATGTTCGGTCCGATCATGTTTATCTGGTTCTTAATGTTGGCGATCCTTGGAGTATCACACATCTCCGAAGACTGGTCAATTTTGAAAGCATTTAACCCTTACCACGCCATTCATATTCTTACAGTATATCCAAAGGGTTTCTGGATTCTGGGCGCAGTATTCCTTTGTACTACCGGAGCTGAGGCTTTGTATAGTGATCTCGGGCATTGTGGTCGCGCCAATATCAGGTACACCTGGATTTTTGTAAAAGCGGCATTGATACTGAATTACCTTGGACAAGGTGCCTGGTTGTTGCACAATAATACAGGTAAGATATTCGCAACAAATGAGATGCTGGAAAAAACCGAAGGTGCAATTCCGATGCAAAATCCTTTCTTTGAGTTGATGCCACATTGGTTTTTAATTACAGGTATTGTCATTTCTACGGCTGCGGCTATTATAGCCAGTCAGGCATTGATAAGTGGTTCCTTTACATTAATAGGGGAAGCCATCCGACTCAATTTGTGGCCGAAGATGAAGCTCGTATTTCCTACTGAAGCAAAAGGTCAATTATTTATTCCGGGAATCAATGCACTTTTGTTTGTGGGTTGTATTGGCGTTGTTTTGTATTTCCAGAATTCCAGCGCCATGGGTGCCGCTTATGGATTGGCTATAACATTGTGTATGTTGGCCACTACAGTCCTTTTTGCCAATTACCTCGTATCCAAAAGAACTTCTTCCTTTTTGATTTACCTGTTTTTGGCGGTCTTTCTGGCTATCGAAATCAGTTTCCTCATTGCTAACCTCGAAAAATTCCCTCATGGGGGTTATGTTACACTCATCATGAGTGGAGCTCTTTTCGGCGTGATGTATGTTTGGTTCAAAGCCCGAAAGATCAAGAATCGTTATGTGGAGTTTGTTAAATTAAAGGAGTTTTTGCCCGATATGGCCAAACTCAGCAACGATTACGCACAACCCAAATATGCTACACACCTGGTGTACCTTACCAGTGCCAATTTCAACAATGAAATAGAGCACAAAGTGGTCTATAGTATTTTGGGGGGTAAACCCAAACGTGCAGACATTTATTGGTTTGTTCATGTGGACACATTAGATGAGCCCTACACCTGTGAGTATTATGTGGAGCACATTGTGAAAGACGATGTCATTAGGGTTGAGTTCAGATTGGGCTTTCGCGTGGCGCCTAAGCTTTATATGATGTTCAAAAAGGTGGTGGAAGATCTGGTAGCCAACAGAGAAGTTAATTTCGAATCACCTTATGATATTGAGCACACTGATCAAATCATCGGTGATTTTCAGTTTGTTGTAATGGAAAAATTCCTCTCGCAAGACAATGAATTGCCATGGCATGAGAAATTAGTAATGCGCACTTATTTTTGGCTCAAACATCTTTCTTTGAGCGAGGAAAGAGCTTTTGGGCTAGAGCAGAGCAACGTACAGGTGGAGAAATATCCATTGGTAGTTGCTCCTTCCAATAAACTAAAGTTACACCGGGTTTATACAGAAAAGAGAGTGACGGAGGAATACGATTAGTCACCGCTTCATTCAACTTTACTTTTTACAAGAACCACCGAAATACACGAGTGATCCTGTCTTTTCAATAGTTTCGCCTTTCTCATTGGTATAGGTCAATTTGTAATTGACAATATTATCGACATGCATGGTGGCCGGTTTGTCTTTAAAACCTTTTGAAGGTGTAAATAGCGGATCTTCTGTCGTGATAATTTCTGATCCCCAGCGATTGTAAAGCGCAAAGGTCATTTTCTTCGGAATAACTTTCCATTCAATTATAGGTGTATCTGTATCGAGGCAAAAACTATCGGCTACTTTGAAGTCAGGGACAGTTGTTTGTTGTTGGGCTGTAGGAGTTTTATCCTGAGCATTGATATTTACTGAAGCGCTGGCAATTAGCAAAGGAATGGCTAAGAATTGAAGTTTGAATTGTTTCATGAAAAGGTGAATTTAAGGATATGCGTTGCGAAGATAATGCCGGAAAGGAAAAGTGGAAGTATGAATATTCGTTTGTGCTCAATCGTCAAAGTTTGGTCCAATGTCAATATCTCATATTAAACAGAACACAAAATAATGATTTATGGCCGATATTTGGTACCTCAATTATGGCTTGAATCCGGACACAAAACAACCGGATCAGTAACTTTTTCATTTTAACCACAACTACTATTCATGAAAAAAATCTACAGAATTTTCGTTCTATTGGCGGCATGTTATGTCAGCCCAAACCTTGCCAACAGCCAATCATTGTGTTTTGATCCGGCCAGCGACAATCGCTTTGAAACCGCATTCCAATGTCTGGATGTAGCCGCCGTTGACTTTGATGAAGATGGCATTCTTGATATTCTGGCATCAAATAACGGCGATCCAACATCCTTTTCCAAAGGCAATGGTGACGGAACCTTTCAACCTCCTCAGCCATTACAATATGGCGGCGGAGAACACATGCTTCTTCGCGATACAGACCTTGATGGCGATCTTGATATTATACGCTATTATGATGGCAATCTTATTATATCATTGAATAATGGTGATGGAACCGTCAGCCTGCCCGCATATCTTGGTGTTGATGTGACCAATCAGATTTATTCGCAATTTGGCGCAGGTGATGTAACAGGTGACGGTAGAATTGATGCAGTAGCCAATGATATGGCCAATGATGTATTGCACGTTTTTGTGGGCGACAATGCCGGTGGATTGCTGGAATCTTTTACCCTTACTACTTTGAATGAACCCAGCAATGTAACAGTAGGTGATGTAGATGGCGATGGCACCGATGATATTATCTGCAGTTATGCAGGTCTCGATCAGATAACCCTGTTTCTTGCCAATGGAGGAGAAAGCTTCGATATGATGAACATTAATGCCACTACCACCATCAGTGCAGGATATGCGGAAATCAACATCATAGATATTGATGGTGATTCTGACAATGATATACTCGTTGGTGGTGCCGGAGGAATAAGAATATTAAAGAACAATGGCAGTGAAGTTTTTACTTCTTCCGTTGATGTCTTTATGGGAACTTATTGTTTTGAAATGACTACAGGAGACTGGGATGATGACGGAGATCCGGATGTGGCCTGGGCCAATGGATACAATGGGGGAGTAACCATTAACCTCAACAATGGTGACGGAACTTTTCCCGCAATAGGCAATTCACTTTTTTCATCCAATGGACAAGCAGTGAATATAGAGCAGGGAGATTTTGATGGCGATAGTGTTCTGGATTTGGTAGTTGGCAATGGCTTCGACAATAATTTCGCTTTTCTAAAAGGAGATGGTGAAGGTAAATTTGGAAGCAAAACGCTTCAGGCTGGTTATCAGGCCAAAGGTTTGGCAGTAGCGGATTTCGACAACGACGGAGATTTGGATGTGGTAGCAACCAATACTTTTCCTGATCCGGCAATTGCATTAAGTCGCAATAATGGTGACGGAAGTTTCGCGGATACAGAGTTTATTGCAAATGTTTCGGAATCAGAAGAATGTGTTGCTGGTGATTTCAATGAAGATGGCGACATGGATCTGGCCATTCACACAACGAATGGATATGCTATCCGATTGGGCAATGGAAATGGAAGTTTTTCCAACGCTGTATTGTATGACAGCAACAACCCGGGAGCTGGTGGCGAACGCACTATTGTATCGGGTGATTTTGACAATGACGGCAATCTCGATCTGGCAGGCTCACGTCCCGGAAGTGATGAGGTAAGCGTAATATTGGGAAATGGAAACGGCACTTTTGATGCTCCGGAAATTATGGATGGATCAGGCTATCCAAGAACATTGCTCGCAGCAGAATTCGACGGCGATAACTTCGACGATCTGATTGTTTGCAGCAACACGACTGATGAAGTCTGGATTTATTTCAGCAATGGAAATGGAACTTTTGGAACCCCTTTAATTCTTGCTGCAACTGGCAATCCGGAAGGCTTAACAGCCTGTGATGCTGACGAAGATGGAAATCTTGACCTCATAGTGGGTTCACCAAATGCCAATAAATTGTACACTTTTTTGGGTAATAACAATGGAACATTTGATGCTCCATTGATTACCGATATTCCAACTTCAAGTAATAGTTCAAGGTTGGATCATGCAGATATCAATAACGATGGACACCAGGACATTCTCAGTGCTCTGTACCAGATCGATGCGGTAGGTGTGTTTTTTGGAAATGGTGATGGCACTTTTCAATCAGCCATTACTTATGGAGTGGATAAAGGTCCAAACAGAATTATCGCTGCCGATTTTAACAACGATGGCGCAATGGATTACAGCACATTAAACAGTAGCGTTTTTAATGTTTCAGTAGTTTTGAATAACTCAGCCTTTATTACGGCCAGTGGAGAGCTCGCTTTTTGCGAGGGTGATAGCGTACAGCTTTTTGCTTCAGAAGGCTATTCATATTTGTGGAGCAATGGCGAAGAAACCCAGAGCATATTAGCAGGTGAGCAGGGCGAATATTATTGCGCCATTACCAATCAATCCGGAGATTGTACTTTGATTACACCAAGTGTGGAGGTGGAAGTGTTCACCGGTCAGGATGTGACACTGAATCTGGACAGTACATTGGTTTGTATCGAAAACGGTGACTTTTTTATGTCAGGCGGATTTCCATTTGGCGGCCAATACACAGGCCCGGGAATTGTGGCCAACAATTTTGATCCGGCTTCTGTAGGAGAAGGAGTTTACACCATCACCTATACTTACGAAGATGCCGCGTCGTGCACCAACGCCAGCGCAACTGATGTGATTACAGTAGATTTGTGTTCAGGAATTCAAGAGCAGGTTTCGAATTTCAGAGTTTATCCTACTTTGGTGAACAACCAAATCAATATTCAAAATAATTCAAATTTTGAATACCAGATTTTAAATCTGAACGGAAGTATTGTACATCAAGGCAGATCATCAGGTAAGAATGAAATCATTGATGTGTCAGGCCTTGCCAATGGCTGTTATTATATGAAGTTAATTACATCCAACGCGTTCGAAATTGTGCGTATAGAAATTGTAAGATAAACGATTGGATCTCCTTAGTTGGATTATGTCGTTTCTCTCAACCTGATTTTAGTAGATTTAATTCATCAAAATAAAAGAATGCCCGATGTGATGTCGGGCATTCTTTTTGAAAATGAAAAAAGACTCTAGCTAAACTTTAATAAAAACAACTATGGTTTTGATTAGAATGATTTTCTAACGATTGACCACAAACTTTTTGTATTCTGAAGTTTCGCCCTGTGTTATCCTCAGATAATACATGCCGTTTGCCAATGTGCTGATATCAGTTTGAATTGTTTGTCTGCAATTGCAGCGTTTTTCATTGGTGATGACTTGCTGAATCAACTGACTTTGACCATTGAGAATGTCTATCGATACGCCAACATCTGCACCTTTGGCGAAGAAGTCGATGGTCAATTCATCAGAAGCGGGATTGGGAAAAAGATTGAACTGCTTTTCTTCTTCTATCTCAATTGCGTTTTGATTGAAAGAAGGAGCAATAAGGGGATCGGCGCCAGATGAATTTATTTGATTCGATTTAAGTATATTATCACCTATAGCGAAAGATTGTCCATCAGGGCATGTTGTTATCAATTTCCAGATATACAAGGTGTTTACATCTGGATTATTAATCCAAGAAGCAGAATTGATGTCCACAGAAGGAGAGCTGCTGGAATTGGTGGGAATAATAGATTTAACATCTAATGTATGTGTTGTATTGAATATTGGATCATAAAGAGTAAGAGTATATGTAGCGTCAGGGCAGATATTGCCATTGGATAAAGAGAGGATAACATTAGGATCTCCTATCACTCTGGAAATAGAGTTTAAAAGTGCCGGAGTACAAGTGCACTCTTCAAAGTCAGCAGCACAAGCAGAAAGTGACTTACCAAGTGAAAGCGTTTTTTTGACCATGGTAACTTGTGTAAATGTGGCAGTAAGCGTTACATGCACATTTTGAATCTTGGTGAAAGTAATATCGTTTTCCGAACAGCCAAGCTCTTGAAGATTGCATTCAGGACTTAATGCGGATACATTTTTTTTGACAGCACTCAAAACCTCAAAAGATTGATTGGAGGCATTCGGAACGAAAGAAGAAACCATTAAACTTCTGCTGGGATTGACAAGTAAATTTGTACTGAATAGGTTGTTGCTGCCATCAATTGATATTCTTTTGCAGGAAAGTGTGTAGCCGCCTGGTGTCAATTGAGTATTAACAGTGCCAGATAATCCTTCCACCTCAAGAATACCACTCTCGGCAAACCCACCTACATTGTTGCTGTTGACCAGCACATTTATAATGGGAAAAGTTACATTTTGATTGGCAGGAGGTATTGTTCCGGTGAAAGTCTGAATTTTCATATCGGCAAGGCTGATTGAAGGCAAACCAATATTGTACTCTTTGTTCCATGTGGGAAGATCAGTATTAATAGGATTGTTAACAATATCAAAGGACGACAGTACTATTTTTTTGTTGGTGAACGTGCCGCTTGAAAAGGTTTGCGATTCAGATCCGACAATTAGACTTTTGGCACCGTTTACTTCAAAATATGCAATGGTCTTGCCTGTTTCAGCCAGATAGATATTGGAACTTGATTTTGTATATAGATTGGTTGTTCCATGCGGAGAACCATTTACAACGGGAGAGATAAGCAAACCAGAGCTGGTGTTTTCAAACGGAATGATACTTACCAGAATATCACCACAAACAGTTCCTACGCCTGGAATTACTTTCTTGCGGCCCGTGCCTACAAATGCAAAAGTACCGGGATGGCTTGAACTAATACCACCTCTTATTCTGATAACCTGATTGTACTCGCTGTCGAAACCGGTTTGACTAAATTCTTTTGCCGAATTTGAGATGATCGTACCGTTGGCAGCCGTTACCATAATAAATACAGCGCCGACATTACTACAGTTCTTTTTTGATCCGCAAAGCATAATATTGCCATTGGTAGTGTTGACCATAGAGTTGAAGACCAAAGGAAATCCACCTCCCTGATACTCTCTATACCATTGTGGATTGCCATTGGCATCCACCACCATAACAAATCCGCGGTTGACAGCAGGAACTGTAGATGATCCGGATAAGTCCGTATATTCAACATATCCGCAAAGAGCAAACCTCTCAGGACTCGAATTCTCAATTCGAATTACATCATTTACCACATATCCGTCGCCAAAGTATGTATCAAATTTGTTTTGTGTATTCTGGGTGGAATTTACGTAGGTGTAGTGTGAATAGGCGTTAAAATCAACCGTACTCGAACCTGGAGTTGTGTTGTGAGCAGCCAATACAATCCGCTTTATGGTATTGGGTAAGGTTCCAATTGTAGGCATTTTGGCATCGCATGCTACAATGTAAGAAGCATCGCCAAGAGCAATTCCCTTTGATTCAAAATTGGTAATCGGAGTGACTTCTCCGTATTTCCCATGGTAAGCAGAAAAGTCTGTTTGTGCGCTTGCCCAAAATACCATGATGAGCGAAGCAATTGATAAGGTAATTTTTTTCATCTTATAGAAATTTAGATTGTGAACAAATGATTCATTGATTTGAAAAGTGATATCCAACCATGAACCTGGGTCTAAAATTCCTTTCAATTACGATCTTATCAAACGGCGATTAATGTACCGTTCATTCTTATTGAGGGAACGGTAATTTCTATTTAGGCAGTGGTTTTGTGTTCCCGAAATACTTCCTGAAAAAGTCGAACCACCGATTCCACACCTTGCTGATTGTCGCTTCTGTTTATAATTTCCACCGGATTATTTCCGTTCGACTTTCCCAAAAGCAGAAGTCTCTCCCGGATAATTTGAACTCCTTTTGATTGGTGACTTTTCTTTTGAGAGGATTCGTCGTACAATCCGGGGCCATTGTCGATAATTCTGAAAACCAGCGACTGGTTTTCACCCCTTGAAATAAGAATTTTCACTTCACCCGAAGTTGTCAATCGCGCAATGCCATGCCAGATAGCATTCTCCACAAAGGGCTGAAGAATCATATTGGGAATGTCTATGGAAGAAGGTTCAATCGAAGATTCTATTTCAATTGCCCAGTTGAGTTTATCACCCAACCTTAATTTCTCTAACTCAAGATAATTTCGAAGTACATTCAATTCTTCAGAAAGGAGAACATAGTTTTGTTGTCCTGAATTCAATACAGAGCGCATGAGTTTGGCAAACCGAGCGATATAATCATTGGCCTTTTGTCCGTCGTTCTGATTGACAAGAAGTTGAATGGAGTTTAAAGTATTGAAAATAAAATGAGGATTTACTGACGATGCAAGAGCTACCTGTCTGAGATTGGCAATTTCTTGCCTGACTTTATTTTCCTTCTCTACATATTTCTTGTGTTTTGAAATGCGCCATTTTACAAATAGCAATGTAAAAATCGAAAAGCTAAGAATTGATAATACAAAGAACCACCATTTTCTGTAGAAGGGTTTGTGTATGCTAAATGGAATCCGTATCCATTCACTCCATTGTGAATTGAGGCTTTTGCAGCGCACGGCCAGATTATGGTTTCCTCCTTCAATAGAATTCAATGATATTACAGGAGTATTTATTTGTGTGGTTTTTTGGTCGTCAATTGAGTATTCAAAAACAAGATCAGATAATTCTGAGAAGGAAATACTCTGAATGAAAAACTGAAGAGTACCCCGTTCAAATTCTACGGAGCTCATTTCACGAGCCCGGAATTGAACTCCATTTTGTTCTACATTTTGAAGTGAGATATTTGGGGGCATCACAAGGTGGGCATTAAACTCATTAAGTGATAATATTGAAATGCCGTCTGTGGTGCCAATCAAAAGACGGTTGTTAATGGTGTCATTTTCCAATGAAATAATTTCATCGCTTTCAAGACCCGATGTGCGGTTGAGAATTTTCAGCACCTGCAAATCTTTATTGAGCAAAATAAGGCCATGGTTGGTTCCTACCCAGACATTGCCATTCAGGTCCGGCTCGACGGTATTGGCGCTGAATGTTGAGGTTGGATTATTGAGATAAGTAATGGACTTCCACAACTCATTTTTAAATTGTGCAATTCCATTGTCTGCGGCTACCCAAAACAAGTTGTTTTTATTGTCTTTAAAAATCTCATGTACGTGGGATTCAAGAACACCTTTATCATCTATCAAGCGATTAAAATTTTGTGTGATCCTGTTGTATTCAACCAGGCCATTTCTTCCACCAATCAAAAGTCTTTGATTATCTAATATTTCTATGGCGTCATATCTTTCTGTATTCACAGATTGATTGTCGAAGCCAATTGAAATTGCTGTTGCCTCAAGATCATCGTTTACAATTTCGAAGCCGCCTATTTTTCCGATATATTTCAGCTTGTGGTCTTCAAATAACATAGCAGATCCCAAACAATTGATTACTTCATAACCTGAAATTTTTGCAAATTCCAATTTTTTAATACCTGTTGCACAGTAGATTTTCCCGGAGTCAACAACGACATCGTAAATGAAATTTTCATTGTTTAGGTTCGTTACATTGAACTTTCTGTCAATAATATCCACACCTTTTCTTGTACCAATTATAATGTCTTCATCATTTCCCGGGTAAATGGCATTGATGGAGTTGTTCACCAGAAGGCCCGCTCCAGTCATGTTTACGCAGTACAAATTATAGAACATAAATGTGCCTTTTCCTGTTGTAGTTATCCAGATGTTGCCGTCGAAATCGCTGAACAGACTATTTATTATTGTATTTCCAAGTGATAATTGCTCATTCAAATTGATCAGTCGTTCATTGATAATTACAAATGCCTTATCGTCATTCACTATCCAGGCTTTTCCGGTTTTGTCGAGAAAGCATGATTTGATTTCGTTGAATGGGTATTCTACCAACACATTTTTTTTTCCATCTTTGGAAACAATACAGGCGCCCGATTTTCCTGCTAAAAGAATATCGTCCTGATCATTTTTATATCCGGATTCGAATATAAATCCATCCTGATCGGGGCCAAGAACCATTGAACTTTCATTTCCGCGCAATTCAAATAGTCCTGATGAATTGCAGTAAAAAGTATGATTGAAACTCCGCGCTAATCCAGCGATATTATATTGAGTTTTTTCAGGGAAGACACTGCTGTTCTGGCAATTTCCCCAAAAGTTATTTGTGCTTACCACATAATGGCTGCCGCCGGAAAATAAATAGATGTAATCTTCTGATTGAAATGCGTTTGCAATTGTAGTTATGCGCGGACAACCGGGGATATTTTCCATTTTATCATCCTTCAACAAATCAGGAGGTTGTACATAATGGATGAATATTTGCCCCTTATCACTTTCAATAATTCCGGTTACGGTATTCGAATTTAAACCATCCGATTTCGTATAATTCTTAAAGGTAGTTCCATCAAATCTTGAAACTCCACCATCCGTTGCAAACCATATAAAATGTGATTTGTCCTGATAGGTTGTATATGCAGTATTATTACATAAACCATTGGCCGTAGTGAAGTGCTTATAAGGTGGAATCTGAGCAGAAGCAATTCTTGTCAGAATGAAAAAAAACAGGACCAATGTGTAGAATACTTTACCCACTTACCTGGTGTATTTTGTAATAATTATCTTAAATTCCTGGTGTTTCCTTCGTGCGATTGGAATGGTTATTTCATTGTTCATAATAACAAATCCACCGTCATTAAAGCTGTATTCTTTGATTTGATTCAGGTTGATCAATGCTGACTTATGCACCCTGAAAAAAGAATGTTGAGAGAGTTTAGACTCATATTCTTTTAAAGTCTTACTCATGGTAATGCATCCATGGTGCAGCGTATAAACCTTGGAGTAATTGTCGTCTCCAGATATGAGAATAATATCTTGTATTGGTGTGAGCACATACTTTTCATTGTGCAGCAATTGGATTTTGGTTCCCAAAACTTCCGCTTTAACCGAATGATGGGTGCTCCTTTTGTTTACTTTTAAAAGTGCTTCCTTTAAATCTTCTACCAAAACCGGCTTGAGCAAATAATCTGTTGCTCCCAGTTTAATAGCCGAAATAGCATATTGCTCAAAGGCCGTCACGAAAATTACATCAAAAGAATGGTTGGAAAAAGTGGAAACGAAATCAATGCCATTGAGCTGTGGCATGTTGATGTCAAGAAACAATACATCGGGTTGCAACTGTTCTACTTCTGCACGCGCCTTCAAAGGATTGGTTGATGATCCTACAATTTCTACCAGATCACTACAGAACTTAGTGAGCTGCAACTCCAGATTCTTTAGTCCTGGTTCTTCGTCGTCAATAAGGTAAGCCTTGATAAGTTCCATAGGTTGGCATTTACACTATTTGGTTTGCATGAGGTAAAGATAACAAATTCATTTTTGTGCAATTTCTCATACCCGTTCACTTGGAAGAATCACCTAAATTTGCATGAGGTAGTCGATGCAAGACAAGTTAGCGAAACGCATTAATTGGCAATTATGGCAGAAGTTCGAAAACTCAATTATTATTTGCTTCCTGGAATGGGTGCTGATCATAGATTGTACGACAAAATGAAGCTTAAAAATGGTGATGTCCATTTTTTAGATTGGATTCCATCGGAACAATCAAAGAATCTAGCCGAGTATGCGCTGCTCATTTCGAAAAAAATAACCACAACCAATAACATCATAATTGGCTCATCCATGGGTGGTATGGTTGCAGTTGAGATTTCGAAAATTATCCAACCCTTAAGTACCATTCTGATATCTGCACCTACAGGTCGGCATCAATTTCCTACCTCACTCAAAGCACTAAGGCTGCTCAGGTTTCATAGAATAATAGGGGAGTCAACGTTGATGAAAGTTTCCGGACTGGCCAATTTGTTCATGGGTTTTCACAGCAATGAAGAGAAGGCTCTTTTTTTCGATATGCTCAAAGGAAATGAAGCTTCATTTCTTCATTTTTCGGTAGGAGCTGTTTTAGAATGGTCCAACAGGGAAGAACCTATGGGAGATTACCTGCAAATTCTGGGGTCAGAAGACAGGCTCTTTAAAGCGTCGAAAATGACGGCTACACCTATTGTTTTGCCTGGTGGCGGTCATTTTACAGCCTATCAGAAGGGCCCTGAAATTTCTGAAATCATCAACAATTATGTGGAGAATAAATTTTTAAATGGATGAAACGTCTGACCTTCTTTGTCGTAGAATGGTCCTGAAATTCACCCTTATGAGAATATTATTTTCAATCCTAAGTGTTTTACTGGTTCAATTTTGTTCCGCTCAACTGACCAAACCTGAGCATAGCGTGGTGCTTTACACCGGTGAAATTACCACTGGCGAAAAGCTTTTGTATGAATCACAGCCGCTCAAAGACGCAATGTTCAACCTCGACGGCGAAATGTTCGAATCCGAAAAGGTTGGCTTCTTTCAGAACAACCATGGCTACTTTGCCAACCTCAGCAAATTTCACGGGCCAAGAGCTGAGCGTTATGCACTTCGCATAAAAAAAGGCAAAATCAACTTATTCGAAGAAATTGAAATAGATGTCTATGGAGGCGATGAGCTGATGATAGAAAGCAACGATGAGAATGACAAAAAGAATGACATGTCATTGGCTACCGGCCAGGTTTACCAATATTACACCATGGAGAGCGGCCCGCTGAAAAAGGCCACCTATGGCAACTTGAAGTTGGACCTTGCTTCCAATGCTGAAAGTATGAAGTACCTCCATTCATACCGCAATTATCGATTCCTGCAATGGGCCATGATAGGAGTAGGGGCAGGGTTAATTACCAAAAGTATAGCTGATGATTCCGGCCGGTCAATTAGATTCGGTCCTGTAATGGCGATGGGCATTGTAATTGGCGGCAGCAGTTATTTTCTGCAAAATGCCAAGTCTGATGCGCTGTGGTTTGCGGCCGACGAATTCAATAAATAAAACCGAAGGAATTGATTGGATATTAAGCTGTGATCGCTTCAGGCATTACTTCGCCTTAAATTTATTTATCGCATTTCGGGTAAATTCCGACAGTACCAATCTTCCACTAATGCCGGCCCTTTCAACCAATAGGCTATCCCAATCTTCTGTTCCTTTCCAAAAGATTCTTTTTAATTCCATCATGGCCTCTGGGTTGCTTCCCGCCAGACGATTGGCCAGTACTGCAATGGCAGCATCCATTTCTTCGACAGTCTCGAAGATTTCGGCATAAAGGCCCTTTTCACAAGCCCATTGGGCGCTTTGCCATTCTGTAGCATTGATGGCCAGTTGCGACATAGCCGAAGTACCAATTTTTCTCTCTACTGCAGGGCCAACCACAAAAGGTCCGATGCCCACAGCCAGTTCACTTAACTTAATGGAAGATGCATTGGTGGCAAAACAATAATCCACCGCAGAGGCCAGACCCACGCCGCCGCCCACGGCTTTGTTATGCACGCGGCCTATCACCAGTTTATTGGCTTTTCGCATGGCATTGATCACCTGAGCAAAACCACTGAAGAATTTTTTCCCATCTTCCAGATTGGAAATGGCCATCAATTCATCAAAGCTCGCCCCTGCGCAAAATGCTTTTTCGCCTTCGCTTTTGAGCAAGATTACTTTTACGTCGGGGTGTTGATCGGCTTGGGTAATTGTCACGGCCAATTCCATCAGCAAAGCTCCTGGAAGTGAATTGCTTTGTGGGTGGAAGAAACTTACAGTGCCGATGCCCTCTGAAGTTTGAAGGTTTACAAATGGATCAGGATTCATTCAATTGGGTTAATAAAAGATTATTTAACAAAAAAATCGTCTGAGCGCAAACTTAATGTTCGTTTTGCATTAATCAGGATTCAAACTATTACATTTTCAGAACCCTTATAGCTGTTTTTTTCTAAGTGATTACTATTCAGTTTTTTTAAATTCTCTTCAGTGCGAAATAGTGGCCTGTATTTTAGTCTACAACATATTTGTTGTATTGTTGTGTTTGAAGAGGGTGAGTTCAAAGCCTTTTTGGCTATCTATCAATGAAAAAGGAGAACTTTCAAATAAACAACGGACAATGATTAAAAACACAAAACAAGCCATTGCTACCAGACTTCGCTTGTTGGAAATGGAGCAACAATTGGCTAAAATTTTAGCCAACAACTCTTCTTTGCCATACGAGAAGGTTGTAGTTAACTCAATATCTGGATTTATTAACGACTTGAAATCAGAGTTATTGGAATTTGATTCATTGATAAAAAATGATGAATGCAAAATCAAGGGAGGTGACCTGTCACAATTGCCAAGAATGCTTATTGAGGCAAGGCTTTCCAGAGGACTAAGCCAGAAAGATCTGGCTGAAAAACTAGGAATCGATCACCAGCAGATTCAAAGGTATGAAATTTCAGATTATGAGTCAGCTTCATGGTCCAGGTTGTTAGAAGTGGCCATTGCTTTGGAATTACAAATTAGTCTGGAAGATCATTGGATAAATGATATTGACACATTATGTCAATCTAAATGATATTTGCGAGTATAGCCAGCGCGTGTAAAAAAATCAATCATTGCTTCACCACCCTGCGAGACAAAACAATACCGTTCTCCAATTCAATATTAAATAGGTACACTCCACTTTCCAAATTATCCAGTCTCCATTGTTGTCTTGGGTAATAGACATTTTCTTTTAGTACCAATCTACCTTGTGCATCAGTAATTGAAATTGATTTTGCATTTTCCGGCAGAACAGCCTTTAAGGTGTGATAAAATGGATTGGGCCAAAGTTGAACACCCATTTCATTTTCTTCGATAACGGAAACAAATTCAGGGCAACCATTGGGCTCTTCATAACCACAGGCATCGACTTTCAATAACCAGTTTTTTTGTTGTGAATAATCTTCCGAGTTATAGATTCCAGTTACAAGATAACCTTTATCTGGTGTTTCTATAAACGAATTAAAATAACAATCTGCATAAGGCAACAAGGGCCAGTATTCATTTTGCCACAATACATTGCCATCCTCATCCAGTTTCCAGATCATTCTGTGCCCAACCATGAGATCATTTTCGTAATAGTTGACGAGTAATACCAATTCGTTGTTGGATGATTGAAGAGAAGAGGATAGTCCAATACCCCTGAAATTCATGCCATCGGTAGGCGAACTGATAATGCTATCCGATTCTATTTCCAAGGTTTCCGGATTTATTTTGGCCACATAAATATCTTGGGTAACACCCAGTGTAAAGGGATTGAATGTATTGGTATAGCCATGTACGAACAAGAACTTTCCATTGTCCATTATTTGCCCCACTCCGGCGCCGTTGCGTGGCTGACTAAAATTGCCCATTTGTATGGAGTCCACCATATTGCCCTCAAGATCGTATTTTGCTATCATTTGTTGAAGACCAGAGCCGTTGGCATCACCATGGGCAAAGAACTGATCGCCGTATTTGAAAATATGCCTGAAGAAATCATCTCCACCCTCACCGTTGGTATTAAAATAATTGGCCAGAACGTTTCCATCGTAATCGAAATAGGTAAAAGCTACACCCGATTCCAACGGATCGTTGGATGCAGGACCCACGCGTGCCAGACTATACATCATAAAAGTGCTGTCGTTGATATTACAAAGCCCTTTGGGAAAATAACGATGATAATCATTGCAATCCCCTAATAATTCATCGTAAGTATGGGTCCACATCAAAGTGGTGTCGACAAACCTGGTCAGACCTAATGATTGTAAACCATTCTCACAATAATCACTCAATCTCGGATTCAACAGAACTACACTGGAGTCTTTTAGCAAAAGGGTAGCATATTCCGGCAATCCATAAGTATTAAAGACTGTTGGGGAGCTGATCATATCTACCGATGCAATTAAGTTCCCTTGTGTGTCAACCTGATCGATAGTAAAATACCAATTATAATCTTGATCGAGGGAGTTTTGATATGAGAAGTACCGACCATGCATGAAAATAGAATTAAAACTCAATGCATTGAGCTCCGTTTCATTGAGGCGATAGATATTGTTGAAATGCGTGTATTGTGCTATCAAACCTGAACAAATAAAAGAAGCAAGTAAACCAATTATTGATTTTAGCATGTCCTAAAATATTGAAAATGGGTCGGATAAGGGTTAAGTTATCCGACCCATTTGATTTATTTTTTATAAAAAAACTTAGAGCCCAAAATCTCATTCGAATTTGGGTTTGTTATCGTAAGGGTATAGAATCCGGCACTGAATGTACTGATATCTAACACCGATTCTACCTGGCCCTGATTCAGGGTGTACTCCAATACACTTTGGCCATTGTAGTTGTACACCACAATTTTGGCCGCCGAATTATTCTGGGTGTCAAATTTTACGTTGATAAATTCGCCCGCAGGTACTGGCCATAACATAACTTCCAGGCCATTGCTTGCAGCAGTCGCTTCACCTTGTTCGTCCCCACCGCGCAATTCGCCGTTGGCACTTTCTTCTGGCGCATAACCGGCAAAGGTCTCCAGCAAGGTGTGTGCAAAAGCGCCCATACCATTGATATTATTCTCCCAGAGGGCCAGTAATTGTTGTTCGTTATTTTCTGACATGGGCAATTGGCCATGGCGCAAATCGTAGTTGATGGCCATGATTTGTTGCCAGGTAGAAATGGAATTGAAACGTTTTGTGTACAACATTAAGCGAAGCCAGCGCATGTGAAACTCCCAATCATCATTGCTTCACCACCCTTCGCGTCAAAACAATACCATTCTCCAATTCAATATTAAATAAGTACACGCCATTTTCCAAATTATCCAGTCTCCATTGTTGTCTTGGGTAATAGACATTTTCTTTCAATACCAATCTACCTTGTGCATCTGTAATTGATATTGATTTTGCATTTTCCGGTAGAACAGCCTTTAAGGTATGATAAAATGGATTGGGCCAAAGTTGAATACTCATTTCATTTTCTTCAATGACTGAAACAAATTCAGGGCAGCCATTGGGCTCTTCATAACCACAGGCATCGACTTTCAGTAACCAGTTCCTTTGTTTTGAGTAATCCTCTGAGTTATAGGTTCCCGTTACGAGATAACCTTTATCGGGTGTTTCTATAAATGAGTTAAAGAAACAATCCGCATAAGGCAACAATGGCCAGTATTCTGTTTGCCATAGTACATTACCATCCTCATCCAGTTTCCAGATCATTCTGTGCCCAACCACGAGATCATTATCGTAGTAGTTGACAAGTAACACCAATTCGTTGTTGGCCGATTTAATAGAAGAGGTTAAGCCAATCCCTCTAAAATCCATCCCATCAGTTGGCGAACTGATAATGCTATCTGATTCTAGTTCCAGGGTTTCCGGGTTTATTTTGGCCACATAAACATCTTGACTAACACCCAGTGTAAAGGGATTGAATGTATTGGTATAGCCATGTACGAACAAGAACTTTCCATTGTCCATTATTTGCCCAATCCCGGGACCGTTTCGCGGCTGACTAAAATTGCCCATTTGAATCGAGTCCACCATATTGCCCTCAAGATCGTATTTTGCTATCATTTGTTGAAGACCGGAGCCGTTGGCTTCACCATGGGCAAAGAACTGATTGCCGTATTTGAAAATATGCCAGGGAAGGTCATCACCCTCTTCACTATTGGTGTTAAAATAATTGGCCAATACATTACCATCGTAATCAAAATAAGTAAAAGCCACACCCGATTCCAACGGATTGTTAGATGATGGTCCTACCCGTGCCAAGCTGTACATCATAAAGGTACTGTCGTTAATATTACAAAGACCAAGTGGAAAATAACGATGGTAATCATTGCAATCCCCCAATAATTCATCGTATGTATTGGTCCACATCAAAGTTGTATCAGCAAACCTGGTCAGTCCTAATGACTGTAAACTATTCTCACAATCACTCCATCTCGTATTCAATAGAACAACACTGGAGTCTTTCAATAGCAGCGTAGTATACGCAGGCAATCCATAAGTATTGAAGGCAATTGGGGTGGTTATTAATTCATCATGCGAAGCAATTAAATATCCATTCGAATCGACTTGATCAATAGAAAAATATGTATTATAACTTGGATCGATAGAAGTTTGATAACAAAAGTATCTATCGTGAATAACGATGGAATTAAAACTTAAAAAATTAATTTCATTTTCAGCCAGGCGATAAATGTTGTTGAAATGCGTATATTGTGCAATCGCGTTTGAAAAGGTCAATGCAGCAACTAAACCAATTATTGATTTCAGCATGTTCTAAAAAATTGGAAATGGGCCGGATAAATTATAGATTACCCGACCCATTTGATTTATTTATTTTTTATAAAAAAACTTGGAACCTAAAATCTCATTCGAATTTGGGTTTGTTATCGTAAGGGTATAGAATCCGGCACTGAATAGACTGATATCGAGCACCGATTCTTGCTGGCCCTGATTCAGGTTGTACTCTAAGACAGATTGGCCATTGTAGTTGTAAACCACAATTTTGGCTGCCGAATTATTCTGGGTGTCAAATTTTACGTTGATAAATTCACCCGCAGGTACTGGCCATAACATAACTTCCAGGCCACTACTTGCAGCAGTCACTTCACCTTGTGCTTGCTCACCACGCAATTCGCCGTTGGCACTTTCTTCTGGCGCATAACCGGCAAAGGTCTCCAGCAAGGTGTGCGCATAAGCGCCCATACCATTGGTATTGTTCTCCCAGATGGCCAGCAATTGCTGTTCGTTATTTTCTGACATGGGCAGTTGACCATGGCGCAAATCGTAGTTGATGGCCATGATTTGTTGCCAGGTAGAAATGGAATTGACGTCTATGAAACTTTCTTTCATTGCAGCCGCTTTTTCCAGCAAAATCCTCGCCTCATCCAGCATTCCGCTCTCGCCAAGTACTATCGCCTTCAGCAAAATTTCATTGTAGTTGTCATCGTCCAATGCATTGAGGTAATCGGCAACAGGGGCATTGGAAACAAAATACCTAAAAATTTCTTTTTCTATTTGTGTATTTACACCAATAATATCTGCTTCCAGCAATTCCACCTCGCTCAACCATGAACGCCCAGTGTTGATTTGGTTTCTCTGGTATTCGCTCAAGGGATCGTTGCGTTGGTCCAATGCGTCTTGTACACTGGCGTTTTTCGCCGCTTGTGGATTGGAAGCGAGTATATGGGTAAGCAAGGCTTTGGGCAATTCGTATTCTTTCTGTATGGCGGCCACCATTACCTCCTCGCTCAAAGCAGGGCTGATGCTTAACAAATCAAGATACAAGGCATAGGCTTGCTGGTATTGGAGGCTGTTGATGTCCACCAATACTTCGCCAGATATTCCACCATCCAACAAGGTATTCAGTTCATCTTTTTTATCCAATAGATTTTGGCGCAAACTTACCAATGGTGCTGCGGGCGGTGGTGGCGGTAATGTCTCAAATGGAAGTAAAGTAACTCTCCACGGATATTGACAAACATTAAACGTCCGTTCATTTGGGGTGTGAAAATTTGACGTCATTTCATTGATGCCATTTGTAATATCTGCGGCAATGTTAACAAAATATAGATGTGGAGAAAGGTTTAGCGCAGTCGCGGTGGAAATATCATCTTTTGGTGAACCGCTTATGCTCGCAGTAAAATTGTTACCTGCACTTAATTGGCCAATGGGGGTAAAATAAAAATTTCTCTGTGGACTTGCTACCCCATGTCCTGTAGTGCTGCTTCCATAGAAAACTACATCCTCAAAATTTGTCTCAAAATCATTGCATTCGTAATGTATTCCATTGGCGGCGGTGGTATTAGAACCACTTCTATTTGTGGAGTTGAAATAAATTCCCGTTTTACAATTCCGAATGGTATTCTCAATGATAAAATTATTGAGCGATCCGGTATTTTGTAAATACATACCCACTTGCTGGTCGCTTATATTCTGAATGTCATCAATAAGGTTATGGGCAATGTAGAGGTATTGCGGATTCATGGCAAAAGTGGCGTTATTCATATAAATACCTACCCATCTTTTCGCCGTTGTATTTTCCAACTGAGTGATGGTGCCATGCGTCATGGCAGCAATAGCATAATTTCCAAAATAGTTATTGGCAATGGCTATGGAAGGATCGGCACTTGTAAAAATGCCCTGATGATTTTGAAAATAGGTATTGGTCACCAGTGCCGATAGCATTACCGCATCTGCCAATGGCCCGTGGTTGTTGATGCTAAAGGCGCAACGCCAGCCGCGAACTATTGAGGTATAATTTGCCTGTGCCCATGCATCGCCTGCATCGGGACCAGTCCATCTAAAATTCGATGCGTCCGATCGCAACCCGAATGTTCTTATACTATTGGCAAGGGCAACATTTGTGTTCTCCAGGGTGCAACCATAAAACCGAACATCTGAAGTATTCAACATGTGAATACGGGCAGGATAGTTTAAAATTTCCTGATTAGTAAGCGATATGTTCAAATTAACAAATCCACTGGGCGAAGGAAGATTATTCAGCCTGAAAATACAATTCAAAAAATCGCCCGAATAATTGGTAGAGTTTGGGGTGGGGGCAGAATAATTGTAGATTCTCAAATCATACACATTGTCTTCGAACAATACGCCTGCACAAGTTAGCTTTCCTCCAGGGGTTGTGCCTACGCCACTATTGTTGGTGAAATTGCCCTGGTGGTTGCGAATACCCACTTGCGCATGTCGAATAGAGCTATTGATCATGTTTAGTTCTGCGCGATTAGCCAGAGGGTTTAATGTACTGCCGAGGATATCAAAGCCCCTCCAAACGGCTCCACATACCACATCAAAATGCCCATTCAACACATCAATGTGCGCATTGGACAAAGCCCTTATGCTATGGCCGGGTGTAACAAGCACTGTGAGGTTGTCAATATTCAGGAGGACACCATTTGAAACGATTACATCGGCATCTACAATTATAGTAGATTGTCCACCGAAATAAGCTGGGTTCCAAAGTGTGTTGGCGGTAATTAAATTGTTTGCACTACCAAGACCGCCAGTGGTTACGTCGGCCCCATTCAGAGCTATGGTATAGGTGGCAGTACCAACGCATCCATTGGCATCTGTAACATTTACAGTATAATTTCCCGCACATATACCCAGTAGGTCAGTGCTGTTCGAACTGAACGAATTCGGACCAGTCCAATTCACTACATAGGGTGGCGTTCCGGTAATGGTAAGGTCAATGGCACCATTGCAGCTAGGAGCCACACAATCGCTAGGTGTGACATTGGCACTCAATTGAAGGCCTTGTTCCTGAACCGTAATTTCGGACGAAGCAAAACAAGGCGTATTGGCATCGTAAACGGTAAACGAATAAGACTCGCTGGCGCTCATTCCTGTAAGGCACAGACCGTTGCCCAATACCTGAAAATCGCTGAACCTTATCCATAAATAGGTATAAGTACCCGATCCGCCGGTAACGGTGCAGCACGCAGAGCCATTGGCCAGGCCACATGTGGCATTGGTTACTGTAGTATTAATCACCAGAGGAGGGTTGGCACTTGGTGGCACAATGGTATTGACTGAGCCACTGTCGCCAAAGTTATCCGTTATAAGAATGGTATAAGGGCCAGAAGCCATCGAAGTAAAACACAGGCTGCCGCTGTTGTAGTTATAAGTTCCCACAGGTGAAGTAATGGAGCAGTTGTAAGGCGGTATACCACCTGTAATATTGGTGCAGCAAAGGCTGCCGTCGCTGCCTTGAGGACAAGTGGGGGCCTGCCCTACAAAATTCGCCACAATCTGTGCTTCTGCCAGCAGGGCAGTAAAAAGAATAAAGGTTAGAGAAAGTATAGTACTTCGCCAATGGAAATGGCGAATCAACTGGTGTAATTTGAGCGAAATGCTGTCATTGGTTTTCTCAATAGAGAGGAAACGATTTTGATAGAAAAGGTAAGATTTCATATAGATATGATTTTAATTGTTTCGCGCTCAGTCAGCGAAGATTTACCCTGTAGTTTCAGTTGTGCCCGTCTTGTGCAAGGTGCGCCTCCGCCGTATTCAGACCGATTGAAGGTGTTTGCATACCCATTGCCAGCCCGAAACAGAGAGGACACACCTTGCACAGGCAAGGCGCATCCATCCGTTTCTTTCTGGCAATTGAGGTTGTGCAAACTTTTCAATCAGAAAGAATCATTAAATGCTTTTTGGTCAGGTATTTTGTCTTTACAACTATACTTAACCGATGCTAAGATGCACAAAATTTTTGAATTCCATAATTTTTTGAAAATTATTTTTGCAAAGTGTTTCCTTTTAAAGACAACATGCCCCGAACGCTATTTCATAGAAGCATTCTTGCGCTCCTTTTTTGCTGAGACATTTATTTCTTAATACATGGTGTTTTCCTTTTTTGTCAGAATGAGTCAATGGGCATCCATGACGAAGTTTTGTTTTGGCTTATATGAAAAACAAAATCACGAACAAATAACTTCTGAGGAAAAAAGAAGGCCGTTTCATCCTCTGTGTCATAAACATTATTCCAATGGGTATATTGGGAATGTCCTAAAAAGGACATTCCCAATAAAAATAATATTGTGATGCTAACTTTCATTATTCGATAATGAGTGGTGTAGAATATAAGTAGTTGGCTTTTTCGCCCATAAAATGAACCGTATAATGGCCCGCTCCGATATTTTCAAAAGGAATAATATATTCTGTTTTACCGGCACCGATATAACCACTTTGCACCGTTTGACCTAGGGGTGAGATAATTTGGAATTGGATTTTTTCTATGTTGGCTGTAGTAAATTTTACGGTCATAAAATCGCGCACAGGGTTCGGATAAATCAAGAAACCTTTATTATCGGGGATAGAAATAATTCCGGTTGTTTGCACGATAGTGACGGTGTCCGTTGCGGTACAGCCGCATTCGTCTATCATAGTTACTATATAAGTTGAGTCTGCACATGCCGAACAAACAAAGGGATAGCTGGGGTCTGTTGGTATCCAATTCAAAGCGGCGGGCGCGCAATCTGTATTAACAGACGCGTTCACACAGCCATCGCAACAAGTGGCGCAACTTGCGGGGACGTAGGTGAGTGTTATACTACACTGAGCGTAAGCGATACAGTTTACTAAAGTGAAAAAGAAAAAAGTAAGAAATGTTTTCATTGAAATGGATTTAGTGTTGTACAATAAGCTTGTTGGAAGATGAGTAATTTTTGTTGTGAACAGTAATATAATAAATACCATCAGGCAGATTAGAAGTAGATATAGTAAGGTGGCCGCTCCGTGCAATCTCGGTGAAAACAACTTCGCCAAGGGCATTGCAAATTTCTATGTGGTCGCCAACGTTGGGTGTCTTGAATTTTACAATTGTACTTTCATTGCATGGATTTGGATAAATGGCGAAGGGTTGGGCATTTGAGTCAATTTCCTCTATTCCAACCGGACTGAGCGGAATGGAGGGATTCCATTTTAGTAGCAGCCCGTTGGTGCCGCCTATAAAGGCAAGCGTATCGTTTATATACAAAAGTGCAGACAACACTTCATCATACCCTGTACCATAGACTATCCAATTTAATCCGGCGTCGAACGTCTCAAAGATAACTCCATCGTCAATGTCGTAATTATAACCTACTATGTAGCCATGTTCTGGAGTATTGAAATGCATATCGTAAATCCGGGTGTCGAAATAAGTTCCGTAATAAGTTGAATCGCCAGGATTCGGTCCAAGTTCAATATTCATAAAGTGTTGTCCCCCATCTACTGAGTAGGTAAACTCTGCGATAGTCCCATTGTTATAATGTGATATGGAGTAAATGGTATCCTCGGTAATATATTGAACATCTTCTGTAATTTGATTACTGCAATAACCCCAATTCCAACTCTGTGCTCTGTCGTTCGTATAAATGGCAGCCCCATCCATGGTCATTACGATCATTGAGCTATCTCCATAAGAAGCAGAGGCAAGTGCATTCAATGCTTGCGTACCGAATAATAACTCTGTTGTCCACATGGTATCATTTCCATCGCAATGCGCATATTGCCCGAAGAGGCCGGCCATTAGCCCCCAGGTGGAATCGGCCATAATGAAAGTGTGAAATGAAATGCCCGTAGTGTCGTATAAAGTTTGCCACGATGCTCCGAATGTGGTGGACTTTAAAATCTGAAAATGCCATTCAGGAACACCCGTTCCTGAGGAAATATAATAGGCTCCATCTGCTATTTGAAAATTTGTATTGGCTGCGTCTGTTATACCAGGAGTTGGCAAATCAACGAGCGTTTCGCCATAATCGTACGACTTTGCGAAATAATCATAAACACCGGATATCGCAATGGTATCGTGATCCTGCACAATTTCCACAATGGCAGTTGTGGTGTTGGTAGGTATTACAATGAATTGGGAACGGGCCCAAAGGCCTGTTCCCAAAATCAAAAGTGATATTATTATTGTCTTTTTAATCATGCTAATGATTGATGAGTAATTTTTGGGACAATTGCCTTTTTCTGTTTGTCACTTTAATACAATAAAACCCAGAGGCAAATTCTTCAACCGAAAAATTTACTTTGTATCCGGCGGGCATATTGTCGCCTGTTGCAATCATTTTCACAAGTTGCCCGGCAACGTCATACAGGCCGACTTCTGTTTTTCCATTTAATCCCTGGCCGAATTGAATCTGAACACTGGTCATGGCCGGATTGGGATAAACACTAAACCCAAGATTAGTCTGATTTTCTGCTACATTTATTGTGGTATTTTTTAAATAAAGTGTATAGGCCATCTTAACAACAGTCGTGGTATCAAAAGGCCACCAGCCCACATGGTTCAAATTAGAATCTAGTAACTCATAAGTATACCCTGACATCGTCGCATCCGCAGCGGTGTATGCATCAAGATAGGCATCATGTTCAGCAGGAAGGTATTTGCTGTGCAGCGAACTTTCGCAAATTGCGCTATTGGCGGAGGTAACTCCTATAGTAGTAGAACCCGAACCCCTTGCCCAACCTGTTATCAACTGGTAGCCCGAAGGTATGGTATGAGGCTGGGTGGCTATTGTTTTCCAGCGATTAACCCGTATAATTCCTATGGGAAGCCCCAGGATTGTTTGTTCAAGGCAGGTTTTTTCGTGAAAACCCGCCAAAGTGAAGCCACTACCCGTATTATCCATTATTTTATGCTGGATAAGAAAATCTGGAAATTGGATGCTGTCGAATAATACACCGGCATTCAAACGGCCGAACCCTGTTTGAGGATCGTAACCTATTGTGTCTGGCGCTGCTGTTATATCAGTAGCAAATCTTTGCATCAACTCCTCACAATCTTCATGAGACAATGAATTCGGCAGTGAGTTATTATGGGCGTAGCTTAACATCAATGCCGCAACACCGGCGGCGTGAGGCGCTGCAAAGGAAGTACCATTGGTGGCAGCAGAGCAATTGTTCGACCAGGTGAGGTAGTCAGAAAAGTTATTTCCGTCATCACCCATGCCTATATACAAGTCATTTGTACCGGGTGCGATAAAATCCAGACCCCAATTGCACTGCGAAAATTCTGCCCGTGCTCCTGTGGCATCGTTGGCTCCAATTTTCATAATGGAGTGGTCGCGGTATGTTGAGGGATAGGAGACTATGTTACATTCGCTATTACCGAAATTGCCTGAAGACGCACAAACCACCACTTGTCGCTCATACGCAAGCCTAAATGCTTCCCGCAACAAAGCATTGTGGCTACCACCCCAACTGTGGTTCTGGACATCTTCAGGTTCATTTATCGGTCCATTTCCGAGCGTACCTTCTGTCATCGCTTGAAGAATTGTATTCATAGTCGCCGCTGGCGTGTTGCAGTTGTTTGGATTGGTATCGAATATTTTCATTGCGTGAAATGTAACACCACCTGATCCATTCCCCCCGGCAATACCTGCTATGCCAAAGGAGTTATTGCGCCACGCACCAACAATACCGGCAACAGCAGAGCCATGCCCATGATTGTCTGGGTCGGGTTCTGTTGTTATGTCAACATTGTTAACGTAGTCCCAACCATCTACTACTGATGATGTTGAAAGGCTGCCATTACTAATATCAGTATGGGCATAATTGATTCCCGTATCATAAACTCCTACCACTATGGCCGGAGATCCTGTTTCTAAGTCCCAGGCAGGCTCTATATTGATGTTCGCATCGGGAATGGCGCTATCTCCCACAAGACCGCTGCTTTGTCCACTGTTATATTCTGTATCATTGGCCCCTGCCGTCAATTCGGCCATGCCATTGGTAGTGGCAACCACTACGTGCGATGGCACTCCGTTCAATAGTTGAACAACAGATTCTTCGTCAGAACCAGACTGTAGTGTAACAACTAAGGTGGCATAAAATGGAGGAAGTTGAACTACACCTCCCAATCTACCGGTTGATTCAATATCATTGCTTGTCATGCTGGGATAAACTTTAAAGCACTTCTGCTTGCTCAAATCAATGCCTGTTTCTTGCTGAATTTCTGAGAGTGCCGATGCGTGAACAAAATTTTCCACAAGACCCCAGACAATCTTTTTGTTGTCAGTATTTTCAAGAATCATATCTGTTGGATTGAATCGGACCAACACTTCATCGTCTACAAGGCAGGGCTTGTCATCGCAGTAGATAATTGACCGATCATTCTCCCATGTTTCAAACCTGCTGTGAATGTATTTTGTTCCTTCAGAAAGTGATACCGTGCCACTTACATAAATAAAATTGTCACTACTCACTTGCGCATTCTTACCACTGTCATCGGCACCTATGCCACCGTCAAATGTTTTTGTCCATTGCAGATTTCCATCGGTATTGTAAACAGCAACCAATACATCCTGGCCTAAATCGGTTTTCAGTTCACCTGAGATATACAGCTTTCCATTCCTGTAAGCGAGTTTCCATGCAAGTGCATCTCCATCATACTCGCTTTTCATGGTTCGTTGCCATTGAAGAGCACCACCATCGTCATACTTCAACAGACACGCCTCTTTGTAGTCGTTTGAGTTGGTGAAATAACCGGCCACATAAATGTTACCTGATTCATCCAGTGCAATGGATTGCCCCAAATCATTAAGGCCATAACCATCTTTAGTCACCGACCAAATAATATTGAGTTCTTCATCCATTTTCATCAACTTCATGTCTTCGCCATTACCAGTTGTGCCAATTCTACCTACTACATAAATATTGTCCGAAGCATCCTTTTTCATGTCCAGAGGTTGGTCGAAATAAGTAGTAAGACTGCCGGAGCGTTTTACTCCGAGTTGAACCCCTGCGGCCGAATATCTGACGGAACAGAAGTCTCCATCCACCCAAGAATTGCCGCTGCCTCCAGTAACAATACAATCTCCGCTGGAATTGACTACGATTTTCGCGGCTAATTCATAGCTATTGGCATAATCATAAAATTGAGACCACAATAAAGTTCCCGAGTTATTTAATGCGAGTGTGCAGTAATCGGCAAGAGTAGTTGCACCTTGTCGCACACCCGTAACAAAGATATTGCCCTGTCCATCCATTGTTATGTCAGAAGGAATGTCAATGCCACCCGCTGGGCCAGCATAGATATAACTCCAAAGTAATGAACCATTATTAATATCATACTTCAATACAACGTAGTCAAAATCATTGTTGGTGACATTAAATGTTGCCCCACAGACTAAAACATGTGTGGCGTTTGCAATAATTGATGTGCCATAATCGTCTCCGCTTGTTGCTCCGTTCCAGTCTGCCTGCCAGGCAATACTGCCGTCTGCATCATATCGAACAGTCGAAATATTTGTCCCTTGGCCGTTAACTACTTTATTGCCTGTGGTGCAAAGCCTTTGCTGCGGATCAAGGCTTGTTGAACTCCAATCGTATTGGCCAACTGAGCCAATTACAGAAGTCCACCTTGTATTAATTAGTGTATGCTGTGCAAAACTCAGGGAAGAAATACAAACAAACACCAAAGCCGCCAGCCAATGGCTCAAACGGGGTCTTGCCCTTTTAAACAACTCATTCTCATTTTGTTTTTTACAAGGCAGTGCCTCGTTTTTAAGCGATAAAATAGTTTCCATTTATTATTGGGTTTTAAAAATTACACCTCAAGATTGCTCTTGAAGGTTTACCCACCTCAATTGTCATTTAGCTTTTTCCTGCACCAACCTCCTATTCATAACAAAGGGCGTGAACCTCATCTATAGATCATGCTCACCACAGGTGTGTCGAATACCTAATCAGATACAAGAAAAACAAAAAGAGGACACACCCTTGTTGGGGTGCGCCTTCCTTGTTCCTTTCTCTGATTCACTTGTTTCGACACTTAGTGGTGAAAATAGAACTACAAAAACGCAATCATACAATATTTTTTCAATTCGCGGCCACGTTCGGCCACGAGGTAAAGATGCACAAAATTTTGGAATTCCATAATTTTTTGAAAATTATTTTTACGAAGTGTTTCTTTTTAAAGACAAAATGCCCCGAACGCTATTTTATAGAAGCATTCTTGCGCTCCTTTTTTGCGGAGACATTTATTTCTTAATACATGGTGTTTTCCTTTTTTGTCAGAATGAGTCAATGGGCATCCATGATCAAGTTTTGTTTTGGCTTATATGAAAAACAAAATCACGCAAAGAAAATTCTGCAAAGAAATTTGTTTGCATAATTTTCTTTGAATAAAAAATGAATCGTCCAATTTTTTAAAAATCGTGCAAAGGATTTCATGCAAAGAATTTTCATTGCATGAAATCCTTTGTGTGAATTATCTTTGTTAGAATAAAAAAAACTTCAGACCCCGATGAATTACATCGCCTCTCTTCGAAATGCACTCAACTGCAGTTTAACTGAATTCGGCTCTTTACTAGACATTTCCTTTTCTACCATATCCCGGGCGGAAAACTCCATGTCTTTACTTCCCCTGAAATGCACTCACGCGCTTCTTGCCATTCAGCTTGGCATGGGAGAAGCTGATAAGATAGTAGGAACGGGAGAGCCCGAATCCGAAACGTTTGATACCCTGGAAATTGATCAGATCGCACGGCGAAATTTTGATATAAGCCTACAGATAAGCCGTTTGCAATCTCAGTTGATCCAAATGAAGGAGGGATTCAGGGCCTCAAGACGGGCATACACCTGCCTGAATAATGTTCTGGCTAATCCAGGTAAGATGGATAAAGAGCAAATCTACTGGATAGAGGGTCAAATGGCCAAGCAAAAAGATGGGATGAGAAAAAACGGCCTGATGGCCAGGTACCAGATCGAAATTAAAATTGCCAAACTCCAGGAGGAATTTCGCTTGAATAGTAGCTATACGAATTTGCTTTCATAGCGGCATTTATACCGATTTGGTATCTGTTTTAGTAGAATCTGCGCTGCGCTTGATTCTACTAAACAGCTACTCTCTCGGCATATACCACTGTATCATTTCACATGGTACATGGACTAAATTGAAATGAACATTGGTATTACCTACACAGGCTCTTCAGGATCATTATTCGACTTGCGCGAATTTTATCTGGCAAACATGTATTTATAAAAAGAAACGCCCCTGAAAAATTCAAGGGCGTTTTCAAACTTATATAAATCAAATAAAACTATCTCTTTGGCATAGGCACATAATCGCGCTTATTCGCTCCGGTATAGACCTGGCGCGGACGACCAATGGGCTCGCCTTGTTCTACCATTTCTTTCCATTGGGCTATCCAGCCTGGTAAACGACCCAAAGCAAACATCACAGTAAACATTTCTGTAGGAATGCCAATGGCTCTGTAAATAATTCCTGAGTAGAAGTCTACATTCGGATAAAGTTTGCGCTCAATGAAATAATCATCTTTCAATGCTACTTCTTCAAGTTTCTTGGCAATATCCAACACCGGATCATGGATGCCCAATTTGTTCAATACATCATCGCATGCTTTCTTGATGATTTTGGCTCTCGGGTCAAAGTTTTTATAAACTCTGTGTCCGAAGCCCATCAGGCGGAAGCTGTCGTTTTTATCTTTTGCTTTGGCAATCCATTTATCTGTATCACCGCCATCCGCTTTGATTCTTTCGAGCATTTCGATCACTGCCTGATTGGCTCCTCCATGAAGAGGTCCCCACAATGCGGCAATACCGGCAGCGATGGAAGAATAAAGATTGGACTGAGAAGAACCCACAATTCTAACGGTTGAGGTAGAGCAATTCTGCTCGTGGTCAGCGTGGAGGATAAGTAATTTGTTCAATGCATCATCAACCACAGGATCAATTTCATAATCGTCAGTAGGCAATGCGAACATCATACGAAGGAAATTCTGCGTATAGGAGTAAGAATTTCTTGGGTACATTATAGGATGCCCGATGCTCACCTTATGTGCTTGTGCAGCAAGGGTAGGCATTTTTGAAATCAATCGGTGCATCGTCAGTTCAATGTCTTTAAAAGGACGATTGGGATTTTGTGCCTCAGGATAGAAGGTAGACATACTCGCAATCATCGAACTTAACACTCCCATTGGGTGTGCTCCCGTTGGATATGCTTCATAAAAACGTTTCATGTCTTCGTGCACTAACGTATGGTGGCTGATGCTTCCTGTGAAGTATTCCAATTCCTTGGCAGTTGGTAATTCGCCATAGATCAGTAAATACGCAACTTCCAGAAAGGAAGCATATTCGGTCAACTGCTCAATAGGATAACCTCTGTACCAAAGTATTCCGTTATCACCATCAAGATAGGTGATCGCACTTTTGGTTGATCCGGTATTTTTAAAACCTGTATCAAGTGTGATATAACCGGTTTGCTCCAGGAGCTTGGTAATATCGATTGCCTTTTCATTTTCTGATCCAGTGAACACTGGCAGGGTGTATTCTTTGCCTTCGAGGATCAGTTTTGCATTTTCGCTCATTGAAATAGAATGGATTATGTCTTGTATAAATCGCGCGCAAGGTAGCTGTTACAACTTGTTCTACAAGCAATAACTGTGTTGTATCACAAAATGTTTTTAACCAAATACGATGGGCTAAAACGATAAATTGTGAATTAAGTTCACTTCTGTGCCGGGAAACTTTGAAAAATGCTGAGGCGCGATACTTCTTACCACGAGCCTTTAAAGTTTTTTTCGTACTCCGAAAACTCTTCCTGGGTTTTTACAGTTCTGTATGTTCCTTCTCCGAAATACTTCAGGAAAAGCTCAATTTCTTTCGGTCCGCGAAAGCCCGGAAGTGGTCCGAGCGGCGTGCCTGCATCATCCATAAAGAACAAAGTAGGGTATGCATTAACCCCCAGAAACTGTGTGAATTCGTGAACACTGTTGCGACCGGGTTGATTGGGAACATAATTGGGGTTGCTAAAGGTCTTGCCCTGAAAATTTACTACATCATTACACTCACCATCGAATCGGATACAATAGAAATGTGAGTTGAGATATTCCTGTACCTTTTTATCGCCGAAGGTTTCAGCGGCGAGTTTTTTACATGGCCCACACCATTGTGTGTACACATCTATCATGATGGGTTTGGGCGTAGTCTTTTGGGCAGCAACGGCTTGTTCAACAGTCATCCAGTTGACACCTTCGTGCCCGGTTTGGCTGGCTGCAGTATTCGTATTTTGCGAAGGCTGCGGTGATGCTACGGCTGGTTTGGTCACCCCGGGCGACATAGAAGCAGTGGGCTGGGTTACAGATTGAGGGTCTTTGCAGGCTACAAAAAGTCCTGCGAATAGCGCTATGGCGATAATGTTTTGCGTGAGTTTCATGGTCATTTTAGATTTTCTCCTAAATGTTCTTTCATAATTCCGTTCAGCCATTTCAACATTAAGAATATGGTAATTACGGAAACAATCGTGAGGACAAAGTTAACCAGAAAGAAAGATGATTTATCATCATATTTATCCCACATGGAAGCTAAAACCCCCGATAATTTATTTCCCAATGATGTGGAAAGAAACCAGCCACCCATCATCAATGCTGTAAGCCTCGGCGGGCTAAGCTTGGATACCAGAGACAATCCCATCGGGCTCAGGCACAATTCTCCCAGGGTAATCACACCGTAAGTGGCAATGAGCCACCAGGGAGAGCATTTTATAGCACCATTGCTGCACGAATACACAGCGCCCACCATACAAAGCGCACTTACAGCAGTAACCAACAGCCCGATGAAAATCTTGGAGGCAGTGGTTGGCTCTCTTTTGCGTTTGCGCAGATAGAGAAACAATCCCATGACAACAGGAGTGAGCACAATGACAAAAAACGGATTGATGGATTGAAAAATTTCTGTATTGAGAAGGGGTATAGATTCTCCTTCCGCAGGCCATTGGTCCTTGGGCAGGTTGTTAAAATACAGATCGTGAGACATGTGTTTTACAATTTCGCCATTTTCTTTGGTCGTCCTGAACTGTTGGTCAACCAGGGCCACCGATTTAAGCTCAAGCCCGGTCTGTTTAACCAGTTTGATGGCGTCCAGCGGTTTTTCCACCAAAGCAGGAACACGCCTGTCAGTATAATTTTCTGCCCAAATGGTAAGCGCTGTTCCATTCTGTTTAAAAACAGCCCAGAAAACAATGGCCACGCCGAAAATCGCCAGCAGTGCGCCCAACGGTCGTTTGTCCTCTCGTTTTGCCCGAACCCAGAGAGAGACATAATATCCTATAACCGGAATGGTTCCGAAAATAAAAGCATCTGTGCTGTCACTTCCAAAGACATTTTCAGGAATCATCCAACCTAAAAAGCCGGCCAGGAGTGCCGGAAGTAATACAATTCCGGAAATGCTACCAAGTGACAAATCCTCTTTTTGAGCGGGCTTTAGTACATCTGCATGTTTGTAATGCCTGCTGCCAATCCAAAATACAATGACGCCAATAAACATTCCTACACCGGCAGTGAGAAATGCGCTGCCCCAATCGTACACATTGCGCATGTAGGCGGCAAAAAAATTGCAGATAAACGCACCCACATTGATGCCCATGTAGAAAATGCTGTAGCCGTTATCCTTTAAACTTCTGTAGCGGTCCTCGTTGTACAGGTTGCCAAGAAGGGTGGAAATATTGGGTTTGAAAAATCCATTTCCCACAATTATCATCAATAAACCAATGTAGAAAAAATTGATACCGGCCAAAGCCAGACAACAATAACCCAATCCCATCAATATTCCTCCAATGGTAATGGCAAGTCTGTAGCCCATGATACGGTCGGCCAGAAGTCCGCCAATGAATGGAGTAAGAAAAACAAGGGCAATAAAAGTCCCATATATATCACTGGCCTGATGGGTGTCCATGGCAAGCCCACCTTTCTCAGTATCTTTCATATATAAAACGAGGATACCAATCATAAGATAGTAACCAAAGCGCTCCCACATTTCAGAAAAGAATAAATAGGGAAGACCTGACGGATGTTTAGAATTGCTCATATACTAAATTCGAATACCGGATTATTTGACCTCGTACATTAGTTTTTTGATCAGTGGAGAAATAAGAACAAGCAAGATTCCAGCACCGATCGAGATATAACCAATCAGTTCGTAGCCATGTGTATATTGTCCAAGTTTCTGAATGGCAGATGCGTTTTCTACAGAGCTATCCCCTTGTGCCATTGCGGCTCCGATCAATCCTGCTCCATATTGCCCATAGGCGCTGGCCAGAAACCAGGTTCCCATCATTACCCCATGAAGTCTTTTGGGCGAAAGTTTTGTAATCATCGAAAGACCAATGGGGGAGAGGAACAACTCACCTAAAGTGGTAATCAAGTATGCTATGCAAAACAGAGAGAATGGAGTTAAGGCTCCGGCATTGGCAAAGAATTTACTCATAAAAAACACCAGAAATCCAAGTCCCATCAACACAAAACCCAATCCGAATTTCACAACAGTGTTGGGTTCCTTATTGCGTTTGGCGAGCCATATCCACATCAATCCAATAATTGGAGCCAGCAGAACTACCCAAAGCGAATTAATCGAATTATTCACTGAGGTCATATTCAAACCATGACTTTCTACGTGGTTGATGGCAAAGAAATTAAGCGATCCGCCGCCTTGTTCAAAGAACGACCAGAAGACAACAGAAAAGAGAATTAGTATAGTAGCAGCAATGAGTTTTCGCGACTCAATCAAGGCTGTTTTTGGTCTTTCTTTTTGTGAAATCGGATCTGCCATTGTTGCTTCAAGTTCCGCGCCTTTGGCTGAGTTTCTGATCTGAATGAAAAGGTACAAGAGCGTAATAATAGCCGCAAAAACAAAAACAAGATCAACCAATTCCACAATTCGATCTTTCAGAACTCCAGTGCCATCTGCTTTTTGCCCCAGAAGCCAGGTCATATTTACATCCACAGGATAATAGATTACAAGAAAAAAAACAGGAATCAAAGCCAGTGTTGCAATCTGATAAAACCATGTTTTACCGGATGACATTGGCTGCTGATCCTTGCCCAGTGGCTGCAATCCTATAGGCCCTAAAGTTTTTTGTGTATAGACAAAAATAGCCAGACCAATTACCATACAAACGCCAGCAAGACCAAAACCAAGCGACCAGCTATAACTTGTGCCGATATAAGCTATGGTAAGTCCGCTCAAAAGTGCTCCTACGTTTATTCCTGAATAGAATAAAGAAAATCCGGCGTCTCTTCGTGGGTCGCCATCTTTGTAGAGCGCACCAACCATAGTGGAAATATTGGGTTTGAAAAAACCATTTCCTACAATCAGAATACTTACTCCAAGATAGAATGCAAAACTTCCCGGAACTGCCATCACAAAAGTGCCAATGGCCATCAATATACCGCCCCAGAAAATAGAACGCCTGAATCCAAATAATTTATCGGCAAATAATCCGCCTACAAATGCCATGGCATATATAAAGGCCTGTATCATACCGTAGCGTTTATTGGCAATGGCCTCCGCTTCATCTTTAGCATTCTGCGCCGAAGTAAGTGTGATGTACATTGGGTGATCTGCGGTAACCGTTTCGCCTTGTTCAGTCTGATAATTCAACAGCGCCGTATTTTGGTCTTCCTGCGTGGCGGCTTTATAATCTCCTGAAAGAATGAGGTGAGAAATATAGAGCGCCAGCAATGCCCTCATTCCGTAGAAGGTGAAACGCTCCCACATTTCAATAAGGCATAGGTACCAAAGTTGTTTTGGGTATTTACCCTTAAAATTCTGAATGGATTCTAATGTATACATCAAATATTTCGATTAATGTGCATTTTTAAAAAAAGGAGGCCTGAATAATTTCAGGCCTCTAATATGGTAATAATACGGTAAAGTTTCAGAAGAACCGAAGAATCAACCCCGGCCGTGCATCCAGCTTACCAGTTTTCTGGAAAGGAAGAACAACAATACTCCTGCACCCATTACAAATATCGTAATGATGCCGAAAACTTTACCGGCACCGAGTTCTTCAACGTATTTTGCTACAAAACCGCCAATGATTTGCGCTACAAATGGCGATAAGAACCAAACGCCCATGAGCATACTTGCAAATTTTACCGGAGCAAGTTTGGTGATCATGGAAAGTCCTACCGGCGACAAACAAAGTTCACCCACCGTATGGAAGAAGTATGTACCCAGCAACCAGATAAGACTAGCTTTTACAGCTTCATCTGCCACACCATCTCCACCGCGTTCTTTTACAGCGGCGAGCATAAATAAGAATCCGATTCCCAAAAGAATCATTCCCAATGCCATCTTCACGGGTATGCTCCAGTCTTTGCCTTTCTTGGCAAGATTCAGCCACAATGCCGCAATAGGTGCCCCCAACAATACAATGAACAAAGGATTTACAGATTGGAAGTAGGAGGTAGGAATAGTCCATCCGAATACTGTTCGATCAATAAACTTGTCTGTGTAAAGTGAAAGCGAAGATCCGGCTTGTTCGAAACCAGCCCAGAAGAAGGTAACAAAAAGAGTAATAGTAAAAATTACCGCCATACGGTCGCGCTCGATATTGGTAAGCGGGCGATTGGCTTCTTCTTTGGCAGCTAAATCGGCAGTATTCTTTTTGGCAGGATGAAGTCCGATTTCACCCAGATATTTTTTGGCCAGAGAATTAAATATAATTTGTCCCAAAGCCATACCAATACCTGCGGCAAGGAATCCATACCCAAACGAATAATGCGTCACTTTTTGCGATCCATCGGGCAACATTTCTTTGGTAGCGAAAAGATCTTCAGCGAACAATCCGCAGATAAGTGGCGCCAGGAAAGCCCCAAGATTAATACCCATATAGAATATCGTAAAGGCACTGTCTCTGCGGGCATCACCTTGTGGGTATAGTTGCCCCACCAAAGTGGAGATATTTGGTTTGAAAAAACCATTACCTATTATAATCAATAAAAAGCCAAGATATGCTGTAGAAGTGCCGCCATTAGACGCAAGACTGAATTGTCCCAGCATCATCAATACACCACCGATAAGAATTGATTTGCGCTGCCCAAGGAAATTATCTGCTATCCATCCACCAATAATAGGTGTGAAGTAAACAAAGCCTGTAAACAAACCATAAATGACCGAGGCATTGCCTTTGTCAATTCCCAAACCACCTTCCTGTGCTGTTTTAGTGAGGTAAAGAATTAAAATTCCGCGCATTCCGTAGTAGGAAAAACGCTCCCACATTTCGGTAAAAAACAAAAGAAAGAGTCCTTTGGGGTGTTGCTTCTGATTGAGAATCCAAATGATTACAGTAAGCAAAAATGCGATAATAGAAGAGAATAGCCAGAGCTTAAAGTTTTCTGCTGGTGTGCTTGATCCCATTCCTGCCACAAATCGCAGCAAGCCATAGGAACCTGCAAGAATTAAAGCAAAATATCCGATCAGCTTTACGTTGGATACACTGCCTTTTAGTTGTTCTTCCTTGGTCATAAGTATAGATTATTGGTTGGTGTTAGTGGTCAAATGTAATAAAACTCTGCCCGAAAAAGTCGGTTGGACGATTAATAGCTGATAACCTTAGATTAAAGTTAAACCAAGAATATGCAACAGAGATTCTATTACGACACAAAATCGCTGCAAAATCAAGCATTTCCTCTCCAAAGGAGCGCGCGATTTTCTTCGTCGAAATAGGAGTAACTATTCCCTCCTCAGCAAATCTTGCGGGAACGCTTGATTTTATTGCGCTTTTGCGTCTCATAACGAACCCTATTGTATAATCTCGGTTAAAGATTGGCTTTTACGAAATCGGTCATTTTGGTGTATAGATGCAATCTGGTACTGCCACCATATATGCCATGGTTTTTATTGGGATAGATAAACAAATCAAATTGTTTGTTGGCAGCTACGAGTGCGGTGATCATGTCCATGGAGTTTTGGTAATGCACATTGTCGTCGGCCGATCCATGCACCAACAGGAATTTACCTTTTAATGCATCTACAAAATTGATTGGAGAATTATTTTCATAGCCACCACTATTTTCCTGTGGTGTTCTGAGGAAACGCTCTGTGTAGATCGAATCGTAATATTTCCAGTTTGTTACAGGCGCCACGGCAATTCCTGCTTTGAAATAATTGGCCCCCTTGGTCATACACAAGCTGGTCATATATCCGCCATAACTCCAACCTTGAATACCTATGCGATCTTTGTTTACATAACTCTGATTGCCAAGATATTTGGCAAAATCAATAAAATCTTCGGTTTCAAGTTTTCCCAGATTCATATAAGTGGAGTGCTTGAATTTGCGTCCTCTGTATTGTGTTCCTCGTGGATCGCAACTCACCACAATATAGCCTTCCTGACAAAGAAGATGGTGCCACATGGCACTTCTGCCTCCCCAGCTATCACTCACCGTATTGCTCCCCGGGCCGCCATATATGGCCACCATTACCGGATATTTTTTGGCCGGATCAAAATTGCCGGGCTTCATCATCCAGCAGTTAAGGTCGTCGCCGTTTGAATTTTTGAAAGTGAAAAACTCTTTTTTGGCAAGTTCGTATTTGGCCACTTTTTCTTTCAGGCCATCATTGGTAACCAGCGTTCTGATCAGTTTGCCGGTATTGTCATGGAGTGATATTACAGGAACCGAGTTGGCATCGCTGTGCGATAAAATATAGTTCTTAAAGCCTTTGCTGAATTCAGCGTCGTTGTTTCCTTTCAGGTCAGACAGTTTGCAACAGGTGGCTTTTTTCTTTTTGAAACAAGCAGAGTAAATATGTTTCTCCATTGCACTCACTTCACTGGAGCTATAATAAATAGTCATTGATGCTTCGTCAATTCCATAGAAGTCGATTACATCCCATGGGCCTTGAGTGAGTTGTGCCTTTACATTGCCGGCAGCATCAAAATGATAAATATGGTTGTACTCGTCTCTTTCGCTGAGCCATATAAAACTGCCGTCATTCAGAAAGGTAAGTGCATCAGAGATGTCGATGTAAGTGTTGGCTGTCTCCGAAAATATTACTTTAGTATCCAATGCGAAAGGTTGAACGGCAGCCATATCAGCCAGCAAAAATTCCAGTTTGTTTTGGTGGCGATTCATGCGCATTACACAAAGCTGGTTGTTGTTTTTTGTCCATTCAATTCTGGGAATGTATTGGTCTTTTTCATTTCCTGTATTGACCTGAACAGTTTGACCATTGGCCATATCCCAGACATAAATTCCAACCTTGCTGTTCGCCTCACCGGCTTTCGGATACTTGAATTTGTATTGCTCAGGATAAAGACCTCCGAACATGTCCATTGAAAATTCCTTTACAGCGCTTTCATCGAATTTGTAGAAGGCAATTCTGTCTCCGGCAGGGCTCCATTCAAATCCTTTGCTGATGGCAAATTCTTCTTCGTAAACCCAATCTGTAGCGCCATTGATAATTTGGTTGTTCACTCCGTCATTGGTCACTTGTGCTTCTTTTTTGTTCTCTGTATCTAAAACAAATATGTTGTTGTTTCTTACAAATGCGATACGTTTTCCATCGGGCGAAAAATCTGCCAGCATCTGAGGTCCTTTGGCAAAGTCTGTCAGTGGAAATGTCTTTTTCGTAGTCAGGTTGTACACATAATAATCTGCCGAAAAACTGTAGCGATAAATTCCCTTTGTCTTGGTTTGAATAAGCAATTGTTTTTCATCGGCACTAAATTCATAACCTTCAATGCTTTTCATTTCTTCACCAAAAATTTCTTTTGAAGTGGCAATTATATCCACTTCTTTTCCTGTGATATAACTGTACCTCACTATTTTACTGCCAAAGGCATCGCTTTCCTCTACACTGGTATAATGCAGGCCATCATTCATGGAGTTGAGCCCTCCCACAAATTCTGCAGAAAACTCACGGCTATTCCAGATTAGTTCATTTGTAAGGCCTTTTTGAGACCAGCTATCCACAGCCATCAATGAAAATAGAGCAGTGGCGACCAATAATATTCTTGCAATCATAAGGTTAAGTTTAGCCCAATCCAGTATTTTGAATGGGTGAATCAGGCTTCGAATGTATTAAACCAACTCAGTTTTTCTTGTCCGCTCATCAAAAAAGACCAATCTTCAGCTCACTTAAAATTACATTATATATGATTTTGCACTAGTAATCAGGTGAGTAAGTAGAAAAGGAACATAGTTGATCGTGGTTTGACAGACCGTTGTATCCAAATAATTCAAGTTGCCTTATGTTTGTTGCAACATCAATATTGCAGACCTATGTTCAAAAAGCTTTTGGAACCCGTTCAAGACTTCACGGTCAATCTTTTTATCAGAATTTATGGTGTCGTGTTAATTCTTGAAGCGGCCAGTTACCTCAATAAGAGGTTTATTGAGGATGGAATTATAGCGCCGAAAGTACATTTTACATTTGATTGTTTCGGTTGGGTGAAACCAGTTTCGCCTGGCCTGATGAAGTTTTCACTGGCACTTTGGTTCATTTGTGGTTTGCTTATGATTGCGAACAGACTTCGCAAACCAGCGATGCTGGTCCATTTTATTACTTTCTCTTATTTCCTTTTACTGGATAAATCTTATTTCAACAATCACTTATATATGCAATGCCTTTTGGCGTTGATATTCTTTTTCTATACACCAAGAACAAATGAAAAAGGAATTTCATATATTCCAAGATACTACCTTTTGCTGCTACAGCTCATGGTGGTAATGGTCTATTTCTATGGTGGATTGGTAAAATTGAATTACGATTGGATGGTGCGAATGGAGCCCATGAAATCTTTGGTAGGGAATTTATCCAAAAATGCACTCTTATCATCGGCTGCCGGAAGTTCATTGGTGGTTTATATGCTCAATTACGGCGGAGTGTTTTTTGATATTTTGATCGGCCCGATGTTGTGGTGGAAAAAGACCCGCAAGCTGGCTATATGGCTTTGTCTGGGTTTTCATGGATTAAATTATTTCCTGTTCAACTTTGGGCAAAATGGAGAAATTGGAATGTTCCCACCATTGATGTTTTCTACCTGTCTGCTATTCGTTGATGCCGAAAAAGTCAGGCTATGGTGGACTTCCAAATTTGGATCTTCGGCCAATAAAATTGTATTAAAACCTAAAAATTCACCGGTCGATCCCGAACAATTGCCATCATTTGCCCATCACGCAAAATTCTTTCTTCCTCTAACAATTGTTTTTGTGATCTGGCAATTGCTCATGCCTTTAAGACCATTTTTATTTAGTGGAAAAACGGCCTGGACACACCAGGGAAATTATTTTTCATGGAGAATGAAATCCTCAATTAAAGAAGGTACCGTGAAGTTTTATGGCGCTCTTTCACCTGCCGATTCATTGAGGCAGATTGATATTGGAAAAATTATCAATACGCTTCAGGTCAATCATCTTATGAATGATCCAACCACTATTCTGGTAATGGGAGATTATATCAAAAAAGAACTTGTAAAAAGAGGCGCAAAAGATCCGGTGGTACAGTGCCATTCAATGATTTCTCTGAATGCTATGCCACCTGAGCCAATTGTGGATTCAACGATTAATATTCTTACCCTTACGCATAAAATGACAGAAGATGACGAGTGGATTCTTCCCCACAAAGGAAGTTTGAACCATTGAAAAAACCACAACTTTTGCAAGGCAAAAAATTATCACATATCGATGTAAAAGGCAATCCGGCGATGGTGGATGTGGGAGGCAAGATGTCTACACAACGCCGGGCTGTGGCCGAAGCAAAAGTAAGATTGCCCAAAGAAGTTATGTCGTTGATAGAAAATGACGAACTCAAACTCGCTAAAGGACCGGTTTTTTCTACGGCAATTATTGCAGGAATAATGGGCGCAAAAAAAACAAGCGATTTGATTCCATTGTGTCATCCTTTGGCAGTGAGTGCGATCAATATAGAAATTGAGATTAAAAAAAATACTGTTGTCATAAAATGTGATGCCGGCATCATTGGGCAAACAGGAGTGGAAATGGAAGCACTTACTGGAGCTTCGGTAGCAGCGCTAACCATTTACGATATGTGCAAAGCCATATCGCACGACATAGTAATAGAAGAAATCAGGTTGATAGAAAAGAGCGGAGGAAAAAGTGACTTCAAAAGAAAGTGAAAATAAAAAGCACGGGGATTTGCAAAGACTTTCTCTGGGTGAGTTTGCGCAGAATGAAGTAGCAATTTATGGCACCACTTGCGAAGCAATTAGATTGTTTGTCGATCGCATTGCCTCACTTTTGCCCGAAATCAAACTGGCTTATGTGGATGAAGACCATTCACCTGAACAGAACATAAAAACGAATATTCTTCACTGGCAAAAGAGTGGAGAGGTGGTGAGTATTTCGGCCAGATCAATGGAGAACAAGTACCAAAGAAATCTGGACTTGGTCAGTGCGGGTTTGACTATTGTAAATGGCAATCATTTTAGTGCCAATGCGCAGTGGATAGTTTGTGACAAAACAAAAGAAAATTCTTTAAGAAAACGAGCCGCGCAGCTCACCAATGTCAAGGCAATTCTATTGAGCGAAGATCAGCAGGCCGTACCCGATTATGTGAAAGAATTGGTTTCGAACTGGGGTGAAGTCCCTGTTTTTGTAATGTCGCAAGATCATTCGATTGTAGAATTGTGTTTGTCTCATTTGCCCGTTAAGCCAGCATTAAAAGCGTTGATTTTGCTTGGTGGAAAAAGTTCCAGAATGGGTGAGGACAAGGCAAAATTGATTTACCATAATATGCCGCAATATCTTCATCTGGCAGAAATGTTTTCCAGTCTTGGAATACCAGCTTTTCTTTCCTGCAGAAACGATCAGTTGTCCAACTACAGTCAGTCGGATCTTAATTTAATTGAAGACACTTTTCTGAATCTTGGCCCAATGAGTGGTATACTCAGTGCATTCCGCACAGATTCCAAAAGCGCATGGCTGATAGTGGCCTGTGATATTCCTTTGTTGGATGCCACTGTAATAGAAGAACTCATCTCAAATCGCAATTCAAATTCAGTTGCAACCGCCTTCATAAGCCCGCGCGACAATTGGCCCGAACCACTTATATCTATATGGGAACCCAAATCATATTCAATGGCATTGAGTTTTTTGTCCATTGGATATTCTTGTCCCAGAAAAGTATTGATCAATTCTGAAACGAATTTGGTAGAATGCAGCCAACCGGAGAAGTTGGTGAATGTGAATACGCAGGAGGAGAGAAAGAAGATAAGAAGTATTTAAGGTCTTTTTTTATAACCGATAATAGTTAATTTATTATGGAAGTTTGATCTTTGTTTCAGAACGTTTGAATCTTTCTTTATGTCCGAATTTTTCACATAGTTGCTCTACTGCTTTTTCTTGCCATTCTGCCATGAATGGGTTTGTGACTATGTTCCAGTCAAGTGTATTCATTTTTGGGATTTCAAACTTAAAATTTTGAGGTTGATCCACTATTATTTCTTTGGTCAATGCTAGAAATCGAAATTCTTTTTCGTGCTCGTAGCTTTTATCTTTTTTTAAAGCACTGAACTCACCTTTTTTCGAAGTCTCGTTGAAATCAAGTGGCCAAATATTTTTATATTGCACTAAATCGTAAGCGAAATCAGTAAAATGATCACTACTATGCTTATCTGCTTCTTCGATGACTATATTTAAAAATGATTCTGCATTAATCTTTAGTACTGCACCATAACTACCCGAATAAACCTTCCACATGGCATATGATTCTCTATCTGCAAAATGCCATGATGATGCAAATTGACACTCTTTGTATTTTCGAATATCTTCTTTTAATTTTATCCTCACAAGAGAGTCAGATCTTACGTAAGTATCGTAGTCCTCATTTAACCCTGTATTGTACTCTTCTCTATTGATTTGATCTTCTTGAGTAAACAGTAATTTATCCACAAGGTCGAAGGGTAAACCCTCCAAAGGATCTTCGAATTGATCTAATCTATTAAAAAATATTTTTGGTTTGGACAAGAAGTCAATAAGCTTAAACAAGTCCACATAACGCCAAAGGTAGCCGTTTTTAAAATCGGGTCTAATTTCAGGATGATGAATTGTCATTTATTTCGGATTTGTTGTAAACAGGTTCAGCGGATAATTTGAAACAAAATAATTTAATTATCTGAGCATTAGTCAAAGATGAAAATAATAGTCATCACTCTTCTATTATTATTTCTACCTCTTCCGTCCCATCCGGATTCATCATAAACAGTTTCGATCGCACTTCAATGGTACTTTCACTCACTATATCCTGATCAATTCTTTGCCAGATTACTTTGTTGCTCATAGGGTGGTAAGTGGCTCTTAGATATAGCCGCGAGTCGCAAGAAGATTTTACAAGGACACTTTCATTTGTTATGAAGTTGGTTCTAAACATTGCGTCACGATATGCCCAAATTACTTCATGGTCATTAACAAAAGCGCAGCCTGTGGGACTGTTGCATTCTTTGTTAAATCTATATACTATGGAGTCCAGATCAAAATCATAAACTTTAAGCCCCATGTCGGAAGCACTAGCGGAATACAGAGGATGATTCCATGCAGAACCAGGGCCTAATGCGCCGAAATTTAAAGTATCCAAAGTCTGACCCTCCGGTGTATAAATAATCGTTTTCTGTAATCCACAACTTCCAAAT
>JANNEQ010000104.1:0-2519 GCA_031378885.1 Flavobacteriales bacterium
TTTTATGGCCAGTGAGTTGGATTGGTATTTCGACAGGGCACACGAGTTGAATATGCGGGTGGACTTTTGTATGCAGTTTCACATGTATTATATCCAACATGGAGGTGCTAATCTTTGGGATTTTACGGATATACCTTTGAATACAGGTGATGCGGCCGAAGGTTATTGTTATAACACTCGTTCGGATTTGACAGGGTGCGATGATGAACCCGCTTCTTTCTACAGGGAGGCAGGAGCCAAAAAATATTACAAGAAAAAATTGCGGTATTTGATAGCAAGGTATGGGTACTCTAGTGCTATAATGGGAATGGAGTTTTGGAGTGAGCAGAATAATCTAGGTAATTATAATGATGTATCCAGTACAATGCAGGCCGCGCTTCCTCCAAGAGAGGATTATTCATCTGATTTTGAAACGAGATACAATGTGGGGCAGTGGAATGCAGAAATGGTGGATTATATTAAGGATAATCTAAAGCACCATTCCCACCCAATAGGCGTGCATTATACTGGAACACCAATGTGGACTTACGGCCAAAATTGTTCTAGCGAATATTTCGATAATTCATGGATCTACCCCTCAATCGATTTCATTGGATATAGCTCATACGATTGGGCAACGGATAGATACTCAAAATGGGCTTCTCTCGATGATGTCAATTCTGACTGGGGCAGGTTTGCATGCTCTGACGCTGAGCATAATTATGGGAATTTAGGCAAACCGGTTTTTCATCTTGAACAAGGGCCAGGAGGCCCTTTTAATGATGAGGATTATACTTTCTTTGAAAAAGATTTATGGTGCAATGGTTTCGCTGGATTTGCTTCATCAGGGTTCCCTTGGGGTCGTCGAAATTGGGAGCCTTCATGGAATATGTTTAACAATGTCAGGCAGTTTTTCGAAACGGAAGTTTTTCCTATGGGCGATTTTACGGAAGGTGTACATTGGTATCCGGGACGGTCTCTTTCCAACGAGTCGAATAAGAAAAGACTTGAAGCGGTTTATCTTAGATATATAGAAGCTAACGATCAGAAGGCAGTTGGAATTATTATGAATAGACTTTGGAATCCTTCAACAACAGTTTCTAATACGGATACAATAATTTGGAATGGTGATCCTACAGTAGAACGCACTCCACTTTGGCATTGGAATACATTAATGAGTGATTATGGATTTGGCGATCCAACTGAAGCTAATAATTACACGGTTTTTCAAACAATTGATTATGGAAACTCTAATGAGCCGAAAATTATTGAAATGGGTATTTTTGATAGTTATTCTATCAAGTATTTCAACCCTTATACACTCCAGATAATTCATACATCCGACGATGACACTGGCTTTAATGGAAATCTTCGCTTGAAGGAAGTTCCTGAATTGAATTCTTCGCTGCCATATGTATTATTCAAAGTTGAAAGAAACGGTGGTTCCATTTCTCACATCACTACAGCTCAACCCAATAATGAGCATTTAGACAATAGATATGTGGATTTGAACTCTGAAACCGGAATTACTACTACTGAAGAGGATAATTGGGAGGAATTCCATGGTTGTGCTTGCCAATTTTTCCCAAACCCCGTCCAAACGGTGCTTAATATAAATTGTTCCATGTTAAAGTATGACATTCAAGTATTTGATGCCGAGGGGCGATGTTTTTTTTCCTCTAAAATCAATGATAATTCAATCGATGTGAAAGATTTATCTCCCGGCGTTTACAATATAAAAATTATAACCGAATCATGTATTATTACTCAAAGATTTGTGAAACTTTAGTAAAGCTAATATTACTTGAGTTTACTTGCGTAACTGTTATTATCGGCTGCACGAAAAAAGAGATTGACATTGCTCCCTCCGAGAGGATTGGCTTTTTATATACCTGGGTTAAATCCTATCATTACAATTCTGAGACTGGATTAATTGACACGATCAGACCACTTTTGCGAGAAGACTCTATTTTCATTTTAAAAACAGGTTACATAACTGTTTACAAAGGTTCTATTGTGCAGTTTCGCTCCGAGGTGTTGGACAACCATGATTTTGAAAATTATAATACCGGAACTTGTTATCACGATTATTTTTGGAGTGCGCTTCGCTTGGAAAATGGAACATCAATGATCTATACAACCGCAGTCAATGAACCATTTTTCGATGTCAGATTTGGTAATATTGAGAATGAGCACTATATGGAATTTGATTGTAATCGGATTGATCTTTATAAATGGGAAATATTAAACTAAAAAAATGAAAAAAAGCTTTATTATTTTAATATTACCCTACTTCCACTTGCATTCCCAACGCCACGACCTCATTGCTCGTGGCGGCATTCCCATTAATGTCGAACCCAGCACATACAACGCACCACTTGGTCTCATGGCTGGCGGCACAATTCGTTTCTTTGGTGATGCTGCCATATACATGCAATTCGGCTATGCTTACAATCAAGTATTATTTAATGATGACAGAGTAAAGCGAGGTTTCTACCACATCTGGGATTTTCAGTTTGGAATAATTCCGTACAAGCCAG
>JANNEQ010000171.1:0-5918 GCA_031378885.1 Flavobacteriales bacterium
ACTTGTAGAATGATCTGGTTCAGATGGATCAAAATAGCCACCTCCAAAGTTACAGGTCAATTCGCCGCAGATTTCATCGGCAATAAGATCGTCGATATTGGACTGGTTGTTCATGAAATCCACAATACCAGGCAAATCGGCTGCTGAAAGGTTAGCTACGTCGGTCATGTTATTGGCCTGAATGGAACCGGAAGGCCAATAGACCATTTTCTTTTGTACACCGTAAATGGTACTGGATGTTATGAGGGCTCCAGATTTATCAAAATAGCTTACATCGTCGTTTTCTGTAGGGTGAATGGCAATTGCCGCAGGATAATTTCCATTGTACATGGCTACACACCATCCACCGGTCAAGCCATGTAAGGCATTAAAAGAGCCCCACCATTGGCCAGAGTAATTACCAAAACAAGGCCAATCCTCCGCGCTAAAATATTCATATACAAAACCAGGAGACTCAACCACATAATTACCAAGAGATTGGGTTTCATTAACGAATTGCGTAATCTGATAGGCATAATCATACCCGCTGCATATCCAATAGCGGTTGAGCTGAAAGGATGGATTGTCGCCTGTGCATGGAATAGGATCTTGCATTATTATAGGTTGACCATTCGCACTCAGACCTTCCACAGCGTAGAGCTAAATGTAGTTTTCACCATTGGTGAAGTACTCATTAGGAATTCTGTAGTAGTTAAAGCTGCCCACCATTTCCGAAAGGGCCACTGCATCAGTAGTTGTTCCGTTTGTATTAAAGGTGCGCTGGATAATAGTGACCTTCCATGTTCGGACTTGTGGATTTTCTTTGAATAGGAGAAAGCCCTGACAGTGCTTTGGTTCGTAAAGTGAAATGTTTTGGTTTTGACCGGAGACCAGTAATTGTGCAGAGCACAATATAGCCACTACAAAAGATCTAAAAGAGTTCAGTTCTAAATTGATTTTTCTCATTGTATTTGATAATTAATTTGAATTTCATGTTGACCAGATATAATTTCGAAAAACAAATCTACGCTATATCCAATCGGTTGGTCTAATTTTTTTTATTCGAAACTTATAATTGCGTATTTCTACGTAAATTATCTGGCATAATTTTGTTTTGTGGCCTTAAATTTTGTTTAGCAATTTCACTTCAAGCATATCTTTTGCAAAGAGCTTTTACCCTCATGTGGGTGAATAAAGCAGTTTACGTCTAATTCATAATCCGGGGGCAATATTTTGGGAAGAATTTCACGCAGGAAGTATTCCATAGAAGGTTCCTCGGTCAATATTTCAAGCTGCACTGGATTAAAAGACATCATTACCTGGGGTTGCTTCCTTTAAAATAACCCTCTTTCCACAGGTATCCGAGTTTATCACCGGCCTTATAAAGTGCTGAAATTTCTTTGGAATCGGATGCTCTTTTAATTACAGAATATCCCTCTTCTTTTACAAGCCAAAATGTTTCATGGGGTTTGGCGCCATTGAGTAAATCGGGAGAATGTGATGAAACAAATACCTGACCACCTTTTTTGGCGTACAACCTGAATTCTTCCAGTAATTCCACGAGTAGATGAGGGTATAACTGATTCTCAGGTTCTTCGATGCAAAGAAGAGGGTGTGGATTTGGATCATTCAATAATATCAGATAAGCAAACATCTTTATAGTACCATCAGATACATAATTGGCAATGAAAGGGTCCTTAAAAGATCCGTCTTTAAATCGAAGCACAATTCTTCCATCGACAGTAGATTCTGCTGTAACATCACTTACACCAGGGACTCTCTTTTTCATTTTATCCAATACACCGTCGAATATTTTAGTATGATGCTCAAACATATACTGAGCAACAAGTGGCAGGTTTTCGCCAGTTGGGCTAAGATGCTCTGCATATCCAGCTTCCTTACTGGATCTGGCCTCTGCAATATGGAAGTCTGAGACATGCCAGTTTTCAATAAAACTTCGGAATGCACTCGCTGCTTTGAAGCGATCAAATTGTCCGAGACCTTTGATAGCTAGAATGTCCGATGCGCCAAGCTTTTGCTCTTCACGATCCAGGTCTTCATCAGGTTTGTTGAAATCCTCTTCGTTGGTAATGGCGTAGCCACTTCCTCTTGAAAAATCTAAGAAATGATAGGGCGATCCGAAACGTCCTCGCTTGTATCTCAATATTTCCCTTTCTACAATAGGTTTACCTTCTTGTTCTCCAATTTCAAGTCTATAAGTAACGAGTCTATCATTGCCAGCAATGAGCAATCGAAATTGTAATTCAAATTCAATCAATCCACTTTGACCGCGACTAATCACTTCTTTGAATCCACCTCTTTTTGCCAGAGCTTGTCGAATGTTGTCTTTCAAAGAATCACTTAAAAAACCAAACAAATCGAACAGTGTAGTTTTACCAGATCCATATGCACCAACAAAAATGGCAAGTTCAGGAAGATCCGTTAACTCCAGATTTTGAAAGGTCTTATAGTTACGGACTTTTATACTTTCAATTTTCATAATATCTTTGCTATCATAACCGAGTGAATCAATCAGAATGCACGGATTGATCTGAATCTGGATAAAGGCCAAATATAAACCAAGCCACAAATATCAGGTATGTCTTAAATTTTTTATCTGCAGATTACAGTATTCATTCACTGAGTTGTAACGAAAGGCCCTCCTTGGTGAATAACAAGCATTTCAGATGCCAGATAAGTCTGATTTTATGATAAACAAATCAAGTAATTGTTATGGTTTTTGCTCTTGAATAATCTTGCGCACAACAACCTTATTTTTCTCCAGAAAAAAGTCATCCTCAAACTGCGAGATCCTTGATATATCATAGATATTGGCAATACAAGCCCTCAATAAACTGATTTTATTATCCTCCATTTCGAGTTGCGAAAGCAGGTAGCGCATTTGTTCAACTCTCAGACAATGTGCTGAGCAAAATTGTGTCATCAGTTCAAGCTTGCGCGATTCAAAGTGAATGGCCTTGAGTTCTGTTTTCAATTGAATATATTCCTGCTCTGTAATAGCAGTAGAGCAACCTGCATTGATTTCAATGGCTTGAGAAGTATCCAAAGCAAGCCCGGTAGTGGCAGGATCGGACTGCGCCAAAGGAATGGTTTGGGTTTCGTGAATTAATTTTGTAGAGGGCTCCAGCGAGCTTTCAGAAGTAAGAACAAATTTCAAAGTGCCTTTCACGAAACTGAGTTCATAGAAGGCCGACGAATTTTTCGCCAGGTTTAGCACTGCCGTTACGGGCTGCTGAGCACAATTGGGGAATCGGGCAGAGACAGTTGTTTTTCCTGAGTAATTATGGTTAAAGCCTATGCTAAGGCACGGAGCGATGTTGATGTCATTGCCAGCAACGGTAAGCACAAAATCCAGCGAGTCCGTCGATTTGATGTTCAACCTTGATTGCGCAGAAGTTTGCATGAACGTTGTCAAACAAATTGTCATCGCGAAAAGAATATTCTTCATCATAAATTTAATCGTTCTCTTTCTTTTAAAATAATCGTGCCAGCTTCAACTCATTCGGTCGATCATTTGTTTCACCCATTTGTTACTACGCAATTTCTGCGGCAAATATTGCAAAGGATTAATTTCGGAATGTCCCATTTCTTTGGGATTATTGAACAAATAAGCCACAGTAAAAGTGCCTATAAATAATACACCTGTGATGAGGGAAATGAAAGGGCCGGCGCCAAGCCAGGCGAAAATCTGAGTGAGTAGAAAACACAGAAAGGCGATTATTCCACTGAGTTTTATTCCCGGCAGCAGGGCTAGAAGAAGCTCATTCCATTTTACACCAATCAGCAGGGTACACATATGCATATTCATGAGGTAGTGGATAAATGTTGTGGTAACAACTGACAACGCCACGAAGTTCATTCCATATGGGAAGGCAATATAAATTCCGATGGCCATTATAATCACATTAATTGCTTTGTACGAGGAACCTTTGTAGACCGCGTCTTTCGCCCGGAGCAGCGAATCACCTAATTTGCTCAGGCTTCTGAAAATAACCGCCGCAAAAAGAATTTGCAGAATAGGAATGGCGTCGGCGTATTTGTCTCCAAGCCAAAGGAGTATTATTTCTTTGGCATAAAACGAAATAAAAACAGTAGCAGGAATAATAATAATAGAGACAAGATTGGTGGCGATAAGAATGGTTTTTCTGAGCTTGGCATTCTCTTCCTGAAGTCTGGACATGCCACTGAACAATATGCTGTCGCTCAGCTTGCCCATGATGGTAATAGGCAATGACATAACAAAGTTGGATCGCTCATACATGGCAGACCGGCGCAATTGTTCGTCCTTAAATACATCTGGAACTTGTTTGGCAAAATAGGGCACCATCAGCACATCTACTTTTGTGGCGATGTAATTGAGTGCATTAAACAATGTGCTTCCAGCACCATATCGAATGAGTTCGCGCGTGTACCTGAATTCCCAGTTTAAAGTAATTTTGATGGGATGGAAATACCAGAGAGCAATTGTCATCAAAGCATTCTGTGCGAACAAAGCCCACACGTATGCCCAGACATTCCAGCCCATATAAGCGAGTAAAAGACCAACAACCAGGTTGCCCCCGATGATCGAAATCATACTGGCAATGAACATGGTTTTGAATTTCATTTCCCGCACCATCAGGCTTCTGGGAACTACGGCCAGTGCGGAAATCAAAAAACTGGTACACACCACTTGTATAATGGGTTCCAATAGCGGCTGCTCCCAAATCTTGGCAAAAAGCGGAGCAGTGGCAACGAATGCCAGAGAGAAACCAGCCCCAAGAATTACTGCGGTATAAAAAGCGCCGTTGATATGTTGCTGATGCACTTCTTTTCTCTGTACCAATGCAGGTCCCACGCCCACCTGCGAGAAAATCTCTGCAAAGCCCATTATACTCAACACAATGCCCATGAGGGCAAATGAACTTTCCTCGACCATTCTGGCCAGAATACCGGTGTAAGCAAGCTGTATCAATATTTGCAGCACCACCGTAATGGTAGTCCAGCTAAATCCGGATGTAAATTGATTGCGGGTAGCCAAATTCTGGGAAAGAAAATTTATTCGATGTAAAAGTCAAATTCTAAGCGGATGATTCTTGAGCCAGATGATATTTCGCTAAACATTTCGGTGTTAACTTCACAGCGCAAATTTTAGTACATGAAAAAGTTTTTATTTCTGGCTATAGTGGTATTGTGTGCGTGTCGTTCAGGAAAGGATACTGCGGGAAGTGGAGGAGGAGCCGGCGGCGTTTTTAATAAAAAAGTACTTTCAGAAGTCATCATCAAAACACTCAGGCTGGACAATTATCCCCGTTATGGAAAGGACAGTGAAAGATGGGATGCTTATGCGCCCTTTGCTGAAGATCCGGATATTTTTATTACACTGGCGTGGAATGATACACATTTGTACAAAAGTGAAGTACATCAGGAATGTGTGTATGGAACACCGGTTGCTTTTTACCAAAGCATTCCATTTAAAGTTATTCCATTCGACAAGCCACTGGTTTTAGAAGTATTTGATGAGGATGGCATCAGTTCCAATGACAATCTTGGATATTTCAGTTTTAGTTTAATGGACTATAAGGATTGGAAAACGGTAGTGTTAAAAAAGCCCGATAGTGAGTTGAGCGTCACGATGGATTTGGAGTGGGTGTATAAGTAGGCAGGTTTTTCATCATAATAACTTTTGTCAACAGACAATAATAAGTAGGTCGCAATTGCGCAGATCACAACGCTAATTTCAGTGCTGATGTATGTATAAGTCTAAGCCACAAATTTTTGCTATTCAATAATATGGAATCAGCCGCAAAAGTTGGGGAGTAATGAAGCAAATTGTGTGGATTGACCATGTCCGGAGGACATTGATTTTATTAGCCCCGGGTGAAACCCGGTGGTTCAGGAATCAAATGCGGATCACAACTCCAACGGAGTTGAATTTT
>JANNEQ010000172.1:0-31869 GCA_031378885.1 Flavobacteriales bacterium
GCCTGGTATTGTGGATTTCATGAACAACCAGTCCAATATCGACGATCTTATTGCCGATGAAATCTGCGGCGAATTGACCTGTAACTTTGGAGGTGGCTATTTTGATCCATCTGAACCAGATCATTCTACAAGTGGTTTAACGGATTGCTATCTTCAAAACCTAAACTGGAACACCGATCTTTCTGATGATGTGGATTACAATAATGACAACCTAATCAATGTACACGATGATATATTTTACATAAGTCATTTCTGCAGACCTCCTTCTGCCACCAATCCTTTACTCGCGGAAATTACCTACAATAAAATAGACGGCTCTATGTCTGGTCCCGGTGAACTACCCTCTGCACATTGGACCAAACCGGATATTTATAATACCAACGGCGATTGGATATTACCGTCATTCACACTTGAACCCGGTCTTTATTGGATAGGATTCCGATATGAAGGAGAACCCTTTGTACATTTTTTCCGCGAGGTTAAGTAAACAATGGTGAATTCATCATTACAGGCCAATCAACTCAATGCCACTGTATTTGAGGTCCCTATTAAAGGCAATACCTTCAACATACACTTCCAGACTACTGCCAATGTAGAATTTGCTTATGAACTCATTGACGGACAAGGGCAAAGGCTATTTACCAGTCGTTTCAAATTGAAGCAAGGTTATGATGCTAATGTGGCCATCGACCCACAATTAAGCCTACCCAATGGTCTTCTTGTGCATAGGTTTGTATTTGCCGATGGTTCTGCCAAAACCATTACGACCATAAAAAACTAGATTAATCCAAAAATTCCGACCATTTTTGGAAATATAAAATGGTCAGAATTTATTTTTGACTAATTTTAGCATATCAATTTTATTTTAGCACAGTTATTCCCTAAAAGAATTAAACTCCATTTGACCAATGAAAAACATTGTACTCCTTTCTGTTGTTTTAGTGCTCCATTTTACATTCCATGCCCAGCAAGAAATTGTTTGGGCCACCTACTTTGGTGGTTCAGATGATGAAGGTACTTTTAAAGTTGCCAATTTAGAAAATGGGTCAACTGTTCTGGCGGGTAATACACTATCAGGAGGTCTTGCTACTGTTGGCGCTTACCAAAGTAATATTGGAGGTTCTTTTGATGGCATCATTGCTTTAATTGATCCTAACGGACATTTGGTTTGGTGTACCTATTTGGGTGGTTCCGGTTATGACTATATCAAAGACGTTGCTTTATCACCCGGCGGAAATATCTGGATTGTTGGCAAAACAGATTCTGACGATGGAATTGCAAATAATGGATTTCAAATGTCATACGGAGGAGAAGTTGATGCCTTTGTTGCAGAATTTTCACCTAATGGAACTTTGCTCTGGAGCAGCTACATAGGAGGTAATTTAAGCGAAGAAGCCAATGCAATAGCAATTAATCCGGATGGTGCAGTATATGTTGCCGGCCAAACTTCCTCGAACGACTTAGCCTTCGCCGCAGTGCAGATGATAGAACATTCCGTTGGAATTAATGATGACTGCTTTCTAATGAAAATAGAAGCTAACACGCCCATCTGGTTTACCTATTACGGTGGAACAGATGAAGACATTATTTTGGATATTAATTGTTTTGGCACTGATAAAATTAATATTTCGGGAAGTACAAAGTCACCCACTGGTATTGCCAGCATTAATAGCTTTCAGGAAACACTTCAAACCAACAAATCACCATTTATAGCTCAGTTCAGCGATTTGGGAATAATGATCTGGAGTACTTATTGGGGACAAAACACCGAGTTTGTAGTGGATTCTTCCACTGATTCAGAAGGTAATACTTACGTTGGAGGTTATGCAATTCAAGGATCTGACATTGCTACTTCCGGGGCATTTAAGGAAAATCTATCTGGAGTGGGCGACGCCTTTCTTACAAAGTTTAACTCATTGGGTATACCACAGTGGTGTACTTATTATGGCGGTGATTCTCAATATACAGAATCTATCAACTGTGTCAAAACTGATGGAGAAAATACATACATAGGAGGAGTTGTTAGTTCTACCTCCGGTATTGCCACTACAGGCGCTTTAACTGCAATAGCGCCGGATAACGGAACTCAAAGCGATGGATTTATCGCCAAATTTGATAGCGCCGGTAATAGGTTATGGGGAACCTATTTAGGCTCACATGGTTTTGATATTTTAACTTCATTATGTGTTCAAAATGGAAAAATTACTTCTGCAGTATACACTGGTGGCCTTGACTGGCAAACAACTCAGGGCCTGCAAGAAAATTCGGGAGGAGGTTTTTTTGATTGCGCCATTGTAAAAATAGACGAGGCCGTTTCAGTTGAATCACTCAACAAGAATAAATTTAGCATGTATCCGAATCCTGCGGAAGAAACATTGCGTCTGTCATTGCCGTCGAAGTATAGTATTTCAGGAATTGAAATACTCGATTCAAAAATGCAAATCTCTCATTCAATTCCTGTAAAATTCGCTCAGAGTAACATGGAAATACCCATTTCAAATTTGAGTGCAGGAGTATATTTTTTGCGGTTGATTTCGGAAGATTGTGATTACGGTATTATTAAATTTATCAAGAGATAATGAAGAGACATTGAGAAAGTTGAATTAATTTTTGTGTAGTCCTTAAGCCCTCAATACGCCCCAGGTATCTTCTTTGTTCACCTCACAATATTCCAATACGCAATAGCCGGATAAAAGGCCATCACTGCAAAGAAGATTCAAACAAATGAGCTTTAGAAATGCGGAAATCTCCAATTCTTTAAAAGAATCAGGAATATTAAAACGAATGAAAAAAAAATTTGTTTTTGGGCTCGTACCCATTTCCTTTTAAAAACTGCCGTTATTTGTTCATAAACTGCCGTTTTAGCTACAATTTCTTAATACTTAATCATCACTAAAAGTCTATTCATTTTTGGCCGTGCCGCTGTACTTTCGCAAGCGAAAATTCACAAGACAAAAATGAAAAAAATCCACAACTTTAGCGCAGGCCCAAGCATACTGCCACGTGAAGTAATCGAACAGGCAGCGCAGGCTGTGCTAGAATTCGACAACATGAGCCTGTCATTGCTCGAAATATCCCACAGATCGAAAAATTTCGAGGCTGTGATGAACGAAGCGCGACAGTTGGTAAAAGAAATACTGAATCTGAGACAAGGCTTTGAAGTCCTTTTCCTTCAGGGAGGCGCAACGTTAGGTTTTCACACCGTGGCGATGAATATGATGCGTGAAGGTGGAAAGGCTGCCTATGTAAATACAGGAGTCTGGGCTTCAGGCGCCATAAAAGAGGCTAAATTACTGGGCCAGGTTGACGTGATCGGAGATTCTTCTGATAAAAACCACAGCTACATTCCCGAATTTACGGTTCCCACAGATGCCGATTATTTGCATATCACTTCGAACAATACCATCTACGGTACACAATACCAGAAATTCCCTGAATCATCCATTCCGATGGTCTGCGATATGAGCTCCGATATTTTCTCTAAAGAAATCGACGCCAATCAATTCTCTTTGATCTATGCTGGTGCCCAGAAAAACATGGGCCCAGCGGGAACGGTACTCTATATTATGGATAAAGAAAAGCTGGGCAAAACCGGCCGCAAACTTCCTGTATATATGGACCTGCTTGCGCATCTTGAAAAAGATTCGATGTACAATACACCACCTGTATTTGCTGTATACGTGAGCATGCTTACGTTGAGATGGATTAAGAAAATGGGAGGACTTACAGGCATGGAACAACGCAACAGAGCGAAGAAAGATCTTTTCTACAACGAAGTGGACAGAAATAGTTTGTTCAAAGGACACAGTGTGCCGGAAGCGCGCTCGTGGATGACGCCAACTTTCACATTGACCAATGAGGCTTTGGTCGCAGACTTCGACAAAATGTGGAAAGAAGCTGGCATAAGTGGCATCACCGGTCACCGCTCAGTTGGAGGCTACAGAGCCAGTATGTACAATGCGCTGCCGATAGAAAGCGTGCAAGTTCTTGTAGACGTAATGAAAGAATTTGAAAAAACTAAAGGTTAATTCGAAAAAACGAATAACTGGATAAAGAATATTGAACCAATAATTTTTTATAGTAAATAAATATGAAAATTCTCGCCAACGACGGAATTGACAACCAGGGCAAACTAGCTCTTGAAAAACTTGGATTTACAGTTAGCACTGATAAAGTAGCCCAGGAAAATCTGGCCGATGCCATCAACAAAGAAGGATATATTGGTTTGTTGGTGAGAAGCGCTACCACAGCCCGCAAAGATTTGATCGATATCTGTCCAGGGCTAAAATTTATAGGCCGCGGTGGTGTGGGTATCGACAATATTGACGCTGAATATGCCCGATCAAAAGGCCTCACTGTTTTCAATACTCCTGCCTCCAGTTCGCAGGCTGTGGCCGAACTGGTAATGGCCACCATGTTTGCTGCCGCCAGAAATATCTACGACGCAGGTGTGAATATGCCTTCTAAAGGTGTAGCTGAATTTGAAATCCTCAAGAAAAAATATGGAAAGGGATTTGAACTTCGCGGAAAGACGCTGGGAATTGTAGGTTTCGGAAGAATCGGACAATCATTGGCTTCTTATGCGCTGGGCTGTGGAATGAAAGTTATAGCCAACGATCAGGTACACAAGGGCAATCTGGCCATTCCAATAGAAATTGGTGGAAAGATGATCTCTGTGGATGTTGCGATGAAGTCGTTTGAAGAACTTTTAAAAGAATCGGATATTATTTCATTGCATGTTCCTAAGCAATCAAACGGCAAAGCCGTAATTGGGGCCGAAGAATTTCCAATGATTAAAAAAGGTGCCATTCTGATCAACTCATCACGCGGTGGTGTAATTGATGAAAGTGCCTTGATGGAAAACTTAAACAGCGGACATATTCGCTATGCCTGTCTGGATGTTTTTGTTGGAGAACCCAAACCAAACGAAACACTGGTGAAGCATCCGCAGGTTATTGCGACACCGCATATCGGTGCGGCAACACTCGAAGCACAGGAAAGAATCGGACTAGAAATTGCCGACCGCGTAAAAGAAATCATGGGCATTCAATAAGGTATTTTATTTAAGAATAATAAATTGAAAGTAGTTCCATTCAAAGCTGTAAGGCCTACAAGAGACAAAGTACATCTTGTAGCCTCGCGTTCTTATGTAAGTTATACCAAAACCCAATTGCGTGCAAAACTCCACGAGAATCCGTTCAGCTTTTTACACATCATTCATCCTGATATTGCCTCCAACAAACTTCACAAAACGTCTTCACTCGAAGATCGTTTTGCACTGGTGAGAAAAAAATACGAAGATTTTTTAAAGGAAGAAATTTTCCAGAGAGAAGAGACCCCTTGTTTTTATATCTACAAACAAGTCAAAAACGGTCATCCGTTTATTGGCATTATCGGAGCCGTTGCGGTAAGCGATTATCTGGAAGGAAAAGTAAAAGTACATGAGCACACTTTATCCAAAAGAGAAGAAACTTTTACCCAATACCTGAGCGCCACCGACCTCAATGCAGAACCGGTTTTGCTGATGTCAGAAAAATCGAAGAGCATTGAACATATTTTCGAAAAATACCTCGGCCAACGTCCGGAATACGATTTTACAACTACCAACAAAGTAAGGCACCAACTCTGGGTAATCAGTGAACCTTCAGACCTTTCGGTTGTTGAAAATGCATATCAAAAAATTGATTCGCTCTATATAGCCGACGGTCATCACCGCAGTGCAAGTAGTGCGCGTCTTTTTCAAATGAGAAAAAAAGAAAGCGATACGGGAAAGGAACCTTACAATTATTGTCTGGCTTACATCATGGATGAATCCACGGTGAGAATTTATGAATTCAACCGGTTGGTGAGAGACCTGAATGGATTGACAGAAGAAGAATTTCTGCAAAAACTTTCTGCCCGATTTTATGTGGACGAAACGCTTCCTTTTTATAAGCCCGGCCAGAAAGGTGAGTTCAGTATGTACCTCAATAAAAAATGGTACGTACTCAACCTGAAACAGTCTACTGAAGAGCTGGATGCGCAGGTGCTTTCTGATACAGTCCTCTCTCCTATTCTTGGTATTCATGATTTGCGCAAAGACAAACGCATCGCTTTTATGGAAGGCCCGAAAGGCATGGAAGGACTTAAACACGCCGTTGACAAGAAAAAATTCCAAGTGGCTTTTGGTCTTTATCCGGTGCACATCAGCGAACTCAAACACATTGCTGATGAAGGTAAAACCATGCCTCCAAAAAGTACCTGGGTAGAACCAAAATTGCGCAGCGGATTACTCGTGTACGAATTAAGTTGATCTATCATTTTTCAATGGGCGAAATTTCTAACAATCTAAAAAAACTCCTGGCAGAAATTCCTGCAGGTGTTCGACTGGTTGCTGTTTCCAAAACCAAGCCAGTTGAAGCTATTCAAGAAGCATATGCTTGTGGTCAAAGAATTTTTGGAGAAAATTATGTTCAGGAACTCGAAGATAAACAGCCGCAACTTCCTCTGGATATAGACTGGCATTTTATAGGTCATTTGCAGAGCAACAAAGTAAAATACATTGCGCCCTTTGTTGGTTGGATTCATGCTGTGGACAGTGAAAAACTTCTGGCAGAAATACAGAAACAGGTTGCGAAACACGATAGAAAAGTGCATTGCTTACTTCAGGTGCACATTGCTCTGGAAGAAACAAAGTTTGGCTGGGACGCGACAGAGCTCTTACAATTCTGTCGCAGTTCAGATTTCTCTAAATTTCCCAATATTGAAATTTCCGGATTGATGAGCATGGCTTCCAACACAGATGATGTGCAGAGAATCCGGACAGAATTCAAGGCGGTGAAAACTTTATTCGACCAGTTAAAAGCTGAGGTCTTTACCGAAAACGCTTCATTCTGCGAGCTTTCCATGGGCATGAGTTCCGACTGGAAATACGCCGTGGAAGAAGGAAGTACACTTATTAGAATAGGATCGACTATTTTTGGCAACCGATAAATTCAGCAACATGTCTAAAAGAACAACCATTATTTGCCTGGCCATTGTGCCTGTATTGTTTTTGCTGAGCTGGTATATTTCCCACCGCATGTACGATGAGTTTCTGAGGTTCGGTACGGGAGTGGCCAAATACAAGGGCGAAGAAAGGTCGCTTGTATATGCGTGTTATTTCACCGGTCTTTATCTGGCGATTTTTTTGGTCATGAGGGATTTATATAAGCCTAAGAAAAAAAGCAACAAAAATTAGCTAATTAAATGATGTATTAGGACTTATTTTAAGTTCTATATTTACTCTCTAAAAAATCAATAAATGAGTTTTCCTATGAATCAGGAATATTACTCTAGTAACCTTGATTTTTTCAACAAAATAGCAGACCTAATATGATATACATTAAACGGATCGAAGTCAACAACTTCAAAATATTCCATGACAGAACAGAATTAGATTTTGACGAAAATACTGTTATCATTGGGCCAAATAATTCTGGTAAAACTAGTATTATTCAAGCATTGGCAATGTGGCATTTCGGAGTTCAAACCTTTTTTGACTCTAAATTAGAGCAAGACAAAATATCTAAAACGTATAAAGCAAAGGGTAAATTAACGAGTGCCACTGGAATTGGAATAAATAGACTTGATATAGCTCAAGTTCCAATGAGTGATACAAGACAGCTATGGAATAAAGCCAACATTAGAAAAGGCTCTGTAAATGAAAAAATCAGTATTTCGGTTAGTTTAAATTATAATAATGAAATCAAAGAATGTAAAGTCGAATTTAAGTATTTCAAATCAGAATTGCTGTACGTGTATTTATCCGATGACTTAGCGAATGAACCTAATCTCCTTGCCTATGCTGCGAATTTGAAGATAAATCTGCTTTATCCAATGTCCGGATTGGCCACTGAGGAAACCTTACTACAAGAAGGAGCAATTAGAAAACAAATCGGCGCCGGACGCACTGCCAATGTATTGCGAAACATATGTTATGCTTTGCACTCTAGTCAGGAAGACGACTGGAAATACTTAGTAAATCTTATCGATAAAATGTTCAATATTAGTTTAAACGAACCGCAATTACTGGCATCTGCAGATATTATTCTCGAATATAACTATACAGACCCCATTAAAAAAACTGAGAAGGATCTGAGCATAATGCAAGCAGGCCGAGGACAGCAGCAAATGATTCTAATTATTGCTTTTGTATTATGGAAAAAATCATCGATACTACTTATTGATGAACCTGACGCACATTTAGAAATATTAAGGCAAAATCAAGTCCTGGATGTTCTTAAAGAAATGAGCGTTAAATATAACAACCAAATAATTATTGCGACTCATTCTGAAGTTATCATGAATGATTGTGATAAACTAATTTTTTTAATTGATGGTAAAAAGGTTAATATAGGTGAAGACACAAAGCCAATCAAGTCAGCACTCAGGGACTACGGTATTGAACACTATTATAAGGCTCAGATTCATAAAAGAATCCTCTATGTCGAAGGTACTACAGACAAGTCCATTTTAAAGGCAATTTCAGAGAAATTGGATCATCCATTAGCAGGTATTCTAAATAATAGGATTTTCATATACTACACTCAAAACATTCATCCTTCAAACTCTTTAATCGAAAACGGTGGCCTTGATAATCAATCCGGCTATTTTTATAACCACAAAAAGCATTTTCAAGCCTTAAGTCCTGTGGTAGATGGTTTGAAGGGGGTTGCTATTCTAGACAGCGATGGTTCCAACAAGATTGATGAAGAATCAGGTGGTTTAACAGTACTGTTTTGGTCTGATTATGAAATTGAAAACTATATAATTAAACCTCAATCGGTATTTTCATTTGTTGAAAGTGAATTCGATAAAACCGAGGGTCCGCTGTTTACACTGGTCAGGCTTAACTCATTCAAAGATTGCTTTAATACGCACTTCATGCTTCCGTTGTTTAAAAACAATCCTCTTGCTTTAAGCCAGTTCAATGATCTTCCCAAAGAATTACAAAATGAACTTTACAAGAGTCAAGCGTCATCCGTTAAGACCAGTAAACTCTTAGAAGATGTATTTGACGCATTCGCTGATCGGGAAAAGGGTCAAATTCTACTAAAAAAAGCCGATTATTATAGGATTACTCATCACTGTAACTCATTCGATATTGAAGTCAAGACCAAACTCGACAAATTATTCAATATACTATCTTAAAATCACAAATAGTGAGATTTTCAATTCCAATGTTTATGAATTATCGAGATTGAAATATTTATAAACCTACTTAAAGTATTAAATTGACAGATTTAATACTAAAAATTTGTGTCCTCAATCTTAGGAGAATAGTTATAAAAGAGCTTATATCTGGGCTTTAACTAACATATAATCAAGATTATATAACCCTTTCTGCCCTGAAAACCTTCATATCCTGTGTACAAAATCGTATTCTTTTTTATTCATTGTAAATACATTACAATTGGATCGCTATACCTTGCGCCATCATTTAAAAAGATATAGTCATGGCAGACGTAAATAAAGAAAAATTGAAAGCCCTCCAATTGGCAATGGACAAAATGGAGAAGACCTATGGAAAAGGTGCAATTATGAAACTTGGCGACACCGCTCATGAAGTCATGGAAGTAATTCCAAGCGGCTCGATCGGAATCGACCTTGCCCTCGGAGTTGGCGGCTATCCCAAAGGTAGGATCATAGAAATCTATGGACCTGAATCTTCCGGCAAAACCACATTGGCCATTCACGCTATTGCGGAATGCCAGAAAATGGGCGGAATCTGCGCCATTATCGATGCTGAACACGCATTTGATAAGTTCTATGCTGAAGCATTGGGCGTGGATACACAAAATCTACTGATTTCTCAACCCGATAATGGTGAGCAAGGTCTTGAAATCGCTGACAACCTGATTCGCTCAGGAGCGATCGATCTCATAGTGGTTGACTCTGTTGCAGCCCTTACGCCACGCTCAGAAATTGAGGGTGAAATGGGCGACAGCAGCATGGGTTTACAAGCCCGTCTGATGTCGAAAGCCCTGCGCAAACTCACCGGAACCATCAGCAAAACCGGATGCTGTTGTATCTTCATCAACCAGCTCAGAGAAAAAATTGGTGTGATGTTCGGCAATCCTGAAACCACTACCGGTGGTAATGCCCTGAAGTTCTATGCTTCTATCCGATTGGATATTCGCAGAACACAACAAATTAAAGACGGTGAAACGGCTGTGGGTAACCACGCCAAAGTGAAAGTCGTGAAGAACAAAGTGGCTCCACCTTTCCGCACGGCCGAATTTGATATTATGTATGGTCTGGGAATCAGCCGTGTGGGCGAATTGATCGACCTGGGTGTGGATCTGGCCATTGTGAAAAAGAGTGGATCATGGTTCAGCTACGGCGATACCAAACTCGGACAAGGCAGGGATGCTGTAAAACAGCTTCTGGACGACAATCCTGAGTTGATGGCAGAAATAGAATTGAAAGTAAAAGACGCAATTAGTGCAAAACAACTGGCTAGCGCGTAGATTTTAGTCGAAATTTGGCCCACGGTTTTTTTGGAACCGTGGGCTTTTTATTTTAGTATGCAGCCAATTTCAATTAAAGTATGATCAGAGTAATATTTTGTCTATCGCTTTTTCTATCCATTTTCTCTTGCGGGGATAAGGGGAAACCAGCCACTCCACCCGAAACTACAGAGAATCCAACTGTAGCTCCACCAATTGATACGCTGCTGGCAAACATCAACAAAAGAATTGCTGAAAATCCCGGCAACTTTCAGAATTACCTCGACAGAGCAAAGTATTACGGAGGACATACCATGTTCGAAAATGCGCTGGAAGATCTTTCGCGCGCTTTGGCTGCCGACAGCACCAAAAGCTCGATCTATCTCTATCGCGGCGAAGTTTATTTTCAGCAGGAAAGAGTAAAAGAGGCTTACGAAGAGTACAAAACCTGTCTTCGTTTTGATGAAGCCAATACGGATTGTATGCTCAAAAAAGCCGGCATTGACATTCAGCTTGGCAACAATGAAATAGCCATCAATCTCATCAATAACGCACTGCGCATTAATGAGACCTTGCCTTATGCCTATTATCTGAAAGGTAGAATGTACAAAAAGGCGGGCGATACCACATTGGCGGTTTCATCTTACCAATCGGCTATTGAAGTTGATCCGTCTTATTACGATGCGTATATCGAATGTGGGTTGTTGTTCGCCAATCGCAGGAGCAAACTCGCCACCGAATATTACAATTCTGCTATCAGCCTGAAGCCCCGCAGTATCGAAGCGTGGTACAATAAAGCAATGTTCTACCAGGAGAATGGCAAACAAGTGCCGGGTTATTACCCTCAGGCTTTTGCCTGTTATGATTCTATATTGAGCATCGATCCGACATTTGCGGCGGCGGCTTTCAACAAGGGATATATCAACCTGGTATATCTCGGAGATTATAATAAGGGTGTTCAAGATTTTACAGAAGCCCTTCAAAAATTTCCAAACTATTTCCAGGCTTATCAAAACCGCGGATTGTGTTATGAAAAACTAGGGCGTCTCAAAGAAGCTGAGGCAGATTACAGAGCGGCATTGACTATACAACCGGATTATACTGAGGCAGCGAAGAGCCTAGATAAGATATTGAGGTGAGGTTTTCCTGAATAAAAAAACGGACACCTTATCACAGCCTTTTACCCATTAGCTAAACTCTAAAAGAAACAGAAACAACAAAATAAAAATGCCTGGAGTTGAAATATCATTGCTCAAAATCGATCAGATAGATGCCGTAATAGAAATACTCAGGCAAGATTCTCTGCGCTACTCTGATGGAAATTATCCGGAAAAAAACTGGATCAGTCATTTCATTACAGATGAAAGATGTATTGCACTCGGACTTACAAAAGATGATAATCTTTCGGCAGTTTTAATTGCCGAAAAACTTTCTTTTGGAGGTTGTATGATGTGGTACATTGCTGTAAGCCCAGAGCTGCAGGGCAAAGGACTGGGAACTGAACTGCTTCATTACTTCGAAACGCACTCCAAAGACCTTGGTGTGGAATGGGTTTTCCTCAATGCTACAAGTGCTTCGCTTGATTTCTATAAAAAGCATGGTTATGTGACTTCAGATTTTTCGAAGGTGTATGAGCATTATAAGGATTTGGGGTAAAGCAGAATTTGCAATTTTAAAGATCCACTGTTAGGCTAAGTTATTCAACTATTATCTGAGTTGAGCCTATTACTTTATTACCTTGAGTTAATCTCACAGAGTACAATCCACCTGGTAAATTATCACGATAAAAGACCAGTTCGCTTCCGGTCAGGTTAAAGATTTGACGAGCTAACTGACCTTGAGAATCACAGATAGTAAGCGTTGCATTATCCAGACGCATCCCCGTTTTTAGTATTAATCTGTCAGAAAAAGGATTCGGATAAACTGAAAAACCATTTGTGATTGATGCTTCTGTTTCTATTTCCAGCACTAAACTACAACCAACCTCAGAATCATAATCAGAAGTAAAATATGTGGTTGAATTGTCCAGTACACAAACAAGATATTTTGTGGTAAAATCTACACCATAAGAATTCACCATATCTACCAGCCCAAAGCTCGCCCCGATACCTTGAATTATAAATGGAAAATCGCCGTCTATGCTTTCACTAAAATTCCACCTTTTCCTGAAAGTGCCGTTAATCAAAACAGAGTCTATAGATAAGACTCTAAGATGGTCTTCAGGAAGTGTAAAATTGAAATTTGAAATAAACCCCTTAAGTGTATCTCCAACAGCTAGATTATAATCGAACAACAATGAATCGTCCGTTGAATTAGGGAAAACAAAATAAGTCTTATTGGTTAATTCATCTTCCTTTACTGCTCCAATATATCCAGATATCGGAGCTTGCGGAGGACCAGATGGCGATGTGCACCAAAGCGTGTCAATTAGTGATTGCGACCTGTATAGCTTTTTATAAACACTCGAATTAATTATTGTGTCACCGGCAAAGCTGTACTGAAAATAATATTTAGCGCCACATGTGAACTGAAACGGATTGTTGTAATAATAATCTACTCTCCAAAGTGCCGAATCAGGAAATGTATGATAAGTATCACTTTGTCCATGGCTGTTTGAAATAACAAGTATCAAAAAAGAAAAGAGTAGATGGTATTGTCTCATGAGTGTTATAAAATGATTAGTTGTTCTTGTAAATTAACACCAAATACACCCTTGAAACAAATAACCCCATACAATAATCAAAAATAATATGTTCAGCCAGGGTTAATCAATCCGTACGACTTTATGTACCGTGCCTATGGCACTCAGATCATCCACGTACTTTTTACACCGGACTAAAGTCCGGCGCTACAATATGCACCGTGCCTATGGCACTGGGATTATCCACGCACGTTTACCCCAGACTTTAGTCAGGTGCTGCAATATAAATCGTGCCTATGGCATTTTGAAAAGTGCTGACTGGATAATGCCAGAAGGAATTAACAGAGCCGTAGGCTCGACCCATGTTGTAGCAACGGGTTTCAACCCGTTGAAATGAAATCGGGAATGAGAACAAAGAGCCGTAGGCTCGGTCCATACTATCTCTAAGTAAATATAAATTTCATTTGACATTTTTTTAATCGGACAACTATGAAAAAATATATCAATTCCTTTCAACTTATTTTTTTCTCTTTAAAAGACAATTACAATTTGTTACCTTTACTACCATTATTGAAACTCCTCAATGGTGACATTCGACTTCGAATACACCAATTCAATTTCGCCATCTATTCGATACTTGAAATAATAATCATCAATATATGTTTTGATATCATAAGTTTTTGTACTCCAATGCTCGATGCTATAATCATGTAGCGATCTCTTATGCTGCAGCTTCCGGGTTCCGGGTATATAATCAAACTCATTGACGGTGCGCAAATGACTACTATTCCAATATTCGGCTTTCGAAAGTAATCCGGAAGAATTGTACTCGAGTAAAATGCGACTTACCCCGAAATGTCTGTCAAACATAAGAACCTCACTCAAACCCATTTTGCCGTAATTATAAATAATCAATTTAGATATGGAAGTGTCATATTTATACAAAAATTCCCAAACGCTATCTGACTTCGTGCATTTATTAAAGAAATGCCTCAAACTATCAGAAAGTACTCCTATTCTGGCCTCACTTATTTCCTTTCCCACAAAAGATTGTTCCATAATCAGGTTACCTTTTCTGTCGAAACTTCTGTGGCATTCATAATCATCCATTGATTTCAAATGAATGAGCCTATTTCTTTTGTATTTATAATGGGTGAAATAAGGATAAAAAGAATCAGATCCTGATCCATCACCGCGATGAATCAAAGTCATTAACTGTCCTTTTCTATTGTACTCTAGAGTGCATTGATAGGCAATCCATTTTCTGCGCACAAATGATGAATCTTTAATTTGAATTTGATGTTCTTCTCGTTTGATTATTTCAGGATTCTTAAAGTCAGGACCATAATCTATACCCTGGCCCAAAAAATCTCCCCTCCCTGTAATAACAAACCATTCGTCAGCAGAAACCGTATCATCTTCGTTAGAAATTTCATAAAGCTTATATTTTAGGATCGTTTCATTGCTCTGAAACTAATCTTTAAACGACTCATTCATCCAGGGAGACAATTCACCCACAACTGCACTTACCTCACCCTTCTCATTCTGACAGATGTGCAATGGATTTAGATATTCTCTCAGAATCAATTGTTCCCCCAACATTGAGAATAAAAATAATGTAATGAGGTTATTGTACATTAAAAAAGTGTGTCGAACAAAGTTAAAGTAAAGGCTTAATAATTCAGCCTTTCATTTTTCTCATATTTAGCCAATTGCAAAATTCTATCCCAATCACCTCACTACAGTGACCACTCCATTCAATTCCTCTCCATCGGCCTCCACAGAAGTGCGGTACTTTATTCTCCAGACATAGACATCATTCTGCACATAGTAATTTCCGCCTTGCATATTAGCAATCCAAGGCTGCAGTGGATTGTTTGTACTAAAAACAAGGCTTCCCCAGCGATCATAAATGGTCAACTCATATTCCACAAGCCTGTCGATTCCTGTGGCTTTTGGTAAAAAATATTCATTGAGCGCATCGTCGTTTGCTGTAATGGCATTGGGAACATAAATTGTGAAAGGTTCTTCTACCAGAGCATAGCGCAAAATAGTATCTGTGCATCCATTGATGTCCCAGATTTGCATCCAGACAGGAAACAAGCCCAACCCATCATGAGTGTAATTGACAACCTCCGACTGATAGGTGTGCCAATTGTCGATCAGCCATTGTGTAGATACTGCATCGGGGCTTGTATCAGTGAAAACAAATTCCGGCGTATACATGGAAACAATTGAGTCTGACATAGTAAATGAGGCCACCGGCGGAACGCGCACGGTGAACATATCCGCGATACTCAAAGTATCCCTGCAATTGTCTTCTGTTGTCGCAATCAAACCTAAGTCATACGTTCCTGAATCATAATAAATAAAGGCATCCTCATCTTCAATAAAAACCGGATCACCTTCCAATATCCAACTATATGAATTGGTGCTCTGGGTGTAGTTCGTCAGAAACAAAGTATCACCGGGACAAACCAAATTTTCGCTGATGCTAAAGTCAACCTGAGGCAGGGGATAAATTTCAAATAGCTCAGCGGTGCTATCAACGCATCCAAAATTATTTTGTGCAATCAACTGAATCTCGTGAATTCCGGGATCACTTATTTGTAACAAAGTATTTTCATTGTCCGAAACATTGTCGCCATCAAGATTCCACTGCCATTGGTTGGAGCAGAAAGTATTGTTTAAAGTTTGAACATTGGCCGGGAAATAACAGGAGGTTGAATCGTTGAGGCCGAAGTAAGCCTGAGGATTGGGATAAACCACCACATTCTGTTGTACTGTATCTCTGCACGTATTGTCGTCAATTGCAATCAATGAAATTTCATAGACCAAAGAGTCGCATGTTAAATTCGAATATTCATGCACCGGTTCCTGCTGCGAAGTCTGGTCGCCATCGCCAAATTGCCAGAGATAACTTGTTGCTCCAATACTTTGGTTGCTGGTTGAAAACGAAAGCGGACTGCATGAAACATAACTGCTCAAGCCAAAATAACTCTGGGGAAGTGACAGAATTTCAATTTCTTCGGTAACGCTCTGTGCGCAACCATCAACAGTCAATCCGCTCAGCGTAACCTGATATAATCCCGGAAATTCATAAGTGTGCGAAAAAGAATTTTCAGTAGAAAAGTTTCCATCACCCAAACTCCATTGCGGCCATGTTACACCAGCGGTCAGAAGATTAAAGAAGGCCGGCTCATGAAGGCAATGTGCGTTTTCATCTATATCGAATTCAATTCCGGGATAAAGTTCAACCGAAGTCTCGACAGTATCACTAAAGCAATTGCCTTCGTTGCTGTATAAGTAGTAAACCGTTTCTTCATAAATTGGTCCTGCAAAAAATGAAGAGGATTGGCCTATGACTTCAAAATCATCATTCATCCAGTACACAGGCAATTCTGATTGCGCATTTAATACGGTTGTATATCCGATGCAAATCGTCTGGTCGTCCACCACAGGTTCTTCAATATTGTCAAATGACACATTTATGGTTTGTGAGGTACCCACGCATCCGTCGGCATCCACAGCAGTAACCTGATAGGTTCCCGGTTGGGTAATATTGATAGATTGAGTGTTTTGATTTCCGGGCTGCCAGGCATATTGTTGCATACCATCTATACTTGTGGCAATGAGTGTGTCGCCCAGACAAAAATTTGATTCGGTATCAATGGTAATGGTCGCATCAACCGGTGATTCGTATATTTCGATTTCCAGGGAATCTGAAATCTCGCAAAGTGTTACCACAACAGTATAAATTCCCACATCAACTACCTCTTGCTCTAAGGCACTGCCAGACAATGGAGGCAGCCATTGGATAGTGCTTTCATCGTTGGTTTCTATCGTAATCACGATTGGATCTTCTGTACAAAAGAAATCGAAAGGTGTGGCATACAGGTAGGGCGAAGTATATAGCTCAACATCCAAAAAACCCGATACACTCACACAACCATTGTTGTCTGTTACTGCTACCTGATAATCGCCAGGCACTGAAGTGCTGTAGGTTTGTTGGGTGCTTACTATGGTTCCCTCCGGACCGATCCACTGGTATAGTGCATTTAACGGCGCTGTCAGGATGACTTCCTGGCCCGGACAAACAATTCCATCGGCCGGATTAGAGGTGATTACCGGTGAGGCAGGTTCGGGATAAATGAAAAGTTCATTGTCGTCGTCGCTGCAACCATCTTCGGTGATCACAGTGGTACTTACATAATAATATCCTGAAGTACTTACCTGTATGCTTGCTGTTTCAAGATCAACCACACCAGGACCATTCCACGAATAATTATCACTTCCCGTTGCTGTAAGGGTAATTAAATCTCCCGGACAAAAATCATCCGGAGCAACGATGTCCAGAAACAAATCCGGTGAGTCAAAATATTCTACAAAAAATTCGATTGAATCCTGATGCGACGGACAATTGGTATTGGGATAATTGTACCATGCGAAAGCTTCGTACCAACCTTCAAATCCAACTGTTACCTGATTTGTGAGATCCTCATAAGTGTATGCTGAACCCACAGTGCAGTCGGGGCACTCCCAGTAGGCACCCACACCACTTACATATGAATTGTTGGTGAATACATCAAAATAACCCAATTCAACCGGTGCATCCGGACAGAGAATAATTGAATCACTCAGCAGTGGCATTCCATCCTCCATTAATTGCAAATAACCAAAGTGATCATCCCCGGGTCCATTGTCATGAAAGTAAACTGTAAGCTCATCTTCAAGCACACAACCGTCGGCAGATTCGGCTGTGACATGCCACGTAGCATCATCGAACAAATCCACATTGTCGCCATACAAGGTATCTATGTCGCTTGTCCATGTATAAATAACATTTGGCTGTGGTTCTTCTACATACAAAGTAACAATTGGAGCACATACGTGAATTTCGTCGCAAAAGAGAACCGCTGTGCAGTTCTGACTCAACTCGATATTATCGGCAATGACAGGCTGATCCGGATTGTAAAGAAGTTCGACATAAATAGAATCAGTTTGTTCAAATGGGCATCCATCCAATCTGGTAGATGTAATCCAATAAGTGCCCGACTGATCCACCTGATAAGAAGGAAACTCATTGTCGGCAATTGAATTTTCAATAAATGAATTCCCTCCAAATTCGAAGACGTAGGTTGGTCCTATTATCATCGAAGACCCTGTGCCGGTGCTCAGATCCAACGAGACATAATCGCCCGGATCTACACAGATACTCAATGTATCCTCGCAATCACCCAGGCACAATTCAGGCATTTCATTTCCGCATATATCATCTTCTTCAATCTCCACAAAATTATATGGGGCGGCATTAGAATTATAGGGCCTGGCTATAAATGAATCTCTATTTCCCTCAGACTGAATTCCCGCAAATTGCCCAAAAACTCCTGCAGCACAATATTCAATGGACGGATAATTCGCTGTGATTGCTGTATTCTGATCTGCGTAAGTCAAATAAGGAAAAGGATTTTCTACAGGTACGTTGAACCAGACTTCGAATCCTCCGGCGATTAAAGGGCTATCGTTTGAGTGAACTGAAATGGCCTGACATTGCTCGCGCCCTGGTCCACCGTATTGCCTCATCCATTGTCTTTGTCCACCAGAGTTAAATTTGGTAATAAACACATCGCTATAACCAGCCGAAACAAATAAATATCCACCCAGCTCAGTGTTGTACTCATCGAAAATACAATCGAATACTCCGGTAATATAAATATTACCCTCAATATCTTCATCAATATTGTATCCGGCCATAAAACTATCTGAGCCATCGTGACTAAACCAAATTGGCGTTCCCGAGGATGTCATGCGGAGTATGAAAAAATTGTATTCGTATTCTGAAAGATAAGTGGGTGCGCCCGAATCAAGCAGAACGAATTGGCCCTTAAAACTTCCGCTCAATAGAATATCTCCATTGTCCGCAAAAGTCAGGTCGTCACAGACAATGTAGGTTGATGTAATTCTATTGAGCCAAAGATCATTTCCATTTGGATCAAACTTCATGATGAAGCCCACATTATCAACCTCATTGGAATAAGTACTTCCGAAGGTGATGTCATCAGAAAAGTGACCAATAATATGCACATTTCCGCTGTTGTCAAATTTTACGTCTCCAGGCCTGTCATCAAGTGGGGCGGCCCCGCTTTTTGCCCAAAGCACATTTCCGGTAGAAGAAATTTTGCAGACAAATATGTCCAATGAAAATTCGCCTTCATCAGGGTTCCACATGCTGGTTAAAGAATACGAACCGAAATTAGCCACTCCTCCGAATTGACCTGTCACAGCGACGTTTCCAGTGTTATCAATGTCAATTCCAAGACCTGCGTCGGCTTGATTTCCTCCTAAAGAAATAATCCACAGCAACGAACCTGTGGCCGAATATTTTGCCACGAAGATGTCTTGAGAATTGGAGTTGGCCGTAATGGTCGTTCCAGAAAAATTTGCCGTGCCTGTATAATATCCTGTCACGACTACCGATCCGTCTGTTCCCACTTCAATCGCGTTCGCTCTGTCGGGAGAATTTCCACCACCGGAGCGAACCCATTGTAAAACACCAAATGCATTTCTTCTGGTCACAAAGGCATCGCTCAGACCTGCATTTGCCGGTGTTTGAGTGCCAAAAGTGGCACCCTGATTGAAATATCCGCAATAAGTGGATTCGCCGTTGGCAGTAGTTTTTATGTCGATTGATTCGTCACTGAAAGAGCCTCCATCATTGTGCAGCCAAACAGTTTGCGCATTTATATTCGCAAATGTCAAAAAGGCCAGAAGCCAGAGAGATATAAAAAACTTGTAGGACAAATTCTGATTTTGGGTAAAAGGGTTGTGTCCAAAGGCAAGTGCAATATAGTGAATTATTGGCAGTTAGATTCATTCTGCTCCAATCTGAAATGCCTTGATTAACGGGCATTTCATGTCCTCAGGTTTGGAAATCAGGCTTTCGCAAGTAAAAAAGCGGCCTATTTTTCGAGCTCATGAAAAAAGAATGAGAGCTGACCGATTAAATGAGTTTATAACTGGCAGATCACTTTACCTGGACTCTCTCAGCTTTTTAATCAATAAAATGGGAAGGAGCACCACAAAAATCATAACACATCCTATCAGAACTGGAGAATACTCATCAGTATTGAATAATTCGCAATAGTATTTAATGACATAACTGGCCGGTGGAATATTGAGAAAACTTGTGAGCAGAAAAAGAATCGTTATCACCACAATTACAACCTGGAATGCTTTGGAGAGTGGAGGGGCATTTTTAAAATCATCCACTTGTTTTTTGCGCTCTGCCGTTTTTTCTTTTTTCCATTGTTCCAGCATTTGCAAAGCGGCATCATATTTCTTATCATCCTCCAAATTTTTCACTTCTTTCAAATGAAGCCACTCATGACCATAAATAGAAAATGGATTGGGCGATAATGCGTCATTCAACGCTTTAGCCTGATCTAAACTAACAGGCATCTTCAAATTGATTCTACAATACAAGTAACTGCTGAGTGTACGCAGAAAAAAAAGATACAAAAAGATACTTACAGCAAAGGACAATGAGATCAGTAAAATCGGGTAATACTCAAAATAAGGAGTGTTGGTAAATGTGATAACTGATAGAACAATTACTCCGATTTTAACTGTCAGGTCGTATATATGTGTCCATTCCATAAAGCAAAACTAAGTCAATTAAGCTCAAATTTTCGCGCACGCGCGAAAAAACAACACCTATTTATGCTGGACATTTGCAAAAAAAAGTTATTCATAAAAAGTATATTCATACTTCTCGGTCAAAGCCAAGACACCTTCCTCATACACATCAAGGTGTTCAATAAGTCCGTTGGGTAAGTAATTATATTTGTACAGAAAGTGATTTTCCATACTCATACATGGATCACTGAAGTAAGAGTAGAACTCGTCAATCCTTCCATCAGCGGCGTACTTAATGGTTGTCTTGAAATAACCTTTGCCAGCTTTGTCTTTTCCACGAAGTGGATTCGAGTATTGAGAGCGCTGTGGGTCTTCTTCAATTTTTTCTACTAATCTGTTTTGCTCGTCGTATTTATACTGTACTTTTTTTTCTATAGTATCTGCTGCAAAATAGATTATACTAATCAGATTTCCATTCGTATCATATCCGTACTCTTCCAATTTCAGATAGTGCTTTTTGAATTTATCCTGACCCTCATCTCCAAGAATTTCCGTGGTAGTAACTTGCCTGGTTGGCTTGCCCAGCGGGTTTAAAATCTTATCCACCTTTTCCACCACAGTATTACCGTCAGAATTTTCGGACTCGGATATAACTTTTGTCAGATATCCATCGGCGTTGTACTCATATTCATAAATAGTTGGTGAAGAAGATGGATAAATCTCTTTTATCAATTGGTTGTTGCTGTCATAAAAATGTTTGACTGTATCGCGTTCTTCAGGGCCACTGTCCCATATATCCATAATGCAGTTGTCATGTTCATCAAATACGTATTTGTTCCTTGTGCCCAATCGGGTAAGATGACTCAAGGTAATATTTCCTCTTTTGTCATACTCCTCATAATAAGCACTGCAACTGCCATCCGAATCAATAAAACACAAAGTCTCGGTAGATGACTTTACCTTGTTCTTTACTATTAAACTCCGGGGATTTCTGGTTTCAATTTTCGTCGGATCAGGTTCATTTGTTTGTGTCAATGCTTTCTTAGGAGCATTGACACACGACATCGCCAGCAATTCAGCAATCAATACAATCGGTAAAATAAACCAAAACTTTGAAATCATTTTACTGTTTTAAAAAAATCAATATACCCTTTATTTAAATTGAAATTCAACTCTATTGGACAACAATCTTTCTGCTTACCAATCCGCGCAATGAATGTACTTTTACAAAATAAATACCTTTGGATTCTGATGATAAATCAATATGTGTATTCCTGTCTTTGATACTTGTCACACTCAACTTTCTTCCCATAGTATCGAATACTTCCATGGTTGTATTGGCTATAATATTTTCTTTCAATACCATTTCAAAAACGCCTGATGAAACAGGATAAATCAGAACATTCAATGCGTTGGAAGAATAGTACTCTTCGATATTGATGGATGGCAAGCAACTCAATGCGATAAGTTGCCCACCGGTTACCCAACCGCTACCGACGCAATTCTCTAACATGGCGTGTTTATCGCCTGTTGGTCCGGTAGTAGTAATTACCTGATCTGAAATTTCCAGGTTTTCATTTCCCCATGGGTTATTCCCTGTAGTTCCTACATCCAGGCGTTCGGTAAGTGAGGCATCAGGAATAATATTGTTTGCGCTGTAATTTACACTACAAAAAAATACCGAAACCAAACGCGTACAGGCCGAGGTAGTTGTAACACCGCTCGCAACTATATCTGAACATTCTTCCTGCTCACTATTGGTGCTGCTTGCGATTAACGGTGATTGAATATTGATGTCTGAGTATGCCACAATTCCTCCAACATAAATTTGAGTAGAACTACCTTCAAAAGTATAATCCGCCGGTTCAGAAGCGCTCGCAATCTTATAGAACGTGGACAGCAATATACTCGTATTGGATTCACCACAGCCTGACCCTACATTACCGGTTTCTGCTATAAGTGTCCAGCCATCAGGAGCTGTAACGGGACTTCCTGTCTGACACCATCCTGTGTGTATAGCGGCTATCATCAAATCATTTTCAGACACAGCAGCGGGTTTCGGAATTACTACTTCGGTAGAAATTCCTACGGCTTCTGAAGATCCAACAAATTGTGCATTGAACTGTAAAAATGAAATTACTGCTAACGTTAAAGAAAATAACTTTTTCATTTGAAGGAGAATTAAAGGTTTAACTCAGGTAAAAGTAAGACAAAAATGAAATATCCTATTTGGCAAGTATAATTCTCTTCCAGAAAGCGCCCAAAAAACCTGCGCCATAACCTATGAGCTGGATGTAAGAGGCCAATATCGAATTGAGACCTACCAATAAGTTCTTATTTCTAAAGGTAGAATCAATAAAAACAAGAGCGGAAAATAAAACAAGTGGTAACAAAAACAACGGTGAAATGAAAACGGACAATACAACAAGACCTATTATTCCCAAAAGAAATAATGACGGAAAAGTATGCATTAATTTTGCAGTGCCTGGGTTTCTTTTGGATAACAATACCCTGGCCATTCCAAAATTATAAGTCTGCCGAAAGAACTGTTTGTAGCTCGTTCGCCGTTTGTGGTATACATAGGCTTCTTTGATTAAATCAACTGAGAAACCCAATTTCCTGATGTGAATACTCAATTCTATATCTTCGCCGGCCGCTTTGGTGTTGGCAAACTGAACGGCTGGAAATCCACCGGTTTTCTCATAAACTTCTTTTGAAAATCCCATATTGAAACTTCTGGGATAGAATTTATCCAACTTTTCGCCTCCTCCTCTTATGCCACCGGTAGTGAGAAATGAGGTCATGGCATAATTGATGGCCTTCTGTAAAATCGAAAAGTTTTCGGCAGCCATATCCGGCCCGCCAAATGCATCGACATAATTTGTGGTCAAACGATCAAGCACAGTCTGAACATATTGTTCGGGCAATACACAATCGGAATCTAAAAAAATTACATAATTTCCTTCGGCCTTTTCCACACCATAATTTCTGGTTAAGCCGGGGCCTGTGTTTTCTTTGAAAAAATACCTGATGTTGAGTTGAGATGCGTACTTCGCTATTTGCTTATCGCATTTTATACTTGAACCATCTTCTACTATAATTACTTCTACATTCCTACAGGTCTGCCTGCTTAAACTTTCAAGCAACTCCTCAATTTCCGCAGGTCTGTTGTAGACGGGAACGATGATAGACAATTTAATCGAAGGCCGGCCGGAGTCTTTCATAAGAACAATTTAAAAGAAATTATCCTGCTTACTTAGCAGAAGCAAATTTTTTATTCTATGATTTTTTCTCTGCCACATAAAACAAATCGAAACATTCATCTGAGGCTGCACGAACAAAATAATCGTCCATCGTGATGTCGGTGACCAGGTTGCTGTTGCTCTCCAATAACTTCTTGCGGTTCATTCTGTTCAAAATATCATAAGGTATTTGCAGCAATTGTCTGGGTAATCTGTACTGAAGATTGAAAATATCGAAACGGGTAATTTTCTCCACCGCTTGTTTGTTCTTTTTGTAGTAGTCAAATATTTTATCATTGCCCAAAACGCCATTCTTTTGAACGGATTGAAAACTTGTCCGCAACAGCGCATCCAACTCATCGATGGTATATTCTCTTACGTGCCATGGATTTCTGGTCAGTGACATTTTTTTATTGGGGGTTGTCACGATAAACTTTCCTCCATTCTTCAAGACCCGGTAGATTTCCTGAACAAATCTTTTGTCGTCTTCTATGTGCTCGATTACCTGAAAAGAAACTACATAATCAAAAGAATTGTCGGGAATGCCCTTCAATGGAGGAACCACCATTTGCATAAATGATACATTGCCCATATTGGCAATTTCTTTTTCTGACAAAATATTCGGCTCGTATTTGTCCACTGTAACAAACTTCTTTGCGGAAGAGGCAATTATTTCAATGCCATATCCGCTTCCTGTTCCAATTTCCAATACATCTCCCGAGATCATTTTAGCCGCTTCCACATAAGCCAGGATTGACCTTTGAAAAACATAATTATCTGAAGTATCTTTCTGTGAAACTCTTTCTGCTGTTTGTATCAAACTCATCGTTATTTTTTATTATATAATGTCAAAAGGTTGTAATAAACTTCATTTACCGCAACCCTGATCAAGCCAACAAATATATCTCATTGGCGCAATGAAAAAAACCAGAAAATTTTATTATTTCAACCAGAGAACGCAAAGAAATTTGAATTCAGGTAATTGACGAAAAACCTTTTTCTATAGGGGAAAACGGTGCTTCAAAACGCCTTCTACCACAAAAAAAGTGAGCAAAATGAACTATTTTATTTCAGTTGGATTCAATTATTTTCCCATTAATATAAAGTTTTGTACCGGGTAGTAACTTGCGTATTCTGGCAATTCCCTCTCTGGAAATTTTACCGCTCAGCATAAGACTCTTAATCACAACGGCGTGAATTTCATCAGGAATATTTATTTCATCCACATAGGAAATACGCAATTTATTAATTTCTGGTAAGAGTAACAATTCTTCGGGGAACCTTTCAACTCTAATATCTATCATTCCACCACCGCGTTTTGAGTTGTCAAGTTTAAATTTTTCAATCAATATCAGATTACCCACATCCTTTTTTCTGATCATCCATCCGATTTGTGGCTTCAATGCGTATGAAACCGGATTTTGTTCAAGACCAATAAAGCCAGCCCATAACTCCAACTCTGTAGTTTCTGCAATTCCATTCAACAATTCAACAAACTTCAAATCTACTTTTACCATTTCATGAGGTAACCTATCAGTATCCATTATTTCTTTGAGTGAATTTCTTTTACCTTCTTTATCATAAGGAAAGAATTTAACAATCCAGCCATCTATTATTTCCGGAGATCCATACTCCTCTTTTGAATGATACTTAAACATATTACGCCAGAATGTTTTATCGACGTTTCCTTGAGATGCCTTTACAAAATTTTTCAACAAAGGCTCTATTTCATCTATCCACCAATCCAAATCAAATTTGCGCAGATACTTTGCCTTTTCAAGAACCTTCTGCCAATCACCGGTTGTTCCTTCAAGTGTTATTTCAGGAATGCCGCAGGCAAAGCTCACAACGACAAAATCAAAATACGATTTCATTGCCTCCATAATAGTTATTTGAGAAGCAATTTTCGATGTAGCCGATGTGGTTGAGAAGTCGCAAGACAATGCACTTGTTAAATCACTTCCGACATACTCCGCTATCTTTTTCTCGAATTCAGGAAAGACACTTTCCCATGGGCTATCAGGGTTCTTAAGTGTGATACTGTCATTGCGTACAATCAAATCAATTTTGCCTTCAAATTGGACAAATTGCTTTCTTAACTTTTCAGAATTGGCATTCACATGGTGTGCAAATCCCTGAGAGACCAGTAGCCAGATCATATCAGGTGATAATACAAAAGGCCTGTGATCTGCATAAGCCCGAAACATACCATTAAAAAAAGAATGATAACCATAGTTGATCAGACTATCGGCAGCAGCACCTTGGGCAATAATATTGAATGGAATGTCCATTGTTTTGGCATCCCTTATACTGAAATCTGTATCCGAAAGAATTAATTCCTTAAAAATATCCTCCGTGCAGCTTACTCTCAATCCTTTATCTGGTCTGGTCAATTCTTCAATTTCAAAAGTATTTCCGCTTTGGGTATAAACCAATACCGGAACAAAGACAAAAATTGTGATGAATATATTTTTCATAGTTGTTACTCTCATTAAATGATATACTGGCAGATAAAATCACAAAAAAAATCAATTGGGAACGCAAGCGAACTCAAAAGGGGAATTTTCCTGAAAAACGCCTTTTGTTAACCGGAAGGATAGGAATTTCCTTCCTGATTAATCTATTGCAAGCAAGGCAAACTAAAAATCCCACTCAACGGGACATTTTATAAAATATTGTAAGGTTTCTCTACCGCTTCAATTTCATCACCTCATTCAAAAGTGGAGGCAATTCTTTTGCTCCGACATCATCCGAATAATGACTGAGCACACAGGCCACATATCTGCCGCGGACTTCTGCCAACACGTAATAAATTATTAAAACATTGCTCCCACCCATGATGAGCCTGGGGACTTTTATTTGCCATTCCATTCTCAAGGCTTTCACTTCCTGACCTTCGAAGTCTATATCAATCTCTTTTTCCTCAATCACTTCACCCATTGCCATGGAGGCAGTTATCTCCTGCTGAGCGATCAACATTTGCCTGGCCCTTTCCTCACTGGTGAATTCTGACCAATTCATTTGCCCCATATCCGGGCATTGCATATTATGTGCGCCCATCCAGCGACACGCTGGACCAAGGCCCAAATCTCTGCCCGCAAATTTTATGGTATCCACGTACATTGTTGTGTATACGTACCTCGGAACATCATCCATTACAATCGCATTGTAAAATTCCTTTTCTATGCTTTTCACCCTGCCACAAAGTGTGGCAAAACCAATCACCTTTACTTTTCCCGATCCACCCTCAATCATACAATAAACCGATTCCATCTTTGCCTTTCCTTTCATAACCGATTCTACAAAAACTTTGGCATGTGGAAAATCAGCATCTTCAATGGCTACATTGTCTTTTGCTATTGAAAATTTTTTCTTGAGCTTTTTAATGCCCTTTTCATCGAAACCGGATTTGTAATCTTCCACAAAAATTGAATAGCCCTCTGTTTCATAAAAAGTTGCGTTGATATTGATAATGCCTTGCGCGTTGCGGAATGTATTGGAATTTCCATCTGTCTGACCCATTGCACCATGCAAAAAAAGAATAATGCAAATTCCTGTCAAAAAATTCTTGTACGTATTCATTGGGTTTCGTTATATATGTGCATTTGTTCTGCCAAAAGGATGTTGCCTGAAATGCCATCAACCGGCAACCTGACTCTTTCTTTTGGTTAAAAATACCCTCGCAGGCTTTTCTATAAAAAGATAAGTTATAGCTGAACAACAAATCAGGATAATAAAATAAACATAAAAGATATCCTTTGTCTCTCTTCCTTTCAGATAAGGAATATATTTTTCACAAATCTGTAAAACGGGATACTGAAGAATATAAATTGAATAGCTTATACTTCCTAAAAACACAAAAGGCTTTGAGGCAAGAATACGAATAAGAACACCCTTCATTATGGCCAAACTATAAATTACAAAAACAAATAACGGCGCCAATAATCCATTGTGCTGGTAATTATAAATATCATAATCCTTATAGGTTGTGTACAAAACAACTAAACCAACAACTCCTGTAATGGCCAGTATGTATTGTTTTCCTTTGCCCAACAACCATTGGTAATTTCTGACAAATAATATTCCGGAACAGACACCTGCTACAAAAGTTGCCACATGCAGCAAGGGGAAAAATTTGGCAAAATTAGCAGGAGCATTGTCCTCTAATAAACTTATAAATATGTAGGTATTTAAGACCCAGGCAACCAGAGAAATTATAATTAATCTTTTATTGACCAGATTCCTCAGGTTGGAATATACCCATGGGAAAATAAAATAAAAGAAAGCCTCAACCGACAATGACCAGGCTGGATAATTCACATCCAATGCCATTTTATATTTCCACGATTGCAGTAGAAAAATCGAATGATAATAAGATTGAATCTGCCATTTAAGTGGAATTGACGGATCGTATTTAAAATTTATGCAGAAGAAAATAATCAATGCAAAAAGGTAAACGGGCAAAATACGGGCTGCTCTTTTTTTCCAGAAATACCGGGAATTAATTTCATCCGGAAGTGATTTGTCCTTTGCCGATGATACAACCAGGATAAAACCGGAAAGCAAAAAAAAGTAACTCATTGCGGAAATGAGCTCACCATTAAAATGAGAAAAAAAAGAGGTGTTCATTGGCCAGGTAAACAATCCGTAGTGCAAAATAACAATTGAGATACTTGCCAAAAATCTCGTAAACGTTAACTGTGGTATTTCCATACTTTTTTCTTTTTACGATTGACTATTCATGATTTTTACCCTGAGTTCACTCATTTCTGGCAAAGCATTTAAATAGTCAATCTATTCGATTATCCGCGCGGGAACTATAAAAGCAAATAAGCCATATGCCAATCATTTCGCTCAGTTACCCGCGGCCGCTTAGCGAATCATCAATGCTAAACATCACTTAGGTGACGAATGTATGAATACATTCGGTACAAATCGACAATCCTTCAGGTAATAGGTTGTCAATTCCCGAATTCAGAACTTTCTAATTTCCTCCGACATATTTCATTGCCTCACGAGCAAATTTCGCCCAACTATCTTTGTAATCATAAGGCACCTGAACCCATTCCTTCATGGGGCGCTTTTTGCCGGATGGATCGAACATTTGGGAACCATCCAGACTCAGAGCTTCTCGGTGAATATCACCGGTCAATTTAAAAACCATTTCATTCCCAAAGAAACTCACAAAGGCCTTTCCGTTGATTTTAAAACATGGCTTTCCGAACATCTGACTTTGTTCGGCGCCCTTTAACTTCAGGCCTATTGATTTGTATAATTCTTCTTCCTTGGTCATAGATTTTATTGTAAAATTATGTCGAAGCCAGACCGAAACGTTGAATTGAATAAATACTTACACTCCACTTTGCAAGCAATTTCAAAATATTAGAACCCCTTTTCATTGTTATAATCCTTAAACAACAACCTACCGAAATCTTCTTTGTTGGTCACTATTTCCTCAGTTTTATCAGGATCAGAATTGTGGTAAGAAATTCCGGCATCCCTGTGCAGGTGCCAGTTGTTTTCTGCAGCAAAGTATTTAAAGGTAATAATTCTGGTCCAGCGCCAGCCACTTCCTCCATAATGCTCTACTGAAAAATATCCATTCTTAATGGTAAGCCCCACATAAGGATCACCATGCACTCCGCCGCAATCAGCACACAAAACGACACTATCATTTCTTGCGATAAGCTTATATGAATTATCGGCCTGACCGCTTAAAATGAGTAAGGGCCGCGGTACATTGGTGGCAATTCCTTCAACCTTATCTTTTAGTACCAGTACTTTGTCGGGGTAATTATCGAGATTCAGATTGCCTATGGCCGAATCGAGTACTGAATAATTAGTGGTGTCGAACAACAGAACTTCTGTCGCTTGGTCTAAGCGGACAAATTCGGTTTGAAGAGTGTCTTTTGCAATAGAGGCTGTAGTATCTGAATGAACTGGCCTGACTCCTGTGTTGGAATTGTTCGGTGAGCAGCCAAATAATATTACCGATGTGATGATAATGTGTTTCAAGTATAAAATATTTACGTGTATTGATCAGATGTAAAGGCTAATTTAAATAAATATACTCCAAACTTATCCTTGTAATCATAAGCCATCGTTACCTCGTTGTCTCTAAAGGCTTTTAAGTCGGGATTTGTTTTAATATTGTTTAATATCAATGGCCGAATGTAATCTTCAATTTCGGAAATGACAATATTTTCCCTTTCAATATTGATCAAAGTATAGTTGTATTGGAACACATTGCCTGGCAATGATATTGAATTGTCTAACCTTGTTTCTTCATCTACCATTATTGGGCAGTTTTTATTGAGGTTACTGGCCAACTGCATCATTCGATTGTCAAATGAGGGCTGCTTTAGGAATATGTTTTGCATCAGAAAACATATTAGCCCAAAACCAACTAAGCCAGCTGTCAAACCAAGAATTTTATTCCTTTCCATTTGCTATAGATTTTGTACGAATGTATAATGTTACTGTTCAGTCTCCAATAATCTGAAGTAACTATTAAGAGTTGAAATTGTGTCAATAGAAGTTTATAGCTATCTTATTTTATGCTGTCAGTTGTTTTCATAATGGTAATTCCAGAAGGATACATATTAATCAAGAAAAGTGAATCGCATGCACTTTTAAAACGATTGGAGGTCTTGCTAAGAGTAATAGTTGCAATGGATCTAAACCACCATCTGGCAAACCATTTTAATGCAATATCCTTGTGCTATGAATTGCCCGGAAGAAACTAAAAAATAAAAAGGCCATTCGATAATATTGAGTAATAAACGGTGATTTTAACATAATATGATTGCGTAGAAATACGCATTTATTAAGTTAGAGCATAATAAATTAGGAAGGCAAAGGAATTATAAATAGGTTTGCTGCTCGTGTGTATTTACATCTGCACAAAATGAAATTCAATTAATTATCAAATACAATGAAAAAAATCAACTTTAAAATGAACTCTTTCAGAGTTTTTGTAGTGGCTATATTGTGCTCTGCACAATTACTGGTCTCCGGGCAAAACCAAAACATTTCACTTTACGAACCAAAGCACTGTCAGGGCTTTCTCCTATTCAAAGAAAATCCACAAGTCCGAACATGGAAGGTAACTATTATCCAGCGCACATTTAATGCAATTGGAACGACTACTGATGCGGTTGTTCTGTCATAAATGGTTGGTACTTTTAATTATTATAGAATACCCAATGACTATTTTGTCAATGGTGAAAACTACATTTATCTCTATGCTGTGGAAGGTCTGAGTGCGAATAGTCAACCTATAATAATGCAAGATCCTATTCCATGCACAGGAGACAATCCATCCTTTCAGCTCAGCCGCTATTGGATATGCAGCGGGTATGATTATGCCTATCAGATTACGCAATTCGTTAATGAAACCCAATCTCTTGGTAATTATGTGGTTGAGTCTCCTGGTTTTGTATATGAATATTTTAGCGCGGAGGATTGGCCGTGTTTTGGTAATTACTCTGGCCAATGGTGGGGCTCTTTTAATGCCTTACATGGCTTAACCAGTGGATGGTGCTCTGACATGCAGGAAGATCTTGATTATCCCGCTGCTATTACTATTCACCCAACAGAAAATGATGACATCAGTTATTTTGACAAAAACGGAGCTCTAATAACATCGAATACTATTTACGGTGTGCAAAAGAAAATGGTCTATTGGCCCTCCGGTTCCATTCAGGCCAATAACATGACCGACGTAGCTAACTTGTCAGCTGCCGATTTGCCTGGTATTGTGGATTTCATGAACAACCAGTCCAATATCGACGATCTTATTGCCGATGAAATCTGCGGCGAATTGACCTGTAACTTTGGAGGTGGCTATTTTGATCCATCTGAACCAGATCATTCTACAAGT
>JANNEQ010000199.1:0-9150 GCA_031378885.1 Flavobacteriales bacterium
ATACTTCAAACAATAAGCCTTCTTACTAATACCGCTTTGAGGCCACTTACTTACGTGATCTGGCCAGGTCATTTTCTTTTTCATGGGCGCAAGTAAGAGCCTAAATGAAGTACTTTAGAACGGGCTTGAGCGGGGGGATACAATACAACCACTGAAGCCAAATAGTTATTCGTCAAGCCCGAACTAAAGTACAGCGATTCAAAACTGCAGACCTTTGTTTGTCCAGTCCCGCTTGACAGCAATACTTTTGTTAGCTGCCGGCTTTCATAAAGATATTTGTCAGCCACCTATTAAAACTGTTGGAAATCCCAAAACAATTGAGCCCCCGTGAGCAGTTGTATCTCCCATTCTGGCTGCGGGTTTACCGCATATCATTACCGTTGCCGATCCTTTGATAATTGAATCCGGCGGACCAACACATACTGCGTTATCGCCTAAAACAGCGGCAGGCATTTTTCCTATCAATACTGTCGGTGCTCCTGGCCCAACTATGGGGCCACCAACATGGGCAACAGGAGGATGGCCCGGTGTTTCCATCGGGCAAACATGCATGTCAGTTAATCTTGCAGCGGGGTTTCCCATAATGCTTTTTTAGTTATTAGTTTATCATTACTATTGCGCCTTTCACCGTTGTTTGCCCGGATGCCGATAATTCGGCAGTAGCGTTCCCTTTGGCGGTAAAACCAATACCGGCCGAGGCGTTTATGTTCAAACCTTTTAATGCGACATCAGTTCTTGCTTTTACAGAAACATTTGCCATGGCGTCCATGGTAATATTTCCCTGAGCAGAAATTTTTACGTCTTTGGCACTGTCAATCAAAATACCATCAGTACTTAATTTAATTCTGTTGCTGTTCTGATCTTTAATTTCTATTGATTTGCCATCATCGCTTATCACAATTGAATTATTACCGGGAGTAAGTATGCTAATATTCTTTTTGTCTTCATCGAATTCAATTTTCATATTGGTACGTGTAACAAATGCCTTGGTATTATTTTTTGTCTCAGGCGCATATGCCGGGGCATTTTTTCCATTGTATAAGGAGCCGAGAATTACAGGAAACCTGGTATCGTTATCCAGAAAACCCAATACTACTTCATCACCAATTTCGGGAAGAAAAAAAGAACCGGAATTATTTGATGCATAATAATGTGCCATGCGCGCCCAGGTATTATTCGGCTTTTCTGAAACAGAAGGTAACTCAAGCCGGATCCTGTAAAGATCATCCGGATCCTGGTCGATTTGCTTTACAATTCCCAACTGCAGGCCCTGTATAGCTGGTAGCTGGCCCATTGCGGGCGGATAGGAAAATCCGGGACTGTCATGTATCCCCTCTTTATCAAGGCCAAAAGAAACAGTTGTAATCCATGTTTGCGAATCAATTACATGAGTTACACCCGATACAAATGCTTCACCGCTCAGCTTTTTTCCTACTCCATCAATTTCTATAATACTACCGGTTTTAGCAAGTGCATTGCCAATATATTTTACCGTTCCTTTAAATGCACTTAACCTTTTACGCAACAAAGTACCATCGGCCCATTGTTGCAGTGCTGCATTGGTCATTGGGGTAGCGGAAACAAGATTCAGCTCATCCCTGGTAAGTTTTGAGGGCAGGTCCTTTGGCACTATATTACCCTGGCGATTTACAGCAGGCTCTGCTGCAGTGGTTTTAATTAATGTAAGTGTTTTCGGATCCCATGCCGAAGCAATTACACCCGAAGGCTGAAATTCGGCATCTAAAGTTCCTTCGAAGGCCATCATGGAAATGCCTGCTTCTATTTTTAATACTGCCGAACCTGAAACAGCAGGTTTATCCAGCACCATTCCTGAGTTTCCATCCAGTGTTACAATGAAACCATTAAAGTCGCAGCGGGATAATATAAAATTCCAGTCGGTTGATGTTTTCTGAAATGAACAGGCATTTGTTTCTGAACAGGAGCCAACGGTACAACAGATGTCGTAATCTCCAATCACACTTTTTATAATCGCATCGTCTGTCTGGTTTTCAAAATACCTTTCTGTTTCGTTGTAGGTCATTTTTACAGCCTCATGCTTACATTCTATAACAAATAAAAAGGATGTTTCGGCATCGAGCTTCACGCTGTGCTTAACTATTATGCCTTTAAAAATACTACTGCTTTCCAGACCATCATAGCCGGCAAATATTTCTATTCTTTTTCCGGGATTAAAATCACCACTGTCTGTAATTGGTATATTGCCCGAGTCAATTTCAACATTGCCGGTTAAAACCAGTTCGGCCGTTGATATTTTATTGATGGTATGATTTACGTATATTGATTGGATGCCGCAGCTCTCATTCATATCGCTGTCATCCAATTTTACTTTAATCAAGAGTTTTGGGTCTTCTATTCCGATATGGGGTGTATTGGCCATTGTTTAATTTTTAAGTGATGAAGATATACAATTAAATAGGGAATGACTGCTCGTAAGCTTGCTGCCAACGGCTGACTCCAGCTTTTGGCGGGACAGGTTGTGAAAAAAATTCCCCAACCCGTCGTTAATACTTATGCGATAAAAATACTCAAAACCTCTTGACCTCAAGCCAAAAAATAAAATATTTCTCCATGAATCGAATACAGGACTTTTGGGCGCTTAACCATCCTGTTGACCTGAGGAACGGACAAAAATGATGCAGTTTGTCCTTCTCAAAGACGCCTCACTTTCTGTGAGATTGACGCCAAAGTTATTCAATCCCCATAACGCAAACTTGTCCCTTCGATGCCCCTACCGAAGGGTCGTTCAACACAGGCTTAAATCGAAGTGGAACTTCGTTTAAGCCTTATATGTTATCAGCTGCCCTTCTGTCCGTCCGAAGTGGTGTCGTGTCAAGTTTGCACTGAACCTTTGCATTGTCGGGTGCGATGGCTTGCAAGCTCTTTTTATTTTTTAGCGTTGTCTTGTGTGGTTGCAAAAAATAAAATGTGCTTGCAAAAGCGTTGGCGTTGTTTGCAGTCATTGTCATAGTGCTTGCTGTTCTTTAAGTTTAGCATTTGCAACGTTTACAGCAAACTCAAAAAATAGTTTTACTGCCTTTGTAAATTTGAATTGGTTACCTGTCCGTTTTAGAACATTTTTAGTGTGCCAAGTCCCAATAAATTTATCAAAATCAGCAATTGATGTCTTTTCTAAAATCTCCCACTTTGAAGATTGTCTCAAAAGTTTTTCTGTGTCTGCAATGTCAAAGGTTGCTAACTCAATAGAATCTCTAAAGTTTTTTCCGCTGTAGTCTAACTCTCTGCAAAGCATAGCAAGAAACAAAGTAAAATCTCTTGTTCGTTTTTCGGTTACTTCATTTGAAGATAGGTAAGCAAACTCTGAATCAATGTTTAAATCAAAGCCATAAGACTCTTTGAAAAACTCTTTGTATTCGTCTTCCTGTGTTTGAATAACTGCAAACATTGGATTTGGGTAAATAATAAACCTACCGTCCAAAAGTTGGCTTACAATTTCTTTATGCTCAATTGGATAACTTCTCATATATTTTGACTTTAGGCATTTGTAAAATTGCGTCTGAAAGCTGTATTTCAAATCGGTTTTCTTCTTTATACTCGGCTACTAAATCTTCTTCCAAAATCAAATTTGAAACAGTGAAAAACTTTGCAAGAGTTATGTTGTCGGTGTGTTCTTTCAAAGAATCAAAGCACCATTGATAAAAGTTTCCAACTTCCTTTTCTTTTAAAAGCTGTTCTTTGAAATGGCTTGCATCAGGCAACCACTCTATTTCTTCGTTTTCTTCTTCGTATAAAATTTCAGCCGTTTGATAGCTGAATTGGTCAATATAGAATTCTGCTTCGCTACCAAATGCTTTTGATAAAACATTTCCTTTTGTCCTACGCAATAAATCAGGCAAAGCAACAATATAGCTTTCTGGTTGGTCAATGTTTTCCACGAAATGATAAAAGCCACTTAGGATTATTGAATCCGTTTTTATTCTATCCAGTAGCGGCAATAAATCTCTCGTAAGCATCCGAAGCGTTTCATCTAATTCAGCTTTTGCATTTACAACACAAGCGTAAAGTTTTTCAAATTCTCTTCTTAGCTCGTAACCGTCCGCCAAAATTCTTTTCTCACTTGTATAGCGTTGCACTTGAATGATTGCATTTACAACAGAGTTAGGGTGGTCTTTGTCAAGAATGGCGTTTAACGGAATAATGTATTCGTCAATCCAATAGTTTGCTTTTTGGATTCGCAATGTAAAATCAGAATGATTTTCAGCATTTACTTTTAAGGATTCTGTATCTCTTAAAAGTCTAACAGTCTGCCTTCCTATATCGTTTAGGAAATTTTCAACTTCTTTAATAATCTCCTGAACAAGCAAAATGATTTTCATTTCGCTTGGCTCTACTTGTAAGTTGGTGAAGTGATTGAAAATTGCTTGATACCTGTTCTTTAAAGTGTCGGGTAAGTCCAAAACGAAATCATCAAAGATGAATTCTAAAAATGTTGTGTAATTGCCGTTTAACTTGTATTCGCCTGTTGATAGTTGTCTGCAAAATTTCAAGTCGGTTGTAATTCTTGAAATTGAAATCTTGCTTTCGCTGCTTGTGTTGTATTCGTTTATTAAATGATGGAATTTGTCGGAATCAATAATGAAATCGGGCTTGCTGGAATTGAAAGCCATTTGAACAAACTCGTAGTGCCTCAATAAAAAATTGAGTATGTCTTTTCCCGAAAGATTTAAGTTACTCATTTGAATATTGCTTGTTGTTCTACAAAATGTCCTATCTTAAAAATATCAGTTCTGATTTTCACAACAATTTCTTCTTCACATTCCAAAACTATTTTACTTGGTTGTTGTGTTCTGCCTTGCTTTGTTTTAATGGTTCTTGACTTAGTTTCCAAAAGTGTTTCATAATTATTCGGAACGAATAATTGTGTGTTTGAAAAAACACTTTTCACAAGTAAATAATTGTGCAACCCTTTGAAATCGTAATCAGGAAAAACTAAAATCTCTTTCGCTTTTGTTTTGCTGACAACTGATTTTCCTATTCCTCCGTAAGTGTGTATGAACACAAATCCTTTCTTGATTACTTGCTCCGCTAATAAGTAGGAATCTAAATTTTCTACAAAGCAAACTTTGTTTGCTTCCAACTTTTTCAGCGTAGCTGAAAAAGTTCCGTAAGCATCGGTGTATTTTTTCAAGTCTGTTTCAATTCCATTCAGCAAAACTGTTTCTTGTCCTCGAATTAAAATCACATTCTGACTTTCTCGTTTCCCTGCCTTTGTGTTCCGCATAGAATTTACATTGCCGACTGCTGTAAAAACATTTTCGTTTTCGCCTGGAAACTTGTCCGCAAAATATTTTTCTAATGCTTCTTTATTTTTCGTGTAAAAACTTCCGCCTCCTGTCTTTGCTGGCAAGTGTTGAATGAAACCGCCATTTATCAAGGTTGTGAAATCGCTTGTTCGCTTTATTGAATTGCCAACTTGCGAAGCACTTATTTTGCCTTCGTCTAAAATTTTCTTTACAAAGTTTTTGAAAGTTTTATTCTGCATTTCTATAAACTACTGGGAAAGATTGTAATTCACCGAAAGTAATTTTCGGCTTTTGATTTTTGTTTTTATTCAACGGCTCTTTAATCATATAGTATTTCTGTATGCCTTCAACTTTTCTTGGTGCTGCAAAAATTGGAATGAAATTATTGTCCTTACAGAACTGTATTAAATGCTTCACATTCTTTTGTCCGATTGCATCCAATTCATCAACATAAATCACAACTTTGTTTTCATTCGCTGATTGAACTAAGTCTTTTAAGATATTTAGGAAAAGGTAAAGTTTCAAAACAATGTTTGTTCCCCTTGACTGAACTTGTTTTGATAAATCAATTTCCTCTGATTCTCCTGTCGCCTTTGTTATCTCAACTTTTATAGTGAACAGGTCGTAAATTTCAATTGGTTTTCCTTTGCTTTCGGTTAACTGCCTTTCAAGTGCTTTTTTGCTTTCGGTATATGTGTTGTCAAAGTCTAAGCCGCTTGAAAATTTCAATTTTGAAATTCTGTCCAAGTCCTTTATCAATTCTTCGGCTTCAATGATTTTTACTTTTACACTTTGAATATTTGAAACTGGATATTCAGCCAGCTTTGAATTGTAGCTTTTGTAAACGAAAGTTTTGAAGTCATTGAACGCTGTTAGAAAGGAAAATGTTGGGCTTCCAATCTCATAAGAAAGTGTGTCCAGCAAGTTGCTTATAACCTTGTCCATTTGAGGTATGTTGCTTATTTCTTCCTCAACTTCTCTAATATATTGCTTGATGTCCTGAATGTCTTTTTTCAGTTTTAAGTTGATAGAATCTTTCAAATCTTTTCTTCTTTCTCTTGTGCCTTCAACTCCTGCAAAGGCATTGTAAGTCTTTGAGAACTTTTCATAAAGTTTTTCAAATGGCTCATCCAAAATTTCCTCTATCTCATAAATGTCGGTTCTGTCTTGAAAATTCTGATACTGATTTTTGTATTTCTTCAAATCATCTTCGTGTTGTTTCTTTTCCTTTTTCTTTAACTCTAATGCTTCTTTCTCCTTTTTTATTTCAGCGTCCTTGTTATCAATTTTTAACTGAGTATCGGTAACGGATTTTTTGAGTGTGATATTTATTAAGGTTTCATTCTCTGATTTTGTCAGAAGTAAGTTTGGTTTGTTTCTAACCTTTATAATCAAAGCATTGGTATCAGAAATTGATTTTTTAAGAGTGTCAATGCTGCCTTGCAAAGTGTTCTGATTTTTGATAGCATCTAATTGGATTTTCTTTTCTGCTAACTCTTTCTTCTTTGTATTAACTGCTTCTTGAAGTTCTTTAATTGTGGGTAGTGGCTTAATATCAAGACTGCTCACATCAATGCTGCCGTCAAAAAAAGTCAAAAGAAAATCAGCTTTGCTGATTTTCTTTTTGATTTTTTCTTTATCAAGATTGGCAACATTGCTATTCAAAAGCCAATATGTTTTTCTAATTATTTCGGGGTCAGCCGAAATGTTTTGATAAAGCAAGTTGTCAAACTCTGTAATAGAATTTTCGTCAGCGGTAATTTCTCCTTCCAAAGTTTTAATTGATTTCTCAACCTCAACCAAAGTGAATTTGCTTCTTTCTAATTGTGTAAGCTGTGCTTCAAGTTCTATTCGTTGCTGGTCTTCCGTTTCTGCTTTAGTAATCAAGCCTTGAAACATTAAATGGTCGTCTGTTGGTTCGTAGTGTTCAACTTCTTTTAGTTGCTTATCAAGTTCTACATTGGCGTTTGTTGCAGTTGTAATTTGGGAATTGAAGTTTGCTTTGTCCGTAATCAAAGCATCTCTTTCATTCTTTAGTGTTATATCTATCTTGGTGTCAAGGGTTCGGATTGAAATTGAAAGTAAACTATCCGTTGCTGTTTTGTCGGACAAATCTTTTTCTACTGCATCAAACTTTTTGAAGAAAGTATTTTTTAGTTTTCCTAAAACTTTTTCTTCTGCAATGAAAGTATCATTGAGAAGTTTTAATTTTTCAAAATCAAGCGTTACGGCTCTAAGATTGTCCAAATGAGTTTTCTTTTTTTCAAACTCATTTATCTTATCAAAACTTGAATTGGTAAAGACATTCAGTAAAGTATCTTGCTTGTTGTCGGCAATAAGTAAAGCGTTCTTAAAAGATTTCTCGTTTATCTCACTGGTCTTAATGAGGTGTTTGTAAATATCAGTGAAGCTATTAGAAAGGGCTCTGCCCTTTCTTTTTACTTCTCTTTTAATCCAAACAACTGGATTTTTGTTTTTGTCGGAATTGTAAACAAGGTTGTAAAGCTCTTCGCTTTTCAATAGAGTTGGCGGGTCGGTTGGGTTGTCGTTTGTGAGTTCTTGTAAAATATTTTCCCATTTCTTCGCTTTGAAACCGTCTGCCGATGTCTGGATAAAAAAGTTCTCTTTATACTCTCCGTTTATTTTGTAATACTCAATTGTGTTTTCTGGTGTTGCTTTTACTAAAATACAGTAGTAGCCATTTTTAAATATCTCAAAGACAATAAAGCTGTGCAAACTTGTCCCGTCAAAGTAATGCTTCATTGAATCAGATAACTTGCGGTTATCTTCAAATCGCATTTGGTCTTTGTCCGTGATGTAAAGAAAATTGAGAGTATTTAAGAATGAACTTTTCCCAACATTGTTTTCGGCAGTTATCTGAATACTTGCATTGTCGCCAATGTGAATACTGGCTTTAGCATAGAGTTCCGAATTTATTATTACAATTCTGTTTAGCATTATTAGTCATAAAAAGTGTTAGTCAAATGTAACGATTGCTGTCGGTATTCGGGTGCGGAGGGCAAAGGCAAATGTGAAGCAACTTGCGTTGGCTTGTGTGTCGGGTTGCTTCTCTTTTGCCTTTGCGAAGGATAGCCAAACGGCTTGTCCGAAATTTTCTCTGTCGTCCATTTTAGCACTGTCGGTTAATGTTTGCACTGTCGTCATAGGGTTGCTGATAACGGTTTGTGGGTTTAAGAAGTTGGCGATTTCGGAGCATAAAACTGTCTGCCAGCACTGCACTTGATACGAAGCACAAATGTTCAATTAACCACTGAACCGCCACTTTTGCCAAACCCGCTGTTGAACCGAACCTTCGGTAGCCTATCCAGACGCAATTATACACCAATAGTGTTGTCCTTCGTAGAAGATGTCATAATTAATACCATCAAAATTTATGACCATCAACCAACGCCAGTACAACACACTGGTAAAACAAGCCAAAGACAATGTCCCAGGGTTTTCAGAAGCCTTTGCACACTTTGTCCAACGGGTGAGTATCGACCAGAAAAGCAAGAGTCTCATTAGCAATTATGGACGAAGTCTGGCAACCATCGCTCTGCATTTTGGCAGGGTTCCGCACCTGATTTCGGTAGAAGAGATTAACGGCTATTTGTATCGAATGACCGTGCATGAAAAACTGTCCTTGAGCTATTTTAAGCAAGCCGTTTATGGCCTAAGGCATTGGTTCAGGTTATTCGGAATGGAAGAACAAGCCATAGCTATGCCGAGCATCAAAAAGGAAGAAAAACTTCCAGTGGTAATGAGCAAAGAAGAGTGCAAAGAACTATTCGCGGCACCCAGAACGCTCAAGCACCGCTTTCTGCTGGCCTTTGCTTATGCCGGTGGATTGCGCATGAATGAACTTCGA